>SVEB01000047.1 GCA_015057635.1 Lachnospiraceae bacterium | reverse complement strand
CCATAAACAAAAAGAAAAAACGAGCTTTTTTATTGGATCAGAAGACTACTTGCGTCTCCCTCCCCATGGGCCACCGCCCCAGCCTGGACGCCCCCAGCCTGGACGCCCCCAGCCTGGACGGCCCCATGATCCTGGAGGTGGTCCCCATGGACCCCATGGCCCCCATGGACCTGGTGGTGGTGGTCCCCAAGGACCCGGACCTGGGATTATAACGAATGATTTCGTATTACTCTGCTGAGTGTTCTCGTACTTCATTCTTTTCCCTCCCCTATCATGATAGTCTCATCTATTTCACCTTTGTATACTATATAGTATGCATAGGGCCGCCATTTGTTGACATTAAAGATTAAAAAAAGAGTTTTTATCTTATTTTATCTCTTTGATCATTTTTTTATCTTCAATCAGCATATGAGTAAAAATCCACTCCTGAATTGTATCTTTTAACTTCTTTAATTCTGATTGTGGATTCTTTGCCAATGCCGGACAGTCTAAATTCATGATCTGTAATTTAAATTCATCATGAAGTTTTTTATGTTCTTCATAATTTACGTATCCTGCCTGCAGCATAAGAGATTCTTCATAGTAAAAATGATACGATACATACTCTCTTAATTCACATACAATATCCAATAGCGCACTCTCCTGCACACCGATGCATCTTGTCAGCAGAAGCTGTTCCATATTCCGCGCAATTCGAAATAACTCTTTATGCTGAGAATCGATGCTCTCCATTCCTGTATCCAGTGATTCGTCCCAATTAAACTTAAAATCAAACATTGTTCTTCCTATTCCCTAATTTTTTTCTCATATTCTACCATAAATCCAAAAAAGATACAACTAATACCATATCTATAGTTAACATCCATTTCGACCTATGTTATACTAAATACGAATTAACACAATACGAGGTATCGCAATATTATGAATTTCAAACAGTTATTTGAGCCAATCCAGAATATCATCTTACTGACAGGTGGGATTGAGACGCTTGGCTATTTTTCTGAAAGCATGGCAGACAGCTTTTATGATTTAGGCTATCACGTGTTTTTATTCGATCTGCAAACAATGGACCATACCGAGGAACTGACTCACTTTGTGTCCTCCGGCCCTACTGCCCTTATCACATTTAACTTTATCGGCTTAAGCAATGAAGACATATTTGAGACCGATTCTTCCCTCTCCTATTGGGATCTTCATCAGATATTATGCTTTAACATCCTGGTCGATCATCCCTTTTACTATTACGACCACCTTCTTAAAAAGCCTTCCCGCTACATACAATGCTGTATCGACCATTTCCACTGTACTTATATGAGGCGATTCTATCCGGATATCACTCCCATGCCATTTCTCCCTCTGGCGGGAACCCCACAGGAAGACCCGCTTCTCCCGTTTAAAGACCGTCCCATTGATGTCCTCTTTACCGGAAACTATACTCCGCCCTCAACCTTCGATTCTTATATCACAAGACTTGGAGACGACTATGCCCTCTTCTACCGCGCCATCATCGATGACCTGCTTATCAATCCCCACCAGAACATCGATACCGTCATGGAACATCATATCATAAAGGAATTAGGTGAAATCTCCGCAGAAGACAAGAAAAAGTGCATGCGCAACATGATCTTCATCGACCTGTACGTCCGTTTCTTCTATCGAGGGAAAGTCATCCGTACCCTGATTGATAACGGCATCACCGTTCACGTATTCGGTTCCGGCTGGGACAAACTAGAATGCTCTCACCCTGAAAACCTGATACTAGGAGGCCTTGTCGATTCCGCCGAATGCATCCGCCAGATGCGCCGTTCCAAGCTCTCCCTAAACATCATGCCCTGGTTCAAGGACGGCGCCCACGACCGCGTCTTTAACTCCATGCTCCACGGCGCCCTCTGCGTAACCGATCCAAGTGCCTACCTCTCTGCTGAGTTCACCGATCACAAAGAAGCCATCTTCTACACTTTAACAGACCTCGATTCGCTTCCCTCCCAGATCACCGCACTCTTACACAACGCCTCCCTGTGCACCCAGATTACCACTGAGGCCTTCAAAAAATGCCTTTCCCGCCACACCTGGTCTCACCGTGCCCATTCCATCCACACCATCCTGACAGACCTGACCAGTTAGGTTTAACCGATATTCCCCTTCCATCCTACCCTCGTAGCCTCCCACCGTGGCCACCTCCACCTCCTCTCTCGCTCGCCTTCGTAGCCTCCCGCCAAAGCTGCCTTCAGCGTCTCTCCACGCGCCTTCGCAGCCTCCCCTCGGGAGCTGCCCCACCTTACCGCCTTATGATGCACCAAACAGGAGAAAGAGTCGGAAAGCATCAGGGCGTGCTGGCATGCTTCGTTCCGAATGTCCGGCTCATGACGAACAAAAAGCGGTTCTGTTCTTTGACTATCAGACAGTGATTTCCTGTCTGATAGTCAAAGAGCAGAACCGCTTTTTGTCCGCTCATGCGTCCGAACATTGGAACGAAACATGTCAGCACGCCCTGATGCTTTCCGGCTCTTTCTCCGTCCGTTCGTCCATCCCCTATCTCGTAAGGTAATTGATGGTCAGCTCCACCATATCCGTCTGGATCTCACGGAGGACTTTGCATGATTTAAACATGTCGTAGCCGCCGGTGCCGCTTGCGCGATAGTTATTCATGCAAAGGCTGAATACCTGATCGTCTGTCACGTCCTTGCCCTGATAGCGAAGGAATGTAACGCGTTTGCCAACTGGTCTTTCCGGATCAAAGGCATAGTCAATGCCTGCATAAAAGTCGAAGTTATAATGTTCCACCTTCGGTTTTAAGAATGCATCGCTTACTTTCACAACTCCGTCTTCCACCGCAAAATATTCTCCACAGCGCTCTAACGCCTGTCTTAAGGTAGCTCCAGTCACCTCTAATACCACAAGGGTATTTTCATAACGGTAAGTAGAAACGATATCACGGATCGTCACTTCTTTTCCGAAGCCCTTGATATCATTTGCAAGGCTGGTGCAGGAGATATCCGCTTTTGAGAAATACAGCTGGATCTCATTAAAGAAATCAGCGATCGGACTTCCGTTTAACGCCATATTCACCTTTGTATCCGGTAACATCGGCTGATCAAAATGTCCTTTTGGCGTATCAAGCCATACGCTTACTTCCTGCTCTGTCTTTGCTAAAATTTCTTTTGCCTGCTCATTGGATGTGCTTCCTGCCGGACAAAGTTCAGAAGAAACGGATACCTTTCCATCCTCTACAACTGCCTCTAACTTAACATAAGCCGCTGCATGCTGTGGAGTCTGTACCAGATGGGTACCGCACACATTCTCATCTGCCACGGACATATGCTGGTGTCCGGTGCAAAGAATATCAAATGGAAGGTCACGGCAGATCTCATATGCGATGTTCTCTCTGGAATCGGTTAACACTTCCTTTGTGGCAAGATCACATTCAAATCCCCCATGGTAAATGCCAACTAGTAGATCACATTCCGCACGAAGCTTATTCACTTCTGCTGTCAGTGCCTCCTTTACATCCTGTACATCAAACGCATCTAAGTTCTCTTTCTTCTCCCAGATGCGGACATAGTCGGTACATACGCCGATCAGTCCGACCTTTAAGCCATTTTCCATCACTCTTACATCACTCGATAAAATATTACATTCTGCGTCTTTATCCTTGATGTTAGCGCATAAACAGGTGGCATCAAGTGCATTCAAATAACTCTTTAAATAATCTTTTCCATAGTTCAGATCATGGTTTCCTAAGGTAACATAGTCGTATCCTGCCAGATTCATCACGTTCGCAAAGATGGAAGCATCCTTCACTTCATTCTGCACATAGGTGGAGAATGGGGAACCCTGAATGGTATCCCCGCCATCTAAGATCAGAGTATTTCCGTCTTTTTGAAAGCCCATCATGCAGTTTACAAGGCCAGTATCTTTGTATTCCCCAGTCGCATAATCGATTGGAGAGAAATATCCATGCATATCCGATGTGAAATAGATCTTCAGTGTCTTTTTCATTGTTTAGCCCCTTACGAGTTTTGTTCTGATTTTAGTTGAGAAATATTCTACTACTAATACTAAGATGATCAGACCTAATAATAATGCTCCTACGTCGTTCCAGCGATAAGAGTTCATCGCGAAGATCAATGGTGCACCGATACCGCCGGCACCTACAAGACCAAGGACAGTCGCATCTTTTAAGTTGATATCAAATCGGTAGATTGCAGTGGACATAAAGCTTGCAAACAGCTGTGGAAGGATTCCGTAACGAATTTTCTGGAATCCGGTACATCCTGCCGCATCCATGGAGTCTAAGATGCTGATATCTAAGTTTTCAATTGCTTCAATATACATCTTACTGATCATACCAATGGAACAGATGCTCATAGTCAGAAGACCCGCAAATGCACCAGGACCTGTAACACGGATAACCATAAGACCATAGATAATCGCTGGAATCGTACGAATTAGCATGATTAACGTGCTTCCAACCCAAGCGATTGGCTTTGGCATGATTCTGGAAGATGCGATGAAGGAAATCGGAATGGAGACCACTGCTCCGATAATAGTACCAAGAAGCGCGATACAGACTGTCTCTAATAACAGATATGGCACGCCTCCTGTTGATAAATTGAATAAAATATCCGTACTTGGACTTGTGATACCCTTCAAGATATTTCCAGCAAGCTTCGTACCATTTGCAGACATCCCCTTATATTCAACGCTTGTAGAGGACCAGATTAAGATGATTGCCACTACTACAACGGTAAGCAGACGTTTGATCCATGCTCTCGGCTGCTGATTTAATTTTTCATTGATTCTGTCGTTCATCTTCTGCCTCCTACACTAACTTCTTTCTGAAATAACGGCTGATATTTTCAAGAATAAATACTGCACAGAATAACATAAAGAGGATGGTTCCTACTTTTTCGTATTCTCTCCAGCCGATTTTTTCCTGAAGAATAATACCAATACCACCGGCACCTACATAACCTAAGATTGCCGCATGACGTAAGTTCATTTCCAGGCAGTAAAGGCAGGTAGAAAGGTAATAAGGAACGATCTGTGGGAAGATAGCTGCTAAAAACGCTCTTGGTTTGCTGCCGCCTAACGCTTCTACCGCTTCATATGCCCCCATATCTACTGTTTCAATATTTTCATAAATCATCTTTGCCACAATACCAAATGTAAAGATAGAGATTGCCACTGTACCTGCAAATGTTCCAAGATCAAAAATGAACGTTGCAATCAGGGCGATTACTAAAGTTGGAAGCGTACGCACAATACTTAAAATAAAACGAGTGACAGAAATCACAGCTTTATTATGCACAATATTGGATGATGCGATTACGGCAACTGGAAGTCCTAATGCACATCCGATAAAAGTACCCATAACAGACATCTTGATCGTATCTAACAATGGCTGCCATACTTTATTCCAATAGCTGAAATCTGGTGTGAAAATCTTCTTTAAAATATCAAAGAACTTACTTCCATTTTCTACGAGTGTACTAATGTTAAAGCCTGTAATCTTGCCAGATCCCACTATTGCAAGAAGAAGAATAAGCAGGATTAAAGGAACTCTGGACGCTTTTTTCGTTACCGAGTGGCCATTTTCTAATGTTATTGTCTTTGGTTTGAATATCTTATCATATAAACTAGCCATGTATGCCTCCCGTGCGATTATGCATTCTTTCCGTAGATTTCATCCAGGATTTCCTGTGTAACCTGGCTTGACGGACCATCATATACCACTTCACCGGCTCTGATACCGATAATACGGTCTGCGTAGTTTAACGCTAAATCTACATGATGGATATTGATTAAGATGGAAATATTCATTTCCTTATTAATACGTTTGAAATCGTCCATAACCTGTGTTGCAGTTACTGGGTCAAGCGCTGCTACCGGTTCATCGGCAAGCATGATTTTTGGATTCTGCGCTAATGTTCTTGCAAGCGCTACACGCTGCTGCTGTCCACCAGATAACTGGTCACATCTCATGTATGCTTTATCTAAAATGCCTACTTTATCTAGTGCTTCTAAAGCTGCTAGCTTGTCTTCTTTTGTGAATGCTCCAAAGAACACTCTCCAGAATGGCATGTCTGGTACCATTGCTGTCAGAACATTCTTAATTACACTTGCTCTTGTCACAAGGTTAAATGACTGGAAGATCATGCCTACGTTCCGGCGGAACTTTCTTAATTCCTTACCTTTGAGGCTGCTTACGTTAACACCATCTACAAGTAACTCACCATCTGTTACTTCATGCATGCGGTTGATGGAACGGATTAACGTTGATTTTCCGGCACCGGATAAACCGATGATTCCGACGAACTCACCCTGTTCAATTGTCAGGTTGATGTTGTTTAAGCCTCTTGTTCCATTAGGGTATACTTTGCTGACATTCTTAAATTCGATCATGAAGAAGAATCCTCCAAATATTGTTGTTGTTTGTTTAAAAGAATCGGGGTTAAAAAAAGAAGGAGATTAATTTATTCTTAATCTCCCCCTCGTATCAACCTTACTTTAATGCAAATTAATGAAAACTATGAACTAGTTGTCAAGGGATTTCAGTAATTCCTGAGCTGCTTTTGTTCCTTCGTAATCAGATGGAGATGCAATCTGGTAGCCTTCATGGCTGTAGATAGAAATTACTTCTTTTCCTTCTTCTGTCTGTGCGATGTTCTTCATTGCCTGCTGGAAAGCTGCAATAAAATCAGCATCTACATTCTTAGAAGAATTACTTGCAATGATACAGTCATTGTAAATGTTTTCTGTAACAGCGATTACGTTTGTTTCTTCATAGATAGAAGCGCTTCTTCCCATTTCATTTGTCCAAGCATCTTCGTAATCCATTCTAGCGTCTGCGTAAGCAACCATTACGTCGATCTGTTCTGCTGCTAACTGAGCTGCTGCTGTTGCATAAGCAGTACCTGGTGTTACGCTTGCAAGATCTGTGATTGATTTGCCATATACATTGTTTAAGTATAAGCATGGATATACATAACCTGCGTTAGAAGATGTACCACCAACTGCCCAACGAGCGGAGTTAAGATCATCCCATGTTAATTCTTCCCCTGCATTTACTTTCGCTGCAAGTTCCTGTCCCTTAGCGGATGGACCAGCAATGAATAATGCTTTGTAGTAAGTAACCTGATCATCTACTCTTACTGTAGCCTGACCATCATTCCAGTCAGCCGCGTTTTCAGAGTCCTTGCTTAAACCGGCACGTGTAGAAGTTAAGATTGGTGTTGTTTCATCTTCAAACTGTACATAAGTACCGCCAGATACGAAACCGATATCAAGGCTACCTGCTGCTAACGCTTCCCCTACTGCTTCGAAGCTTGTACCAACTGTGATATCAACGCTGCCTACTTCATAGCCAGACTTTCCTAATTCTTCGATTAAAAGGTTCTTTAAAGGTTCTGTTGCAGTAATGATCTCTTCTGCATCTCTTGATGGAACAAATCCAATCGATAATTTGCTGATTGCCTTATTTCCTTCTGCTGTTGTCGCTTCACTATCATTTTTTTTAGAACAGCCTGCGAAGCTTGTCGCTACCGCTACTGCTAAGAATAGTGTGGAAATTCTCTTGATCATTTTTTTCATAGTAAATCTCCTTAATTTATATTATGTACAGAGCCGTTCTTAAAGACGGTCTGCCAATAACGTAGTAAGGTGTGATTTTCATCACTTGCATTTGTAAATTAAGCTTTCATCTTTCTTGTATAGGAACTCCCCCTTAACGAAATGGTTTTCATAAAAAAAGCGCTATTCTGCACTTATACTCCCAATGCATCCTAGCACATTTTATGCTCACTATACGGGTTCCTCCTAAACGCAAGGATTATTATAGTTATCATATTTTATATTGTCAACACAATTCGACAGATTTTTTTCTTCCTAATATGGTACGAATCCCCCCCTTTTTAATCTACCGATTAATTTTTATGATATAAAAATGTATATCTATACATCTATTCTTTTTTTCCAAGAGATTCTCATCCCCTCTTTTCTACTTCTCATAATTTGCTTCCATCCATTAGAACTCCTATCCTTTTTTTCTTTCTCTTATGCCACTCCCCTGCAATTTTCTCCTTTTTGATCCTGATAGTTTTTTTATTCATTTATATGAATTTAATTATTTGTTTAGAAATCTTTGTGAAAATGAACTTTTACACTCTCAAAGTGCTGCGTTCCCGCTGTAATGCTTTACATAAAAGAACCGTATTTGGATCTATTTCTTCCTTTTTCCTAATTCCCGCAAAAAAGGCCGCTGTCCTCTGATTGACAGCAGCCTTTTTGGGGGGCTATATTCTTTTTACACTTCAATGCCTATCATACTATTACCAAGTTTAAGATATCATTACCAGCGATAGTTTCCGCTGCATCCACTGTTGCATCCATATCCTTTTGGCATATTGCAGTCTGAGCGCATTCCTTTTACATAAAGAGTACATCCAGGATACAGGCATACGTCATTCGGCATGTTATACATAAAGAGTTCATCCAGACTCATATCAAATTTATCCATTACATCCTGAAGGGTTTCATTTCTCTTTACTACATAGCACTCTGCGGCATTCATTGCTGCGCTGGAATCATAGGAATTCATTGGATACGGATACTGCATGCTGTTTCTGCCCATATAGCCGCTATAGGTAACATCATCATAACTGGAAGAATCCCTGTCATCATACTGATATCTGCTCTCTGATCCATACATAGCGTCTGACTGATATCTGTCATCCATTCTATATCTATCATCCATTCTATATCCATCATCCATTCTATATCCATAATTCGGCTGATAATCAAAGTTTAGTCTGTACTGACGCATACACCCTGTATTCTGATATAGGTCTTTCTTACATGGCGGCTTTGGTGTCGGTTTCGGACAACTTACCTTTTCTTCTTTTACCTTCTTCAATATAACTGTCTTTTCTACCGGCTGAACGATTACTCTTGCCTGAGGAGCCTTCTTCTCTTCTTCACATACAGGACATGGTTTTTGTGCTGGACATGGTTTTTGTGCTGGACATGGTGCCGGTTCTGGGCATGGTTCTGGTTCCGGGCAGGATGGACATGGCATCGGTTCCGGACATGCTGGACACGGCGCTGGTTCCGGACATACCGGACATACCGGACATGGTTTCTGTGGTGGGCACGGACGCTGCGGTGGGCATTCCGGACATTCTTTACACACTGGGCAAGCCGGACATGGCGGGCATTCCGGGCATGGACGCTGCGCCGGACACGGACGCTGTGGTGGGCACGGTTCTGGTTCCGGGCAGGATGGACACGGCTCTGCTTCCGGACATGGCTGTTGTTCCGGGCAATCTGGACACGGTGCCTGTTCTGGGCAGGATGGGCATGGTGCCGGTTCCGGACACGGAGCCGGCTGTGGAACTGGCTGTGGAACTGGCTGTGGAGCTGGTACTGGCGTGGACGGCTTCGTTGCTCCAGTTCCTGGTTTTGTTACATTCTGCTGACCGTTCGGGATACATACCTTTGTGCCAATCTGCAGATTATATGCGTTCACATTAGGATTTGCTCTTAATATTGCCTGAAGAGGAACATTGTAGCGTTTGCTTAATGCATAGAATGTATCGCCTCTCTGAATGGTATGAACGGTACCATTACATGTATATGGGGTTTCCACTCGTCCCGTGTAACCTTTATCCGAGTTGTTAAACCTGTTATTATATTCCATAGACTGCCTCCAAAAATATACAAATTGGTTTTTCGTGCAGTAAATAAGAAAATAATAAACCAATTTGTTATAGTCGCTCAAGACTATTATATTTCCAAAGGACAGTATTGGTGCATCCAGGCTTGCAAATATTTTCCTGATTGGATATAGTTATAAAAAGCAGTCATTTTCGACTTATGGCTGCTATTTTCTCTAAAAGGAGGTTTTCTATGAAGAAAAAACAGCTGCTTCTTCTTATTCTTCTCATCCTGCTTACTAGCAACGCGGCTGTATGGTATTTTATTTTCATCACTCCGTTAAAAGAAAAGGGAACAAAGTCTGAGGTTACCTCTTTTCATTCCTCCTGCATGCAATACATAAAGCATTATGCATACTTACAGGAATATTCCTTTGAACGAGTGGATTTTACAACACTCGGCATTTATGAATCGTATTTAGATATTTCAGATGCTTCTTTCTTATCGGAAGATATTCCAGTGGAATGCTTCCTTGCATCCGGCCCTTACCAGGCAGCAATCACAGGTGTCAGCTGTCCGGCCCCCGGCCTCATCCGAATTCATTTCGACCGTGTGCTTCCCTATTCCTCTGCCTTAACGATAAGTTATGCGATTTTACGTACTCCGCAAAAATCTCCTGAATATGTGGTTGACTTGGCTATCTTTATGGGGCAGTCTAACATGTCAGGCCTTGGAACTGCTTCCTTAGCCCCTATTGTCTCCTCCGATCAGGCTCTTGAGTTTCGCGCGATCAGCGATCCTGCCAGACTTTACACCCTTACCGAACCATTTGGTGTAAATGAAAACAATCCAGACGGGCTTGACGATCATGATTTAAAAACCGGTTCTATGGTATCCGCATTCGCTTCTTCTTATTATGATTATTCCCGCACCCGCCTGATCTGTGTCAGCGCCTCCCAAGGGGCAACTGAGATCAAACGATGGCTTCCCGGAAAAGTATTTCTTAAAGATGCGGGGGAACGTTTTCAACAAGCAGTTTTGTATTTAAAAAACCATGGCTACCAGATCCGGCACACATTCGTGGTATGGTGTCAGGGGGAAACCGATGGAAGGCTTCAGACTTCCCATACACTTTATCAAAACAGCCTGATTTCCATTGCGGACTATATGCGGGATTTAGGTGCAAATGATTTCTTCGTGGTACGAATCGGCAATAACCGCGATGATGCATTCCTCTATGATACGATTATAAAAGCTCAGACCGATCTGTGTCTTGGGGACTCGAGATTCACTATGATCTCTACCAGTTTTTCCGCCATGGCCAAAATCCATATGATGCAGGATAAATTCCAT
>SVEB01000046.1 GCA_015057635.1 Lachnospiraceae bacterium | reverse complement strand
TAGAGGGCAGTTTACAGAATTGCATTTCTATAAATGCAGAGCCACCAAAGTCTCTTCTTTGTTCACTAGAATTAAAAGTATGAAATATCATATGTCACCTCTACAACTTTAAGCTTGTTGATTTCTTTCATCTGCTTCTATAATACTAATTTCCAATTCTATAAGCAATCAGAAATTTACCGGTTTTTCGAAACAACCATTCCTTTTCCTAAGTTATCTTTATGACATGGCAGAAATGAGGGGCGTGGGAGCAGAGAGTTGGGGATGGGATGAAAAACTGGAAAGGAAAATCAAGGAATGGTGAAAAGTTTAGAAAAAGATTGTGGTAAATGGACGGGAAGTTTAGTACAATAGGGAAGAAAAGGTCAAAAAAAGTGTGGGAAGATATGACTGAAAAAAGAAAAAAATGTGTTATGAAGTGGAAACATGGAATAAAGAGTAGAAAAACATAAAGTTATGGGGAACCACATATGATATAGATAGAGCAGTGTGACCATGGTAAGGGAAAGGTTTTTGAAAAAGATGAGAGTGAATTTACCGGCAAGTTTTGAAGAGAAGATGAGAGAGCTTTTGCAAGATGAATATGAGGAATATGCTGCCTGTTTTGAAGACGAACATTTAGGCGGAATCAGGGTCAATACGTTAAAGGTTACGCCGGATGAGTTTAAGGAGATGGTTCCGTTTAAGATTGAGAGGATTCCATGGATTAAAAATGGATTTTTTTATGAGGAGGAAGCACAGCCTGCCAGACATCCGTATTATTATGGAGGACTTTATTATCTGCAGGAGCCAAGTGCGATGACACCGGCAAGTTTACTCGATGTAAAGCCAGGCGACAGAGTGCTTGATGTGTGTGCGGCACCGGGCGGAAAGAGTACGGAACTTGCGGCAAAGCTTAGGGGTGAAGGTGTTCTGGTTTCAAATGATATCAGTAATTCCAGAGCGAAAGGGCTACTTAAGAATATTGAGCTGTTCGGTGTTCGCAATGCGATTGTGACCAGTGAGGCACCGGATAAGCTGTTAAAGACATTTGATGGATATTTTGACAAGATCTTAGTAGATGCACCTTGTTCCGGGGAAGGAATGTTCCGTAAGATGCCTTCTATGATTAAGACTTGGGAAGAGTATGGCGTGGATTATTATGCAGGGCTGCAAAGAGAGATCATTACAACCGCGGCAGATATGTTAAGACCGGGCGGATTTTTGTTATATTCTACCTGTACATTTTCACCGGAAGAGAATGAAGGGACGATTCAGTATCTGTTAAATGAAAATCCGGATATGGAAGTGGTTCCGGCGATCGATAAGATGAATACAGATGAGACGGTGTCTTATGATGGATTTTCATTCGGAAGACCGGACTGGATTCCGGATGGATGTGAGGATCTAAAGCATTGCATCCGTATCTGGCCTCATAAGATCGCAGGAGAAGGACATTTTGTAGCGCTTCTTCATAAGAAGGATACAGCGGAAGAAGGAAGTGTCCGAATTGAAGAGAGAAAGGCTCTGGGAAAGAATGCGATTTCAGAAGAAGCGATGAAGTTTATTCAGAGTTTAAAGTTTGAGATCGATCCAAAGCAGTTAATGGTGTTAGAAGACCGAATTTATCTTCTTCCAAAAGGTCTTCCATCCTTAAAGGGACTTCGTATGCTTCGCTCCGGTCTTTTAATCGGAGAAATGAAGAAGAATCGTTTTGAGCCAAGCCAGGCACTTGCGAATGCGCTGAAGATGGAAGAGTATGATAACTGTTATGACCTTGCAGCGGATGACATGGATGTGATACGATATCTAAAGTGCGAATCAATTGAAATCAAGAAGGAAGTAAAGGATGGTTGGCTGTTAGTCTGTGTGAATGGACATCCTCTTGGTTTTGGAAAGTATAGTAAAGGCAGTTTTAAGAATAAATATCTGCCGGGATGGAGATGGATGTAATTGAGTGATACAAAGAAAGCATTACGATTGGATAAATATTTGGCAGATCTTTCGGTTGGAACAAGAACCGAAGTGAAGCAGTACATCAAAAGAGGACGTGTTACGGTAAATGGACAGACGGTTACAAGTCCTGAATTTAAGATTCAGACGGGAAGCGATCAGGTGGAATTTGATCAGATGCCGCTTTCTTATGAACACTTTGAATATTATATGTTAAATAAACCAGCAGGCGTTGTGTCTGCTACAAGAGATAAATTTGGAAAGACAGTTGTGGATCTGATTGAGGATGCGAATCGTAAGGACTTATTCCCAGTAGGACGTCTTGATAAGGATACAGAAGGTCTGCTTTTAATCACAAACGACGGAGACTTAGCGCATCAGCTCCTTTCTCCGAAAAAGCATGTGGACAAGGTATATTATGCGAAAGTGAACGGATGCGTGACCGAAGAAGACAAAAAGGCATTTGCAGAAGGTCTTGTTGTGGATGATGAGCTGACTGCAATGCCGGCAAAGCTTGATATTATTAAGTCGGGAGAAGAATCTGAGATTTATCTTACCATCAAAGAAGGCAAGTTCCATCAGGTAAAGCGTATGTTTGAAGCAGTCGGAAAAGAAGTGACGTATTTAAAACGTATGTCGATGGGAAGTCTTTTGCTGGATCCGGAACTGGAATTAGGAAAGTATCGCAAGTTAACGGATGAAGAGTTAGCTGCTTTACGCGGGGAGTAAGGCAGACTCATCAAATACCAGTGGACGAAACAGGCAAAACTGTATTATAATCATGGCAAGAAAAGGCGAGACAGAAAGGGCAGATAAGGAATGTTAAAGGACAAGAAAGCAGTAATTTTTGATTTAGACGGAACACTTGTAGACTCTATGTGGATGTGGAAGCAGATTGATATCGAATTTTTAAATCGTTACAATATTGAGATACCGGATGACCTGCAGCGTGCAATCGAAGGAATGAGCTTTTCTGAGACAGCGGGCTATTTTAAAGAACGTTTTGAGATTCCGGAAGATGTGGAAACAATCAAAAGCATCTGGAACGAGATGGCATATTTAAAATATAAAAATGAAGTTCCGCTTAAGGAAGGCGTATTAAGCTTTTTACAGATGTTAAAGAAAAATGGCATTAAGACAGGTATTGCCACAAGTAATTCCAGACACCTTGTGCAGACGGTTGTGGAAAGCTTAGGTGTGGAAGAATACTTTGATGCGATTCATACTTCTTGTGAAGTGGCAAAAGGAAAGCCGGCTCCGGACATTTATCTGTATGTGGCGGATAAGTTAGAAGTAGCACCGGAACACTGTCTTGTATTCGAAGATATCCCACAGGGCATTATGGCTGGCAAGAATGCGGGAATGCAGGTTTGTGCAGTACAGGATGAGTTCTCAAGAGATATTGAAGAAGAGAAAAGAAGTCTTGCAGATTACTTTATTGAAAGTTATTTAGAGATTGCAGGCTAAAGACAGGCACTCACAAAGAATCAGAAGATAGGATTGTTTGCAATACATTGAGAAAGAAATGCAAAACAGGAAAGATTAAAAGTGATCGAGTACTGCCGGAAGAAATTCATAGAATGCTAGAGAAATAGTTCGGAAGACACATAACGTGACAGGGGGAATCACATATGAGTAAGGAAGATCGAATCAGTAAGCAAAAGATTTCAAAAGGTGAGCATGGCTATATTGACCGCAGAAAGCGGCAGCAGCTTTTACGTACGATTATCATGTTTTCGATTGCAGCAGCAATTTATATTACAGGACTTGCGCTGAATAAATGGGAGAATACCAATGTATTCACGATTGTTGCAGCCCTATGGGTGCTGCCGTCGGCAAAGTTTCTTGTAAACTATATTGTGTTAGCACCGTTTAAGACAGTAGGCGAAGAACAGTATGAGAAAGTACTGCCTCTTGTACGGGAGGGTGACACGATGTATACGGATATGGTATTTACATCAACCGAGAAAGTCATGGATTTAGCATTTCTCATCATTCGGGGAAATGAAGCAGTCGGCCTGATCGGCAGGGAGAAGGAAGATGCTTCTTATATGGAACAGTATCTAAAGGATGCCTTAAAGAAAAGGGCATTTGCCGTAAGGGTTACAATCGAGAAAAAAGAGGATGTATTTTTACGGCATATAAAAAGAGATGCAACGGAGAGCCTTCCGGAAGGGGAATTAAAAAGGCTTCAGGAATTTTTGCAGTCACTTATGGTATAATTCAATAGAAAATACAGGATGCTTTTATGACAACCATTTGTTATAAGAGCATTCTTTTATCAGAGGTAAAATATGAAGGAAGTAACCGTTTCAAAAAATGAAGCAGGACAAAGAATGGATAAGCTGTTAGCAAAGATCTTAAATAAGGCACCAAAGAGCTTTTTTTATAAGATGCTTCGCAAGAAGAATATCACGCTAAACGGCAAGAAGGCAGAAGGAAATGAAAAACTGAATGAGGGCGATGTGATCCGACTATTTCTATCAGATGAGACGATCGCAGGTTTTTCCGAGGAGATGCAGGTACAGACGGTAAAGGCCGCATTTCAGGTTCTGTATGAGGATGAGAATATCTTAGTTGTGGATAAGCCGGCAGGATTGCTATCCCAGAAGGCGGAAAAGAATGATATCTCCCTTGTGGAACATATCATTTCCTATCTGATCGAGAATAAGAGCATTACGAAGGAAGAATTAAACAGCTTTAAGCCAGGCGTATGCAACCGTCTTGACCGTAATACGACCGGTATTGTGGTGGCAGGAAAGACGCTAAAGGGACTTCAGGTGATGTCGGAGCTTTTCCGTGACCGAAGCATCCACAAATATTATCGTACCATTGTAAAAGGTGTTGTGACAAAGGCGGAGAGAATCGACGGGTACCTGATTAAAGATGAAGCGAAGAATAAGGTGACGATCATCCGGGATGAAGCGAAAGCAAAACAGTATGAAAAGAATGCGGATATGACCGTATCCCGTATTGAGACCGAGTATACACCGATTCAGTCCGGCAATGGCTACACGCTGTTGGAAGTGAAGCTAATTACCGGTAAGACACACCAGATCCGCGCGCATCTTGCCAGCCAGGGGCATCCATTAATCGGTGACTTTAAGTACGGCGATAAGAAGATCAATGCGTTCTTTAAAGAAAAATATAAGCTGGATGCACAGCTTTTACACTCTTACCGTTTAGAGTTTCCGGAAATGAAGGACGAGTTTGAAAAAGTAAGCAAAAAGGTGATCGTTGCAAAAGAACCGGCACTGTTTCAGAAGATTCAGGCGGATCTATTTTAGATTCCGGATTATTTTAAATGAAGATTTTATATCAGCGAAAGCATTTGTTTGAAAGTGATATCTGGCAGCAGATCAGCCATAAATGGGAAGAAGTATAGAAAAAAGGAGCATGCTATGCCATCTTGGAATTCCAGAGGGTTACGAGGTTCGTTACTTGAGGAACTGATTAACCTGACAAATGAAAAATACCGGGATAATAGGCTGGCGCTGATTCAGAAGGTGCCGACGCCGATCACCCCGATGAAGATTGATAAGGAAAAGAGACATATTACGTTAGCGTATTTTGAACAGAAGAGTACGGTCGATTATATCGGAGCCGTACAGGGAATTCCGGTTTGCTTTGATGCGAAGGAATGTGCGGTGGATACGTTCGCTTTGGCGAATATTCATGAACACCAGGTGGAATTTATGAAGGATTTTGAGGATCAGGGAGGGATTTCATTTATCCTGATTTATTACTCGAAGAAGGATGTTTTTTATTATCTGCGTTTCGAGGAGTTATATCGATTCTGGATGCGCGCAAAGAACGGAGGCCGCAAGAGCTTCCGCTTCGACGAACTTTCCGAAGACTACGTGATCCCAAAACACACCGGCGTCTACGTCCCCTACCTCACCATGCTCCAGAAGGATCTGAACTCCAGGGATGAGTAGGTGATTTAGGGAGGGCTTGGGAAGAGGCCCGGTGTGTGAAGAAACGGACACGGCCCCAGGCTCGTGGACGGACACAGACGAGGGGCGGCGGGCTTATATTTTTCCAGTGTGCGTCCCAAGCTCGGACAAAAGCGGTCGGAATCTTCGACTATCAGACAGGAAACCACTGTCTGCTATTCGAAGATTCCGGCCGCTTTTGTTCGCCTTGAGGCCGTACACTTGGAAATATATAAGCCCGCCGCCCCTCGTCTGTGTCCGTCCACGAGCCTGGGGCCGTGTCCGTTTCTTCACACACCGGGCCTCTTCCCAAGTCGCAATGCGTTTAAAAGACAAAACGCATTGCGAGGAGACACTGGTTCGGTGCGACCGATGGATGGGACGGGTGATTTGAGAGGATTGGATAGATGGATTGAACGGGAGAGCGAAAGGCATGGAAGAGGGAGCCGAGGTTATAGTCTGATGTGAAAAGTATGAGATTGTGGTTTGAGATAAGTGGAAGATGTGAGGGATGAAATCGCTGAGCGGAAACATCTGAGGGTTCAGATTGGACGAGAGATAAAAGAGAAAGAATACAGGATGAAAATTAAAAGCTAAGATATAAGATATAAGATATAAGATATAAGATGTAAGATGTGAATAATAAAATATAAAAAGAAATAAGGAAAAAGCGGAATTGAATTTCAGTGGGGCATTCATGAGAAGAATTTGTAATTAGTGGTTGATATTGACAGAAATTCCCATACAGGTTATAATGAAGTACATTCGTATGGTAGCATGGTAGCGCGCTAAACTATATTATTAAACTTTACGGATGGTTTTTGGATTACCTACATAAATAGGGTTTTGTAAGCAGTACAATTGCTTGCAAAACCCGACTCACCAGCCCCCCGCCAAAAACCATCCGTAAAGTTTTCGTGCATAACTAGGAAATTAGGAGGTTTTTATGATTGATAAGCTGCTGCATACACCGGAAGGGGTGCGGGATATTTATAATGCGGAGTGTGAGAGGAAGACGAAGCTGGAGGAGAGTCTGAAGGATGTTCTTAGTCGGTATGGATTTTCGAATATTCAGACGCCGATGTTTGAGTTTTTTGATATGTACAGCAAGGAGAGGGGCAGTGTACCGTCTTCGGAGATTTATAAGTTCTTTGACCGGGAAGGCAATATTCTGGCACTTAGGCCGGATATTACGCCTTCCGTGGCGAGATGCGTGGCAAAGTATTATAAGGAGGAGACACTGCCCTTGAGGCTTAGTTATTGCGGGGATACTTTCTTGAATAACAGCTCTTATCAGGGAAAGCTAAAGGAGATGACCCAGATTGGAGCGGAACTGATTGGGGATGAATCGGTTCATGCGGATGCGGAGATGATTGCGCTTACCGTGGAGTGTCTTAAGAAGGCAGGGCTTACAAGGTTTCAGGTGGAAATCGGGCATGCCGGATTTTTTAAGGGGCTTGTTCAGGAAGCAAACTTAAGCCTGGAGGAAATGGAACAGCTTCGTATTTTGATTGAGAATAAGAATATGTTTGGTGTGGAAGAGGTACTCTCTAAACGGCAGATGTCTAAGGAACTAAAGGAGGTATTTTTAAAGCTTCCGGAACTGTTTGGAACGGTGGATAAGTTAATGGAAGTGGAGGCTTGCATCCATAACGAGACGTCAATCATGGCTTTGAAACGGTTGGAGAAGCTCTATGAGTTATTAAGGTTGTATGGTTTTGATGGGTATATTACATTTGATCTTGGAATGTTAAATCAGTATGAGTATTATACCGGGATTATTTTTAAGGGATATACATATGGAACCGGTGATGCGATTGTAAGCGGCGGACGGTATGATGGGCTGTTAGAACAGTTCGGGAAGAAGTCATCGGCAATCGGGATGGCGGTTCTATTGGATTCTTTATTGAATGCGCTTGTAAGACAGAGGATTGCGTTTGAACCGGATACGTCGGGAACGTTATTTGTTTATACGGAGGAATTTGCAGAGACCGCAATCGGGCTTGCAAGCAGGCTAAGGAAAAACGGAATGCAGATTCAGCTTCTGATGCAGCCTTATGTAAAGGAACTGAAGGAATATTTAAGTTATGTCAGAAAGATCGGAATCGGCGGAATCCTCATTTTGAATGAGAAAGAGAAAGTGAAGGTAATTCATGCAGAGGATGGAAAGATGGAGAAAGTAAGTTTGAATGTGTTTGATAGGCAGTGTTAAAGGAAGGGGGCGTGTCATGGACTACATTACAATAGCGCTTGCGAAGGGCAGGCTTGCAAAAACGGCGCTTGCTATGTTTGAGCAGATTGGCATTACCTGTGAGGAGATGAAGGTGCCGGATTCCAGAAAGCTGATTTTTACGAATGAGGAGTTAAAGATCCGTTTCTTTTTAGCGAAGGCAAATGATGTGCCGACTTATGTGGAGTATGGTGCTGCGGATATTGGGGTGGTTGGAAAGGATACGATCTTAGAGGAAGGCAGAAAGCTGTATGAGGTACTGGACTTAAAGTTCGGAGCATGCAAGATGTGTGTGGCAGGGCCCGAGGAAGCAAGGGAGAAGTTAAGACATGGAGAGTTGATCCGTGTGGCAAGCAAATATCCTCATATTGCAAAGGACTATTTTTATAATAGAAAGCATCAGACAGTGGAGATCATCAAGCTAAACGGATCGGTGGAACTGGCGCCCATTGTAGGACTTTCAGAAGTGATCGTGGATATTGTGGAGACTGGATCGACCTTAAAGGAAAACGGGCTTGTGGTGTTAGAGGAGATTTGCCCGTTATCCGCCAGAGTGGTGGTCAACCAGGTGAGCATGAAGATGGAAAATGAACGGATTACGAAGATGATCTCGGATCTCAGGGATGTTTTGATGACAAAGGCATAGAAAAAGGAGGGGTTAAGATGAAGATTTTAAAACTTACCGAAGACACGAAAAAGGATATCGCCCAGAACCTGTTAAAAAGAAGTCCGAATCAGTACCGGCAGCAGGAGCAGGCAGTGGCCACGATTATTAAAGAGGTTCGGGATAAAGGAGATGAAGCGGTCTTTGCCTTTACTAGAAAATTTGATCATGCTGAGATTGGCGTACATAACATAAGAGTGACAGAGCAAGAAATTCAGGCAGCCTATAAAGAAATTGCTCCGGAAACGGTGGAAGTGATCCGCAAGGCGATGGCGAATATCGAGCGCTTTCATGAGAAGCAGAAACAGAGAAGCTGGTTTGATACGGAGGAGAATGGAATCTTACTAGGACAGAAAGTAACCCCGCTTGCAAGGGTCGGTGTATATGTCCCAGGTGGAAAGGCTGCCTATCCTTCTTCTGTTTTAATGAATGTGCTTCCGGCAAAGGTAGCCGGGGTAAAAAGAATCGTGATGACGACCCCTCCTATGGCAGATGGAAGTGTTTATGCAGGCACTCTTGTGGCAGCAAAGGAGGCAGGCGTCACGGAAATCTATAAGGCGGGCGGTGCGCAGGCGATTGCAGCGCTGGCCTTTGGAACCGAGTCCATTCCAAAGGTGGATAAGATTGTAGGACCGGGCAATATCTATGTGGCATTAGCGAAAAAGGCGGTTTATGGAAATGTAAGCATTGATTCGGTAGCCGGGCCAAGTGAGATCCTGGTGCTTGCGGATGAGACAGCAAATAAAAGATTTGTAGCTGCGGATCTGTTATCCCAGGCAGAACATGATGAACTGGCATCCGCTATCTTAATTACTACGTCAGAAGAACTGGGAAACGCTGTTTTAGAAGAAATCGAGCGCATGACAGAGACGCTTTCCAGAAAACAGATAATTGAGAAATCACTGAAACAGTACGGTTATATCCTGATTGCAAAGGATGTAAAAGAGGCTGTTGAGACTGCAAATGAAATCGCATCGGAGCATTTAGAGATTATGATGAAGGATCCATATGAAGTGATGACGATGATTCAGAACGCAGGTGCTATCTTTATCGGGGATCATTCGATGGAACCGTTAGGAGATTATTTTGCAGGACCAAATCATATTCTACCGACTAATGGGACTGCAAAGTTCTTCTCTCCTCTTAGCGTGGATGACTTTATGAAGAAGTCCAGCATTATTTCTTATTCGAGAGAGGCTTTAGAGGCGGTACATAAGGATATTGAGACATTTGCAAAGGCGGAAGGGCTGAGTGCACATGCGGCTTCCGTGGCAGTAAGGTTTGAAACGGATACAAAAGAAGAGTAGCGAGTGGAATATCAAAAAATCAGGTGATAGAGGCAGAGGAGAGAGGAAGTAGACTCTCCTTTGTCATAAAACCGATGCTTGATTTTTAATATCGGAAATGTGATAATAGGAATACAAAAAGGAAAATAATGGTTAAGCGGAGGGCTTATGGAGAATCGTATTGCATCAACAACACGAAGAACAAAAGAGACCTCCATCGAGATGGAGCTGAATCTGGATGGAAGCGGCAAGGCAGATGTGAAAACGGGAATCGGATTTTTAGATCATATGCTGGTGAGTTTCGCGAAACATGGATTTTTTGATCTTACCGTGAAGGCAGCAGGAGATCTTGAGGTAGATGGACATCATACCGTAGAAGATATAGGAATCGTGCTGGGTCAGACGATTAAGAAAGCGCTTTTAGAAAAACAGGGAATTAAGCGATATGGTTCTTGCATTCTTCCGATGGATGAAGCATTAATATTGTGTGCCATCGACCTTTCCGGAAGGCCATATCTTAATTTTCAGGCAGAATTTCAGACGGATCGGGTTGGTGAATTTGATACGGAACTGGTGCAGGAGTTTTTCTATGCGATATCCTACACAGCAGGAATGAACCTGCATATAAAGAAACTGGATGGTAGGAACAGCCATCATATGATAGAGGCGATGTTTAAAGCATTTGCAAAAGCACTGGATGAAGCCGTTTCTTATGATGAGAGGATAAAAGAGGTGCTGTCGGCAAAAGGTTTGATGGAGTAAGGAGGAGAAGATCGATGATACTTTATCCGGCAATTGATATCAGGAATGGACAGTGTGTCAGGTTAAGACAGGGACAGTTTCACGATGAGGAAGTGTATTCTCATATTCCGTCTAACGTGGCGGCTTTATGGGAGTCTTTAGGCGCAAGCCATATCCATGTGGTTGATTTAGACGGTGCCCTTGCGGGTCATTCAGTAAATGAAGATGTTATCAGGGAAATCGTGCAGAGGGTGAAGGTTCCGGTTCAGACCGGAGGTGGAATCCGTTCGTTAAGTGATGTGGAGCATAAGCTTAGTTTAGGAGTAGAGAGGGTCATCATCGGAACAAAAGCTGTGGAGAGCCCTCAATTTATTAAAGAACTGATTGCGAGCTTTGGACCGGAGAAGATCATAGTCGGCATCGATGCAAAGAATGGGATGGTGGCAACGGAGGGCTGGGAAAAGGTAAGCAGCCATAATGCGGTATCCCTGGCACTTATGATGAAGGAGATTGGGGTTAAGACAATCGTGTACACCGACATTTCCAAGGATGGAATGCTTTGTGGTCCGAATATCGAGCACACAAAGGAAATGGTGGAGGCTACTGGTCTTAACGTGATTGCAAGCGGTGGTGTCAGCTGTATGAAGGATTTGGATGATTTAAGCCGCATCGGAGTCGGTGGTGCGATCATTGGCAAAGCACTGTATGAGAAGCGTATCGGTTTAAGGGATGCAATCGCACAGTATGAGAAATAACAGGGAGACGTGTTTTAATACATAATTAGTTAGGAGGGACGCTTATGGCTGTAAAGAGAATCATTGGCTATATCAATGCGGAGAATGAGCTGGAAGAACGAGTGTTAGAGCGTGCCGCAGACTATGAAAGAAATGGAGCAGATGCTTTGTATCTGTATAATTTCACAATGGTGGAAAAGGAACGGGAAGCATTCTATGAGCTGGCAAGGCAGGCAGTGAAGGTTTGCGACATCCCGGTTATGGCCGGATGCTATGTGGAACGGTTTGAAGATGTGAAGAAAATGCTTTACACCGGAGCTGCGATGGCGGTCATTGAGTATGCTAAGCTAAAGGGATTTCAGGCTGTGGAAGAGGCATCCAAGCGGTTTGGAAAAGAAAAGATTGCAATCTTATATGATGGATCTCCAGAGGTAAGTGAACATACGCTGCCGGAAGAAGCAGTCATCGAAAGATTAAAGGATGCCGGAGTGGGAAATCTGATGCTAAAGCATGTGAACATTACGAAAGGTGTGATAGAAGAAATCAATGCGCTTCCATTTACGGTTTACATCAGAGACAGTCTGATGCGAAATGATATCAGTATGCTCCTTTCTATTGACCGGGTAGAAGGTGTGGCAACGGATTATTATGAAGAAAAAGATATCGGCAGAATCAAACGCATTTTAAAGGAAGAAGGAGCAGAGGTAGATACGTTTGAAAGCAGGATTCCATTTTCCGCGTTTAAGACCGATCAAAATGGTCTTGTTCCGGTGGTGGTACAGGATTATAAGACAGCCCAAGTGCTGATGGTTGCCTATATGAATGAGGAAGCGTTTGATATGACCGTGCAGACCGGAAAGATGACTTATTTTTCAAGAAGCAGACAGTCACTCTGGATAAAAGGAGAGACAAGCGGGCATTATCAGTATGTAAAGAGTCTGAAATTAGACTGTGACAATGATACGATTTTAGCCAAGGTCGCACAGATCGGAGCTGCCTGTCATACCGGGGAAAAATCCTGTTTCTTTCAGGAACTTGTCACAAGAAAACAGAAAGAAATCAATGCATATTCGGTATTAACTGAGTTATATGATGTGATTATGGACCGCAAGGTGAATAAGAAGGAGGGTTCCTATACAAACTATCTGTTTGATAAGGGACTGGATAAGATCTTAAAGAAATGCGGTGAGGAAGCATCAGAGATCATTATTGCAGCAAAAAATCCGGATAAGGAAGAGCTGAAATATGAGATTGCGGATTTTTTGTATCATATGATTGTTTTGATGGCAGAGCGAGGCTTGGATCTGGATGACATTATGATGGAGCTTGCAAATCGCAGATAAAATCAAAATATTAAAAAAATGGGAACAAAATCAAAGAGGCTTGTCAATGTCTAAAAATATGTTATAATGTTGATACAAAGAAAGGTTGCAGCAACGTTTTATGGCAGGCAGTCTTTGCAATCTGCTTAGGAGGTATATCAATGGCATTTTTAGCAGGCGTAGCACAGTATGGCATTATCTACATCTTTTTAATGGCCGTGGCTGTAGCTGGTGTATTTACAGGGAAAGCTCTTAGATCACATAAAAAGGCATAAAAAAAGCACCTTAGGTGCTTTTTTTATGCCTTTTTATCTTGCTATGTCTTCGGCTGTTTCATTTTTGTAGCTTAGTTTCATGGAGTGTCGCATATAGGTTATCGTAGAGATCAGCCAGATCACACCGATGATAAGAAGCGGCAGGATTCCGATTGGGAACCAGATTCCAAGAAGAACCGTGATGCAAAATAGTACAGCACATGAATACTGAATCGCTATGTAGGCTTTGTAGGCTGCTTGATAAATGATCATTTTTTCTAATTCATCGCAGCTTGCAATCCACTCTTTTTCAAAATGAAAGCTTAACACATCTCCGTTTTTTTCTGGATTCATTTCCTTTTGAAGATCAATTACTTTTCGCTGTAAGAAGACGCAGCACAGAATCGTAAAGAGATAACTGAAGCAAAGCGCCAATGTACGGAATGCGGAATTTTCATTATGCAGTCCTAATACACAGAATCCGTAAAGAAGAGAGGAAATTACGTTATTAAAAGAAATCAGACATAATGTTCGGTCTATGGCATGGCTGGTGTTTTTTACCTCTTCATAATCACTGTCATCACCGGAAAGGGCAGTAACCTGTTTTTTCCGGCGTGTATAGAAAAAGAAGCTGATTGCCAGTAACACAAGTCCGATCGCTGGCAGCAGAATATAGGAAGCCGATACAAAAGCTTTTTCTAAGAAATTGCCTAATGCTGTTAATTCTTCCTCAGTTCGGCCAACCGCCACGCTTAAGAGCCCTCCGCATATTCCGGAAAGCAGGGTGATAATTAAAAAACGAATCAGTACTTTATTTCGTTCGCTTATGTTACTTCGTTTTTTGATATGTTTTGATATTGAATTTCCCACTGATAAACCCTCCTATTATCAATAAGAGAATAGCATCTATTGGAATATCTGTCAATTATATGAAGAATATGATAAAGAAAATGCCTTAAGAGCAAAGCAGGAGTGTATGTTCTTAAGGTATTTTTGTATAACATATGGTAATATCAGGATGTTTCTTAACACATGGTGAACTGTTCCCAGTCACATGCGTTTTCTAATAAGGTTACGATTTCTGAAAGACCTTTTTCGTCTTCTTCATCGAAACGATTTAAAATCGGGCTGTCAATGTCCAACACACCGATAACGGTTCCGTTATGATGGATTGGAAGCACGATTTCAGAATTGGAGGCGCTGTCGCATGCGATGTGTCCAGGAAATTCATGGACGTCCATAACACGCATGATTTTATTTTCTGCAACAGCAGTTCCGCATACACCCCGGCCTACGGGAATACGGATGCAGGCTGTTTTGCCCTGAAAAGGACCAAGAACAAGCTGATTTCCTTTCATCAGATAAAAGCCGACCCAGTTGATATCGGTTAAGGCACCATTTAAAAGGGCGGAAGTGTTGCTTAAGTTTGGAAGAACCAGGCGTTCATCGTCGGTAAGTGCCTTAAGCTGTGCTTTTAAAAGAGGATAAAGCTGATTTTTTTTAGATGGATATAGTTCGTTAATCTCTACCATGTGTTTTCTCCTTGCTGTTTTGTTTTGTACCATAGTTATGTGGATACAGTCTGCTAAAAGTGTATAATAGTTCTGAATTTTTTTCAAGTGTATGGAAAATAGATACGCTTTTTGGCCAGATGGAAGGAAAAATGAGTTGTGTGTATAAATAATATCCAGTATTTACATAATATACCTACAAAACAACTTAAGAAGCGGCAGGATGAAAGGAGTAAAAAGAAAGGAAACCAAACGGTGGATATGAGTACAACAGATTTTAAATGCAGTGAGACAAAGAAAAATCTGATGCGGGCATTTGCAGGGGAAAGCCTGGCAAGAAACCGCTATACGTTTGCAGCGGCAGAGTGTGAGAGGCAGGGGTATCAGGCACTAAAACTGATGTTTTTGTTTACGGCCAATCAGGAGAAGGAGCATGCGGAGCTTTATTATAAGCATTTGCAGGATTTTGCGGGAGAGACCGTGTATGTAGAGGGAGGATATCCGGCGGAGCATAGAAAGAATGTGATTGGAATGCTGCGTGCAGCAGCGCAGAATGAATTGACGGAATACTATGACGTGTATAGGAGATTTGAAGAGAAAGCGAAGGAGGAGGGATTCCCGCAGATTGCAGAACAGTTTCAGATGATCCGTGAGGCGGATCGGATTCACGGGGAGCGATTTGCAAGGTTTGCAGATCTGCTGGAGCAGGATAGACTTTTTGTGTCCGATGTGGCAACGTCATGGATGTGCCTGAACTGCGGCACTGTTTTAGAGGATACGAATGCCCCGCTTTCCTGCCCTACCTGCCACGCTTCACAAGACTTTTTCCTTCGGTTGGACCTTGTTCCGTATGGACGACTCAATGGGGGGGGGGCTCCGAGGGATTAGGGGGGCATCGCCATCTGGCCCTATGACGTGCGGCGCGATATGGTTCCAATGTTCGGACGCGAGAGCGGACAGAATGCAGGCGGCGTTTTTGCCTATCAGACAGCTAGCTGTCTGCTATTCAAACACGCCGCCTGCATTCTGTTCGTCTCGAGCCGGACATTCGGAACCATATCGCACCACACGTCATAGGGCCAGATGGCGATGTCACAATGCGTTTCGCGGGCGAAACGCATTGTGACACAGACGGATGTGTGGGACAAAAGGCAAAGGGCAAAAGCAAAAACAAAAAGCAAAAACAAAAAGCAAAAAGCAAAAAACAAAGGCAAAAGGCAAAAGATAAAAGAGGAAAGTAGTGGCAAAAGAGAAGGCACGATAAGAGTAGAGGGAAAAAGAGAGGAATATGAGCGAGATATGACTACATAATTTGACAAGGGGGGAGGGGGAATTTATAATGTAGGGAATTGGATAAAAAGTTTTCGGAAAGTGAATGAGGAATGTGAGATGAATCGGAAGCAGAGAGCGAGTGTGGTTTATCAGGTTTTGATCGGGATTCTGGCTGTGATGGCGGTGGGGATCGCGATTGAGGATGTGGTGAAGGGGCTTGACCGGGCATGGAGTATTGTGGATACGGTTATTTTGTGGATCTTTGTGCTGGATTATGTGGTAAGGTTTATTCTGGCGGGAGACAGGAAACGGTTTCTGAAGGAAAATGTGCTGGATCTGCTGGCGATTTTGCCGTTTAATTCAATGTTTCGGGGACTGCGTATTTTTAAGGTGAGGAAATTGCTTCGGATTTCCAAGGTGACGACTACTACGGCGAGATTCGCGAGGGTCTGCTCGTATGGGTTTAGATGGACCAGAAATGTTAGAGCCTTTTTGAATACGAATGGGTTTAAGTATATGCTTGTTATGACGGTTGTTCTGACTTTTGCCGGCGGGATCGGGATCCATTTTGCAGAGGATATGTCTTTGGAGGATGGTGTCTGGTGGGCGTTCGTTACGGTTACAACAGTCGGATATGGGGATATTTCGCCACATACACTGCCCGGCAGAGTGGTGGCAGGGATTTTAATGCTGACCGGGATTGGGTTGATCGGTTCGATTACAAGTACGCTTACCTCGTATTTTTTCAGCGGACGGAAGGAACGATCTTACCGAGAGGAACTGGTAGAAGGGATGAAAAATCAGCTGGATCATATGGATGATATGTCGGAGGAGGATTTGCGACAGTTCGTGGAATTGTTTACGATGCTCTGGAACCAGTCGCAAAGCCTTGCAATGGAGGAGCGGACAGCGTATAATTACCCTGCAAGAGTACATACAGGAAGGGGAAATAGGATGAATCAGGTTTATCAGAATATTTTAAGCAGAAGAAGCTGTAGATCATTTACAACAGAGGCCGTGAAGCAGGAGGATCTGGAACTGATTCTAAAGGCCGGCGTGAATGCACCAAGCGGCATGAATCGTCAGTCCTGGAGATTTACGGTGATACAGGATAAAGAAAAGATGATGGAATTGGCAAAGGCAGTTGGTACTGTATTAGGACGTGGAGAGAATTATGATTTTTATCGTCCGGACGTGATTGTATTGGTGAGCAATGATCGTGAGAATTCGAATGGGCTTGCAGATTGTGCTTGTGCGCTTCAGAATATGTTTTTAATGGCGAATTCTCTTGGAATTGGGTCCTGTTGGATTAACCAGCTTAAGACAATCTGTGATGATGAAAGAATTCGTCCGCTTCTTGATTCTTATGGGATTCCAAAGGAACATATTGTATGGGGGATCGCGGATCTTGGCTATGCGAAGGAAGAGCCAAAGGAAAAAGTGAAGGATGAGGCAGTGATTCATTATGTCGGTTAAGCAGGATGTCCTTACAAAATTAGAACACAGCAGGGGGCAGTTTTTCTCTGGAGAGGAGCTGGCCCGTGAGCTTGATGTTTCAAGAACGGCTGTATGGAAGGCGATAAAACAGCTTGAGGTGGAAGGGTATGAGATTCATGCGGTGCCGAATAAAGGATACTGTTTAAGTCTGAATACGGATGTAATCTCCACGGAAGGGATTCGGGCAAGCCTTTTAAAGGAATGGAAAGACTGTGCGATCACTACTTATAAGGAGACTGGGTCGACAAACCAGAATGCGAAACTTGCGGCGGCAGAAGGAGCGGAACATGGAAGTTTGTTTGTGGCAGAAGCGCAGACGAACGGAAGAGGAAGACGCGGCAGAGTATTTGAGACGCCAAAAGGAAATGGCATCTATATGAGCATTCTGCTGAAACCACAGATGGAAGCCGCAGATGCGATCTATATGACGACAGCGGCTTCCGTGGCAGTGCGGCGCGCCATTAAAAAGGTGACCGGAAAAGAAACGCTGATTAAATGGGTAAATGATCTTTATTTTGAAGAGAAGAAGGTATGCGGCATCTTAACAGAAGCGGTCACGGATATTCAGACGGGAATGGTAGATTCCATCATTCTTGGAATCGGCATTAATTTTAATATGCCGGAGGATGCCTTTTCGGAAGAAATCAAACATGTGGCAGGAAGTCTGTATCATGGAGAGAATGTGGAAGTCACAAGAAATCAGCTGGTGGCCGAGATTTTCAATCAGGTCATGGAACTGTGCATGAATAAGGACGATCGTTCTTTTATTGAAGAATATAAAAAGTATTCCTTTATTTTAGGCGAAGAGATTGTAATACTGTCTGCTGATGGCAATATTCCGGCAAAGGCAGTGGATATTACAGACTTTGGCGGGCTTGTGGTAGAACTACTAGATGGAACGAGAAAGACGATTTCTTCCGGTGAGGTTTCGATTCGGAAGCAAAGTATGGTAAAAGACAAAAATGCATAGGAAAGCAGTTTTTAACCATACTAATGCGTGTAGAAGTGATACTTCGGCGTACCACTCAAAAAGACGTCATTGTTAAAAATACTTGCATTTAAGGCAAATCAGTGCTATACTATAGTAGATGCAATAATATGTAACCTGATGAGAGTGGACGAAAGTCCACTCTTAGTTTTTGTAAAGGGCAGGGTAGAATGGCAGGCCTGTATCACGCCGGCCGGATACTGTGTCAGAAGGCAGAAGCCAGAAAATATGTCGAATACGGATCAGGTGAGAATAAGAAAGGTGGTGACTCTCATGACAAAGAGAGAGGAATACGAATTTAAAGCAGAGCAGTTAGTGGCACCAATTATGGAAGAACACAACTTTGAGCTTGTTGACGTGGAATATGTAAAGGAAGTAGGAACCTGGTATCTACGTTACTACATCGACAAAGAAGGTGGAATTAGTGTGAATGACTGTGAAGTGGTAAGTCGTGCCCTAAGTGATTTACTCGATGTAAATGACTTTATACCGGATGCTTATATCTTAGAAGTAAGTTCTCCTGGTCTTGGCAGACAGTTAAAAAAAGATAAACACTTCGCAAGAAGCATTGGGGAAGAAGTAGAAGTAAAGCTTTATAAAGGTATTAACAAACAAAAAGATTTCAGCGGAATCTTAGTTGATTTTGATGAAAATAAGATTGTGATTGAAATTTCCGAAGGCAACAACATGGAATTTGAGAGAAGCAACGTAGCTATGGTAAGATTAGCGCTTGATTTTTAGGAGTTTAAATCTAAGGAGGAATTGAATCAGATGGAAGGGAATAAGGAATTAATTGAAGCATTAAATCAGATCGAAAAGGAAAAGGATATCAGCAAAGAGATTTTATTAGAAGCAATGGAAAACTCTTTAGTTGCAGCCTGTAAGAACCACTTCGGTAAAGCAGACAACATCAAAGTAAGCATTGACCGTGTAACAGGTGCGGTTGGCGTTTATGCAGAAAGAGAAGTTGTGGAAGATGTGGAAGATCCGGTTATGCAGATTTCTCTTGCAGAAGCAAGAATGAAATTCCCAAGAAAGAAATACGACATTGGTGATATGGTAGACGTAGAAGTAACTCCAAAAAACTTTGGACGTATTGCGGCTCAGAAAGCAAAACAGGTTGTTGTACAGAAAATCCGTGAAGAAGAAAGAAAAGTTCTTTACAATCAGTACTATGGCAAAGAAAAAGATATCGTAACTGGTATTGTTCAGCGTTATGTTGGCGGCAATGTAAGCATCAATCTTGGTAAAGTAGATGCGGTATTAACAGAAAACGAACAGATCAAAGGCGAACACTTCAAGCCAACTGATCGTGTGAAGTTATACGTATTAGAAGTAAAAGATACCACTAAGGGACCAAGAATCACAGTAAGCAGAACACATCCAGAACTTGTGAAGAGATTATTCGAAGCAGAAGTTACAGAAGTAAAAGATGGTACTGTTGAAATCAAGAGCATCAGCCGTGAAGCTGGCCAGAGAACAAAGATGGCAGTTGCAAGCAACGACCCTAATGTAGATCCAGTAGGTGCATGTGTTGGTTTAAACGGTGCAAGAGTAAATGCAATCGTAAACGAACTTCGTGGAGAAAAAATCGATATCATCAACTGGAGCGAAGATCCTGCAACATTAATCGAGAACGCATTAAGCCCAGCAAAAGTTGTTTCTGTTGATGTAAATACAGAAGAATTAAGCGCAAAAGTAATCGTGCCAGATTATCAGTTATCACTTGCAATCGGCCGTGAAGGACAGAATGCAAGACTTGCAGCAAGATTAACAGGTTATAAGATCGATATCAAGAGTGAATCTCAGGCATACGGCTTAAACAACGAGTCAGAAGAAGAATAGAAAGCTTGACCATATGAAGGCAGGTGATTTCATGAATGCAAGGAAAGTTCCGCTTCGCAAATGTACCGGATGCGGGGAAATGAAAACAAAAAAGGAAATGATACGCGTGATCAAGACTCCGGAGGATGAAATTGTACTTGATGTGACTGGCAAGAAGAATGGAAGAGGTGCATACATATGCAACGATCCAGAATGTCTTAGCAAGGCGATTAAGAGCAAAGGTTTAGAGCGGTCCTTAAAGACTGCGATTCCAAAGGAAGTGTATGATCAGCTGGAAAGTGAGTTGGTGAAACATGCATCAAACAGATGAGCAGGCACTAAAAGCGATTGTAGCAAGAAAGAAGATTTTTAATCTCTGCGGTCTTGCAGCAAAAGCAGGTTATATCGCAAGTGGGGAGTTCTCTACAGAAAAGTCAGTCAAGGAGGGAAAGTCCAATTTAGTTATTGTTGCGTCAGACGCATCGGATAATACAAAGAAGATGTTTACAAATATGTGTACATTTTATGGCGTTCCAATCTATTTCTTTGGTGAAAAAACAGAGCTTGGCCATGCAATCGGTAAGGAATTTCGAGCATCCCTGTCCGTGAACGACAAAGGGATGGCAGATGCAATGAAAAAACATTTTGAAACAGGAGTGTTATAGATATGAATCGGTAAATTGTGGGATATAACGGAGGTAGTTATCGTATGGCAAAAATCAAAGTACATGAGTTAGCCAAAGAGTTAGATATGAAAAGCAGTGACATCGTAAGCTTCTTAAAGGAAAAAGGGATGGAAGTGAAGAGCCACATGAGTAATATTGATGATAATGAAATAGCAATGGTTCGTGGTAAGTTCGACAAAAAAAATAGTGCGAACAGAAGTACAGCCGGCGATAAGCCAAGAGAAAACGTGACTTCGGGCAAAAAAACGTCCGTTCCCGGAAAAGCGAATAATGAAACAAGCAATACAAATATAACAGGACAGCAGTACGGAGAAAAAAGAATGGCAGATGAAAACAATAAAAGTAAGTTAAGCGAAAAAAGAGAGAATGATAACAGAGGGTCTTACGGCGACAGAAGACAGCAGGGAGATCGTCCACAGAACAATCGTTCCTATGGTGACAAACCACAGGGAGATCGTTCCTATGGTAACCGTCAGCAGGGAGACCGCCCATATAACAACAGACAGCAGGGAGATCGTCCATACGGAAACAGACCACAGGGAGATCGACCACAGGGAGACCGCCCATACGGAAACAGACCACAGAGTGATCGTCCATATGGAAACAGACCACAGGGAGACCGTCCATACGGAAATCGCCCACAGGGAGATCGTCCACAGGGAGATCGTCCATACGGAAACAGACCACAGGGAGACCGTCCATACGGAAATCGCCCACAGGGAGATCGACCACAGGGAGACCGCCCATATGGAAATAGACCACAGGGAGATCGTCCACAGGGTGGCGGCTATGGCAGCAACAGAGGAAGCTTTGGTGGCAACCGTTCCGGCGGAAGCTTTGGCGGTAATCGTTCCGGCGGAAGCTTTGGCGGCGGATTTGATAAGGATAAGGATGCAGGCTATGGCAATAACCGCTTTGATAAGAAGCGTACAGATTCCAGAGGCGGCGATAAAGTAAGCAGCATCAAATCTGATCTTGCAAATGAGTTAACAAAAGAACAAAGAGCAGCAGCGTTCAACGACAAGAACCGTGATCGTAACCGTGACCGTAAGCGTAACAACGATTCCGAAGACGGCGCAAAATTAAAGAAGAAAGATCCAAACAGAAAAGGCGCTTTTATCATGCCAAAGCCAGTTGTTGTGGAACAGCCAAAAGAAGATGAAGTAAAGACAATCATCATTCCTGAAGTTGTAACAATCAAGGAATTAGCAGATAAGATGAAGTTAATGCCATCCGCACTTGTTAAGAAGTTATTCTTAGAAGGCAAGATGGTATCCATCAACCAGGAAATCACATTTGAAGAAGCAGAAGAAATCGCATTAGAATTCAACTGTATCGCAGAAAAAGAAGTAGTTGTTGACCAGGTTGAAGAGTTATTAAAGGAAGAGGAAGAAGATGAATCCTTAATGGTAAAACGTCCTCCAGTAGTATGTGTAATGGGGCATGTTGACCACGGTAAGACTTCCTTACTTGATGCGATCCGTGAAACACATGTAACAGCAAAAGAAGCCGGCGGTATTACACAGCATATCGGTGCTTACGTAGTAGATATCAACGGAGAAAAGATCACATTCTTAGATACACCAGGTCACGAAGCGTTCACAGCAATGAGAATGCGTGGTGCACAGTCTACTGATATCGCGATCTTAGTAGTTGCTGCAGATGACGGTGTAATGCCACAGACAATCGAAGCAATCAGCCATGCGAAGGCAGCAGGCGTACAGATTATCGTTGCTGTTAACAAGATGGATAAAGAAAGCGCTAACTTAGAACGTGTTAAACAGGAATTAACTGAGTATGAATTAGTTGCAGAAGACTGGGGTGGTGACACAATCTTCGTTCCGGTATCCGCTCATACACACCAGGGTATCGATCAGTTATTAGAAATGATCCTTTTAACAGCAGAAGTAGCGGAATTAAAAGCAAATCCAAACCGTAATGCAAGAGGTATCGTAATTGAAGCGGAACTTGATAAGGGCCGTGGTACCGTTGCTACGATCCTTGTTCAGAAGGGTACTCTTCATGTTGGTGATGCAATCGCAATCGGATCTTCTTATGGTAAAGTAAGAGCGATGATGAATGATAAGGGACAGCGTGTAACAGAAGCAGGTCCATCCACACCAGTTGAAATCCTTGGTTTAAATGGTGTTCCAAATGCGGGTGAAATCTTCATGGCAACTGACAATGAAAAAGAAGCTCGTAACATTGCGGAAACTTATATTTCTCAGAGCAAGGAAAAATTAATCAAAGAGACTAAGGCAAAATTATCTCTTGATGGTTTATTCTCTCAGATCCAGGCCGGCAATATCAAAGAATTAAACATCATTGTAAAAGCCGATGTTCAGGGTTCTGTAGAAGCTGTAAAACAGAGTTTATTAAAATTATCAAACGACGAAGTTGCAGTTCGTATCATTCACGGCGGCGTTGGTGCAATCAACGAATCCGACGTTATCCTTGCAACAACATCCAATGCGATTATCATCGGTTTCAACGTAAGACCGGATAATACAGCAAGAGAAATCGCAGAACGTGAAAAGGTTGATTTAAGATTATACCGTGTCATCTACAATGCGATTGAAGATGTTCAGGCAGCAATGAAGGGTATGTTAGATCCAATCTTTGAAGAAAAAGTAATCGGTCACGCAGAAATCCGTATGGTATTCAAGGCTTCCGGTATCGGTAATATCGCTGGTTCTTATGTTCTTGACGGTAAGATCGAAAGAGGATGTTCCGTACGTATCACACGTGAAGGAAACAAGATCTTCGAAGGACCTCTTGCAAGCGTTAAGAGAGGAAAAGATGATGTCAAAGAAGTTGCAACAGGATACGAATGTGGTCTTGTATTTGAAAAGTTCAATGACATCAAAGAGTTCGATATTGTAGAATTCTACAAGATGGTAGAAGTACCACGCTAGAAATAACAGATAAGGGATGAAACCAAAAGTTTTGTCACAAACTATGGACGTGCAAGCGTCCATAGTTATTATATAGAAATAGAAGGTAAAGGTGTAAGAATGAGAAAAAACAGTATTAAAAACACCAGAATCAATCAGGAAGTTCAGAAAGAATTAAGTATGTTAATTTCCAGAGAGTTAAAGGATCCAAGAATCAATCCGATGACATCCATCGTGAATGTAGAAGTGGCTCCGGACTTAAAGACAGCTAAGGTATACATCAGCGTGCTAGGTAATGAAGAATCTCAGAAAGACACACTGAAAGGATTAAAGAGCGCAGCTCCTTTCTTAAGAGGACAGTTAGCAAGATCCATTAACCTTAGAAATACGCCGGAACTTATTTTCGTTGTGGACCAGTCCATTGAATATGGTGTTAATATGTCAAGATTAATTGATGAAGTAAATAAAAACAGCAGTTCAGAAGAAGTTTCCGAAGAGGAAGACACGGAAGAATAGCACTTTTAAGGCTATTTGGCTTTTGATATAGGGCACGCTCGAACTGCGGGGGAATCATTGAGAAAGAGAAAAAGGGAAAAGAGGTGCGGTATGGCAGACATATGGGAAGAAGTGCGTCTTGCTAAGACAATCGGAATTGCCGGTCATATACATCCAGATGGAGACTGCGTTGGAGCAGGGCTTGCGCTTTATAATTATCTGACTGAGAATTACAATCAGGATGGGAAAAAGACGGTCGATCTCTATCTGGAATGTGTTCCGGAAGCATTTTCATTTTTAAAGAATGCAGATCATGTGCTGACAAAAGCAAAAGAGGAAGCGCAGTATGATTTATTCATCGCGCTTGATTCTAGCAGCATTGACCGTCTTGGAGAAAGCGAAGCGCTTTTTTCGAAGGCAAAGATGACGTACTGTGTGGATCATCATATCACGAACACACACTATGCAAAAAAGGACACGGTAGATGCGAATGCAAGTTCTACCTGTGAAGTACTATCAGACCTTTTTGATTTTGAAAAAATAAGCCTGCCGGTGGCAGAGTGCCTGTACCTTGGTATCGTTTACGATACCGGGGTATTCAAGCATTGCAATACAACAGAAAAGACGATGCAAACAGCCGGAAAGCTGTTAAGCTTAGGCGTGAATGCATCCGATATTATAGATGGGACCTTCTATCAGAAGACCTATCTGCAGAATCAGATATTAGGCAGATGCTTAATGGAAAGTATTCTGGTACTGGATGGGAAAATTATCATATCCAGCATCAGCAAGAAGATTCAGGATTTCTATGAAGTAAAGCCGAGTGATTTAGATGGTGTTATTGACCAGCTGAGGGTTACAAAAGGCGTGGAAGTGGCTATCTTTTTACGGGAAGAGGCAGTACAGGAATATAAGGTCAGCATGCGTTCCAATGGAATTGTAGATGTAAGCAAGATTGCGGTATTCTTCGGCGGAGGCGGGCATGTAAAAGCAGCCGGCTGTACGATGAGAGGATCTCTGTATGATGTGATCAACAACCTGACACTTTGGATTGAACATCAGCTGACAAATGGAGAAAGTAAATGAATGGTATAATCAATGTCTACAAGGAGAAAGGTTTTACCTCCTTTGACGTATGTGCGAAACTTCGCGGTATTTTAAAGACAAGGAAGATCGGACACACCGGAACATTAGATCCGGATGCAGTCGGGGTTCTTCCGGTATGTGTCGGAAATGCCACGAAGTTATGTGATTTATTGACCGATAAGGATAAGACTTATGAGGCAGTGTTACTACTTGGCGTCACAACTGATACGGAAGATATCACCGGTAAGGTTCTGACGGAGAATGAAGTAAATGCTACAGAAAGCGAAGTAAGGGATGCAATGATGAAGTTCGTGGGTGGATATGCTCAGGTACCTCCGATGTATTCTGCGCTAAAAGTAAACGGCAAGAAGCTGTACGAGCTTGCAAGAGAAGGCAAAGTAATTGAAAGACAGGCCAGAGATATTAAAATTCATGAAATTAATATTTTGGAAATGACATTTGATGAAACAAGACCTGAGATTGTAAAGGAAGTACGTTTTTTAGTAAGCTGTTCGAAAGGTACCTATATCCGTACGCTGTGTAAGGATATCGGAGAAGCACTTTCCTGCGGGGGATGTATGAAGAGTTTGATCCGTACAAAGGTGAGTGCATTTACAATCGATCAGAGTATGACGCTTTCAGAAATTGATGCACACATGAAAGAACAGGGGCCGGATGGATTACTGATTCCGGTGGACATTATCTTCGATGAATTGCCAAAAGCATATGTAAAAGAAGAATGTTCTAAGTTTTTATATAACGGCAACCAGTTGAGAAAAGCGCAGTTTGAACAGGAAGATACCGTTCCTGAAGCAAAGCTTCGTGTGTATGATTGTAACAAGGTATTTACAGGAATTTATGAGTACGATGCAGAAAAAGGGCAGTATAAGCCAGTTAAGATGTTTCTGTAATCGGAGAAAGATGGGAGTCGGAAATGGAATACATCTATGGGAAGACAGACTTTCAATTTCAGAATACATGTGTGACATTAGGTAAATTTGATGGTTTACACAGGGGCCATCAGCTGCTGTTAAATGAGCTGACAAAGTTTCAGAAACAGGGCTTGACTTCTGTTATGTTTACATTTGATTATCATCCGGGGAACTTATTCTCGGATCGGGAAATTGATTTAATTTATACAGAACAGGAAAAGAAGGAGCTGTTAGGAAGATTTGGAACGGAAGTTTTGATTTCGTATCCATTTACGGAAGAGACAGCGTCTATGGAACCAGAAGAATTCATTACGGAAGTACTGATTGGAAAACTGGATGCAAAAGCAATTGTGGTAGGAAGCGATTATCGCTTTGGACGTGGAAGACGCGGTGATGTGATGATGTTACATGACTATGCGGCAATGTATGGTTATGAACTGATTGTATGTGAAAAGCTTCAGTATAAAGGAAGTGTGATCAGTAGCACCCGTATCCGTGAGGCAATCGCGAATGGAAATATTACTGAGGCAAATGACATGTTAGGACATGCATATACGGTAATGGGAGAGGTAGTTCACGGAAGACAGCTTGGAAGAACAATTGGAATTCCGACAATCAACGTGATGCCAAAACCACATAAGCTTCTGCCTCCGAATGGCGTATATGCATCCACTACGACCATTGGGGACAGAAAGTATTACAGCGTGACCAATATCGGCAACAAGCCGACAGTCGGCGCAGATGAGCAAAGAGGCGTGGAAACGCACTTATTTGATTGTAATGAAGATCTCTATGGAAAAATGGTTCAGGTCGAGCTTTATGCGTTTGAGAGAAGCGAGCAGAAGTTTGCTTCCGTTGACGAATTAAAGGCTGTTATGGAAAAGGATATTATATTTGCAAGGGAATATTTTAATCTAATCTAAAGGGGTAGATATAATGCTGATTGTAACGCTTGATGGAAGCAGTAAGCGTCCGTTATATGAACAGATTTATGAACATATTAAAAGTGAGATAAAAGCAGGCAGATTATCCATACATCAAAAGCTGCCATCCACAAGAAGTCTTTCGAATCATCTGGCTGTCAGCAGAAGTACCGTAGATTTAGCCTATAATCAGCTATTATCGGAAGGTTATATTGAGTCTGTGCCGAAGAGCGGCTATTATGTTGCAGGCACACTCACCCTTCTGGATATCAAAGAAAAAAAGAACATACCGATGGAAAACAAGTCAGAGCAAAACGGAGACGTTCGCTATGACTTTTCTCCGTTTACGGTGGATATCAGCTCCTTTCCATTCAGTACATGGCGAAAGTTAAGCAGCCAGTGCATGAATGATATGAATCAGGGGATTTTTTTATTAGGTGAAAATCAGGGGGATTATGAGCTACGAGAGGCAATCAGCCGTTATCTACATGATTCCAGAGGGGTTAACTGCGAGCCGGCACAGATTGTAATAGGGGCAGGAGCAGATTATCTGCTTCAGCTTCTGGCACAGCTGTTAAATAAGAAACAAAGAATCGCGATTGAAAATCCGACTTATATGAGGGCCTATCACATCTTAAAAGGGATGGGATTTGATATAAGTCCGATTGAAATGGAGAAGGATGGGATCGATATTGGAAAGTTAACAGAGTCTGAGGCAGAGGTCGTCTATGTGACACCGTCCCATCAGTATCCGTTAGGAATTGTCATGCCGATTAAAAAGCGATTAAAGCTTTTAGAATGGGCGGCTGCAAAAGAAGATCGCTATATTATTGAAGACGACCATGATTCCGAATTCCGCTATATTGGGAAGCCGATCCCATCTCTTCAGGGGATCGATGTGAATGATCGCGTCATCTATATGGGAACATTTTCGAGAGCCATAGCGCCTGCCATTCGAGTCGGTTATATGGTGCTTCCAGAGTCTCTTTTAAGGCGTTACCGGGAGGAATTTTACTATTATGCCTCCACGGTATCCCGTATCGATCAGTCGATCATCAGTAAATTTATTGAGGGCGGATATTTTGAACGTCATCTGAATAAGATGAGAACGAGGTATAAAGCAAAGCATGATGTGATGATAAAAGCTCTTAAGATTTTTGATGGCAAGATAAGAATATCAGGAGAAAATGCAGGGTTGCATTTGGTAGTCGAGTTCTTGGAAGAAGAAAGTGAAGAGGCAGTGATCAAAAAGGCAGCGGAAAATGGAATTCGACTATATGGACTGACACCGCACTGTATTGGAAAGAATCTATTCAAGCATCCGGTGATTCTGCTTGGATATTCGAATCTTTCAGAAGAGGATATTATCAGTGGAGTAAGAGAGTTATACGAAAATATGTATAATAATTACAAATTGATTCTTTGATGTAACGCGCTGAATAGGTGGAAACTCATGCAAAATGTCCATGAAATATTTGTATAATTGTTATACATGCATAAGAAAAAGATGCAAGCAAAGGAAAAAATATGGAATGTGACGAACTTTCATTTTCCTACTTGTATCTTTTTTTTGTTTATTTTAAAGTATAGCTTGTGGGTTTTATAGTCGCAATATCTTCAAAGGAGAAGCATTATGACGTTAGAAAGTATTCTGGCATTAGTGGCCGGACTTGGACTATTCCTTTATGGAATGAAGTTAATGAGCGAAGGACTTGAAAAAGCAGCCGGCGCAAGATTACGTTCCATCTTGGAAATGTGTACCAAAAATCAATTTATTGGTATGTTCGTTGGTATTTTATTTACAGCGGTTGTACAGTCATCCAGTGCGACCACAGTATTAGTCGTGAGTTTTGTTAATGCGGGATTATTGAACTTAATGCAGGCAGCAGGGGTTATCCTTGGTGCGAACATTGGTACAACAATCACAGCTCAGCTGATCGCATTTGATTTATCCGCAATAGCACCAGTATTTTTAATGGTTGGCGTTATTATGGTAATGTTCTTTAAGAAGCCGATGGTAAAACGTATCGGCGAAGTAGTGCTTGGATTTGGCATGCTGTTCTTCGGAATGAGCTATATGTCAGGCAGCATGGAGGCGTTAAAGACATCTCCTGAAGTGACCAGTTTAATTGGTTCCATGCATAACCCTTATTTAGCCGTATTAGCAGGCTTTATTATCACAGCAGTCATTCAGAGTTCATCAGCAACCGTTGGTATCGTGCTTGTTATGGCATCCCAGGGATTAATTCCTCTTAGTATGTGTTTCTATATAATATTAGGATGTAATATGGGATCCTGTGTATCCGCTTTAATTGCCAGCATCGGTGGCAAGAAAAATGCGAAACGCGCCGCATGGATCCATTTCTTAGTAAATGTAATCGGTTCTGTTGTAATCTTTATTATATTGGCATTTGCAAAAGACCAGATTGAGGCATTCATCGTAGCAATCTCCAGCGGAAGCGCTACAGACGGCACAAAGATTGCTAGAGAAGTGGCCAATACACATTTAATCTTTAAAGTATTCCAGGTTGTGATCTGTTTCCCATTCATGAAGGGAATCGTAAAACTTGCCACTATATTTGTTCGTGGTGAAGATGAAAAGATAGATGAATTCCATTTAGAATACATTGGTGAACACTCCATTTTCTCTACAACAGCTGCAGTTCCAAATGCGATCAACGAATTAGTTCGTATGGCACAGATTTCATTCGGAAACTTAAAGCATGCTTTAGAAGCATTGAAAACAGGAAATGTAGAATCTCTCGAATCTGTTTATGAAACAGAGAAGGGAATTAACTATTTAAACAGGGAAATCACAAACTACTTAGTGAAAGCAAATCAGCTTTCCCTTCCAATCGGCGACAGAAAGCTTCTTGGCGGACTGTTCCATGTGGTAAATGATATTGAACGTATCGGTGATCACGCAGAGAATGTAGCAGACTTTGCAAAGCAGGCAAAAGAAGAGAATCTTCACTTTAGCAAGACTGCTCAGGGTGAAATCGATGAGATGACCGATAAGGTAATTCACTTACTCAAGTTATCCATTGAAATGTTTGAGAAGAAATCGAAAGAACATTTAGATGAAATCTTAGCACTTGAAAACGAGATTGATGAGATGGAACGCAAATTCCAGCACAACCATGTGAACCGTCTGACAAACGATCTGTGTGACGCGGAAACCGGTATGGTTTTCTCTGACTTATTGTCAAACTTAGAACGTGTTGCCGACCATGGTACTAATATCGCATTCTCTATTCTGGAAGAAAATCCGGAAGAAGATGAATAAATTGTGCAGAAAATAATAACTATTTACAATGAGTAAAAACTATGTTATTATCTATGTGTGTAGAACACAGCCGGTACTCAGAGTATGGACACTCCGACCTTACACTTAGTATTAGGCGTTATTCAAATTTAAGGAGGACTAATCCATGATTAGCAAAGAAAAGAAACAGGAAATCATCGCTGCTTACGGTAGAACAGCAAACGACACTGGTTCACCAGAAGTTCAGATCGCTCTTTTAACAGAAAGAATCACTGAATTAACAGAGCATTTAAAGACAAATCACAAAGATCACCACTCAAGAAGAGGTCTTCTTAAGATGGTAGGTCAGAGACGTGGTTTACTTGAATATTTAAAGAAGACAGATCTTGAAGGCTACCGTGCCCTTATCGAACGTCTTGGTCTTAGAAAGTAATTTCTATTTTCTACGATATCAAAACAGGCTGCTTATACAGCCTGTTTTTTTAAAGTCTTTTCCTGTGTGGGAAAGTCAGGAAATGCTTTGCAGGATCACAAGAAGAGAAGGGGTTTAAAAGCTGTTTCTTTTCAAGCAAGGCCTTCTGAAAGAAGGGGGATTGCCTTACATAGAATTAAGATTTAGATTCAGCATGCTCCATGATTCCATTCATTATTATCTTATTTAAGAAAGGTACCTTTTTTGTATGAAATTATTAAGTTCCATGTTAGAAGATAAAAACTTCCTGAAAAAAACGGCCCTGATTGCGATTCCAATCGGTCTGCAGGGGCTTTTAAATAATGTGCTTAACTTTGTAGATACATTAATGATCGGCAAGTTAGGTGATACCACGATTGCATCAGTAGGACTTGCGAATAAAGTCTATTTTGTATTTAGCCTCCTGCTGTTCGGCGTCTGCAGCGGTGCCGGCATTCTTTCTGCCCAGTATTGGGGAAAACGGGATTTAAAGAACATTCACCGTGTACTCGGAATGGCGCTGTCCCTTGGCGTACTGTCAAGCCTTGTATTTTTGGGTGCATCTGCATTTCGGCCGGAGTTTGTGATGTCAATCTTTACAGATGTGCCGGATATGATTACAATTGGCGCAAAGTATCTTCGCATTGTCTGCTTTAGTTATTTGTTAGCCGGAATCACACAGGTATATATGGCTTCCCTTCGAAGTGTCAATCAGGTCCGTATTCCGGTAGTAATCAGTACAATTGCCATTATTACAAATGTGGTTTTAAACTATGGGCTGATCTTTGGTCATCTTGGCATGCCAAAGCTTGGTGTGGAAGGGGCTGCAATCGCAACGGTAATCGCCCGTACGACAGAATGTGTTGCAATGGTCGGCATCGTGTATATGACCAAAAGTCCGGTTGCCGCTAATCTGAAAGAAATGTTATCTTTTGACCGTGAGTTTGTGGGCAGATTTTTTAAGACGGTGTCTCCTGTTATTGTAAATGAGTTTATGTGGGGACTCGGCGTGACCATCTATTCGGTTGTCTATGGAAGAATGGGAGAGGCAGCAACCGCAGCGATTACGGTTACCCAGAGTATTGAACAGATCATTCAGGTAGTGGTTATGAGCATCAGTTCCGCAACCGCTGTTATATTAGGAAACGAATTAGGAGCAGGAAAACTTAAGGAAGCGGAAATCCATGCAAAGTATTTTATCATTTTACAGTTTATCGCGACCTGCCTGTTAGCCGTGGTATTCTTTATTATCCGTGAGCCGATTATCGGATTATTTGAAATGAGTGCAGAAGTGCATGAGATGGTGAATAAATGCTTTATTGTATTCCTTTTATTCCTGGTATTTAAAGTATTTAATACCGTGAATATCGTGGGTATCTTACGAAGCGGCGGGGATACGATGGCAGCATTGTTACTCGATGTGACCGGTGTGTGGATGATCGGAATACCGATGGCGTTCCTCGGGGGATTTGTCTTTAAGCTCCCAATCCATCTGGTATACGCAATGGTCTTCATCGAAGAGATCTACAAACTCCTCCTCGGCTTCCCTCGCTACCGCAAGAAGAAGTGGTTAAGGAATATTGTTGCAGATTAGGAGGAGGTCGAATGGTCTCCCTGGCAAAGAGCACTGTGTGCGGCGTCTTTGGGGAGCACCTGGCAGCATAAAAAAGCAGCATCCTGACTGCGCAGGTGCAGGCGGGGCTATATATTTTTCACTGTTCGTCACAAGCTCGGACAAATGGCCGGGATTTCTCCGACTATCAGACAGAAAACCACTGTCTGCTATTCAGAGAAATCCCGGCCATTTGTCCGCCTTGATGCCGTACAGTTGAAAAAATATAGTCCCGCCCGCATCTGCGCAGTCAGGGTGCTGCTTTTAGAAATGGCAGATTCTTATTTGAATGGCGGAGTATTAGTGGAAGCAACGAATAAGCAGTATGGAGAGGGAGTTGCAGAATATATTGGAGAGAGAATACGACAGTATTATGGTGTATAGAGGTTGATAAAATAGTGATGATAGGAGGCAATCATGAAGACACCTGTTTTAGAAACAGAACGTTTACTATTAAGACCATTCCGGGAGACGGACGCATTCGATGTGTTTAACGGCTGGGAGAGCGATGAACAGGTTGCTAAATATATGTTTTGGTGCAGCCATAATGATGTGAATAGGACGATTTCCTGGGTGAAAAAAGAGGTTGAGAAGATTGATGCAGATGATTGGTATCGATTTGCTATTGTGGACAAGGAAAAGAATGAATTGATGGGTACCGGACTGATTTACTTCGAAGAGGAAGTAGAAAACTGGGAGATTGCATACAATCTGGGCCGCAAGTACTGGGGCAAGGGTTATACAACGGAAGCAATGCAGAGAATTCTGAAGTTCGCAGTAAATGAGCTGGGAATTAAGAAAGTGGTAGGGAGACATGCGACCGAGAATCCGGCTTCGGGAAATGTTATGAGAAAGCTGGGCTTTACGTTTGTAAAGGATATTCCGTATGAATGCAACCGGGGAAAAGTCAAGACCACAGGAAAGTACTATCTTTATACGGTGAATGAATAGGGAAGCAGATGGGATGATAGAAAATAAAATAAAGTAAAATAAAATAACAAAAGGTGGGAACCAAAACCAGTCATATGTCGACTAATAGGAGAGAAAAGAAATCAGGAGGAACTCAGTATGAAAAAGTCAAGGTTGTTTATAGTAGGAATCCTATGTATCCTAGCGGTTATGGTTGGATGTGGGAAAGAAGAAAGGTCATCTATGATTGGTTATTACCTTGAAATGAAAGATGGAAGCCATTTTATTATCAGTGAAGAGGCAGGACCAATTGTTATGAGCAATCAATCTGATCAGCAAACACTCTTTGATGATCTTAAGACAGGGGATAAAATTGAAATTACATATGACAGCATAAAGGAAACCTATCCAGCCGGAACTGGTGTTTATAGCTGCAAGCTTCTTGAAAGCGGAACAATAGACAACATTTCGAAAGATATCTTATCAAACCTTACTGAAATGGGTTGGATACCGGTGACGGAATGAGGAGAAGATAAGCTTTAGAATCAGATCTATTATGGATAGCGTATATGGAATAATAAAAAGCAGACTAGTAAAAAAGCGTTCTTTGAACAGAGAAGCTTCAAGAATGCGAAGGAACTGCAGATGGTATTGCGGAAATTTATCAGGTATTAGGAGCATTGAATGAGTCGTTTGGAAATATTGTAAATTATGCATCAAACGTACAGGAAAGCTCCAATGCGCTTGTATCGAGGCATCACAAGCTAAAAGAAGAATAAGAAAAGAGCTGGAAAAATGCGAAGAAAACTTGAAAGTTTATGCATCAGAAAATTTATAGTAGCATTTTTCCTGACGGAGTGTTATAATTTTTTAGTATGAGTGCGACAAAATTCACTCATACTAAGAATAAATAGCAAGGCATCGTGGAGATTACTACCGAGACTACTGAAAAGCTCATTATTATGGCTGGAAGAGGATCAGTCAGAACAACACAAAATTAATAATGGTATTTTCAGTTGTTTCGGAGTCTCCACATAATAAAATTAAAGGAGATTAATATATGTACAAAAGTTTTTCGATGGAACTTGCTGGCCGTACTCTTACTGTAGATATCGGTAGAGTAGCAGCTCAGGCTAATGGCGCAGCATTTATGCACTATGGCGATACTGTTGTATTAACAACAGCTACCGCTTCAGAAAAGCCAAGAGAAGGAGTAGATTTCTTCCCTCTTAGCGTAGAATACGAAGAAAAATTATATGCAGTAGGTAAAATCCCAGGCGGATTCAATAAAAGAGAAGGTAAGGCAAGCGAAAATGCGGTATTAACATCCCGTGTTATCGACCGTCCTCTTCGTCCTTTATTCCCTAAGGATTACAGAAATGATGTAACAGTAAGCAACTTAGTTATGTCCGTAGATCCAGACTGCAGCCCAGAATTAACAGCTATGCTTGGTTCTGCGATCGCAGTTGCAATTTCTGATATCCCATTTGACGGCCCAACTGCAACAACTCAGGTAGGTTTAGTGAATGGCGAATTTATCTTCAATCCAAATGCGGCTCAGAAAGCAGTTTCCGATTTAGCATTAACTGTAGCTTCCACTAAGGAAAAGGTTATCATGATCGAAGCTGGTGCGAATGAAGTAAAAGAAGATAAGATGATCGAAGCTATCTTCGAAGCACACAAAGTAAACCAGCAGGTAATTGAATTCATCGAGAAAATCGTTGCAGAATGCGGTAAGCCAAAACATGATTATGTTAGCTGCGTAATTCCAGAAGATATGATGGATGCAATCAAAGCGATCGTAACTCCAGAAGAAATGGAAGTTGCTGTATTTACTGATGTAAAGCAGGTTAGAGAAGAAAATATCCGTGTAATCAAGGATAAGTTAGAAGAAGCATTTGCAGAAGAACACGAAGACTGGATCCCATTAATCGGTGAAGCAGTTTACAACTATCAGAAGAAGACAGTACGTAAGATGATCTTAAAGGATCACAAACGTCCAGACGGCAGAGCAATCACTCAGATTCGTCCTCTTGCAGCTGAAATCGATTTACTTCCTAGAGTTCATGGTTCTGGTATGTTCACACGTGGACAGACTCAGATCTTAACTGTTACTACTTTAGCTCCTTTATCAGAAGCTCAGAGAATTGATGGTTTAGATGAAGCAGAAACTTCTAAGAGATATATGCATCACTACAACTTCCCAGCATACTCTGTTGGTGAAACGAAAGTATCTCGTGGACCAGGACGTCGTGAAATCGGTCATGGTGCTTTAGCAGAACGTGCATTAGTTCCAGTTCTTCCTAGTGAATCTGAATTCCCATATGCAATCCGTACCGTATCTGAAACATTAGAATCTAACGGTTCTACTTCTCAGGCAAGTGTATGTGCATCCACTCTTTCTTTAATGGCAGCAGGTGTGCCTATTAAGAGACCGGTTGCAGGTATTTCCTGTGGTTTAGTTACTGGCGATTCTGACGATGATTACATCGTATTAACAGATATCCAGGGCTTAGAAGATTTCTTTGGCGATATGGATTTTAAGGTTGCTGGTACTCACGAAGGTATCACAGCTATTCAGATGGATATTAAGATCCACGGTTTAACTAGACCAATCATCGAAGAAGCAATCAGAACGACTAAGAAAGCTAGAGATTATATCTTAGATGAGATTATGATCCCTGTTATCGCTGCTCCTCGTACTGAAGTTGGAACTTACGCTCCTAAGATCGTTCAGATTCAGATCGATCCAGCGAAGATCGGTGATGTTGTTGGTCAGAGAGGTAAGACTATTAACGCGATCATCGACCAGACTGGCGTTAAGATTGATATCTCTGATGAAGGCGCTGTTTCTGTATGCGGTACTGAAAAGGAAGCTATGGATCGTGCAATCAACATGATTAAGACTATTACTACTGATTTTGAAGAAGGTCAGATCTTTACTGGTAAGGTTATCAGCATTAAAGAGTTTGGTGCTTTCCTTGAGTTCGCACCAGGCAAAGAAGGTATGGTTCATATCTCCAAGATCAGCAAAGACCGCGTTGAAAAAGTGGAAGATGTTCTTGCCCTCGGCGACGTTGTCCGCGTTATCTGCCTCGGCAAAGACAAGATGGGCCGCATCTCCTTCTCCATTAAGGACTGCCCAGAAGCTTAGGAATAAACTTAATTAGACTCGGGACAGTGCGGCAAGGCCGCCTGCCAAAAGCCACGGGCGCGAAGCTGCGTGTTCAAACGTATGCTAGCTGCTCGGACAAAAAGCCGGGAATCCTCGAATATCGGACATTCTATAATGCAAGAATGTCCGCTCTTCAAGGATTCCCGGTTTTTTGTCCGCTCAGATAGCATACTTATTGAACACGCAGCTTCGCGCCCGTGGCTTTTGGCAGGCGGCCTTGCCGCACTGTCCCGAGTCCACAGTGGCCTTTTTCAAAGGCCGCTGTGGGGAGTGCCTCAAGAGTGGGGGGCAGCGCTCTTTGCAAGAGCGGCTGGATGGAGAGAGCGGCGGATGGTGAGAGCGGCTGGATGGAAAGAGTGATGGATGGGGAGAGTATGAAGGGGCGAGTGTGATGGGGCGAGTGTGATGGGGTCAGGCAAGGGGCATTAGCCAGGAGGCGGTTGGAGCGTCTTTTAGGAGGTGGTAGACAAGAGTGTCGTATTTTTGGAAGGTTTTTATGTCTTGGAGGATGGACTGGCGGACGGAGAGGGAACGAAGAAGCGGGGCGTTGTCTGCGGCATATTTAAGGTCAGGATTTCCGAGGAGGCGCCAGGTGTGCCAGCAGGTGTCGTGAGTCTGCATGTAGATGGCACCGATCAGCCAGAGGAGATTGTTAGCGCCCTGGCCAAGGGTGTCGAGGCCGTAATAGTGTTTGGTGAGAGTGTCGGCGATAAAGAAACGGCGTTCGGCTTCCATACCGACAAAGTTATGGATGTTTTGGTAGAGTTTGAGAAGCGAGGCATCATCGGTCTGGTCAAAGTATGGATTGTTGTTTAGGGTGTTGAATAGAGCATCGTATGCGGAAAAACCAGACTCAGAGCTTTTTAGAAAACCGGCGCCTGTTTTGAGGATATCGGCCTGATAGGAGAACTCTTCGGCATAGCCGTTACGAGGTGGCTTAAAACCGGTTATGATCAGGGCACGGGGAGAGGATTCGGGAAATGGATGAGGGGCGGCGTGTTCGTCTAAGAGGATCTGGACGTCGGAGGTGGTGTCATAGCCGGCGATAAGGGTCCAGTCGATTCCTTTTGAATCGGTTAAGAGAACCGGGCGGCCTTCATCGATGGAGGCTTTGATGGATTCAAATGTGGTTTCGTTGGTATCAAGATAATTTAGTCCTGCAAAGTCCATAATTCTTGCAATACATTCATTGGTGATGACAAGCGGTGCATCGGATGGCCATTGGGTTAGAAAGGCGATGCCAGAAAGTGTGAGATACTGATGATATAGTTGTTCATGAAGATGCTCGTTCCAGTTGAAGTTCTGGCATTTGGCACAGCGGATGCATGGATTTGGCCCTTCTACGCAGTAGAGGGTGACGGATGGATCGTCTTCTTTATATTGTCGGATCTCCATCAGCATGGATACGAACTTGGACAGGAAGGAAACGGATTCGGGACCGCCCCAAGGGGCACCGGATGGAAGAATGTTCTCTAGATATGTTCTCATAATGATACCTCCAATTCGACAATGCCAGAATGGCAGATGGCAATACGGCATAAGAGACAGAAGAAGGATTAGAGGACCGGATCGGAAATGCCGATGGCATTGATATGAAATAATACATATGATAAGAAATGCAAATGCTTATGTTTTGCCTTTAGTATAGCATAAATGGGATTTAGGGGCATTAGTTTTTGGACGTCAGGATAGGGTGGAAAGCGACAAGAGGATTGAGAAGAATTTTGTAGGATAGAGGGAATTGAAATGGGTTTCAGAGAGAAGGGATCATTAGAAAGGCTGAAATGTAAAGTTTGATAGGAGAGAAATAGTGAGGTGGATTTTGTACATATTTCACAATTATGTTGGAGTTGTACGAGAAATAATGAGATTTTTATAGAAAATTGTCGCATAGTGCGTTATAATGGAAGTGACTTCATTTTAGTGGACGAATAAATCAGAAGATTCACATTCGGAAGTAAATTTGGAGGAACAAACATAAAAGGAGAACTAATCATGTCACTTTCAGTAGTTGAGATAATGGAAGCAATGGAAAATGGAAAATTTTCAGCAGCAGTTCAAGCTTTAAAAGAAGAAGATCAGCGCGATCCGGAAGTACTTGCCATGTTAGGCCAGGCCTATTATTCTATGGGAAGATTCGAGGAAGCATATCATACATTGAGTAAACTTTATTATGGGGACGACGTTGATGTGGAACGCATGGGTGTGGACCGCAAGGCCTACCATCCTCTATGTAAAAAGATCTATAAGATCTTATCAAATTTAAGTATTGATAATATGACAAAACATCTTCCAAGACAGATGGATAATACATATCCACAGAGTGTGGAAAGTGCGGATGAGAAATATGAGGAATGCGATGAGTTCCAGAAGTTCTTAGAAGACTGCATGGAGAAGACCGGTCAGAATATGGAAGAGGTAACAAAGCTTCTAAATGATGAGATCCTTTCCCTTCTTAAGAGCGATGAGAGAAAGAAGATGGCAAAAGCATGGTTTTATAAGGCGGAGCTAGCATTTCGCAGAAAGGATTACCTGACTGCGTCTCAGCTGTATTCTAAGGCTGCGAATGCGGAAGTGAGCAAGGCACTTTATTATGGGTTTGCAGGTCATATGTTAATGAGACTGCAGAAGACACAGCCGGCTTATCTCGGAATCGCATCTGTATTTATGAATCGTGCGATTGCGCTGGATGGAAACAACGCCAAATGGCATCTGAATGAAGCAATGATCTTAATTTCTCTTTCTCAGATCTTAGGAGATAAGAACGAAGCAGATCAGTCTATGCTTAAGGCTGCAAAGGAACAGATTGAAGCGGCTGAAGCGGTTCTTAGACCAGACCAGGCTTCTGTGAAAGACCACATTATTATGATTCAGAATAAGTTAATGCAGGTTATGAAGTAGGGATTGGACGAGAGGTTACAGAAGCTAGAGAGGGGATAGCCTGGCGCGTAAAGCGCCGGCTGACGCTGTGGCACTGTGTGTTTCGAATGTTCGGACGCATGAGCGGACAAAAGCCGTCCCGGTTTTTGACTATCAGACAGGAAAGCACTGTCTGCTATTCAAAGACCGGGACGGCTTTTGTTCGTCATGAGCCGGACATTCCGAAACACACAGTGCCACAGCGTCAGCCGGCGCTTTGCGCGCCAGGCTATCCCCTTTCTTGCTTCTGTAACCTCTTGTCACAAGGATATGAAGTTCATAAGGCGGCAGAGAAAAGGCAATAAAAGCTGAAAGTAAGAAAGCAACTAAGGGAGGGCGGGATGAAATGAGAAGAGAAGGCTTACTCCCAGCGGAAGAACTTGAGGGAGAGGGTGATGCAGACTGCGGTGAGGAGAAGCATAATAAGGACCGGAGGCAGGATGTTGGTCATGGGGAGGCCAAGTGAGGTGGCTTTTAGCAGTTTGATGCCCTGGGTGAGCGGCAGGAGACTTACGGCTTTTTGAAGTGGTTGCGGCATGACTTCGTAGGGCAGTGTGGCACCGGAGAAGATGAGCATCGGGAAGTAGAGAACGCTTGCCAGAATACTGGCTGTTTTTAGGTCCGGGGCAAGGCCCCCCACCATGATCCCGATACTGAACATGGAGAGCATGACAAGCAGGTAGCTTACAAGAAATCCGGGAAGGGAACCAGGAAAACGACAGCCAAAGAACAGGACGCCAATCAGGGTGAGGGATATAAGAGAAAGAATGGCGTAAAGGGCGTAGATGGCGACATGTACGGCAAGGATGAGGAGAGGGCTTGCCGGAGTGACCTGAAAGCGCTTTAGTATTTTTTTATGTCGGTAGTCGGAAACAAGAAGGGGGAGGCCCATGACCCCGCCGGCACAGATGGATATGGTGCAGAGGGCGCCGAAGGACTGCTCAAGGAAGGTGTAGGAGGAGCCGTCGTAGGCAGGTTTGTTTCCGTAGATAATGCCGAGCAGCACAAGGATCAGTGCAGGAAGGCAGAGCGCGAAGATGACCATATCCATTCCACGGATAGATAGTTTGCACTCGGTTTTTAGCATGGTTTGAAATGCTTTACTTTTGTGATGAGTTCGAGTTGTATTAGATGGCTTCATATGATTCCTCCTCTCCTGTATACCATAGATAGGCATCCTCTAAGTTGTTATAAGGGCTTGCCTCAATGGCTTCGCTGACAGTTCCGCTAAAGACAGACTTTCCCTGCTTTAAGATGGTGATGTGATCGCAGAGTGCTTCGACCTCGTCCATAAAATGTGAGGTCAGAAGGATGGAAAGGCCATCTGATTTTAGTTTGCTCAGGTGCTTCCAGATATCGCGTCTCGCTTTAGTGTCTAGGCCGGTTGTCAGCTCATCTAAGAAAACGACTTCCGGCTTCGGGATTAGGGCAAGAACGATAAACAGACGCTGTCTCTGGCCGCCGGAAAGTTCGGATACCGGGCTTTTTTCTTTTTCTGAAAGACCGAACTGATGCAGAAGATGATGGTAGTTAGCAGGGGCAGAGTAAAGGCATTCGGTTTCTTCACATAATTCAGAGACGGTGATTTTATCCTGAAAGCAGTTTTCCTAGAACTGCACCCCCACATGCTCAAAGAGCTGTCTTCGGTTTTTAAAAGGATCCATGTCCAGAATACGGACTGTGCCGGAATCGGGTTTTTTGGTTCCTAAGATACACTCGATGGATGTTGTCTTACCTGCACCGTTTGGGCCGAGAAGACCGTAGATCTCACCTTTTGATACCGTGAAAGAAAGACCAGAGACTGCGGGAATGTTGGCATAGGTTTTTGTCAGATTTTCTACTTTTATTTTCATATTGTTGCCTCCTTTTTGATTCTAAAAAAAGAATAACACCAGAGCAAAGTCTGGTGTTAAAGTGGAGTGTTGGTTATCGGTAATTTTTTCAAGGAATGAATATGGTGTCTGATCTGTTCCATATTTTCTTCGGCATGGTTTAATGATGTAATAAGATGATCGCAGGCGGTTACAATATCATCATCCGGGGGAGTTTCGATGGCATCCCGTATGCTGATATCCGGATTAAGGGAAAGCTGATGCAGCATGCGAAGGATGGCAGACAGAGAGTAATTAGCACATCGCAGGGATTTGATCATAATTAACTGCCGGATATCGTCTTCAGTGTAGACGCGATAGCCGTTCTTTTTTCGCTTTATTGTGAAAAGGCCGTTTAGTTCCCAGTTGCGCAGCGTATCGATTGTGATATGCAGATAATCCGCGGTTTGTTTTCGGGTCAGGCATAATCCGTTATTGGGAGAAGAAACTTGTTTTTTGGCACAGATACGATCCGCAATTCGTATGGCTTCTTCTGCATTTTCCTTTTCTTCTTTTATCTGATTCAGATAAAGGGAAGACAGGGTAAGAGCTTTATCAAAGTTGCAGGCGGCACAAGCTTTAACAATGTCAACCGCCTGCTTTCGCAGGCCATTCTGGAGCACTTCTACTTCAAAGGCAAGGCGGGCGATCTTAAACTGTATGATATGAAGCATCGTAAAGACACGGTAGCCATTTTCCCGGCGTTTCGGTTTGGTAATCAGGTACAGATCCTCATAAAGGCGCACGGTATTTGGATGGATTCCGATGATATTGGCGATATCGGAAGTGCTAAAAGTACGATTTATAGTATCAGTATGATTCATATATATTCCTCCTGTTCTTTTTATTATAGTATAATCGGATGAAAAAGTCTGGTGTTTTAATGGAGGGTTTAAAAAAGAAATGATGATGACAGTTATTGCAGCTTTATAGAAAGTTGTTTATAATAAAGCAGATTTTAAAGATAAATAGGAGAATGAATCAGTGAATACAAAGATTTATGAGTTTGAAGCAGTAATTCAGAAGGTGCCGGATTTAGACGGTGCATTTATTGAATTTCCATATGATGTACGCGAGGAATTTGGCAAGGGAAGGGTAAAGGTCCATGCTACATTTGATGGAGCAGAATATGATGGCAGTCTGGTTCGCATGAAGACAGTGAATCATATTATCGGCCTGCGAAAGGATATTCGTGCACAGATCGGAAAACAGCCGGGAGATAACGTAAAGGTTACGATACAGGAACGAGCATAAAAGAGCGAGTATAGATAGAAGATGTTTTTGGAGAACGGCGTGTTAAGCTTAGTTACGATGACAGGTTTAGCATGCAACAATCCGGGAGCATCTTTTTTTGTTATAAAATAAAGGATAGCAGTGGACTCCTCCGGTAATTTTGTCTTTGAGAAAGAGAGGCAGGGGCAACTATGGATGTTTTTGTAGAATAAAGACGATAGTAAAATGTTGACAAGTGAGCAACTGCTCACTATACTATTGTACATAAGGTGAACAGTTGCTCACCTCGAGAAGAGTAAATAAAAATAAACGGCAGGAAGAAAACAAGGAAAAATCAGCTGTACAGATTAGAAATGGAGCGTGATATTGAAAATGGATACAAAGGAACGAATTTTAGTAGAATCCATGAAGCTTTTTTCGGTAAATGGATTTGATTCGGTTTCGGTACGAATGATAGCGGATGCAGTCGGAGTCGGGAACAGTGCTTTATATAAGCATTATAAAAGCAAGCAGGCAATTTTAGATGCCATTGTGGAGAAATCAAAGCAACGATTCTGTATGCAGTACGAGAATGAAGTGCAGCAGATACAAGGACTTAAGAAGCTTAAAGAGATGTGCCTTGAAATGTATGAGTTTCAGACGAAGGATGAGTGGATGGTAATGTTTCGCAGACTTCTTGTGATTGAGCAGTTTAAGAATCCACAGATGGCAAAGCTGTATCAGCAATTTTTCATTGAACTGCCGGTTCAGTCGCAGGCGGCTCTATTTTCAAAGCTGATTGAAGAGAACATGATGGTAGATCGGAATCCGGAAGTGATGGCAATGGAACTGTATGCCCCTTTCTTTCTGTATCATATGGCGACGAAAGATAATATAGCGATGTTGTTAGAAAAGCATGTGGAGAATTTTATGGAGATGTATTTTATCAAGAAAGAAGGCTGATTACAGATATGCAGGAGTATCCTATCATAAATAAGAAAATGGTCAGGTTAAACCGCAGTCTAAAGACAAATCAAAAAGAATACAAAAGAAACTATGATACAGGTTCCAGAAGAATGCCAGGCAATGTAACAGGAAAGCTGGTGAGGCTTTATCGTGAAGAGCCGGTAAAAGATAATAAGGAGTCGGTGACCTATTGTACAAAAGGACCGGATGCGATGGAAATGATAGCGATGACAGAACAGCAGGGGCTTAAGGGGATGAGCGGAAATGGATTCCCTGTGGCAAAAAAGCTGCAAACATTTTTAAAAGCGAGAAAAGGAAAAGGAATTCTAATCGTCAATGCAATGGAATGTGATCCGGGACTTCTGCATGATGAATGGATTTTGAAAAACAAGGAAGCAGAAGTCTGGATGGGAATCGACTATCTGAAGCAGGCATTCGGATTTGAGCGCATTATCATAGCAGTAAAGATGAAAAGCAGAAGTGCACGGAAATCGAAAGAAAACGATACATTCAGACGAAGAAAAAGAAGAGTGAGAGCAAAAGGAGAAAAGATAGAAGGATCGGAAAGCGTATCAGAAAGCACAGTATGTAATGCATTTAAAAATGAAATGCCATATGCAGCAGAGAAAACGAGGCGTGATATGCTTGCGGCCTTAAAGCATGAAGTCCAAGGAAGATATCCGATGGGAGAGGAGCATTTTCTTATAAAGGAGCTGTTGGGAGTTTCGATGAATCCGGATGACATCCCAGCCAGGCGAGGAATCTTAGTGATGAATGTGCAGACGGTATTTCAGATTGGCCGGATGGTAAATGGTCTGGATACGAAGGGACATTATGTCACACTTGCAAACTTAATGACAGGGGAGGCGAAAGTCGCTTATGTAATGCCAGAGGAGAGGATCATTCCGTTATTAAAAGCTGTTTACCCTGGATACGGAACCTATTATGCAGGGCATGGTGTGCTTGCTGCACATAAGGTATCAGAAGAGGAAACATTTTGCGATACCATTGGATTTGCTGCAATTGGAGGAGAGACGGGCATATCCGATCAGAATCTATGCAAAAAGTGTGGGGCATGTGCAAGAAAATGCCCGATGGGAATCTCCGTAAAGAATATTGTTTTAGCAAGACAGGATGATAGGAATGCGGATGTTTCTAAGTTTCATCCGGAGCTTTGCATGCATTGCGGTAGCTGCACCTTTTACTGTCATGCATCCAAGAATGTGGAGAAGATTGTTGGGGAAGGGGGAAGTAACAATGAAGGTGGAAAATTCGGAAGGAAAAGCTAATGAAAAAACAGGAGGAAAGGGAAAATGGAGATGCCAATGGATTTTTGCAGTGCTAGCATTTGCAATCACCTTTTACCTGGTAGAATTCAGTCCATGGAGCAGCAGGATGGTTGCAGAGTACAACAATGGATATGGCACATTTGACATGAAGCAATATAATCGGGAAAGTGTGGAAGAAGTGCTTACGAATATGGAGGAAGAAGGGTTTACGGCTTACAATCATTATCTGGCTGTGGATACCGTATTTATTCTGGCATTTGGATGGCTGCAGATCTTAATGGCAAGGGCAGCAGGCGAAAAGGGAAGATCTATTTTTATTAAAAGGGCAGGTATGGGGGCAGCAGTGGCAAGAGGTGCATTCGACCTTGTTGAAAACATCACATTGTTTCATATCTTACGTGAATACCCGAATATGAGTGCTGTGCGGAGTAAAATTGCTGGAACAGCCACAAGGTTTAAGCTCGCCTGCATTGGAGTATGGATTGTCCTGCTTGTGGCAGGAATGATTCTCGCGAAAAGAAGAGGCCAAAAGAAAATCCGGATTCAAAAGAATCCGGCATAAAACAATTGGAGGAAATGTCATGTGGTATGATGCATTATTTGAGGAACTGGAACAATTAGAGGATTGTGTACAGGCAGAACGGATGTCAGCGTATATGCAGCATCAGTTTTCATTTCTGGGTATTCCGACACCGAAACGGAAGGCAGCAGTCAAGCCATATTTAAAGCAGGCACCAAAGGAGGAGAACGATTGGGGATTTGTAAAGGAATGCTGGAAGAAAGACTATCGGGAAGCACAGTACGTGGGAATGGATTATCTTTTGCTAAGACAGAAGAAGCTAAAGAAAGAGGATCTAAACCGAATCAGGGAATTGCTGACGGAAAAGTCATGGTGGGATACGGTGGATATTCTGGATGGGATTGCAGGTGTCATTGTAAAAAGAAATCCGGATTTGAAGGAAGAAATGCTAACGTGGTCAGCATCAGATTCTATCTGGCTTAGACGGGCGGCTATTAATTTTCAGCTGAAATATAAGGGGGAGACAGACACCGCGCTGCTTGAGCAGATTATCTGCAATAACCTGGAGAGCAGGGAATTCTTTATTAATAAAGCAATCGGATGGAGTCTGCGTGATTACGGAAGAATAGATCCAGAGTGGGTGAGAGCATTTTTAGAAAAATATAAAGATGGTCTGGCGAGCTTAAGTAAAAGGGAAGCAATGAAATATGTAGGATCTGAAAAATAAATTACCGACTTTCGGTTTTATAAGAAGCAGCATAAGAATGATTGGTGCCTATCCGGAAATCTATCCTCATACAATAGATAGGAAAGAAAAAAGGAAGTGAAATTATGAAAAAAGCATGGATCAAGCATATTTTATCTTTGCTGCTGTTTGGAATGAATGGGATTGTGGCAGCAAGAATCAGTCTTTCGAGTTATGAAATCGTGTTATTTCGGACATTGATCGGAAGTCTTTTTCTGGCTGCAATCTTTGTTTTGACAAAGCAGAAAGTGAAGATTAGGGACAACAGGCGGGATTTAGTATGCCTGTTGTTATCCGGAGTGGCTATGGGTGCAAGCTGGATGTTTCTTTATGAAGCGTATCAGCAGGTCGGAGTCAGCATCGCAACTCTAATTTATTATTGTGGACCAATCTTTGTGATGCTTTTGTCTGTCGTGCTGTTTCGAGAGAAGATTACCTGGAAAGGGGCTGCAGGATTCATTACGGTGCTAGCCGGTGTTGTTTTGATTAATGGGACGGCAGTTTGGGGCGGGAGCATAAAATGGGGTATCTTTTGCGGCGTGATGTCTGCTGCAACGTATGCCGTTATGGTGATTGCAAATAAGAAGACAAAAAGCATTACCGGACTTACAAACTCCATGCTGCAATTATTTTTTGCATTCCTTACCGTAGCACTTTTTGTAGGATGCAAACAGGGCTTACATCTGGAGGTGGCAAAAGAGGAATGGTTTCCGATCTTGGTACTTGGACTTATCAATACCGGGTTCGGATGCTATCTGTATTTCTCCTCAATTGGGGATCTGCCTGTTCAGACAGTAGCACTTTGCGGGTACATGGAACCGCTGTCAGCTGTTATTTTCTCCGCCATTTTATTAAAGGAAAGAATGAGTGCAGTCCAAATCGTTGGAGCGGTGTTAATTCTCGGAGGTGCATTGACTGGGCAGCAAAAGATACGAGAAAACCATATCGTCACATAGGGGAAAACAGTATTAACGGCAATGCACAGAAGGAAGACTATTAGGAGACTTAAGACTATTAGCACAACTAAGGACTATTAGTGGAACTAAGATTATTAGCACAACTAAGGACTATTAGTGGAACTAAGATTATTAGCAGGAGTAAAATTATTAGCAGAACGCCATAAAGCTAAAAAAGATTACTTATAAAGTGAGGGATTACATATGAACAGTTCAGAAAAAAAACTCTATCCCCGTACCGGAGACAGAGAGACGATTTATTTAAAAGAGGCAGTAACAAAACCAAATATTATTGTGGGTGATTATACAATATACAATGATTTTGTTCAGGATCCAGTCCTGTTTGAACGGAATAATGTGTTATATCAGTATGCGGTCAATAATGACAGGCTGATAATCGGAAAGTTCTGCTCCATTGCCTGTGGCGCGCGTTTTCTTTTTAATAGTGCGAATCATACTAAGAAATCTCTATCCACCTACCCATTTCCTATTTTTTTCGAGGAATGGGGCTTAAATGGCAGGGACGTTGCCAAAGCATGGGACAATAAAGGGGACATCGTGATTGGAAATGATGTTTGGATCGGATATGAAGCTGTTATTATGGCGGGCGTCACGATCGGGGATGGCGCGATTATCGGGACACGGGCACTGGTAACGAAAGATGTGCCGCCGTATACAATCGTGGGCGGAATGCCGGCGAAACCAATACGGAAACGATTTGATGATCAAACCATTTCCACACTTCTTGATTTAAAGTGGTGGGATTGGCCGGAAGATAGAATCGCACGCAATATAGAAGCAATACAGTCCGGGAAACTGGGACAATTAGAATGATATTAGCTATGAATAAAAATGAGGGGTTACGATGTATGCGAGATTTGAGGATACTCTTCTTTGCTGTTTGGCATAGAGACAGAATGTATGGTTTAGAAGGTAATTCAGAGAAAGTAGAAGTTAATTGAGTAAAAGCAAATCGTAATAGTAAAAGCAGAACAGAAAGATGAGGAAGAAATATGTCAGATCAGAAGTGTCAGGAAGAGTACATACGAAGAATTCATAAAGTACAGGATTATATCGGACATCATTTAGGAGAGTCCATGTCCATTGAAGAGCTTTCCAATGCTGCCGGGTTTTCAAAATATCATTTCAGCCGGATTTTTCAGGGGATTTTACACGAACCATTAGCGCATTATGTGAATCGGATACGCATGGAGAATGCGTTATTTCTGTTGGCGCATAGGCCGGATAAAAACATGACGGACATTGCCTATGAGCTTGGGATTTCGGACTCTGCCGTATTTTCAAGGGCGTTTAAGAATTATTATGGAATCAGTCCAAGGGAGTTTCGCAGGGAATATAGCAAGAATTGCAAAGAACCTTTTTTATTGTCTGAGTACAATAAGAGCACAGCAAAGAAAGAATGGGTTCCGAATCTCGTTCCTGTGACCGGGCAGATTACGATAGAGACGATAGAAGAAAAACAGGCCGCTTATGTAAGGCATACCGGTACGTATGAGACATTGGCAGAGGAGTATGCAGATATGGTACAGACATTATTTGAGGGTGCTAAAAAGCAGAATCTTCTTGTGAAAGGGCAGAACTGGGTGCTTGCTATCTATCATGATAATCCCGAATTTGGAACAGAGAGTCAGTTTCGTACCAGCCTGTGTCTGACAGTGCCGGATGGAATAGAGGTTTTGGAAGATGGAATCCTTGGAAGGATGACGCTTGCAGGCGGTCTGTATGCGGTAGGACATTTTAAGATCCGGCAGGATGAGTATAGCGGTGCATGGGACTTTATGTATCAGGAGTGGATTTCGAAAAGCGGTTATGTCCCAAGAAACGCAGATCCGTTTGAAGTGTACCGCAGTATTCCACAGGAAGGGGAAAATGCAGTCCATGAGGTGGATATCTACGTTCCAATCGAGCCTATTCGTTTCTAATATGCTGAACATGTATTTTGAGGTGAGCATATGGAAGAAATTAAGATTGAAGGAGCACGAATTCATAATTTAAAGAATATCAGTCTGAGGGTCCCAAAGCATAAGCTGGTGGCGATTACCGGCATCAGCGGATCCGGGAAATCAAGTCTTGCGTTTGATATTTTGTTTGAGGAGGGAAAGAATCAATATTTACGATCAATCGGAATTTTAGCAGGGCTTGATAATGAGGACCGGTTCGATACATTAGAAGGAATTGGACCGACGGTGGCAGTACGGCAAAACACGATCAGACAGAGCAATCCCCGTTCAACCGTTGGCACAAAAACCGGAATTTTAAATCAGCTGGCGCTTCTTTATGCAAGCGAAGGAAAGGTACAAGAAGAAAATGAGCAAAAACATTTGTCACCTGCTTTCTTTTTATATACAACAGCAGATGGCATGTGTATCGGATGTCAGGGAAGAGGAAGTTATTACGATGTGAATTTAGACCGGCTGGTTCCGGATAAGAAGGAACCTCTTATTAAGGTCTATGAGAGGCTGCGGGTGACAGCCGGTTTCTTACGGCTTTTAGAGAAGAGATTCGGCATGTATTTTGAAACCCCATTCTGGGAGCTTCCGGAGAATATCCGGAACGAGGTGGTATATGGAACTTATGACAATGGGAAGCAGAGCTACTGCATAGAACGCATTTTGCGGAACGCCTATGAAAAGGGCGAGGATGTGGAAGGCATTTATGAAAAGACAATTTGCATAGATTGTCATGGTGATCGGATCGAGGAAGAGGGAAGAAACGTATTTTTTTACGGAAAGCAGATCGGTGAGCTTGGACAGATGACAGTAACGAATTTATTGCATTTTCTAGAGGAAATACCGAAGGAGGAATTATCACAGTTTGGCAGAAATGTAGTGAAGAATATCATAGAAAAATTAAACCACTTGATCACATTTCGTCTGGGACATCTTTCTCTTTATCGGGAGATGTCCTCTTTAAGCGGTGGGGAAGTACAGAGAATCTTTCTACATCTCCATCTGGAGTCCGGACTGGATTCCCTGATCTATGTCTTTGATGAACCGATGGCAGGATTACATCCTTCGGAGAAGCAGACGATGATCGAAGCGGTAAAACAGTTACGGGATTTAGGAAATACCGTTATCGTGGTAGAGCATGACAAAGAGATGATCTGCCATGCCGACCATATTATCGAGATCGGTCCGAAGACGGGAAAAGAAGGAGGAAGTGTTGTCTATCAGGGAGATTATAGTGGATATCAGAAAGCAGATACCATGCTATCTCACTATCTTACAGGCAGGGGGGAGATGCCGGGACGGACGGCTAAAAAGCAGGTAGATTTTAGGGCGAATGGTCTAATAGTAAAGCATGCCAACATACATTATTTAAAAGATATAACGGTGACATTCCCGCTTCATGCCATGGTCGGGATTGCTGGACTATCCGGCAGCGGCAAGAGTTCGCTTATAACAGAGACACTTTTAAAACGTCTTGCTACGGCAAAGAAATATGGCAGTGCAGATGGATTAGAAGGCGCTGAGAAAATCAGCGGCTTTGTGAAGATATCGCAGGAGCCGATTGGAAGAAGCGCAAGTTCCACGCCTGCCTCTTATATCGGAATATGGGATAAGATCCGGGAAGTATTTGCAGAACAGCCGGAAGCGAAAAAAAGAAATATGAGTGCGGGCCATTTCTCCTTTCATTCAAAAGGGGCATGTAAAGAGTGTGGTGGCAGCGGTTATGAGAAAATCTTTCTGACATCTGATTTTTCGGTGGATAAAATATGTCCCGCATGTCACGGAAAACGATTTGAAGAAGAAAGTTTGTTAGTCACGTATAAGGGAAAAACCATATCCGATGTGCTTGCGATGAGCATTGATGAGGCAATTACTTTTTTCCAGGATCAGACGGCCATTGTAAGACCATTATCGATCTTGGAACAGATGGGAATGGGATATTTAACCCTTGGTCAGCCATCGTCTTCCTTAAGCGGCGGTGAGGCGCAGAGAGTGAAGCTTGCCAAAGAGCTTGGGCGGCAGCTAAAAGGAAATATGCTGTATGTACTGGATGAACCAACAACCGGGCTTAGTATGTACGATACAGCACTGCTTATAAAGTTATTAGACAGACTGATCGAAAATGGTAATTCTATAATTGTGATTGAACATAACACAGAGGTATTAAAAAAGTGTGATTATATCATCGAACTTGGCCCGGAAGGCGGCGACAAGGGTGGTGAGATCATTGCGATGGGAACTACAGATAGCTTAAAGAAGAATCCGAACTCAAGAACGGGGAGGTATCTAGTATGAATCCAGAGACAAGGATGGAAAAGATAATTCATGACAGTTATGGCAATACAGCGGGCATCGCTGTACGTAAGGATGGAAAGATTATATACGAAAAATACCTAAACGGATATACTGCCGCCGACTCCGTTCATATTGCATCTGTTACAAAAAGCATTGTTTCAGCCTTGATTGGTATCGCCATAGAAAAGGGAGATATTAAAAGCGTGGATCAGAAGGTGTTGGACTTTTTCCCGGATTATAAGGTGGCAAGAGGTGAAAAAACAATCCAGAATATTACCCTTAAGGATATGCTTACGATGACTGCTCCGTATAAATGCAAAACGGAACCATATGAGAAGGTATTTAAAAGCGACAGCTGGCTTATGCCTGCACTGGATCTGTTAGGCGGTAAAGGCAAGATTGGAGAATTTCGATATTCTCCAATCGTAGGAACTCATATATTATCCGGCATGCTTGTAAATGCAACCGGACAGTCGGTTTTGGATTTTGCGAGAGAGAATTTATTTTCACCATTGGAGATTAAGGGGATGAAAAATATTGTGCTGGAGGATAAAGAGGCACAGCTTGCCTTTCTTAAAGATAAGAATGCAAACGGCTGGGTCGTGGATCCGGAAGGGATCAATACGGCAGGATGGGGGCTTACCCTGACAGCACTTGATATGGCAAAGATCGGACAGCTGTATTTAGACCAGGGCATGTGGAATGGACAGCGCATTTTAGCAAAAAGCTGGGTAGAGGAGAGCACCAAGGAGCATAGCCGGTGGGATAAGCTTTCCTATGGCTATCTGTGGTGGATTATTGATGAGAAGGAACATGCTTTTGCAGCATTAGGGGATGGAGGCAATGTGATCTATGTCAATTCAAAGAAGAATTTAGTCATTTCCATGGCATCGCTTTTTATTAAGGATGCAAAGGATAGGATTAAACTGATTCGTAACTATATGGAACCGGTGTTTGCAAGTTAAAATAACTCATACTTTACACTTGATTTTAGGGGGATTCCTGTTGGAGCGGGCATTAGCGGCAGGAAATTAGACATTGCTTCGATTCAGATGTTCTATATAGGACACAGGAAACATCCAAATTGAAGCATGGACAAAATGCGATAAATGCTATATTATGGTAGAAAAGATACATTTGGAGGAAATTATGAGAGTTGCAGTAAGTTATGATAATGAAAATATCTTTTTTCATGTAGGAGATACGAAGGAATTTAAAGTGTATGATATTGTGGATGGAAAGGTTGCTCATTCCGAAGTATTCAAAAGTGAAGGAAGAGGCCGTGGAATGGTAGTTGACTTCTTAACCAATCATTCCTGTGATGTTTTAATCTGCAATGAAATTTGTAGTGGAGCGAAAGGTGCTGTTGAGGAAACCGGTGCTAAAGTGTATGGTGCCGTGACCGGAAACGCAGATGCAGCAGTGGAAGCTTTGCTTCGTGGTGAATTGACAGATGGAGATACCGTAGTCTGCAACCATGACTAACATAAAATAAATCATAAGTAAAAGCCTTCTGCAGTTTACCAAAATATTGCAGAAGGCTTTCTTTATGGTTATAATAGGAGAGTAGGAACTGGAATAAGAACTATACATAAGCATGAAAGACTGCAGTTAAGAGAAGTCTGAGTTAAATAAGAGGAGAGAGACGGTATTTTCAAAAACAGGTTACCGTATCCGTTCCTGCCACTATACGAAACCAAAGAAAGGATGAAGATAAAATGGCAAAAGAATTATTGGCAAGAAAAGATGTCCCTGTGGAATTAACCTGGGATCTATCACAGATCTACGCTACGAAAGAAAAGCTGCAGGAAGATGTAGCAAAGATGGAGCAATTAAGAGACAAAATGGTGGAGGCTTATAAGGGTAAGTTAAATAGTGCAAAGTCTATCAATGATTGTCTGGACGATTATAGAAAGGTGACAGAGCTTGCAGTGCTGACCGGAACTTATGCCGATCTTGCAGTATCCGTGGATTATTATGACGGAGCAAATCAGGAACTTAGCGCAAAGGTGAACCGAGTGATCGCGGAGACATTCAGCGCACTTAGTTTTGTAGAAAGTGAGATCCCGGATCAGGATGAAGAAGTGCTTACAGAAGCAGTTGATATGGCAAAGGAGAATAAGTGTTATCTAAAAGATATCCTTAGAAACAAGCCTCACAGACTTCACCCGGAAGCAGAACGAGTATTACAGGCAATCTCGCAGACAACGAATTCACCTTATGAAGTATATAATGCGGCGAAGTTAGCAGATATGCAGTTTGATCCATTTACCGTAGACGGTGTGGAATATCCATTAGGCTATTCTCTATTTGAAGATGATTATGAATATGACCCTCGCACAAACGTAAGACGTGCCGCATTCGATGCGTTTTCAAAGAAGATCAGACAATATGAGAATGTAACAGCTACTGCATATAATACGACCGTGCAGCATGAAAAGATAATGGCGACCTTAACAGGATTTGATTCCGTATTCGACAGTCTTCTGTTCACACAGAAAGTGACTCGCAAGATGTATGACCGTCAGATTGATCTGATTATGGAAAAGCTTGCTCCTCATATGAGAAAATATGCTCGCCTGATCAAAAAGCTGCATAACTTAGACAAGATGACATTTGCAGATTTAAAGCTTCCAATCGACACCGAGTACGATCCAAAGGTTACGATCGAAGGTTCTAAGGAATATATCGAAAAAGGTTTAGCTATCCTTGGCGAAGATTATGTGAAAATGATTCAGACCGCTTATAAAGATCGCTGGGTAGATTTCGCTCAGAATAAAGGAAAGTCTACCGGTGGATTCTGTGCGAGCCCATACGGAAAGAATTCCTTCATTCTGTTAACCTGGAATGAAAGAATGTCAGATGTGTTCACACTTGCTCATGAATTAGGACATGCCGGACATTTTAAAGCATGCAACAGCAAGCAGTCCATCTTTGATACCGAAGTATCAAGCTATTTTGTAGAAGCGCCATCTACAATGAATGAGCTTTTAATGGGACATTATTTATTAAAGACCAACGATGACAGCCGTTTCAGACGCTGGGTTCTGTCCTGCATGGTAAGCAATACATATTATCATAATTTCGTGACCCATCTTTTAGAGGCAGCTTATCAGCGTGAAGTGTACAAGATCGTAGATGCCGGCGGAAGCGTTCAGGCAGATACCTTAAGCGGTATTATGAAAGATACTTTAAAGAAATTCTGGGGAGATGAAGTGGAGCTTACGGAGGGGGCAGAACTTACCTGGATGCGTCAGCCACACTACTATATGGGACTTTATTCTTATACGTACAGCGCAGGTCTTACGGTTGCGACTCAGGTGTGCAAGCGTATTGAAAAGGAAGGAACGAAAGCAATTGAAGACTGGAAGAAAGTACTGGAAGCAGGAAGCACGAAAACTCCGGTTGAACTGGCAGCATTAGCAGGAATTGATATTACAACCGACCAGCCTTTACTGGATACCATTGATACCATCGGCGCTATGATTGATGAGATCTGCAAGCTGAGCGATTTTGAATAATCACAGAACCAAAGAGTTTTTTGCAGAGGATTATGAGACTTTCAATCCTAGATAGGGTGGATATTATATATCTTTTGCAGACAGTTTCTTTTACATGCAAATAGATTGTGTCATACGTGTAAAAGACCAGAATAAAAAACAGCGGATCATGCCAATACGGCTAATCCAAAAAAGAAAATAAGGAAATAAAAAAGGTGTCGTTGCTCTAAGAGAGCGCGGTGCCTTTTTTGAATCCTCTAAATACAGAATGTTAACATTTGTAAATATTAATATTGACACGTGTTAACATTGGTGATATCATAATGGAAAGATAAGGAAATAGGGAGGCTGCTTATCATGAAAGTGATATTACATGATCTTACGAAAGAAGAAATTAGCGGTAGCATTCAATCATCGAAAGAAGAACTTGTCATACTGACTAAAAAGGAGAAGGAACCTCATTACTGCATTGGCTGCTTTGGATGCTGGATTAAGAATCCGGGGGAATGTGTGATAAAAGACGGGTATGAACATATGGGAGAGTATGTGGGAAACTGTGAGGAGTTTATTATTATCAGCAAATGTATTTACGGAGAGTTTTCTCCGTATGTGAAGACTCTCATTGACCGTTCCATTTCTACCTGTCATCCTTTCTTTACCAAAAGGGAAGGGATGATGCATCATAGGCTGCGGTATGACAATAACCCTAAATTAACGGTGTATTGTTATAGTGAAGGTCTTACAGAAGAAGAGAAGCGTACCTTTACCAATCGCTGCAAAGCTATGGCAATTGATCTCGGAACAAAGGTACCGTTCATTCATTTTATAAATGGAAAACAAGCGTTAGGAGGTGTGAGAATATGATCATTACAGCAATAGAAGGAAGTCCAAAACCAAAAGATAGCAATTCATCTAAATACTTAAGTGTGGTGACGAAGCAGTTAGAGAGCGAACATACTGTAAAAACGTATTCCGTAGCACGATCACCTTTAAGTGAGGAAGCAATCGCTTCTATTATGCAAAGCGATATCTTACTGCTCGCATGCCCGCTATATGTGGATGGAATCCCGGTTAATTTGTTAACACAGATGATTGCTCTTGAACATGCTTTTCATGAGAGAAATCATGTAGATACGATGGTATATGTAATTGTAAACAATGGATTTTATGAAGGAGAGCAGAATGTGAATGCCATTGAGATGGTAAGTCATTTTTGCAAAAGAGCTGGGATAACATTCGGGCAGGGAATCGGAATTGGAGCCGGAGAGATGCAGGGGCAGATGACCAGTCAGGGAATGCCGGTTGGAAAAGCAGTGCTGACAAATCTGGGAAATACACTCGATGTTCTGATTCAGAATATAAGAGAAAGAAAAAGCGCACCGAATCTTTATGTTCGTCCGAACTTCCCTTGGCATGGATTTCAGTTTATGAGCCATCAGACGTTTTGGAAGCCGAAAGCAAAAGCAAACCACATTTCGGTTAAGGATATGAATCGGAGACTGGAGTATCAGAGGCGGTAATTAAGATAGAAGAAGGGATACAAAGAGGTTGATTACAGAAGGCAGGTAAGACGATGGCAGAAAAACCATATCATCATGGAAATCTACAAACAGAATTAATAGAAGAAGGATTAGCGCTTATTCACGAAGAGGGGATGGCAAACTTCTCGCTCAGGAAGCTTGTAAAACGGATCGGAGTATCCCCGACCGCATGCTATAACCATTATAAGAATATCGAAGACTTACTTTGTGCCATGAAAGAATATGTCACAAGAAGATTTTCAGAAGTGCTTGTAAACAGTGCAAAGAATGTGGAGGATTCGTATGCAGCAATCGAGATGGGCAAGGCATACGTTGTGTTCTTTGCAGAGCATCCACACTATTTCACCTTTATATATGATAACGAGGACTATTCCATTAAGTTGACGGAGAATGCATTTGACGGAGATTATGAACCGTTTCAGAATTTTAAAGAGATTGCGATAAGAAGTTTAAAGGCATATAAAATACCACCTGAAAACTTTCGTGATAATTTAATCGTGATGTGGGCAACGGTGCATGGGCTGGCTGCGATGGCAAATATGAAAGGGTTTCACTATGACGGGGAGTGGGGAAGCCTGACGGAATCCATACTGGAGGAAAAGCTTACATTAAGATAAGATAATGAGTGATAAAAATAACCTTCTGGAATCAATAAAATGAGCTAGAAGGTTATTTTTATTATGCTATAATTTAAATTAGTGATAAAGTTTTTTATAACAAAGCAAGAACATTATGAAACAGATAGGTAACGTGATATGACGATACAAAAAGCATGTAGGATATTAGGAGTAGATGAAGGGGAAGAGGAAGAAAAGCATGGAAATGATCGGACAGGGAAATACAGCCCAGATTTATGAGTACGGGGAAGGCAAAATTCTTAAATTATTTCGAACAGGCATTGATGATGTTATAGCAAGCGGGGAGTATGATAAGGCATGTACCGCCTATGAAGTACTAGGAGAGAAGGTACCGAAAGTATATGGGAAAGCAGAATATGAGAAGCGCTTTGGTATCATTTATGAAAAAGTAGAAGGAAAAGATATGCTGAAAATGATGCTGTCTGATCTTTTCCATGTCAAACGATATTCCAGGCAGTTAGCGCAATATCATGTTTCAATCCAGCAAGAGACGGATAAAGCATTGCCTACGGTAAAAGAAAAACTGAAGGCAGATATTGAGGCGGTATCTGATTTGGATGAGAAGGAAAAAAGACAAATAGGAAAGGTTCTTTCTGCACTTCCCGAGGGAAAGACCCTTTGCCATTTTGATTTTCATCCGGGAAATATTATGATTCGAAAGAATAAACCGGTCATTCTTGACTGGATGACCGCATGTGTTGGAAACCCATGTGCAGATGCGGCGAGAACCTGCATGATGTTGCAATATGCAGAAATCCCAAGAGTTCCCGGAATCATTAATTTTTTATTTCATGTAATAAAAAAGCGAATATTTCATTTCTATTTATCTGAATATCTTAAGCTAACAGGCTTTTCGGAAGATAAGATTAAGGAGTGGTATCTTCCGATTATGGTTGCTCGTCTTAGAGAGTGGATTCCGGGCAGGGAAAGGGAGAGGCTGGTGATAGAAATAAAAGAACAATTACAGACCGATATACAAGGGAGAAGTAAAAGGGAAAGCGGAGACGGTAAGAAAATAGGTTGCGGGCATACAGTATAAAAGATATAATATATTTTTACATATTTAAACACATACTGACAAAAAGGAAGGAGTAAATGGAATGGTACATTTAGTTTATTGTGACAATGCAGGTAAAAAGGGAGAGCGCGTTTTAGATAAAATTATGGATGGAACGAAGACGATGGTTATCCGTGGAGCAGCAGGCAGAAAGATCCCTCATAGCAGAGTGTTTGAAGGAGAGACACTGTTCTTTTTGGAAAAAGGGACTACACAGATTTGTGCAAAAGCAACGGTAACAAGCGTACATAATTATGTGAAATTATCAGAAGAAGAGATTACGAACATATTAGACGAGAATCAGCCTAAGCTAAATTTATCAGAAAAACAAAAAGATCGCTGGCACAAAAAATGCCTGTGTCTGGTTGAGTTTGGTCATGTTGAGGCAATTACACCGCTTGAATTTGATAAACAGTCCAACATGGATGATTGGTTGATTATCGAAAAGATTGAGGATGTTGTGGTTGGAACAAGCATTCCTTATAATTATGAAAAGTCAAGATTCTAAGGTAGTACATTGACATGGCAGGAAGTAGAAAGGGCAACTTGCGGATGGGATAAAAACAACAAGAGTATCTGCCATTATATGGCGTTGATCCATTCTATGGAATTGGAATAATCATAGTAACGGTTATGGCTGTGATTGTATCAAACGAAGGTCTTTTAAAAAGTGAAAATGTAAAAGAAGTAAGGATTCCACTAATTATTTTAGGAATCCTTATGATTTTATTAGGGATTACAATCTAGGTCGCGGCAGCGTTCGATGTATAAGGCGAATGGAGAGAAAAGTATAACTAAAAAATAACGAGTTAATACGGATTGAAATTTATGTTAATTTATTTGAAAAAAATGTATGAGAGTAGTTGACAAATTAAGAAAAGGTGAATATAATCAAATTAACATATGAATGATTGCTCATATGAACATTCAAAATGAACGTTATCACATATATATTTTATCGACAGATAGAAAAGTTTTTTTAACACATACTAACAAAGCAATCGTTACAGAAGTAGGGATGGTGACAATATGATACAGAATGTAAAACTAAAACTAGTAGGTTTAGGTTGTGCAAACTGCGCAAACAAGATGGAAGGTCTGATTAAAAGACTTCCTGGTATACAGAGTGCACAGGTTAATTTTGCGGCAAGTACATTACGCATGGAATTAGAGGAAGAGAAGAAAGAAGAACTGTTACAGCAGATAGCAAAGATTGTAGATGAGATTGAGTCGGGTGTCACAGTGGAAGAAGTGGTTGCAAAGAGAAAGAGCAGAAAACAAGAGGTGACTGCTTCTTGCAAGGAAGATAGCTGCGGCTGCGGTCATGAACACGAAGAATCGCATAATCATGAAGAGGAAGAAAATTGTGGCTGCGGCTGCGGTCATGAACACGAAGAATCACACAATCATGAAGAGAAAGAAAGTTGTGGCTGCGGCTGCGGTCATGAACATGAAGAATCACACAATCATGAAGAGGAAGAGAGCTGTGGCTGTGGTCATGATCATGGGATTGAAAAATCTCAGAAAAACCAGTCTGCTTCTGCAAAGAAAGGTTATAAAATCCTGCTAAAAGGATTAGACTGTGCGAACTGTGCTAACAAGGTTGAAAGCAAGATCCAGGAACTAAGCGAAGTAAAAGCTGCTTCTGTTAATTTTGCCACAACAACCATGAATGTAGAATTAGTGGAAGGTATCAGCATTGAGGAATATATGCCAACGATTGTAAAAGTCGTGAATCAGGTGGAATCCGGTATTGCTGTCGTATTGATGGATGCCAAACAAAAGGCAGAGCAGAAGACGGAAGAAGAGAAAAAAGGCTTTGCAGGCTATGTAAAAGAAAACAGCACACTTTTAATCGGAGCCATTATATTCTTTGTATCCGTATTATTAAAACAATATGGGGCTGTATCATTTATCGGCTTTTTAGCAAGTTATTTAATTGTCGGTAATTCGGTATTACGCACCGCTGCAAGAAATATCAGCCGTGGTGAGATCTTTGATGAAAACTTCTTAATGGCCATTGCAACATTAGGCGCATTTGCAATCGGAGAGTTTCCGGAAGCAGTAGCCGTTATGCTGTTCTTCGAATTAGGGGAAGCATTCCAGAGCTATGCCGTTAATAAATCAAGAAAATCTATTTCTTCCTTAATGGATATTCGTGCAGAATATGCCAATGTTTTAGAAAATGGAGCAGAAGTCAAAGTATCCCCAGAAGAAGTAGAAATCGGGGAATACATTGTAATTAAGCCAGGCGAAAGAGTTCCTCTAGATGGTATTGTCGAAGAGGGAAGCAGTTTTATCGATACATCTGCATTAACAGGTGAGTCTGTACCACGTGAAGTGAAACGTGGGGAAGAAATCTTAGCAGGAAGCATTAACAATACAGGCGTATTAAAGGTTAAGGTAACAAAGGAATATGGGGAATCCACGGTAGCCCGTATTTTAGAATTAGTAGAGAATGCAACAAGCAAAAAGGCAGAAACCGAGAAATTTATCACTCGTTTTTCTAAAGTATATACTCCAATCGTATGTGCGGTGGCATTAGCAGTTGCAATCATTCCTCCACTTGTGATTCCAGGAGCAACCTTCTCTGTATGGATTTACCGTGCATTAGCATTATTAGTAGTATCTTGTCCATGTGCGCTCGTTGTATCTGTTCCATTGGGAATTTTTGCAGGATTAGGCGGTGCATCCAAGAAAGGTGTACTGATTAAAGGCGGTAATTATTTAGAAGCATTAAAAGATGTAGAAACAGTAGTATTTGATAAAACAGGTACTTTAACAAAGGGTGTATTCAAAGTTACAGAGATCCATACACAGGAAATCAAAGAGGAAGAGTTACTCGAAATCGCGGCATATGGGGAAAGCCAGTCAAATCATCCAATTGCAAAATCAATTCAGGTAGCTTACGGGAAAGCAATTGATAAATCTAAGATCAGAGATTACAAAGAGGTATCCGGTCACGGTATCCAGGTTGTAATCGACGGTAAGACTGTTTTATTAGGAAATGATAAACTAATGAAGGAAAGCAACATTGCTTACAAAGCAGTGGATTCCATTGGAACAATGGTTTATGTGGCAGTTGACAATAGCTATAAAGGCTGTCTTGTGATTTCTGATGAAATAAAAGAAAATGCAAAAGATGCATTAGCAGGTCTTAAGAAAGCCGGAGTGAAGAATACCGTAATGTTAACTGGTGACAACAACGTCGTAGCGAACAAGGTAGCCCAGATTGTCGGAGTAGATCAGGTATATGCAGAATTACTTCCAGCTGGAAAAGTAGAACAGGTAGAGCGATTATTTGCCGAAAAATCAAAAGGTGGCAAGATTGCATTCGTAGGTGATGGTATTAATGATGCTCCGGTATTAGCAAGAGCAGATATCGGTATTGCCATGGGCGGTATCGGTTCAGATGCAGCAATCGAAGCAGCTGACGTTGTTCTGATGAAAGATGATCCACAGGCAATTGAAGATGCCATTAAGGTTGCAAGAAAGACAAATAAAATTCTTTGGCAGAACATCATTTTTGCGTTAGCAATCAAGACAATTGTTATGATCTTAGTTGCAGTTGGTGCAGGAACCATGTGGGAAGCAGTATTTGCTGATGTAGGGGTGACTATCTTAGCAGTATTAAATTCCATCCGTTGTTTAAATACAAAATAAAAAAATAATATAGGGTTTTCGTATCACAGCATCATCCATTCCCTAAGTTAATAACGTAATGAATCAATCAGTTTGCTGTATAGAAGTAAAATATAACAAGAAAGAGGCTTTCGCACGTTTATAGTGCGAGAGCCTCTTTTTTAGTAAGCGGGATTTGATAACCAGGCCTTTATGGAAAAGCAGAGGCAGGATACGCGGTTTTTATTTAGGTGATTGGTTTGTCATGACGTGGACTGCATCCAAGCACCTTTTTGTAATCACGATAGAAGACAGAGTAATCATTAAATCCGGATAGCAGGCTTGCATCCGTAGCGCTATAACCGTTATAGATTAACTGCCTTGCTTTGATGATCCGTTTATAGGTCAGATAATCCATTACTGTGGTCCCGGTAGCTTTGCGAAAAGAACGGTTCATATAATATTTACTCAGAAAGAACCGTCTGGATAAATCATCAAGGGATATATTCTCTGTCAGGTGTTCATTTAGGTAAGTTAGGATATCTAAGATTGGTTTGGAAACATTTCGTGTGACAGGAGAGGGATGAAGTGTCTGGCTCATGATGCTGATCTGTCCAAGCAAAGCCTGCAAAAAGACTGTGAAATATTGCGCCCGTTCTAAAGAGGGCTGGTTATTCGAGGCAGTAAGATGATCTAAATAGGTTGTCAGCTCATAGTTTTTTGTTTGTTCATAAAAGACTTCCTTTTGAGAGTTGTTTTGCTCTCCCGGAAAAGCGGACAGCAGTAAGCTTTGTAATTCCATTGGAAAGATATCAGGAGTGAAGTAGACGAAATAACGTTTGTATGGAATGGAGGAGTTTACGCGTACTCCATGAAAGACATACGGGGATAACAGCAACAGGCTGTGAGGCGTGAGGTGATATTGTTTTCCTTCTACAAGATAATCAGCATCACCCTCTACAAAATAATACAGCTCATAGAATTCATGGTAATGAAGATCAAATCCCGAAGATGGGATCTTAGTTTCAATATATTGAACATAGCGACAGTTTGTAGGTTGACGTTTTGGCACAGACATGATAGTTTCCCTCCAACGTATAGGATTAGGATAAGTATAGAACGATAGGGCTATATTTGCAATGTTTTGTTTTCTCTGGGCAATCTGTTTTTTAAAGGAAGCATGCTATGATGGGAATGTCGAAAAGGAGGAGAACCGTATGAATCAGGTAAGAATCGGTATTATAGGAATCGGGAATATGGGGACGAATCATTGCAGATGTATTACAAGCGGTGAGGTTCCCAATATGGTTTTGACAGCTGTTGCTGATATAAGGGAACAAAGACGGGAATGGGCAGAGAAAAATCTTCCGAAGGAAGTGGCAATCTATCAAACAGCAGAGGAACTAATGGAGAGCGGAAAGGTGGATGCGGTTTTAATCGCCACCCCGCATTATGAGCATCCGGGGCTTGTCATACAGGCAATGAAGCATGGACTTCATGTGATGTGTGAGAAACCGGCAGGGGTTTATACAAAGCAGGTAAGAGAGATGAATGAAGAAGCTGCAAGACATGATGTAGTGTTTGGAATGATGTTCAATCAGCGTACGAATCATGTTTATCGCAAGATGAAGGAATTAGTTGCAAATGGAAAATATGGACAGATCAAGCGGGTGAACTGGATCATTACCGACTGGTATCGTACACAGGCTTATTATGATTCAGGGGATTGGCGTGCAACCTGGGATGGAGAAGGCGGTGGTGTCTTATTAAACCAGTGTCCGCATAATCTTGACTTACTTCAGTGGATCTGCGGCATGCCATCTTTGGTACAGGCATTCTGTCATGAAGGAAAGTGGCATGATATCGAGGTTGAGGATGATGTGACGGCATATTTAGAATATCCCAATGGAGCGACAGGTGTCTTTATCACATCCACAGGAGATGCACCCGGTACAAACCGGTTTGAGATTGATTTGGAAAAGGCAAAAATGGTATGCGAGAATGGCAAGCTTTCCGTATATGAATTAGAAGAAAATGAACGGGAATTCTGCTATCAGTGCAAGGAAGGCTTTGCAAGTCCTAAGGGAGAGTGGGTCAAAATAGAGACGGACGGACAGAATCCGCAGCATGCAGGTGTGTTAAGGGCATTCGTCGGTGCGATACTTCGTAAGGAACCATTGGTTGCAGAAGGGGTTGAAGGAATCCGGGGGCTGACATTATCGAATGCGATCCATTTATCCGGTTGGTTAAAGCATCCGGTAGGGATTCCTTTTGATGAGGATTTATTCTTAAAAGAATTGAATATGAGGCGAAGCACATCGAGACGCAAAGAGAAAGTACATGAGGCTGTTTTTGATACCCGGGGAAGCTATGGTGCATAAGTGAAACGGAGGAATTGATGAATGCGAATTGCAATTGTAGGATGTGGTAACATCGCACAGGTTCATGCCAGGGTAATCGAACGATTAGATAATGCTAAACTAATGGCAGTGGCTGACTGTAACCTTAAAAAAGCCGTGGAAATGGCCACCAAGTATGGATGTCACTCTTATGAAAGCCTGGACGATATGCTAGATTCCGAAAGAATTGATATATTACATATCTGCACTCCACATAACACCCATACGGATCTTGCCATTACAGCATTAAACAGAGGAATCCATGTGTTTATGGAAAAACCGCCGGTAATCAATCAAGAACAGTGGATAAGATTACAGGAGGCGGTGAGAGAGAATAAGGAAAAAGCAAAACTTGGTTTTTGCTTTCAGAATCGATACAACGAGAGTGTTCAATATGTGAAGGAAAGGGTTCAGAACGGATCATACGGACGAATTCTGGGAGCAAGAGGGATTGTTACCTGGAACCGAAATGCAGACTATTATGAAAATAGCGAGTGGAGAGGCAGGCTTTCATTAGAAGGCGGAGGCGTATTGATCAACCAGGCCATCCACACTTTGGATTTGCTTCAGTATATCATAGGGGAGCGCCCGGAATTTATTCATACGATAATGGATCGACAGCATTTGCCGGAAGAGATTGAAGTCGAAGATACGGTCGCAATGTATATTACCTATAAAATGTCTAGGGTTTGTTTTTATGCGACCACAAGTTATGTGACGGATGCTCCCCCTTTAGTAGAGTTTGAGTGTGAGTCTGCAACAATTAGAATCGAGGATGATGTCGTTTGCATCTTAGGAAAAGACGGGAAGAAGCAGGAGATTCATTTTCAGAAAAAGGAGCTATTGGGAAAAAATTATTGGGGAACCGGTCATTTCTATGCAATTAAAGAGTTTTATCGTTGTTTGGAAAAAGGAGTTTACTATCCAATTGAAATTGAGGAGATTGAGAATACAGGCACGTTACTTTTAGGTGCCTATGATGGGAACAGAAAAGGAGAAGGAATATGCTTGAAAAATGTAAAATAACAGGGTTTGCAGATGAGATTGATGAAAAATTAGAGATCCAGCTTGAAGTCCTAAAGGAACTTGGGCAGAAGTATATGGAATTAAGAAGCGCAGATGG
>SVEB01000045.1 GCA_015057635.1 Lachnospiraceae bacterium | reverse complement strand
TTATTGCCCGCCTTATCAAGATTAGAGATAACCTCCCCAAAGAACTCCTTATTTGGATGAGAGATATTAATCAGAAGACGCAGCTCTTCATATAAATACACTTTTGCGGATGGCCTTACCTTTTGTCCTACTTCTAACGCCAGTTCTGCCTTCTTAAAAGACTCTGCCGCCAACTTCTCTCTTGTTCCCACGCTGATCTTCATAACCTGTGGATTCTCCTTCAGATCCTGAATCATCATTTCTAACTCCCTTAATCCTGTCGCAAAAAACAGAACCTGATTGGTAACCTCCACATGATGAGGGTACTTTTGAAGCAATCCCTTAAACTCAGTCGTATCCACATTACCTTCCGTAATCACTACAACCATTTCCTTCGTAAGATCCATTCCATACTCTCTTCCTCTTTCCAGAAATGGCTCCTCATACTTTGCCTTCTGGCTCAATTCCAGATAAAACTTATGCCGGTTCAGACTCCGGTTGTGATTCTCCTCATCGCTCTTTGTCTGTTCAATCAAAAGCATGGCTGCCGCCTTCACGATCTTCCCAAACGGCCTCACCTCATCCGGATTACCGGTAATCCCAATTACCCCGATCAGTTCCCCATTTAGAATAATCGGCTCATTAATCCCGGCCTTCATCTTATCCGCTTCTTCCCTAATCTCCACCGTCATCCCACGTTTGATTGCCTCAATCGCCCCTTCATGTGCCTGTCCGATTCGTGCCTTATCTCCGCTCCCTATAATAATTCCTTTCTCATTCATCACATTCACATTATAAGGAAGCACACTCATCATCTCTCCTACAATCTTCTGCGCAATCGTTTTCGAAAGTTTCATACTCAAACCCTTTCTCTGCAGAGTCACTCAAACTTGGAGCCGTGTTTTTGGCTCTGGGACTGGTGCCAAAAACGGCTCACAAGTTTAAATTCCCCTCCTTACTATCAATTCTATGTTTTCCGCTATCTGGTTTTCTATTCTATATGGTTTATTGTGTAGTTTCAATCAAATAATCACAATAATACCTATTTTTTTGACTATTCCATATATCTATATATTTTATGTACTCTCCCTCTATCATCATCGCTATTATCGTCTCCCCTCTCCCATTGATTGATATCACATAAGTACTCTGCCTATTAATATTTTCCTTTTTTCAAAAACCTTGCTACCTCTTTTCGCCTTTCCTCATCACACCTGTTCGCCCATCGAAAACAGCGTCAGCGTCTTTTCCCGCCTAGTGTTGTATCACAATGCGTTTCGGTTTTTGAAACGCATTGTGATATCGCCTAAAGTCCCAGGTGGCGTGGCAAGTGGCGGTGCTTTGACGTGGACTTGCCATGCGGTGGCAGTCGGCGGGCGGGAGTAAAAGGGGGTATATTTTTTCAAATGTACGGCATCAAGGCGAACAAAAATAAGAGGAGTCCTCGACTATCAGACAGCGTTTTCCTGTCTGATAGTCGAGGACTCCTCTTATTTTTGTTCGAGCTTGTAACGAACATTGAAAAATATATAACCCCTTTTACTCCTGCCCGCCGGCTGACGCCGCATAGCAAGTCCGCGTCAAAGCGCCGCCACTTGCCATGCCACCTGGGACTTCAGGCGATACCCCCTAAATCAAAGCCACCTAGCAAGCCATCTCTTCTTCGGTGCGTTTTACGATGCGGGACATAATGGATACGGCCTCTACTGGGTATTTACCGCTTGCTGTCTCGCCGCTTAACATAACGAAGTTAGTACCATCCATAACCGCATTTGCAACGTCAGAAACTTCCGCTCTAGTAGGTCTTGGATTTGCTGTCATAGACTCTAGCATCTGAGTCGCTGTAATAACTGGTTTTCCAGCCTTATTACATTTCTTGATGATCATCTTCTGAACAAATGGAACTTCCTCTAAAGGAATTTCAACACCAAGGTCACCTCTTGCAACCATGATTCCGTCAGAAGCCTCAATGATCTCATCGATATTTTCCACACCTTCGTGATTTTCGATCTTAGAAAATACCTTAATGTGGCTTCCGCCGTTTTCCGCTAATACTCTCTTTACTTCTGCAACGTCCGCTGCTGTTCTTACGAAAGAAGCCGCAACTAAATCAATGCCCATCTGAACGCCAAATTTTAAATCTTCCGCATCTTTTTCGCTGATTGCCGGTAATTTTGTAACAACGCCTGGTACGTTAACGTTCTTGAAGTTACCGATTGTCGCATTGTTCTTAACAACACATTTGATCTTATTGCCTTCGATTTCTTTTACTTCTAAGCCAACTAAACCGTCTGCGATTAAGATTAAGTCGCCTGGCTTAACATCATTGCATAAATCTTTGTAGCTGATTGCGGATGTTGTGCTGTTACCTACGATCTGTTCGCCGCAAACTAATGTGAAGTCTGTTCCCTCTACTAAAGTAACCTTATCGCCTTCGAACTTACCTGTTCTGATTTCCGGTCCTTTTGTATCTAAAAGAATTTCCACGTTCTTTCCTAATTCATTCTTTACTTTTCTTACTGCTTCGATTGTCTTGCCGTTATCTTCATAGCTTCCATGAGAGAAGTTATGTCTGGAAACATTCATGCCGGCTTCCATTAATTCTGCTAATACGTTTTCTTTATTGCTTGCTGGTCCAATTGTACAAATAATTCTTGTCTTTCTCATAATAACTAATACCTCTACCTTTTTCTATTCAAAATGTCCCTTAGCGGTCCGTCCAATTACAGATTCATTAAACGAATAATATTTTCTGCTGTCTTTTCTACATTTTCCTGGCCTTTTGCTAAAGCCTCTTCAATGCTGCAAACACCTTTCATAATGCCGAAGATTGCATCAATGCCTTTATCAAAAAGGACTTCGGAGCCTCCCCCTACTCTTCCGGCTAATGCAACAACTGGCTTATTGTATTTCTTTGCCACTGTCGCAACGCCTAATGGAGTTTTGCCGTACTGTGTCTGGAAGTCAATACTTCCTTCACCAGTCCATACCATATCTGCATCCTTCACTTTATCTTCTAATCCGGCATATTCGATTACCATCTCAATACCCTTTTTCAGAGTACCGTCTGCAAATGCCATAAGACCTGCACCTAAACCGCCTGCCGCACCTGCACCTGGAGCATCGATTACATCTTTTCCTGTCTGTTCTTTAATAACTTCTGCATAGTGTCTTAAATTCGCATCTAAAAGTTCAACCATTTCCTTAGTTGCACCTTTTTGTGGTCCGAATACATGAGATGCGCCTTTTTCTCCACAAAGAGGATTGCTAACGTCACATGCTACTTCAACAACAACATCTTTCAGACGTGCATCGAATCCGGTTAAATCGATGGAATGTAATTTTCCTAATTCACCGCCGCCATATGCTAACTCGTTTCCTTCTTTGTCAAGCAGTCTACCGCCGAGTGCCTGTACCATACCAGCACCGCCGTCGTTTGTAGCGCTTCCGCCAATTCCGATTAAAAGTTTCTTTACGCCTTTGTCAAGACATGCTTTAATCAGCTGGCCTGTGCCGTATGTAGTTGCTGTTAATGGGTTTCTGTCTGCCTGAGGAACTAATTCGATTCCGCTGGCACTTGCCATTTCTAAAATACCGATTTTCCCGTCACCTAAGATACCATACTGTGCTTCCACCTGTTTTCCAAGTGGTCCAACAACAGTTGTAGTAAATACAGTTCCGCCTGTTGCATCTACAAGAGACTGCATTGTTCCTTCTCCACCGTCTGCCATTGGCACATGAATGCAAGTGATATCCGGATTTACCTTCTTTGCTCCTCTTTCCATTGCTTCACAGGCTTCTTTTGCTGTCATGCTTTCTTTAAAGGAATCTGGTGCTAAAACCAATACAAAATCTTTTTTCATTTTATTTTCGTCTCCTTAAAAACTTACTTCAGACACCACATAGTCCGTTTACCGGCTCCCCATATACAGGATGTCCTCCACTGGTATCTAGGATACTATACTTTGTTTTAGAATCCTATTGAAGATATCACATTTCTTTTTGTGCATTTGCACAACCCATCTTAAAAATGGAAAATTAATCAAAGTTCTGTCATTTGCTATTTATATAAGAAGAAAGCCGAAAACGGCATCTGATATTTCTTTGTGATTTCGTTCACAAAATAACATCAAATACCGTTTCCGGCTTTTTTTACTAGGATTTTACTTCTTCTTAAAATTCCATTTTAAAATGGTTACGAATCGGAATTCGTTTTCGTGTGTACTTTTCCCGCAATCAGCGGAATGATTGTGAATACGACTAAAATAGCAAGAAGGATATATGCCATTCCATTGGATGCTGCAAAGCCTACAGGTCCTGTTGGATCGATTACACCAAGTACCTGAAGGATAATACCTAGCAGACCAATAATAGAACCTCCGGCAACAAGACCGGATGAAAGGCTGATACCATTGCTTACACGCGCTTCCTTTTCTGCCTCAGATTTGCAAAGTTTCTCAATGAGAACACGAATCAGAGCACCAACTAAGATAATAGCGGTTGTTGCGATTGGAAGATAGAAACCGATTGCAATTGTCATGATTGGAAGCTTTAACAAGAATAATACGATACCAATGATGACACCTACAATAATCATATGCCATGGAAGTTCTCCAGACATAATACCGGCTGTCAGGGTGGAGATCAAGTTTGCCTGTGGAAGTGCAAATGGCACATTGTCACCAGTCATAGATAGCTGGTCAGATAACAGCTCTATAACACCGACTACCACTGCTACACCAACCACACCGGAAATCAGGAAATAAAGATCCATTTCCTTTTTCTCGCCACCTATGATAAATGCAACCTTCTGAGACTGAGCATAACCTCCGGCTACAGAAATGGCAGTAACAATAAACGTACCGAATAACAGAAGCGCTTTATTATCCTCTGTGCTAACCCATCCCATAATTACGAATACAAGTGTTACAATAACAAGAGAAGCGATTGTCATACCGGATACCGGTAAATTGGATGTACCGATTGTACCTGCTAAACGTCCGGATACGATAACAAACAGTAAGGATAAAAAGAAAGATAACAGGGATATTCCAATTGCCATGCCGATATTTCCATCGGATGCCAAGAATCCACCAATAAATCCAATTACGACTGCTGCAATTAAAATAATAGTCGTAAAGGAGGAACCTTCTGCTTTTTCATCGGATTTTGCACCGATTGTATCGCGAATAGAGCTAATAATGGTAGGGATCAGCTTAATAGCACCAATCAGACCGCCTGCTAACATCATACCGGCACCGATGTATTTTACATAACTGCCGGCAATGTGATTTACCTGCATCTCCCTTAAAGCAACTCCTGCATTGTTCCAGATAAACTCACCCGGGTGTGCGAATCCGGAAAAATAAGCGATCAGAGGAAGTACTGCGAAATTGGCCAGAATAGAACCTGCAAACATCGTCACAGAAACATCAAGTCAAACAAGAAATCCAATTCCTAATAACGATGGATTTGCATCAATCTCAAACGTCCATTTGTAGAACTTCTCATTTACAGAGCTGACAACACTATTTGCGACATTTAAAAAGGAGCCGGTCACTACGGTGATCAGACCGCCGACACCAAAGCCGATTCCCATATACTTCATGGACTCTCCGGCACCTTCTGATGCAACAAGCGTCTCAGAAATAGCAAGAGATTCCGGATACATCAGTTTTCCATGCTCTTCTACAATCATGTTCTTATAAACAAGAGAACTGATTGCCATACCAAATAAAACACCACCGATGGAAACAAGGAAGCCTTCTAAGAATGATACCCTTGCGCCAATTAAAAGGATGGCAGGAAGCAAATAGATAACACCGCTGGCAATAGACTCGCCTCCGCTTGACATACCCTGAACTAAGTTCTTGCCTAAAATGCTTTTCTTCTTTGAAAAAATAGCGATCAGACCGGAACCAATGATAGAACCAGGAATACCGGCTGCTACCGTAAGACCTGACTTCATGCCGGAATAAGCAGTCGATGCAGCAAATAGAACTGCCAGCAAGATACCGATAATCAATACCGAAATGCTTCCTCCCTGCCTGGAGCCGCTTGAAACATAAGGCACATAATCCTTGCCTTTTACGCCACCATATGCTTCTTTGGACAATTTTTTGTGCATATTCATCCTCTCCTTTTCTGTAAAAGTTAATATAATCTGTACAAGTATTGGATGATTAAAGTTTCGTAAAACTTGTTATATATTGTCCGTGCAAACTCCAAATTTTATGTATAATTCCGACGCTTCCCGACTGGATAATACAAGAACTTTTCCTTTTATTTTCTTGTTTTGGAAGTCTTATTCATAATTTTGCCGATTACAGTCATTTCTCCGGAATCCATTTTTCTTATGCTTTCCTTGTATCTTCTGCATTCTTAACGTCATATCCGATAAAAAAGAAATCCATGCCCATGCGACGCTTGACTCGACTTACATAAAATGGTAATTTTGTAACAGAGATATTTTATTTTGAGTAAACTCTTTTAGGAGGTTTTTCTAATGAATGTTAGAAATCTGCTTGTAACATTTGATTTAAATTATATGGAACCGTTTAAAGTTATGATTAGCTCACTTCTGATTAACAATCCTGGGGAACAGATTGAGGTATGGCTTTTACATAGTTCGATTCCAAAAGAGAATCTGAATGATCTGAATCGTTATCTGGAAGCACGACACGTAATCCTGCATCCTGTGACCATTGACCGAGATGTGTTTGAGAACGCACCCATAAAAAAACGGTATCCACAGGAGATGTATTATCGCCTGTTAGCGCCCCATCTGCTTCCTGACACGTTAGAACGGGTACTCTATCTGGATCCGGATATTTTAATCATCAACCCTCTTCGCGATCTATGGAATATGGATTTAAAAGGAAACGCCTTCGCAGCCGCTTCTCATACAAGCATGACTGACATTCCAAATGATGTGAACCGGGTGCGCTTAAAAACCACTCATGATTACTACAATACCGGCGTTATGGTCATGGATCTTACAAAAGCACGCAAACTTATCAAGCCGGATGATATTTACCGTTATGTAAGAGAGTCTATCATTCGTCTGATGCTCCCAGACCAGGACATCTTCAATGCCCTGTACGGCTCTGCTACCCTTGAGATCGATGATGCCATCTGGAACTACGATGTCCGCAACTACTCGGACTATCTGTTCCGCAGCACCGGCACCCATGACATTGGCTGGGTTATGGAAAACACCGCTATTCTTCACTTCTGCGGTCGTAATAAGCCATGGAAGCCGGACTACTCCAGACGGTTCGGAATCCTCTATAAACACTATATGAGTCTGTCCAAACGCTCGTGATCTGGACATCCGATCGTAATCTGATTTTTTTACCTTACCCTAATACTTTTTTATTTCTAACCAAAAACCAAACAAAAGGGGCGGAAGCCTCTTCCTATCATCCAATGTTTTTCTGTCTGATAGGAGAAGGCTTCGGCCCCTTTTTGTTTCCCTTAAGGTCAGATAGAATAAAATATATCTTTTCCTATTAAGAGCTACATCCTCTCTTTTAAAATTTCCTTAATCATTTCAATCTGGCTGGAAAGAGCGCTAAGGGAAAGGACAGCCTGTCCAATCTTATCATCACCCTTTACGAGCTTATTCTTTTGATAGATCGTTTTGATTTCTTCATAACGCATGCGTTCCTCTTCGGTCATGCAGCCAACGAGTTCCTTCCACTTAAGCAGGTTGCTTTCCGCACCTGTCGTCAGTGTCTGTGCATCATTCTCATAGCTTGCCACAATCTTCTCAAACAGTTCCGCCTCGTTCATAACCGGTACAATCTTCTCTGCGATCTTATTCATATTTCGATACGATCCCTGAAGCTTGAACGCAGGCTCACTTCGGTATTCATCCGCCTGAGCGGCTGAATAGATATAGGCAAGGTTTACCTTTAATACAATATCTCTTACCTTTAGAAGTTTTTCTAAAACACTTGTATACTCATTCAGCTCATCCATGGAATAGCTTTCTTCTAATTCCACCTGTTCTCTCTTCGCTCCCTCTGCTAATGAAATGATGCCATACAGATCATTCCCACTAACATTTGTGAGTTTTGAAAGAACCGGATTGGAAGTCAGGCTGTTCTCGATATAGCTTAACTTAAATGCTTCTTCATTTTCCCGTAACATATCGCCCAGATTATAAACATCCGCACGGTTTGCTAACATATCCGGTATCTTAAAGGTCTCGCCGCTTTCCGTATAAGGGTTGCCGGCCATTACAACCGCTACCTTCTTTCCTCTTAAATCATACGTTACACCTTTTCCTTTATAGACACCTTCCATCTTTCTCTGTCCATCGCAAAGGGAAATAAACTTCTGTAAGAATTCCGGGTTACAGTGCTGAATATCGTCCAGATAGATCATCACGTTATTCCCCATCTTAAGCGCAATATTTAGCTTCTTTAACTCTTCCTTCGCTCCGGTATTCACTGCTTTATCAGGATCTAAGGAAACAACCTGATTTCCTAAAGACGGCCCATTCACTTTTACCAAGATAATGCCAAGCCTGCTCGCGATATATTCCATTAAAGTAGTCTTGCCGTATCCTGGAGGAGAAAGCAACAGTAAAAGCCCCATCAGGTCGGTTCTCTTATTCTCGCCCGCAACACCAATCTGTTTTGCTAAGTTATCTCCGATCAATGGCAGATATACCTTGTCAATCAGCTTGTTTCGTACAAAGGAAGTCAGTACCTTCGGCTTATAGTCATCCAAATGAATTTCATCCTTAAATGCCTTGATTAGTGATTTCTTCTTCTCTTCAAATACCGTAAAGTCCTTCACATCTTCTTCGGCAAAATGTTTCATCTTCTCCATAAACACTGCATATACAAACGTGTACGTTCCACCTTCTATCTGTTTATGATTTCCGATCAGGCCGCCAATCGCCTGCTTTGCATCCACATAGATTACTCTTCCGATATTAGGTTCTTTCTCTAACAGAAGCACGATTACTTCTTTCTGCACGCCCTCGATCTCAGACTCGCTTAAAGCAGCATAAACAGCACCTGCTCCTTCTAAAACTTTTGTAGCATCCGCCATAACAGCCGTCTTATAAGCATTCACACATTCTCTTACGAAATAGTATAGTCCCTCGATATCTTTCCGGCTATCCTCAATAGATGCCACAAAGGAGTCCAACTGCTTATTATCCCGCATAAAACCACGGAATCCATCATAAACAGTCTTTGCCTCCTTGCTGACAACAAAACCGCCTTCTTTCATCAGTTCCAGGCACAGATACGTGGCAGCCTCTTTGATCTCCTCTTCCGAGATCATCTGTAGCACCTTATTGGCCTCCTTCATCTGCTCCATTAAAGGAGGCAGATAGGCATCTAACTTCGGTGCCGCAGAAAAATAAACGCTGACCTTTGCCAATTCTTTCAGACGTCTGCAAAGCTTTTCCTTTTCACTGCTCTTTGCAAAATAGGTCCAGTACATTCTTGCAAATGCACGGCACTCATTTTTATAAATCAGCAAGTCGATCCTAGCATGTACATCTAATAGAGCTTTTAAAATTTTCGCCGCATCACTGTCATGAACACCCTTTGTATAGCCTTCCTGATAGCGGGATTCCATAAAAGACTGCACAATCAGAGCTAACTCGGCTTCCGAACGGTTTCGCAGTTCTTCTACTGCCGGCACATTTTTCTCACCGCTCTTGGCCGCTTTAAAAATCTGATATGCCAGATATTCACCGCGATACACCTGATCATTTTCCGATACCACGCTCTGATTGAACACATGACGATATTTCTCAATTCCCTCTTCTTCAATCTGCTCCCAGAAATCCGTTCCGGTAATGTGATAATATAGCCCGCCATCCTTCTGTACAATCGATAGATCCACCGGTTTCATATTCACAGAGAAATGATGCTTGCCAAACTTGACGATATTCTCCCCGTCCGCATACAGCTCATTCCGATCCTTTAACTGACGGATCGCGCCTTCGCTGATTGTCTTTAAACGAGACTGGATCTCATCGGCCTTAACGCTGTCCCCTAATTTTTTTAAATTCGAAACAACATCCCGGACTTTCTCTACCATCAGATCCGTCGCCAGATAGCCGTTAATCTCCTCCGGTTTTGAAAATCCCTTCAGCCGATTTGCAATACCATTTAAAATACGTTCTGCAGAAGCAAATAATCCGGTAATCTTCTGATTGGTCTTCTCAAGAATCGATTGTTTGCGTCCTTCAAACGCATTATAGATTTCTTCCCGCTTTTCTCCAATCTGCATCACGTAATCCGGGAATTCGGCAAACCTGCTTTCTAACTCCTGAATCATGACCATGACCTTATTGACCGAATCCTCACATTTCTCAACCGTATCGGAAAGATCCATATAGTTGATGACCGACTGGCTTAACAGCTTGATCTGCGCGTAAAACTGCGTGGTCATCTCCTGCTTATTCATCTCCTCGATCCGGTTTGCAAGCCTTGCCTTCGCATTATTCATAATGGAAAATAACGCAGATATCTTCTCGATGATCTCCGTTGTCATCGTCGGGTCTTCAATTTTAAAATTGCCGACAATACCAATCAAAAGCTCCAGTTCGTTAGAAGTCTCATTCATGCGTGCTTCCAGTTCCTTGCCCTCTTTTGATTTATTCACATTCGGAATCTCTTCCTGAAGCTTTGCCGCTTTTTCCTCATAAGGCTTTAAGCCTTCCGGTGCCAGTAAGAAACTCACGCACTGTCCGGAGAACTCTTCATTCTTCTCCTTAACACTTGTATCTAACGCATCCACTACCGAAAGGTCGGTATAGCGAAGATCTCTTAGGGATACAATCTTTCCGCGGATCATCCGGATCGAAGATAACGCCTTCACATAATCATCGATATTCTCAAAGCTGCCATAGGTCAGGTTGCTTAACAGTTCTTCTGCTTCCGCCTTCACCTGTGCAATCTGTTTTGCCGCAGAAGCCTTTAGCCTTGTAACTTTCTCAAACTCACTGATTGCAAATGCAGATGTTTCCTTGATCTGCATTAAAATCTCCCGCAGATTCCCGCTCTCCTCGTTGTCCAGCCAATAATAAGAGTCCGCAATACGCTCGCATTCCTTTACAATATCCACGTAGATGCTCTGATATCCATCGCCTTTTAAAATCAGTCTGTAAACACCGCTTAAATCCGCCATTGCCCGGACAATATCCTTATTGCCGATCTTATACAGAAGGGAGTCCTTATTTCCTTCCACTACATGGTTCTTTCCGACAAATGGTGTCTTCCAGATCTGAATCATATGGTTTTTACTCGGTTCATTCTCCTGCTTAAACAGAATCATTTCCCCGCTGCTAAAATGAGAGTATCCGCTGCAGACAATCGGAGTATCAATCTTCTGCGCGATCATATTATAGGAATAAATGAAATAAACGCCGGTATCGATATTATAAAAGATATACTGATAATCCTCGCCATTCGAAGAACTTACCTGTTCATCAAAAATCGCATGCTCCGCTTCCACATCAAAGTTCTTATATTCCCCGTCCTTCAGATAATATCCTTTCGGGAATATAATGCCATGATGCCCTGGAAGCAGCACACATGTATCCTGAATCGAGTCGGCCCGCACTACATTCTTAATCTTATTATTATAGATGAAATATCGGAACGCTTCCTCCCGGTATGGGCGAATCTTTAAGATTAAGATATCTTCTAAATCCGCATAATAAATCTCCGCATCATCAAGTGTCTGATCCGGATCATCCACCGGCTCGGAATAAATTCCTTTGCCGGTGTTTGTATTATCCTCTACTTTAATCGTCAGATCCCCGTCTACGGTCTCCACAAATACCTTATCTAAAATAGAGATATGAGGGTGAATGCCGCTTCGCTGATCGTCTCTTGTCGCCTTCACATAGTTAAGCTCACTGCTAAGCTCAAACCGTACTTCATGCTCGCTTCTGGAGTCCACATACGTAAGCTTCTTTCCTTCCATCAGCCATTTGAATACCTTAATATCCGTCGCATTCTTTCCGGTCTGAAAGATCATATAAAAATACGGTTCCTTTACTGTGAACTTAGCAAAGATCGTATTCTTATAATATTGGTATAATTCATCAAAATCATTTTCAAACTCACTGTTATGAATCAGCTCCAGATCCCGTTTTGTAAAGGTTCCCTCGCTGTATTTGTAAATGGAAAAGACATCGCTGATTGAAACCTTTGACTTTAACCCAATGTGGACATTATAGCCAAATAAGAACAAGTCATCGACCGGTGCCATATCTCTTGCAATGCAGTTATGCTCCGTAATGATCCGCTCACTGCCAAGAAGCTTTGTCTCAACGGATCCAAATACCTCTTTTCGCTTTTCATTCAGCGCCACAATGCGGTCATTTAAATCGGCTCCCTGCTTATCAAGGCGGCTCTTAATCACCTCATAGGTGCCATTTTCCATATCGCTGCTTCCTTGCATTTTCTTTTCTGCATCTTTTTCATCCATCTTATTCAACACGATTCCCCTTATTTTGCTATGCTTTCATTGGAAGACTGTCTTAAGATTCCGGCTGTACTTGCTGGAAGAGCAGATACGCCTGTCTTCTTCGCAGTATCCAACAGCTTTTCAAGCATGGTCTTATCTTCCCCTTCTGCCGCCTTCATCATCTTATGGATTGCGCCTGCGATCGAAAGATTCTTCACATCTTCGCTTGTCAGGTTGAATTTATCCGCCAAATTCTGTACCTGTTTCTTGAAATCATCTGCATTCCCTGTAATAAAGGTATCTTTCACATCGGTAAGCACTTCGCTGTTTCCTACAAAACGATCAATTGCCTTACCCTTTGAAATAGATCCGATAATCTGATCAAAGAACATGGTCTCACCGCCAACGATATCAATCTTCGCGGCCTTAAGCGCTTCGGAGATAACAACTGCCTGAGAATCTGCTACTTCTTTCTGGACATTGATTGCAGCCAGTTCCACTTCCTTTTCTTTCTCGAGTCTTAACTTGAATTCTTCGTGTTCCTTGCCCACTGCATCTAGATCCTTCATGCTGACTGCCTTTTCCCTGATGCCTTCTGCTTCCGCCATATACTTCTTCTTTAAGATATCGGCTTCTACCGTACCTTCCTTTTCTTTCACATCGACCATCGCTGCATCGCCCTTTACCTTTGCAAGTGCCTTTGCTTCAATTGCCTTTGCTTCTGCCGCTGCCTTCGCCTCGATTACCTTTGCTTCTGCCATTCCTTCTACGGACTGTTCTAATACATTGGCATCCACAAGAATCTTCTTTGCTTCGGATTCGTTCTGAGATGCTTTGTATTTTGCTTCGGCATCGATCACGGTCTTTTCTGCTAAACGTTCTGCTGCCTGTTTTGATGCTTCTGCTAACTTCACTTCACGAAGGAGATTTGCTTCTGCTTCTTCTTCCGCTTTCTTAAGCGCAACAGCTTTCATACGTTCTGCCTCTGCAAGAACGCGGGTATCCTTGATCTTTTCCTCCTCGATTACCGTATCTTTTTCCACCGTAACACGCTCTCTGATGATCATCTGGATGCTCTTTCTCTGTGTTTCTACTTCTTTCTGTTTCTCGATATTTGCAAGTTCTACTAATTTCTCTTTCTCGGTCTGCTCTAAAAGCTTCTTCTTCTCCACACGTTCGGATTCCACTGCCTCAGTGCTTTCCTTTGCCTTTAAGGCAACGATGACTTCTCTCTGCTTGTTCTGTTCTGCAACTTCGATTTCCTCATCTGCTTTCACTCTTGCCATCTCAGCCTTATAACGCTCTTCCTGTCTTACCTTTTCTGCTTCGGCTTCTTCTCTTGCCCGAATGATCGCGATTTCACGTTTCTGTTTTGCTTCGGCTTCCGCATTCTGCTTCTCTAATTCTAAAATAGTTTCCTTTGCGGTTACATTCTGTTTCTTAATTGTCTTTTCCTTATTGTTTTCAATCTGATTTGCTAGGATCAACTGCTCCGCTGTCAGTTCGGTAATCTTCTTGATACCTTCCGCATCTAAAATATTGTTCGCATTTAATGCCTTAATATCGGTCTGCTCTAAGTAGTCGATCGCAGCATCATCTAATACATAACCATTTAAATCCGTACCGATAATCTGTAAAATCTCGCTTTTGAATGTCTCTCTTTCTGTATAAAGCTGTACAAAATCAAATTTCTTTCCGACTGTCTTTAACGCCTCTGAGAACTTCGCATCAAAGAATTCCATTAATGTTGTCGGATCGGATGCTTTTTGGCATCCTAATAACTGTGCTACCTTTAATACATCTTCCTTTGTCTGGTTTACACGAACGAAAAATGCAACACGGATATCGGCTCTTAAGTTATCTTTACAGATCAGACCATCCTTGCCTTCCCTTGCAATCTCAACTCTCTTAACGGAAATATCCATGATTTCTTTTCTATGTACAATTGGAAGAACAAATATACCGCCAAAGCATACAACCGAACCGCCTACACCGTTTCGAATGATTACTTTTCCCTGTTCTACCTTCTGATAAAATCTTGCAAATAATGCTAACAGTCCCCCGATTACAATTACAATCACTGCTATGCTGATTAATGCTATCTGCATTGAATATGTCATATCACCACTCCCTTATCTTTACAATATAGTAAAAATCCTTTTCATCGTCTTTTTTTGTTACATACGCTTCTTCATTTTTCACAAATGTCTGCTCCGGGAACTCCGGTCTTACATTAATTAAAATGGATGCGCCTTCTCGTTTCACTTCAGCCTGAGCAAGACGTCCATCTCTTAAGTCACAAGTCAGTATCACAAGCTGTCCGACTACCTCTTCTGTCGTCTCTTCCTTTTCATTCGCGCCTTTCATTACTTTCTTAAGCGGACTCGTAATCAGTTTTGTAAGAATGATACTGATTATAAGCGCCGGAATAAAAAGAAGCACGTTTATAAAGCCCCCCGGCTTTACAGGCAGAAGATGAATCAACATTGCCAGAATCCAGAATATCAGAATCAGAATGCTTGCCACCAGCATAAATGGCAGATCCGCTACATTCAGGAAACTAAGCAATGCATGAAATGGCCCTAAATCATCCATTCCATCCAAATCTGCATCCACATCAACATCGAGATCAATGTCAAAAGAATCAAAATCAATGGCACCGATAATAATGCTGAGCCAGTAAATAATAATCAGGATCAGCAGCACGGTGGGAACAATATTGCACCCTGTGAACGCATACTGTAATAGTTCGCCCATTTTTTCCTCCTATTTCATGTTATTTCTAAATTCTAACATTCTTCTTTTGTTAATGCAATACATTTTCTCCTACTCATCCCCAGCGCCGGTGATACATTTCCTTCGTTCAGCAATGAATAAAATTAAAAAAGAGCCTTTGTCTGACAAGGCTCTTTTTTAACCTATTTTTTATTTATGCTATCTTCTATTCCGGAAGCTGTGTTGCATCACCATAGGTTGCTTCCCATTTTACTTTACGTTCATCCATAACAGCCTGTCCGCCTGATTTTAAGTAATCATCCATTCCGGCATCAAATATCTTATCGAAGTCTTCAACGGATGCAGTAACTGAGGTACATAATACAACATCTCTCTTATCAGAAAGGGATGTTCCTAATCCTTCTTCTGCCTCAATCTTACCAACCTGAACGTTCTTTCCAATATGTCCGTCATGTGTAGAGATCTTATCTGCTACTTCAATCAGAGCTGAGTCAATTCCTGCATAGCTTAATGCACGGGATTTTAAGGAAATATCCGGATCTACTAAGTTCATACCGTTACATGTGATTGTATAGTCGATATTTAAAGGAGAGTTCATGATATTGTCATCGGTTGCTGCAAGAGTCTGGATAGAACCATCATCAAGTGTTACATGAGTGATGCCTTCTTCACCAATCTGCAGATACTGAATGTTTTCTGGCTCACTGATCCAGTCAAGATACATTAAGGAAGCTAAAGGTTCATCGTTTGTTGTTGGGAAGAAGACTTTACGGTCGATAGGACCTGCAAGGTATTTGGTATAAGTACCCTTAGAGTCTTTGAATGGTTCAATTGCGATATAACAAGCATCTTCCCCAACAAGTCTCTGTAAGTTGCTCTGGATACTGTCTTCACCATTACGATATGGGTAATCCCAGTTATGAATGAAGGAACCTACATAACCAGCTTTCATCATATTATCTTCTGTGGTATCTCCAGCTGCATCATACATAGCGAAATCTTTCCAGATTAAGCCTTCGTTGTACCATTTGTTCAGTACACGGATTGCTTCTTTGGTGCCTGGTTGTGTAAATCTTCTGTCATCAAATCCGTTTACATAGTAATCTTTGTCTGTAATATCAGGATCGATAAAGGAACCGCTTAAATGATCACATCTCCAGCCAACATCGGAACTGATGGAGAATGGTACCATCTTGTCTGCATCTGCGCCAAGAAGAAGGTCTGCGTTATCACGGAATGCAACTAACATAGCTTCAAACTCATCAATTGTTGTTGGAGCCTGCAGATTCAGTTTGTCTAACCAGTCTTTACGAACGAATGTGCTGGTACGGTTCATAACGGCAAGTTTTGCTTCTATTGCCCACAGATCACCATTTATAGGGTCTTTATCCCAGTATATATTCCTTGTTCCAAGCCAGTTCCAAAGATTTGGAAGCTGATCCTTATATTCTTCTACATAAGAGCTTAAGTTTACAACACCGCCCATTCCAGCATATGTCTGAATGGTTGCATAATCGTAAGTTACACAGATATCCGGTGCATCGCCGGCAGCAAGCAGGTTATTAATCTGCTCTACTTCTGTCCATCTAGGAACTGCAATGAATTCTACTTCTACGTTATGATCTCTTAACATTCCTTCCTTGATGTACTTGGTGTATACATTATCTTCTGGCTTTGAACCGCCATCATTGCCACGGTCATATACCTCAACCGTGATTTTTCTTGTGTTGACAAATTTGCCATCCACTACTTCAGCATTCTCCGTACTCTCCGTTGGAGCGGCCGTTGCAGTTGCTTCATTGGATGAACTGCTGTCAGCAGGTTTTGTTACATCCTTACTCGTATCCGCACTTGTTTCCTCTTCTTTTTTACTGCATGCAGAAAATGAAGTCATAACTAAACAGCATGCCAGCAACACTGAAATAAACTTTTTCACTTTTGCTTCCTCCCTCATAAAAATATTGAATAAACGGATTATTAACTATAATCCCATTATTCTTTAACTGCACCTAATGTTACACCTGCAATGAAGTACTTCTGCAGCCATGGATAAATCAGAAGAATTGGAACCGTTGCAAACATAACGGTGGCTGCCTTCAATGTTTCAGAAAGACCCGGACTTGAGAAACCTTCCTGAGTAGATACTTCAATGCTATTGATATTATTTAAGATATTATACAAAAGAAGCTGCAATGGATAATACTTACGATTATTCATGAACATTAATGCATCTGAGAAACCATTCCAACGTCCTACTGCATAGAACAGTGCCAATGTCGCAAATACCGGCTTGGATAATGGAATATAGATCTGAAGCATAATACGGATATACCCTGCACCATCGATTTCTGCAGATTCACGAAGGCTATCTGGAATTCCATAAAAGAAGCTTCTCATAATAATCATATTGAATACGCTCAAACATCCTGGAATAATTAATACAATTGGCTTATTTAACATTCCCATATTCTTTAATAACAGGTAGTTTGGAATGGTACCTGCGTTAAAGAACATGGTAAATACAATGATCAGATTGAAAATACTGCGTCCTTTTAACTTATCAAAAATCAATGCATAAGAGCAGATTGTTGTCATAAACAAAGATACGAATGTGCAGATTACAGTCAGAATAGCTGTCCATGCCATGGACCATGTATACTTCGTATCACTTAGTACCGTTTTATACGCCTCCACATTAAATCCTTTTGGCCACAGATAAACCTCATTTTTAATCAGTGCTTCTGAAGAACTTAACGATCTTGCCAGAATATTTAATAACGGAAGCAGGCAGACCATGCTGACCAGAACACAGAATGCAACAATCACCCAGTCTCCGACTTTTGTAGATTTTGACTTAATCATGTTTTTTCCCTCCTCATCCTATTTTCTTCTACCAGATGCCACGCTCACCAAGTCTGCGGGCAATATTGTTTGCGATCAGCAAGAAAATAACGCCGATAACAGACTGGAAAAGACCTACTGCTGTTGTGAGTGAGAACTGTAATCCCTTAATACCATTTGTATAAACGAATGTAGAAATAACATTGGATACATCGTTTACCAGGTTATTCTTTAATGCATATGGACGATCGAATTCACTTCCTAAGATATGTCCTAAATTCATAACAAGCAGAACAACGATTGTGGAACGGATTCCCGGAAGAGTGATATGCCACATCTTCTTAAATCTGCCAGCACCATCAACAGATGCTGCTTCGTATAATTCCGGATTGATTCCGGCAATAGCTGCCAGATAAATAATGGTATTCCAGCCTACACTCTGCCAGATACCTAATGCTATGTATGTTCCTACCCAATGTTTTGATTCATTTAAGAATGGAATGCTGTCGATTCCCATCTTGCCTAATAAGATATTGATTAAACCTGTGCTTGGTGCTAACAGCTGTAATGCCAGACCTGAGATAATGATCCAGGAAAGGAAATGCGGCATATAAGCGATTGTCTGTACCACTCGCTTAAATCGTTTAAATACCAGCTCATTTAACAAAAGAGCTAATATAATAGGTGCCGGGAAACCTAACACCAAATCCAGGAGATTTAACATCAATGTATTACGAAGTGCATACAAGAAATCCTTATTTGCAAATGCCTTAATAAAAAACTCGAATCCATGATTCTTTGCCCATTCCATATCCCATACGCTTTGCGTAATATTGTACTTTTTAAATGCGATCTGAATGTACGCCATTGGGATATACTTAAAAACAATGAAATACGTCATTGGTAAAAGTAACAACAGATAAAGTGTCCAGTACCGCTTTATATAAGTTCCTACTTTTACTTTGTTTTTCCTAACACTTTTTGCCTCTTTAACCTTCATTCTTTCCACCCCGCTACCTAAATTCGTTTTTTTCTCTTACTCCTTTTTTAACTTCTCTGGCTCTTCCCCGGTTTCTGATTTTAGGCTGCAAAAAACTAATAATCCCATACCTTACATACAGAGGGGTCAAGCAAATTTCCGTATTTTGATCAAATGGATTTTAGCATGAGTAATGCATTAGAAAATTTCATGTACATAATTCAAAAAATAACTGCCCGGGTCATTCATTGATTCAGTCACAAAACTAGTAGAAAATTAGACGATTTGTTTTTCTTTTCTTGCTTATTCTATAAGATTTTTCTCTTTTCTTTCTATTAACAATATATTCCATTTACAAATTCTTGTCAATCGAATCGCAAAATGTAACAAATAGATAGCAATTTTTGGGCATCCATTTCAGCACATTGCACATGAGTCACTCATTAACCTGTGATCCACTCTATCCGTGCAATATCTAATAAACGCATCGTAAAAAGCATATCCTACAAGTCCTTATATGCTAAAAATAAGGGCTGGCACCGTTATGAACTTTACTTTCATAACGGTACCAGCCCTTATTTCATCTTATTTACTTTTATAACATGCAGTCAATTATCATGAAGGATTCCGGATTCGTTCGTTTTTCTGATTACAATATCAGGCTGAAGCCGGAATGGCTTTGGGGCAACATTTTTGTCCCTCCACCTATAGAATCCTCTCTGCCGGAAAGTATTCCTGATCAGTCATCGTATGCAAACCTTGAAAAAGATACCTCACATCCTTTGGCAACTCTGGCACAAATATTCACGGCTCCATGCATGACTTGTTCATATTCCCCATCCTTTGTCTCAACCTTCATATACTTACGGTCATCGGTAAACTCAACTATCTTCACATTTTCAAGCGCCCGCATCATATCTGCTATCTTTTTGGCTTCCTCTTCCGTCAGTTTCTTAGAAAATTGATAATACCTTCCCATGGTCTGCATCCTTTCTTATATTCTGTCAGACCACTGCCTATCCGATTTTTCCATGCAGTGATCTGCACTTAGATTTGTTAATTTCTCCCGATCACCTATATTATAACACTATTACCAAAAATTAAAATGCGAAGAACTGAAAAATTTTATCAGTTCTTCGCACCTATATTCTAACCATCTTTTTGCTGTTTTTTTCTCTTCGCCTCTGCCTTTTTTGCCAGACGGTCACATGCCGTTTCCCACTTTGTTTCCTCTGTTTCATGATGTTTTCTGCATCCAGCACAGTCTCCGTGATATTCACACTTCACTTTCTTACAAGGGCATTTTTCCATTGCACATTTCTGCATCGTGCCTTTCTCCATGGTACCTTTCCTCTCTTCCACTATTCATTACGTTGTAAGTCTGAAAGCACCTCTTACGAGCAGTTCATTGATCTTTTCACTGATCCGCCCACGTTCCGCATACACCCATTCTTCCTCAAACGGGATTCGAAAGCTTTTAGAAAAGGAATAATACAGATTGACTTTCCGATAGTAAAGTTCCAACTCCTCCAAGCCTTCCCCTTCTTCTTTGGGCATAGTAAGCTGATCCTGTTTTCGGATAAAATACTGTTCCACATATTCTAAAAAACAGTCCAATAGCATCTCATCATGCACATCAAATGGCAGACGCATCAATCTCCACTCTGCGATTTCCTCCAGTCTGTATCTTCGGATCTGATCTAAAATAAAGATATAATCCCGTACATCCATTTTGCGATATAATGGATTTTGTTCTTCTCTTGTACTCCACAGCGCTAACTTTTCTCGTAACGGAAGGCCTTTTACTTTTAATAAAGCCTCACTCGGGCCTAAAACCGCTTCTTCTAATGCCTCATCCTCCATCTCGATTCTCTGCCGTAAAAAGCTGTACATAAACTCTGTTCCCGCCACATAACCGGTCTCATAGATTCCTTTCCTTCCGGCTCTTCCTGCAATCTGCTTAACCTCCTGGGATGTTAACTTCCTTACCTCTTCTCCGTCAAACTTCCGATCATTCATAAAGATAATACGGCGAATCGGCAGATTAACACCCATTCCGATAGCATCCGTCGACACTAACACATTCCGTTCCCCCTCTACGAAAGCGTGATATTGCATCTTCCTCACTTCCGGAGGCAGATCCCCATAAATCATGCTGACTTTCTGTCCTTTTTCCTGAAACAGCTTTGCGATCTCCAGCACACGCCTTTTGGAGAATACAATAAGAGCGTCTCCTTTACCTGTTTCCTGAAATCGAAATGCCCGTTCTTCAATCACAAGCGGCATGTCCCTCTTATATTCCTTTACCTCATAAAGATCCCCACATTCCTTTATAATATCCACTAGCAAGTTCTTCGCATTCAATGCTCCACATATATGGATTTCCTTACAACGAAGCCCTAACAGTGCCCTTGTCCAGGCAGCCCCTCTCTGTGAATCCGCAATCATCTGAATTTCATCAATAACTGCAACCTCATATTCCTGATCTGAGTTCAGTTTCTCCACCGTAGAGCTTTGATGATGGGCTCCTTCCACCAGAATTTCTTCCTCGCCGGTTAAAAGACTGCATTTCACACCACTGTCATTGAGCTTTTCAAAAATCTCCAGTGCCAAAATACGAAGGGGAGCCAGGTAAATTCCATTCTTGCTCTCTTTCAGGCGTTCAATCGCATGATAAGTTTTTCCGGTATTGGTTTCTCCAAGATGCAAATAAATCTTTCGTTCCAGTCTCCTTGCATCCTCATATTCATTCTTTGGATCATCCGGAAAATAGCGGTTGAACTCCTCAGCCACCTTCTTTGGAATATGGTTCGTCACCAGTACCGCAATAATGCCCGATGCCAGATATTCTTTCTTATTCTCCTTTACTACCTCTTCTAATGCATAGTCTGTATGATTTTTCTGATTATAGTCCTCAAGAAGCCTTCTTGAGATCTCATCAAACAGCTCTTCATATGCCCGATAGACATTCTGAAACCCTTTGATTGTCTCCTGCTGCATCTGTTTCATGGCCTTTATTTTTTTTCTGACTGCGGCTTCATGACTCCACAAGTTTCCGGACTTTGTATGAGTCACAATGTCCCGAATGCTTGAAATCTGCTTGCGCAGCTCATGGAACTCACCTGCCTCTTTCCGATTTTTTTTCATGCAAATAACACCTGCCTTCCGTAAGTGTTATTATTTCCTTATGTATTACTATTTATAGCCTTATCATTCGTTACCATCTTCTTCCGCATCCAAGTCAATATCCGAAAAATCAATATCTTGAGTAGCTTTATGCTCTCGCCTGCAAAAATCCACATCGGCAGTCGGCAACTCTTTCAAATATAAAAAGGAGCTGTCACACTTTCTTACTGTGACAGCTCCTCTTAAAACTGCTTTTTCGTAAAACTTACTGCTCTACGTAGCTTGCTTCTTTTATGAACTCAATACGATCAATCTTCTTTAATGCATCAATCATCACATCTCTCATTACGATACCTTCATCTGACATATTGATTGCGTTAGAGAAATCAAAACCATCGCCGTTAGATGCCATAAATTCGTTTGTTGCTAACGTATAGTACTGATCCATTTCCACTTTGGTACCATCTGTTAAAGTAAGGGAAACAATACGGTCGCCTGCTTCTCTTGACATATCCATCACTACATTCACACCGTAATACTGAACATAGCCAACACCATTATCCGGATTTAAGCCATGTTCTAAGTTCGCTTTTAAATCCGCACCTGTGATTTCCATTGTAACAATTGTGTTATCAAATGGGAATACGGTGTACATATCACCAACTGTTAAATCACCTGCTTCTAAGGAGCTTCTGATACCGCCGCCATTATTTAATACAATCTGACATCCTGTGATTTCTGTTAATAATTTGGAGGTATACTGACCAAGATCAGTCACTACATCGCCACTGTTTCTATCGTGTTCTAAGTCCATTGGCAGTTCTGTAATAACTTCATCTAGCATTGGGCTTAATTCTTCCTGATATTTATCATAAATTGCTTTTGTTGCTTCATCACTTTCCAACTCATCAACTTTATCTACTAAATCATTTAATTCATATGTCACTTCTAACTCATCCCCTGTAAAGGTTAAAGTTAAATGGCCAACTGCTCTACCGTTATTTGGTGTTCCAAGTATCGGAATGCCATTTACAGTGCCTTCTGCATAATTATGTGTATGACCGGTAAGGATTGCATCCACACCAACAGCTGCATTCGCAAGATCCGCTGCTTCACCCGTAATCACACCGGATTCGTCCTGAGCACTTCCTAAATGAGAAAGAACGATTACCGCATCTACATTTTCCTGTATCCTTAACTGTTTTGCATATTTGTTTACAATGCTAACCGGATCTAAGAATTCAAGATGTTCCACATTTGCTACCAATGTCTTAGATGCTGTCTCCGGAGTCGCAATACCGATAAAACCGATCTTTCTTCCGTTGATTTCAACAATACCATAAGGCTGTGCATATTCTACCAGTTTTCCAGTCTCTTTATCCACAATGTTAGCTGCAAGGAAATTAAAATTGCCTTGATTTTCCCAAGTCTTGAAATAATCAGAGCCCCAGTCATACTCATGATTACCAATCGCAGAGTATGTAACCCCTATTTCTTCAAACATTTCGTTAATTACTTTACCAAATGTTAAGTTTGCCATTGCAGTTCCCTGATAGTTATCTCCACCAGATACTACAATATACCCATTCTCATCAGACGCATTGCTTGTATAATCTTTAATTACCGAAGCGAATTTATCCATACCAGGATTCTTGCTGCTCGTTGCGTTATCTACCGCACCATGGAAGTCAGAAAATGATACAATGTGAATCGTAGTATCATATCTTTTTACAACATCTTCCGTTTTCTTCCCACATGCTACAAATGCAAACATGACTGTAAATACTACCAGCATGCTTACGCATTTCTTGAGTTTTCCAAAATACTTCATACCAATCTCCTTTAATGGACCTTTTACAAGCTGTCTGCTTGCCCTATCAAATTATACGGAGAAATAGTATGAATTTCAAGGATATTCTGCCATCTTACTTATATCAATTATTACTAACTATTTATAAACTCTATTAATATGAATTATCTGTTAATTCATCCATAATATTCTACTTTTCTATTTTTTCTAATCTTTTCATTTATCTAATTATATTTTTACTAATACTGACTTAATTTATATTCTCTTATTAGTACTGATACCATTTTGGTATCATTCGAGTGAAATCATCATAATCCTCAAATGCAGCCCGACACCGCTTCACCATGCCTGCCACATCCTCTTCTCCGAACTTCTCAGCCCATTTAATCGAGTAGAGAGACGCATGTGCGACATAGACTGCCAGTATTGAAAAAAAGGATTTAGGAATCTCATGGTCAAAATAAGCTTCAATCTCTCCAATGCAATAAGGGATGCTCAATTCCTTCCCGAAGCTTTGCAGCTTATAAAATTCCTCATAAGGATCACCCACTTCCCAGCGATTAAAATCAATCACACCGATTTGTCCATCCTTTCCAATCACTAAGTTTCCCGGATGAAAATCCCCATGCAGATAAACCGGCGGTACGCTCCAGATCTCGTCCATATGTGCTTCCAGGAACCGAACAGCTGCCTCATCCCCTGGAATCCTCACATCCGATTCCAGATAACTGGCAAGCTGACGTTTCTTTTTCGGAATTTTCGTTTCCTTTGGAATATCCTCCTGCTCCAGTGGAATGCTATGTATCTTCTTTAAAATCTTTCCCGCCTTCCAGCCAAGCTCATACTGTGCTTCTTTCGAAAGAAACGGGAGCACATCTTCTAAATCATCTCCCTCGACCCAGCTAAGAAGCATATACACACATTTTCCTTCCTTACATGTTCCAAAAGAAACAGCCTGTGACATTCTCACATCCAGGCTGTTAAACTTCTGAATCATTTGAAACTCCTTCTTCTTTTCTTCTAAGTTCCTCACATCTGAAACTCGTAACAAAAGATGCTCTCCTTGCTTCGTCCGAATCTCATACTTCTCATCACTTGACCATCCCTTTGAAACTTTTCTGACCTGCTCCCAGGAATCCCTTCCTGGAATATCGAAAAATATATCCTGCAATTTTCTTTTCCCCCCTTCGTATTTCTTTCTTATACTTCCCGCTTTTCCCGTTCCTTTTCCTTTTCCTTTTCCTTTTCCTTTTCCTTTTCCAAAGCCTCCATCACCCGAGTCTCACGTATCACCCAAGGGCAAGGATTCAAATTCACAACCTCTTTATTCCTTTTAATTGCTTCTTCTAGGGTCATCCAGACAATCTGATAATCATACTCTTCCTCATACTCATCCAGATTCCTTTTTCCAGCCGTCTCCTCCACCTCACAGAAAAAATAATGAGAATCCATCTCTAACATCCGATGTGCTTCCTGCCCCTTTCTTTTCTCCAGCACCATTCCATATGGCTTAATAGACTCAGGGATCACTAAATATCCCGTCTCCTCCTGTACCTCCCGGATCAGATTCTCCTCAAGCGTCTCGCCATCCTCTCTTCCGCCGCCCGGAAACTTATAATCTCCATGCTTGCTAAAAATAAGAAGAAAACGCTCTCCATCCCTAATAATTCCACGTGCCGCCGTCCGCTTACGACAAATCGCATCCGGCTCATAATCCATCAAATCCACCGTCATCTCCATCATTTCTCTCACCATCTTTCCTCGTCTATTCATTGAATCTATCATTACCAAAATATCAGTCTAAGGAAAAAGAAATCCGCTCCAAAATCAATGCCGTCTTTTCCCATACAATTACATTCCCTATAATAATATTCCTTTTTCTCCCCCAGCTCAACCCCTTTTTCTTCCTTTCTTTTCTCCATCCTCCGCCCTCCTCCCATTGCCCTCAATATTTTGCTTGCCTTCAATGTGTTACTCGCCCGTCTGCCCCCATCGAATAACTCCCTTCACCTCTGTACGCCCCTCACGATGCGTTTCGCCTTTTGAAACGCATCGTGAGGTCGCAGGAAGCCCTGCCGGCGCTGCGCGTTCATAGGTTCGGATGTCCGGCTCAGGGTGCACAAAAAGAGGAGGAATCTTTGCATAGCAGACAGTGCTTTCCTGTCTGATAGGCGAAGATTCCTCCTCTTTTTGTGCACCCTGCGTCCGAACAGCCGAACCTATGAACGCGCAGTGCCGGCAGGGCTTCCTGCGACCTCCTCCCTATCTATGGCGAACACTCACGATTGTGCCCTCTTTTTCTTTGGGAGGGTGAGCTGGTAGCTTTCCTCGATCATTTGTTTAATATTCTTTTCGGGCACTGTTCCGTCTAAAATAATCGAATTCCAGTGTGTCTTATTCAAATGATAAGCCGGTATCACCCCGCTAAATGCGTTTCGCCAGAAATCTCTCCATTCAGGGTCGCATTTCACATTAATCCAGATATGCCCTTCCCTCTCAAAAATGCAGGCAAACATCTTTTTATTGCTTTGATGCCGCATCACCGTCCAGTTTGAATCATGAAACGGATAGTCCTCATAGGCTCCTTCTAACTTGCTACAATATGCAATTGCCTCTTCACGCTCTTTCATTTATTTTTCTTCCTTTCCGTCATGTCCACGTAAGAATCCTGCTTCTATCGGACAAAGTATAATCAAAACCAAAATTAGTCAGAGAATGAATAATTCATGTTTCCTTTAGTATAATAAAGTCCCAGTAAAAAGCAATCCCTTTTCCATCATCCTAAATCCATTGTAATTTTTATAAGGATTTTTTTAAGAGGCGTGCAGAAAATAAACGGAATAGCCGTTCCTATTTTCTAGCATAACCGCATAGAATGGAGGCTGCTTTTATACAAAAAATAAGCCCTCATCGTTTTTACCATGAGAACTTATTCTTAATTCGTTATCTGTTATTTAATGATCCATTATGCGCTCATCCTTTTACAGCCCCAGCTGTCATTCCATCGATAAAATACTGCTGGAAGCATAAAAAGATAATAAAGATGGGGATGATACCGAACATAGATCCTGCAATCAGCACATCGTAGTTATTTCCGTATGGTGTCAACAGAGTATTAAGACCGATTGGAAGAGTGAACTTCTTAGCGCTTCTAAATACAAGCATTGGCCAGAGCATATTGTTCCAGGATCCCATCGCACATAAGATTGCCATTGCCGCAAATGCGGGCTTTGTGATTGGGAGCATGATACGGACTGCAATTCCATATTCCGTACAGCCATCGATACGGCCTGCATCCAAAAGATCCTTTGGTACTGTCGTCAGATACTGCCTGAAGAAAAAGATAGTGGAAGCACCACAGACTGCGGGAAGAATCACGCCTGCTGCAGAATCGATTAGCTTTAGATTGATCATCTCCTGGTATAGTGGCAGCATCAGGATTTCAAATGGAACCATCATTGTTGCGATTACTAAGAAAAAAAGGAAATTACGCAGCTTAAACTGATACATCGTAAGTCCATATGCGATAAAATAGCAGATGATCAACGTTAATACAACCGTCACAAGGGTAAGCACCATACTGTTCTTAAACCAGGTAAAATACTTTACGGAATCCACATTCCCGCTAAACAGATACTTATAGTTGGCTAACGTCATAGTCGATACATCCAAATTAATGCTTAAACCTTTACGAATTAACTCGGTACCTGGCCTAAAGGAAGCTAGAAGGCCGGCGAACACCGGAAATACTACGATCAATCCCAATATAAGGAATAGTAGTGTAGCAAAAAAGGAGGCGATTTTTCTCTTTCTTGTCATGCCTCCCTTAATAGAAGCATCTTTTTCCATCCTATCTTTCCTCCTTCTTAAAGCTTCCGTTTAAGACAAGCTGAACCATATTGATAATCAGTGCAAGAATCAATAGTACAAGGCCGACTGCAGATGCGTATCCCATCTGATTCTTCTCAATACCACGACGGTACAGATATCCCACAATGGTAAGCCCTATATTGTTTGGAGAAGCATTGCCAGCCCATAACATAAAGGATTCTAAGAACATAGCAAGACCTGCATAAATACTGATCGTAAATACATAAATCGTGGTTGGCTTTAACAGAGGGATTGTAATATATCGAAACTTCTGAACGGCAGAAGCGCCATCAATTTCTGCCGCCTCATACAGATTTTTATCGATCGACTTTAATCCGGACAGAAAATAAAGCATATTAACACCGGTCCATCTCCAACAGCAAAGTGTAAGTAAAGCGCCTAAACCAGTTGCTTTCACCTTAAGCCATTTTTGAGAGCCAAATCCGAGTGCATGCATGATTACATTCATCTGACCGGTAGAATATTCAGAAAACATCAGACGGAATAACGTACCGGAAATAACAACGGACGTCAGTGCCGGCAGATATAAAAGTGCTTTCCAAAGGCCTTTCGCCTTTACAAGATTGCCATCCATCAAGACTGCATAAAGCATTGGGAACGGAATTAACAGCGCTATAGACAATATCATATATTCAAAACTGTTAAGCATTGCGGTATGGAATACCTTGTCATTTAACAACTTCGTATAATTCTTGAACCCGATGAACTCCTTACCGGTTGCCGTAATATCCTGAAAACTCATCGTAACCGTGCTAAACAATGGGTAGATCCAAAAGAAAATAAAACTTAATAAAAATGGCAATACAAACACATAAGGGGCTGCCTTCTGCGAGTAGAATATTTTCTTAAATTTCATCGTTCTCTCTCCTTTGATTATTCAAAACGAGGCTATCACGCCGGACGAAGACGGCACCGAACAAAATACCGCTTATCGGTGCCACCGTCTTCTAGCGTGACAGCCCCTTTTCCTACTTATCGCTGCCTACCTGTAATACATGCTATTGTTCTAAGTCGATGACTTCCTGTGATGACTTTAATGCATCGTCAACCGCGGTGCCATCCTCAAGGATTGCATTCAGTGTCACATTGCAGATTTCCTCATTGATGGTTGGGCTGATCTTTACAACACTGATCTTACCAATATTATCTTTAATCTTATTCAACACATCATATGGATAATTTCTAAAGAAACTGTTGTACTGATTCGCATCATCATGAATGATGCTTTCATCCGTCCACATTGCAGTGTTGCACACATCGAATCCAAGCATCTCCCAGTTCATCTGCTCACCTTCCATGGACATCTTAGCATAGCATAAGAAATCTGCTGCTAATTCTTTATCTGCTGCCTGCTGGGTTACAACAGTACCGGTTCCGCCTATACCAACGGAGTCTGGCTGACCTGCTTCAAATACAGGACATGGAGCGATGTACCAGTTGCCTTTCTCTTCCGGCATATAGTTGATGAAACGGCTCATATACCACATAGCCTTTGGGAAAGATACGATATTGTGGTCTAAGATATTCTGAAAACCTGCCTCCAGGTCAACATGTCCATCTGGTGAAACTTCCGCTACACCGGACTGTAACCAGCCAACCTGCATATTCAACATATTCTTAACAGAATCCAGTTCGATGTTTGCTTTTCCATCAAAGCCGCCTGTCCAGTCCTCTCCATACTCTGCCATAGCCAGCCATAACCAGTCGGTTCCGCCTGTATCAACAGAAGTGAAGTATTTGCCTTCCTGATTGACTGCTGCGATATATCGCTCACCAAGTGCAGTATAATCATCCCATGTCACAACTGCATCCACATCTGCCTGTGTGATTCCAGCCTCTTCAAGAGCTGCCATATTATAATACATAACGGTAGCACCTACATGGAACGGAGCACCATAATAATGACCATCGGATCCCATATAAGTCTCCATACGTGCTGGAACCATTGTATCCATATATGGTTGTGCCGCATCATCCAACGGATAAAGCCAGGTATCCACGCCTGCTACCACATTCGGGAACTGTCCAACCTCTACATCACAGATATCCGGTGCACCTTCTCCGGTCTGTAAGGACATGATTAACTTATTATGCATATCTCCATAAGGATATGTCGTAAAGGTTGCTTCAATCGTACGATCCGGATTCTTCTCATTCCACTTTTCTACCATTTTACCGTAATATGTATTGTGCAATTCAACGAACGACCATATCTCCATATGTGTTCCCTTCGGGTCACCTACTGTTGTCACTGCTTCCGGCTGTACCTCTGCGCTCTCATCCGTTCCCGATTCCCCACCTGAGGTCTCTTCCTTCGCCGCATCTGAACTCGTATCTTTCGTATTATCTTTGCTGCATCCCGGTAATAATGAAACAACTAGTGCCATACAAACCATCAAGCCAATAACTTTCTTTTTCATGTTGACTTCCCCCTTAGCACATATTTTAGATAAAATGATAATAGTTTATAAAAAGAAAAAATAAGAAAATTTTACACGTTATTACAAAAAATGTTTTCCTAGACTTTTGTACATTTCGTATAAATTTTCCTTATTTTTACTTTTGTATCTATACATATTTTAGTCCTATCCTATTTCCTTGTCAACCATTATATAGAAATTCATAAAATATTTTGCATTTTTGATTCTACATTTGTCTGCTGTTTCAAAAGTCTTATCCTATCTCCGGAACTCTTTCCATTTTATCTTTTTACCCTTGTCTTTTCTTTCACGCTCACCATATTCCTGCATACTTTAACTATGACACTCTCCCTTATGAGGTCTTATCCATGAATAAAAATCAGAAACCAGAACCATTTACCTATATGACGGACTCACTCGGAACACCGGTTGCCAATGATACGAATTCCCTTACTGTTTCCTGCGATGGGCCAGGACTCCTGCAGGATGTAAATCTGATTGATAAAATCGCACATTTTGATAGGGAACGGATACCGGAACGAGTTGTGCATGCAAAAGGAGCCGGTGCTTTTGGCTATTTTCAAAATTACTGCTGCATGTCCGATTATACAATTGCGAACTTTTTACAGGTTCCAAATACAAAGACCCCCGTTTTTGTACGTTTCTCTACTGTAATCGGCTCAAAAGGCTCTGCGGATACCGTTCGGGATCCAAGAGGATTTGCCGTTAAATTCTATACCTGTCAGGGCACCTATGATATTGTTGGAAATAACCTTCCGGTTTTCTTTATCCGTGATGCCATAAAGTTTCCGGACGTGATTCATTCTCTCAAGCCGGCACCCCATACAAACCTAAGAGATCCGAGACGTTTCTGGGACTTCATCTCTCTGACTCCGGAATCCACGCATATGATCACGTGGCTTTATTCCGACCGTGGAACAATCGATGATTATACCCACATGGATGGTTTTAGCGTAAATACGTATGTCTGGGTAAACAAAAACAATAAACGTTTCTATATTAAATACCACTGGAAGACGGTACAGGGATTAAAGACAATTGACCGCTTTGAGGCGGAGCGTCTTGCCGGCTCCAATCCGGATATCGCAACGGAAAAACTATATAATAAAATTGCATGTGGAAAATGCCCGAAATGGGAGCTCTGCGTGCAGGTTATGGATCCGGATGTTGTGGACAGCCTCGACTTCGATCCGCTCGATGATACCAAGACATGGCCGGAAGATCAGTTCCCGCTGATCCGCGTCGGCATGATGATCCTTAACAAAAATCCTGATAATTTCTTTGCTCAGGTAGAACAATCTGCCTTCTGTCCTGGCAACCTGGTACCTGGAGTAGATATTTCAGCAGATAAAATGCTGGTTGGAAGAAGCTTCTCTTATTTTGATGCCCAGCGTTACCGCCTTGGTGCCAACTTTGCAGATCTTCCGATCAATCGTTCCATTTCTCCAATTAACAATAATCAGAGAGATGGGGCTTTTACCTATCACTTCAATCCGGAACCGATCAATTACTCTCCAAACAGCTTAAACTGCAATAAGCCGGTTCCGGCGTCCAGACTGGAACCTCCTTGCTATCCGGTCAAAGGTCTTGTAAAACGATGTCCGATTGAAAAAACAAATGATTTTGCCCAGGCAGGTGAACACTACTGTTCTCTCACCTCAAAAGAAAAGGAACATCTGATTGATAATATTGCTTCCGAGCTGTATCTTTGCAAGGAAGACATCATATGCCGTGTTCTCGATAACTTCTGCAAGGCATCTGAAGAATTCGGATGCAAGGTTAAAAATGCTGTTTCCGAATATAAAAACAGATCCTGCAGCTAAAAACTGTGGGAGGTGTCGCCCTCTCATCGTACGACACCTCCCATTTTCAGTTATCTGTATTCATTTGCTTTAACTTTGCTATGTTATCCTTAAAAATATCGATCACCCACGCATACTGGTTCTTATCTTCATACTCTCTAAATCCTCTCTCCACAATCATACCAAGACACTGCCAAATTCGATAAATCTGAATCCTAATCTGCTCTGATGCTCTCAGATGGTCAATTCCGAATTCCGCAAGCAGCTCCTTTGACGGGCTTCCAAAAAAGTCATGAAAGTCATGGTTTAAAAGAGGATCTCCGTATAAGATAGCGGCGAAATCCACCATCCCTGCAAGTTTTCCATCCTTGATCATCAGATTCCCATCCCATGTATCGGTATGTACGTAACAAGGCACCTTTACCTCATCTAGTATCTCCTTCCTATCTGAAATCAGATTCAGAAGCTCCCTTTTCGTAATCCCCGGAATCTCAATGTCTTTGTCTTCCGCATCCATACAAAGCATATCAAATAACGTATATACAAACTGATAATTACTGTCCGTATAGGTATCAGGAAGAGCCGGAATGCCAAATGCCTTCGCACGGATGGAACTAATCTTTTGGCAGATCCCTGCCACCTTCCTTTTGATTTCCTTTATTTCCTCTTCTAAAGGGCGAATCCCCATTGTGTTCAGTGCCTCGCCCTCTATGTAACTCATAAAGAAGTACGGAACTTTGCATACGGTTTTACTCTCATCAAAGAATAGAACTCTTGGAGCCGGTATCTGGATTCTTCTTTCCATCGTCTCAAGCATCTTTGCCTCTGTCGCCACATAATCCTTTTCATGGCGCATTGTAATAACGGATGGATCAGAGGCAATCTTTAGCACCATCTTTGTTTCATCTGCTCTCACCTCATAAACTGCACTGCACAAACCACCTGCCAGCTCTTTTACCGCAAACGTATGCGGTACTTTTCCCAATGCTTTCTCGGTCATCTTTCGTATGGTCTCCTCAGACTGATGAAACTTTGTCACAGATTGAATGATCGTACTATTCATACTTTCTTCCTCCCCTTTTATTGACCGGCCAGACATTCTATTACATTATATAGACTCATTATGACAGCATTTTACCTCTATTACTCTTTTTGGGTTTACTTTCTGCTTCCTATTTTGCTACTCTCCAATTTGTTCAATAGCAGCTACTATCTGATCCTTTAAGTACAGCTCTTCCCAGTTATACCCCGGCACTGCCTTGCTTGTGTCATAGACAGCGTTAAGCGCTTTCTCATATTCTTCTTTTTCCATCAATACGTCATTCCATCTATATTGATAGATTATCTCTCCCTGTTCATCAAACTCCAGTTTGGAATTATCCTCTGCTCCATAATATCCGGAAGCAATCAACGTCATATTCCCATCTATAATGCTGTAAATCAGATCATAGTAAAAATCCATATTTCCATCCGAATTACAAAGCAGATTCTCTTTTTCAATATAAGTAAAACCAAGACGGCTAAGCTGTGTCTCCTTTACCTCTCCGTCTGCATAATTTAGTATCTTACAGCCCATCGCCTCATTGCTTCCGACCTCCGCAATTTCCGGGATGTCATCTGCATCTATATAGATCAGAGCATATCCCTGCCACTGTCCTGATTCTTCAGATGACTGAATATAGTCTATATAAGCCTGTTTCCACGAAGAGTCTTCTTTCGAAAAATCCCCTTTTAAGTTCTCTGTGCGTCCTACTCCGATAAAATCTTTTACAGACTGAATTGTCTTTTCTGCCAGCGCTTCATTCGCCGTCTGACTAAGCTCTGCTTCATATGTAAAATTGCCATCCGCACTGCCGCTGTAAATCCGAACTTCTGCATAGCCGGTTCCTATATCCGGTCCTGCCGATGGAGAATAGTTGCATATAATAATGATATCATCAGCCATATCCTGATTGTAGTCTATAAATGATACTGCCTCTACCATATTGAACATCTCATTTGGCCTTATGTTATTTTCATATACCCCCGGAAGCGTGCTAACTGTTTTTCCATCTTTGGTGATTATAAATGTTACATCTGCAAGAAAGTTTTCAGACAGATCCGGCTCATATGCCTCAAAATGTACCTTTCCTAACGGAGCAAGCTCTACATCAAATGTCTGCTCTTCTATCAGCCGTGGTCTTTCCTGATTCTCCTGTTTTTCTTCTCCCTCTTTTTCCTCACTTTCTTCTTTTTCCTGATTCTCCTTTTTTTCCTGGTTCTCCTCTTCATTCTTCTCATTCGGCATGTTTGTTATCTGATCTTCCTTGGCTCCTGTCGGCTTAGAATCCTTCCCACATGCTGTCATCATGCCTGATATAAGAAGTGCTGCTATAAGAAGCATAAAAATTCTCTTTATTGATTTCATGTTCAAACTTTCCTCCTTCTAAAAAATCCATACTTGTTATTTTACTGCAACTCTCCCCCTAATACAATCCAATTATTGGAACGAAGATGTCCTTCCATAAGACAAAAATGCCCTGTAAAACCAGAAATAAAACAGGTTTTACAGGGTGTTTGTCAGTTTATGAAAAATTCTTAATGCCGTAGTTCTTAACTTTCCTATCATACGGGCCGTAGAATCTTGCAATCTTTTCTCCATTCTGCTGTCATTCGGAATTCGCCTGGTACTGCAATTCCTAAAAATAGTTTTTTCTTTCCTCTTTGCTTGACTCTGTCCCTGGGGAATGGTGTAAGTTGTGGACATAGGGGGTGATTATTCAATGTTACTTGAAAAACTTATTAAAAAGCATAATTGGCTTGTGAGATGTTCGATTGGGATGTGTGGGATCACGACGGTGGTTACGCTTTGGTGGAACTCGATTCTAAGTTCGATTATCACAAACGTTAGTGACGGAAAACAGCTTTCTGTTAAAAACCTGCTTGCATCTCTTGCCGCTATTATTCTCACGAGCGTATCTGCCTATGCAAAAACACTGCTGTGCAGCTATACCTGTGAACAAATGGGCCATTCGCTTCGCATGGGCTATGCCAGATATTTAAGCTGTCTTCCATTTTCACAGGCGGAGCATTTAAGTCGTGGAGAACAGTTCTCTAAACTTCAGAATGAGCTTTCGGATATTCTGAACTACTTTAATTCCAGTCTCTTTCCACTTGTGGATGATGCCATCCGGTTTCTCATTACACTATTCTGGCTTTTGAAACGGAATGCATGGCTTACAATTCTATCAAATCTCCCCGTGTTTTTCATTGTCCTATATATTATCTGGTCAAGCAAGGTAATCGGCTCTGCCACAAAAGGCAGCCAGATCGCAAAAGGCACAATGAATCAGTATGCGGATTCCCTGATAAGCCTGTTTCCCATCATCCGCCTTTACGACGCCTCTAAGATGCTCCTTAACGGTTATAACACCGCATGCAAAGAGTGGGAGGAGAAAACATCAAAAGCAGAAAAAGTCCGCGCACGCCTTATGTCTCTGTCGGGCCTTCTTACATCCATTCCTCTGATGCTTCTTTTCCTGATTGGAGGACGCCAGGTCATAAACGGGGTCATAACAATCGGGACTCTGTACGTGTTCTTAAATCTTTCCGGAAATGTATCTGGTATCATGATGAATATGCCGGGTCATATTGCTGCATTCCGCCAATTTTTAGCTAATATACAGCGCATATCGCCAAATGTAATGTTGAAAAAAAAGGAGGGTGCCTATGAGCATACATATTAATAATCTGTCATTTTCCTATGGCAACAAAACTGTACTAAAAGATGTGAGCCTTATGGTAGCAGATGGGGAATCCATCGGCATAATCGGTGTCAGCGGCGGCGGGAAAAGCACACTTTTAAAATTGATCAGCGGCTTATACGAAGTAACAAATGGTTTTATTTCCATAAATAGACACTCCTCATCCGAAAACAGACGTAAATCGGTGGCTATGGTAATGCAGAATGCCATGCTGTTTCCGGCAAGCATCCGGGATAATATCACATGCGGCCACGCAATAAGCGATGAGATTCTTTCTTACGCCTGCAAAGCAGCACAGCTTACGGACTGGATTGACTCGCTTTCCTCCGGCATCGATACATTTGTCGGAGAGCGCGGCGGACAAGTATCCGGAGGGCAGGCACAGCGTATCGCGATTGCAAGAGCCATTGCAAAGGACGCTCCTGTCATCCTGTTAGATGAGCCTACTTCTGCCCTGGATGGTGAAACAAGCGCTGCCGTTATGACCGCTCTTTCCAATCTTACAAAGGGAAAAACCGTGCTGCAGGTTTCCCACCGCCCGGAATCCTTAGCCGCATGCAGTCGGATTCTTCGTCTGGAAGGAGGTCAATTGTATGTTACATGAAATGAAGACTATGATCAAAATTACCGGGAAAGCGACCTCTTTTCTTCTGCTCCTGCTGCTTCGATGTCCTTTTGATGCCGTAAGGACCGTTGTTACCGCTCTTTTTCTTCAGTATTCATTTGAGGCTATTGCACAGAGTAATACAAATCAGCTTTTTATAATCTGCATAGCATATGGAATTGCAAACGTCCTTCTTTTTCTATATAATGGAACTATATGGATTCGTTATGCTGCATTTGTTACAAGGATGGAATCCATCCTTCGGATCAAACTTGCGAAAAAGATTGCATCCCTTTCTTATGAGCAGATTGAAGCAAGACCGGAAGGAGATTTTGCAACACTTCTCAATACAGACGTACAACTGCCATTTTCCAGACCGCTTCATCTTCCCCATGCACTCTGCGCGATTGTAAACATATCTGCCTCGGCTGTGATTCTCTGGCTTATGAATCCCAAAGTGCTTGGACTCGTTCTTCTCTTTGCCATCCCTCATATCCTGTTTACACAGTTTCTTATGGCTCGTCCTATGGCTGACTTAAAAAAGGAATCTCTGAAAGCCAACGCTTTAAATACTGGGGAGCTTGGTACATTTATCACATGTGCCGATACTGCTGCCATTTATGACGCACAGGATTATCTGATGAAGCGTTTTGAAGACAGCAGCCTTAAACTCGTAAAGGCAAATATGAAGATTCAAAGACGACAGGCAGCCAATAACGCAATTCTCCCTTTGTTTGGCTTAGGCGGCTATGTTACTTTACTTATCGTATGCGGCACATGGATTGCAAATGGAAGCACGACCTTTGGCGAACTGACAGCAGCATTTCAATATCGCGGAGGTGTTATTGCGGGCTCTTGCATGCTCATTAACTGCATTCTCTCGATCCGTTCGAGCATGGCCGGAATCAAACGGATCAACCAGGTACTGGAAGAATCCCAGGTTCCCCATCAAGCGCAAACCACATCGATTCCGATATTAAAAAAGCATAATGTACATAAAATAAGAAAGATTGGCGGGTGATTAGAATGGATGAATCCCTAATGAAGATTGGAGAACTAGCTGGTTTCTTTGGCATTTCCGTAAAAGCTCTCCGTATTTATGAGAAAATGGGCATTTTAAAACCGGCATTTGTGGATTCGCAGACCGGATACCGGTATTACCATCCAGAACAGGTCCAGCAACTAAATGCCCTGATTGAATTAAAACAACTTGGGTTTAGCCTGGCAGAAATAAAGAATCTGCTGGAAGGGGGCATGACAAACGATGCCTTTATGGAAGCGTTGGTACATAAAAAGATGGCATTTCAGAATGCCATCTCCGCGGCAGAGAATAAAATCGATGCGATTGATAAAATTACAGAACGCCTATCTTCTTCCGAGCCCGCCACAAAGATGCATGAACTCACGGAAGAAGAACGCGCCTGGCTGCTTGTCAAAATGGTATGCGTGGAAGATCTGCATGGTCAAAGTGTCTTAAGTGAGGCAATATGGCTATAATCACAAAGCAAAAAAATACAGAGGGCAATTAATGCCCTCTGTGTTTTTCTTTCCGCTTCTCTTGTCTTAAATTGAACTGGCGCTCTTTCTCCATTTCCTTTTGTGCACGAGAAACTGTCTTTCGTTGTAATTTCCCTTGTTCCTGTTGAAGCTTTAACGCCTGCTGCGCTTTC
>SVEB01000044.1 GCA_015057635.1 Lachnospiraceae bacterium | reverse complement strand
CATATGGACGATGCAGCCGGAAACGCCTATCCAGACTGTTCCGAGCTTTTCTTCTCCACCATGAGCCAGGCGATTTATGAAGGCAGCGGGCAAGCGCTTACGCTGCTTGCTCCATTCATTAGCTCCAACAAAGCCGAGGTCGTAAGAACTGGTTTATCCTTAGACGTCCCATACCACCTCACCTGGAGCTGCTACGAGGGTCACTCCAAGGCCTGCGGTACCTGTGGCACCTGCCTCGACCGCAAAGCAGCCTTCCTAAGTAACGGAGTACAAGACCCTATCACATACGAAGACTAGGAACTAAAAAGGCGGGCTGGGGGAAGAATGGAGAGTTGGAGAGCGGGCTGGATGCCTGCCTGCTGCATGATATTTTTCTCAGTGTCCGGCTCACAGTGAACAAAATAGTGGCTGGTGTCTTCCAATAGCAGACAGGGCTTTCCTGTCTGATAGTGGAAAACACCAGCCACTATTTTGTCCATCCGTGCGTCCGAACACAGAGAAAATATATCATGCGGCAGGCAGGCATCCAGCCCGCTCTCCGACTCTCCATTCTTCCCCCTACTCTCCTACAATTCATTAATCACATCCGTTACCGCCATATTGCGAATTCTTCTTGAAGGGGTATAGACGGCCAAAACAGATGTTATGATAACAATCAAAATTACAATCATCATTGGCATAATCGGAATGCTCCAAGTCGCATAACTAAAATGAGCCGTAATCAGCTTTTTGTACAGCAGTCTGCTAATGAACATTCCCGATACACTCCCGACGATACAGCCGGATATCGAATATGTAAAGGCTTCCGCTGCTATCATTCTGGTAATCTGATGTTCATCCATACCAACTGCACGCATAGCCCCATATTGTCTGATTCGTGCTGATACACTCATCGAAATACTGTTCATAATATTCAATACCGTTACCAAAGTGATAATTATCAAAAATCCATATACAAATAACATAAAAGCTATATAGACACTGGTAGTACGCTGATCACGCCTGTCACTAAAAGTATAATTTCTGTCCAATATATTGTGAATCGCCATAACATTCTCATCTGTCGCGTGGTTTGTCAGCTGTACCATAACAAGAGAGTAATCCATTACACCGGTCAAATGTGTGAAGGTCTCTCCGGAAATAATAAGCGTTGTCTTTCCATCCGTACTGCCATCGTCACTAAATGGATTGCATTTCAATAGCCCTGCAATTTCAAGTTCCTCATTGCCAACTTGTATGTTATCCCCTATTTCCAAAGGATTCTCTGGATCCCATACTGCAAGTACATACTTACTGTCACCATACACTTTTTTTATGTCACTGCCTTTTCTTAGCATGTTATCTTTTCTTAGACAGTCCAGATCAAAATCATCATAAGAAATCATATCAATGGTCGTTGTTTTGGAATTCACTTCTGCTGAAAGATCAAGACCATTTCTGCGGCCAAAAACACGTTTTACACCTTCCATACCACTAATCTGATCAACCAGTGCGCAATCTATCGAATTTGAGCCTTTATTACCTGAAATATATATATCGGATGTATCGGATTTCTGTGGCATAAGGTATCCAACAAACTCGATCAGTACCGTAAAACTCAGAAAAAGAATAATACTAAGTGCAAAGGAACTTGTCATAAGAATAAAATTTTTCTTTGCCGATACTGCATGATGAATTCCAAGAGAAACATCAATTTTAGAGAAACGGGTATTTACCGCATGAGTATTGCCTTTTATGTTTTCTGAATTTCCTGACACCGCTGCTACCGGAGAGACTTTGGCTGCTCGTCTTGCCGGAGCACCTGCCGCAATAAGAACAGTCACAATTCCTACCACGATACCGCTTATTATGCCGATTAGGCTTATTCCGAAAAGAGGCATATCAGAAAACTCTCCGCTGACCCAAAATTTTAATGCGGCACATAGCATCCATGTAACTATATTTCCAAGTACAATTCCTATTGGAATCGCAGTTTTGCACCAATTAAGCGCTTCCAGCCTTACAAAACGAATAATCTGCTGTCTGCTCATCCCAATGCAGCGCATCATTCCAAAAAACTTTATTCTTTGGGCAACATTGCTGTTTATACTGCTTGCGATCATCAGCACGCCCGCGATCAGTATCAGAACAAACAGCCCGCCGGCAACCAGATATAGCGTCTGTGCCATTGTGCTGCCGCTTAATTCCTGCAAACTGCCATGTTTCTTTAACAGCCTTGCCTTCTCCATTCTAACACCCATATCCGCCATGCTAAAAACAGCTGTCACCATGAATACGGCAGAAATAATGCATAGAAGTATCATACGATTCTGTCTCTTATGGACCTTTGCAGAAATCGGAATCAGACTAAGATAGCTTTTCATTCCAAACACCTCCCAAAATCGATCAGCGTACCATCCGATACCTGCAACACTCTGTCGGCAGTTTGTGCGATACTTCTGCTGTGGGTAATCATTACAATAGTCTGTTCATACTTTCTGGCGGCTTCCTTCAGTAACGCGATCACTTCACTGCTGTTTTGTGTATCTAGATTACCAGTTGGCTCATCTGCAAGAATGAGTGATGGCCGCGTAATCAGCGCACGTCCGATTGCTACACGCTGCTGCTGTCCACCAGATAACTGACTTGGCAAATGCTTACGACGCTCTTTCAGATTGAGCACCGTAAGCAATTCCTCAAGATACTTTTTATCTGGCTTTTGATAGTCAAGCAGAAGCGGAAATATGATATTCTGTTCTACATTCAGTTCCGGAATCAGATTAAAACTCTGAAATATAAATCCGATATTTCTGCGTCTAAAAATTGTCAAGCTGTTATCTTTCATTGAAAAAATGTCTTTCCCATCAATAAATACCTTTCCCGAAGTAGGCGTATCAAGAGCTCCCACCATATTTAAAAGTGTACTTTTTCCGGATCCGGATTCTCCAACGATTGCAACAAATTCACCTTTTGGAACAGAAAAGTTTACATCTTTCAATGCGTGTACTGCTGCCTCTCCGCTCCCATATGTTTTAGAAATCGATTTAACTTCCAATAAATTCATAGATCATTCACCTCGTTCTTTCCTAATGCGGAAATATTATCATGTCAATCCTACTGTGATATGACGCTCTCCCTACAATTTTGTAGGAATTAAGAAATTGATTGTAAAAGTAGTACCAATTCCTAATTCACTATCAACCTCAATTGTCCCACTGTGTGCTTCAATAATAGTTTTGGCAAGTGGAAGCCCAAGGCCGATCCCCTGGGTAGTCTTAGAAAAGCAGCTGCGATAAAACCGTTTGAAAATATAGTGTAAATCTTCCGGGTGAATACCGCTTCCGTTGTCTTTTATAATGACTTGAACAATGGAAGCAAATTGTTTCCATGTAATATCGATCTCATTTCCTTTCCCGGTATGATCAAGTGCATTTTTTACAATATTGCTGATTGCTTCGATCCACCAGTCCCGATCACACCATAACGTAATATTGTCATCACCACGCAGGATGAGTTGCTTTGCTTCCTGCTTCGCACGAAATGCAAAATGCCGTTCTATAGAACCCATCATTTCCGATACATTTTCTTCTGTTTTCTCAATCACAATTGTTCCGGCATCAAGTTTTGCCATCTTTAAAAGATTTTGAACAAGTGTTTCTATCCTGTCTAATTCTTGTTCCGAACGATCTGTGAACTCCCTCATTGTTGGCAAATCCTTTGCTTCCTCCTGCAAAATGCCGTTATAGATATTGAGAGCCGCAAGCGGTGTTTTTAACTGATGGGAAATATCCGCTATTGTATTCTTTAAGAATCCTTTTGCTCTTAATTCATTTTCAGCGTGAGCATTCAATATTGCAACCAATGAGTTCACTTCATGGAACAGTCTATATATCTCTCCCTCTTCATCACATTCAATACGCGCATCCTGATTTCCTGAAATATATTCTTTAATTTGCGTTACCGCATTGTCCATGATTACATTTTGTTCCCTAAAATAGAGATAATCAATTATCAATATTAAGATACTCATAAATAACGCACATAACAATATGTATAAATCCGCATCATCAATTTTCAAGACTATTAAGGATACAGAAATCATGGCAAAAACCGCAATAAGAAGCAGCGTAGAACAAAAAAGTTTTTTTATCCTCTTATTTATCAGTATTTTCATTGTACACCTCAATCAACTGTGTTCCATTTGTATCCCATACGCCGAACCGTCACTATTTTTTGAGGATTGCTTGGGTCATCCTCAATTTTTATACGCAATCTTCGAATATATACGGTAAGCGCGTTGGCATCTACATAGTTTTCATTACAGTCCCATAGCTTTCCTAAAATCTGTTCTGCCGAAAGAACAATATTAGGATTTTTCATGAACATGCATAACAATTTATATTCGCTCGCTGTTAATTCGAGTTGCTCTCCGCCTTTATAAACTTCTCCCTTTAGCAATTGTATCTTTATACCATTCGAGCTTAGCTCCGTATCAGCCTGATTAAAATTGTCACTTCTGCGAAGCAAGGCATTTACTCTGGACAAAAACACCGCCAGTTTGAACGGTTTTGTTATGTAATCATCGCCGCCTATATCAAGTCCCATTATAATATTGGTTTCTTCATCAACCGCAGTAAGAAATATAATCGGTACTTTTGACATCTTACGAATCTCTTTACACAGTTCATATCCCGATCCATCCGGAAGTGATACATCCAAAATCACCAAATCATATTCCCCGTTTTCCCATAGTGTTTCGGCTTCAAGCCTGGTGCGTGCAACCACAACTTCATACCCCTGCTTTTTGAGTGCAAAAGACAATCCATTAATCAGGCTCAAATCATCTTCAACAAAAAAAATACGTTTCATATATTTTTTAATCCTTCCTATAATCAATCATAAATGCTCAACCAATATATCCAAATAATGCAAAATATCACACAATAGATTTTACTCTTTCTCCCTAACAAGATTCTTGTCTTAAACTTTTTGGTTAAGGCTTTCTGTTACGATTTGATTTCATTTGGTTTCAGCTGTCCCTATCCTATAGACTGTATCAGCTAATGTTATCAAATTGTTATCAGCGTGGTGTTATCACGCTGTTAGTCTAGTATATACATAATGTCTATCTTTGCAAAGATATATTTTATAATCCAATAGTTAGCGCATAGAATATCAATTTTCCATACTATCCATATTTTTAACTAACCTTTATTGACCAAAAATATCGTCGTATAATTCTTCGTATTGTTGCATAGAAATGCTTTCTCCTCGATATGTGAATTCACTATTTTCGTCATATTCATCTTGTTCCCAATACTCAGCATTTAATTCAAAAGTATCTACGACATTATCCGAACCAGAATACTTAGTAAATGTGTACATTTGTCGTCCTGCATGTGTGGTATCGCTGATCACAATCCAATATGCCATATCATAATAAACATATGACAACTCCATAGCAGTTCCTTCACCTTCAGCAAAAACTACTATTTGTTCATTTAACACATCTAAAAACATTCCTCCATATGGACCATTGATTACTAATTCATTTTCTCCATCATTATCCAAGTCAACTTTTTCACCTATACTAAACGAATCCCACTCTTCTGGATTCATATTAAGACTCGAAATAAAAAACTCATCTTGAGATTCTAAACGAATGGCTTCTACTTCTCCTGAAATAAAACCATCTAGCATCAAATCAACCTGCGAATTATTATCATTATTTTCAGCACTTGCATTTTCATTCTGTGTAACATCATTCGATGTTGTTACACTGTCTGAAGGTATTATTTCAGCTTTATTTTTTCCACATCCTACAATTCCAACACAAGATGCTATTGCAAGAAATACTAACACCTTTTTCTTCATTTTCTCATTCTCCTTATACTTAGCCTATAAATTGAATTTAGGATTTTTAAACAAATCAAAACTCCATACAAATAATATTTTTTTCATAACACTATTTCTTTTCGTAAATAAGTCAAATTTACCACTTACATAGCATACCACATCATGTTATGTAAACATAGAATTTTTGCAAAAGTCATTTCCCAGGCATTAAGCGATTTACTCATTGCTGAAGATAAAAAGAATAACTAAATCCTTTTGAATTGCTTCAATCGGCTTGCAAAAAAGGTAAAAAAAAGGCCTTACCTAATAATTTTCATTAGATAGGTAAGACCTTTTGTCGTCTTATCTGAAAGCATACCTGCTAACCGTCTGCATCACTTTTATATAATGCATTTTTAGCAAATGTTATCAAATCGTTTTGTGAAATCTCTGAAATCCGTATAAATACGGCATTCTTTAGACTCCGTTAATTATTCTAGCTCCTAATTTCAAACTTGTTACCAAGTCTTTATTATAGTATACATTATAAATATCCATTCATTTTCGAACTGTTTATTCATATTCTCTCAATTATCTTAGAAAAGTATTGTCATTTTATTGTCACGAGAATGAATACTTTATTGCAATAAAGTTTCCAAACTGACACAATGCAAACTAATTCTATCGGATTATTTAATCAGATAAAACTTCAATTTCCTTAAAACCAAAACTCAATAAATATTATACAAAAAAGCAAAAGAATTACCATTGCAATTCTTCCACTCTAAGTTGTAATTTGTTTGATTCATAAAACCAGATTATTTCCTATTTCATATAAATTATAATATACAAAACTGAAATACATAGGAAAGGGAAAACTGTTGCAGGAAATCCCTTATAATTATCTCTTTTAGAAAGCTTAATTATAAGAAAATAATGAATACAACTTCCAAAAAGTATCAAAACAGATCCCACTACATATGTATATATAAAATCGGAAACAGCCTGAATACCAGAAATCCATATCGCATAATAAAAGTAGTCTCCTATACCACAAGTAGGAACTAATTCATCGCCCTTTCCTTTGCCATATACAATCAACTTAGACATAAAATGAATGCTTGACATCGCTTTTGCATTTGCCGTACGCTTTCCATATTTTGTAAAGCTAAGAATATCAAAAGCAGAAATCGCAACTCCAATCGATATTACTTCTTCAAATTTTAAGTTTTTCCCAATCAAAACACCTAAACATATTACAGAAACGAAAGAAAGCAGGCCATTTATAAATAACCAATCTCTGTTATATTTAATTAAAAAGGCATGAATTAATATATAAATTCCACCTACCACTCCAATAAAAGTAACCACCTTTTGTGGCAATAACAAACTACTTATAATTGTCAAAAATCCATGAATCACTAAAAATGCAATTGACCAGACAATTGCACGATTTATTTTATTTACTTCCATTTCAATCCCACCAACTCTATTCACACTTAATATACAGAATCTGTTAACAAATCACCATTCCAAAACTTTACTCAAATTACAGAAACATTAAGGATGAGGAAAATAAGAATCTTTCTCTCGTTCATACAAACGAAAACTATAGCTCTCATTTTTCATTATTTATCAAAAATTGCTTTGTTTCTTTGGCAATATCATGTGCCTTTGTCCAATGCATATAGTGTCCCGAATCAAATACAATAACCTTTTGTATTTCTTTATTTGTTATATATGAATTATAAAAATCCTGTTTTGTTTTCTCTTTATCATCTGAAGCTATTTCTCTAGTAAAAAACAAAAGCGGTAACGAACTTTCAAAACTCATATTTAGTGTATCGGATATATTATTTTCAACTGCATTTGTTTCGTTTATTACGGTTGCATTAAAGCCAACCTTATAAGATATTAATTTCTGTTGCGATAAGTTATCATCTGTATACTCATTTGACTTGTTACCAGATATAAAAGAGTTTGGCGAAATCATATATAATAATCTTTGTATTCCAAACACATTTGCAACTTTAGCAAAATTGGTAACGTGTGGATTTTCCCCATCAAAATATTCAGTTTGTTTTGGTAATGCACAATCAATACCTACTATCGCCTCAATTTCCTCTGGATATTTATTTGCATACCATGTAGCATAAATACCTGAAACAGAATGGGGCATCAATATGAATGGTCCCGTTTCTCCACTCTCTTCAAGAGCCAATCTTAGTTCCTCAACAATATTAGCAACACTTCTTTCTTTGTTTGTGTTATCACTCCATCCATATCCAAATGGTTCAACAACAATCACCCTGAAATCTGTCATCAATTCATTTATTAGTGGTTCGAAATCAAGTACTGGTGAAGTTGTTCCTAATCCAGGCATTAACACAATCGTTTTTTCGCCACTTCCAACTTTAAACACATTCATATTCTTACCATTTACCATCACATATTGTCCTGCTTGTTCGAGTCTGCTTGACTCTACTCTTGTCAATATCTGATGTAAAAGCATCCATAATATAGCTAGCACAAAAATAACTATAAAGATGCATTTTAGAATCTTAATTACCTTTTTCAATATTCTCATCCTCTAATTGTATTTGTTTATTTCATTAAATAAGAATCTTTTAATTTCACAACTTCTTTTTTTACTCTTAATGATAACATATATTCACATTTTTACCAACAAAAAGGAAGCAATTCCTTGCCTCCTATCGCTATATCTCTCTTCCATGGTCAGATACCTTCCTCCGATGTTTTTGTTCCTCCACATCTCGTTCTTTCCTCTTAACCTGATCAATCGTAGCCGGTGGCTTCCCTGTACAAACCAAACCACTTATTCCATCACCTTTACATACTGCGCCTGTTTTTTCCCACCTTCCGATCCCCACATACTTCTATCATAATCTCACCATTTCTTCACTCCACCCATAAAGTAAGACCAGGCGAAGCCGCTGCCGCCCTGTACGCGAAAGTAGGAAGAAATCTGTGTTTCGGTATGTCCGGCTCAAGACGAACAAAAATGGAAATGGTTCTTCGAATAGCAGACAGTGCTTTCCTGCCTGATAGCCGAAGAGTCATTCCCATTTTTGTCCGCTCATGCATCCGAACACGAAAAACATTGATTTCTTCCCGCCTTGGCCCCTCACTAAGGCGGCAACGCTTCACCTGGCCATATCTAAGACTCCCTACCCTTCAAGTTTCCCGAGAATAAACTTCTCCATTTGGTCTTTGGGGAGGTTTAGGGAGATGGAGAGTTCGCCATAGAGGTAGTCCTTTGCCATATTCAGCATGCGTTCATCATTTTGGTAGAACTTTCTGCCCTCGCTCAACTTCTCCTGTTTTCTACGATAAAGGGTCTTAATCACGCGGACCCATTCCACATTATCATATGTTCTTAACGCATCCTTGCACTTCTCGGTGCGAATCTTATTGTTTTCCTCTTCCAGTACCTCAATGGCTGGTATCATATCAATCAGCTGTTCAGATTCATCCTTTGTGATTATCTTGCGCATCTTAGCCTTCGGATTATCCTTCGGAGTATAAATCTTGCTGCCCTTTGTGAAAACGGGTTTCAGCAAATAATACTCTTTTTCCTGTTTCGTCTCCTCCGACTGCAGGGTACAGATACTATCAATCCGACATACGCCAATCCGTCCATAGATCACATAATCACCAATCTGAAACATCATCATTCCTCCATTTCCGTATAATTCCGGCGAGCAACATAAATTCATCGAGAAAATTTCTCTTCTTTTACATTCTTCCCATTTTCTTCAAAACAATCACATGGTTAAAATAAATTATTCCATTTCTTCCATGTATGCCTGATCTTCAAAAATGATCTTTCTCTCCAGTTTTCTGATACAGTCGGCTTCCTTTTGCCATATTCGGAATGAATCTAACAAAGCTTCATGAGCCTTACAGCTTTATTTTTGCAAATGCATCCGCGAATGCATTGTTTAACGGTTCGCTCTCCTTCTTCATCTGATTCATATAGCGGTTCACATCTTTTTTCGATACACCGGCACCTTCCTTCTTCCTTCTTTCCGTAAAGGCGGAAAGCTTCTCTTTATGACCGCACGCACAAACAAAAGTCTGAGCATTCCCGGATCCGATCAATTCCATCCTCTTATGGCATTTCGGACAGCGTGCATTGGACGTTCTGGAAATAGTTTCTCGATATCCACATTCCCTGTCCTGACACACTCGCATCGTACTGTTCTTTCCTTTTACTAACAGAAGTTTCTTGCCGCATGTCGGGCATTTATGATTCGTGAGATTATCATGACGGAAACTTCCGCTTGCCGTCTTAATCTCCTCAATGATCTTGGTTGTATATTCCTTAATCTCTTTCATAAACACGTCGCGCTTTAAGGAACCATCCGCAATCTTTCCAAGCTTTCGCTCCCAGTCCGCTGTAAGTTCCGGCTTTCTTAAATCTTCCGGCACTAATTCTAACAGCTGCTTTGCTTTTGATGTGATAAAGATCTCTTTTCCTTTCTTCTCAAGAAGGAAAGAAGCAAACAATTTCTCAATAATATCCGCTCTGGTCGCAACGGTTCCGAGTCCACCCGTCTCATGAAGCGTCTTCACATCGTTCTTATCATGGCTTTCTAAAAATGCTACCGGATTCTCCATTGCAGATAGTAATGTCGCTTCATTAAAACGTGCCGGTGGCTTTGTCTTTCCTTCTGTCATCTGAATGGATGCAACAACAAGCTGATCCCCCTTATTAAGAGGCGGCATCTGTCCCGCTTCTTCCTCATCTTCATCCGATATTGCCGCATTATCATATACCACTTTCCATCCGGCACTTATAACAGTCTGGCCTTTTGCAGTAAAGGATTCCTCCCCGATCTTAATCTCCGCAGTTGTCTGCTCATATTCATAAGCAGGATATAGCACGGCTAAGAATCGTTTCACAACCAGATCGTATATCTTACGTTCTTCCACGGTCATATGTTCTAACTGCACGAACTGTTCCGTCGGAATAATCGCATGGTGATCGCTTACCTTGCTGTTATCCACGAAAGATGGCTTTCCGGTAATCTTCTTATTCACAAAGTTTCCAGCAAACTTCTTATAAGGCCCGGTAAGACATGCATCTAAACGTTCTCTTAATGTATCCACCATATCTGTTGTAATATAACGGGAATCCGTTCTTGGATACGTAAGCACCTTATGGTTCTCATACAGACGCTGCATAATATTTAATGTCTGCTTTGCCGAGAAATCAAACTTCTGGTTTGCCTCTCTCTGTAATTCGGTCAGATCATATAAGCCCGGCGAAAACTTCTTCTTCGCTGTCTTATTCACCTTCACAACCTCTGCCTTTTTACCATTCAGCTTCTCGATAATTCCTTTCACATACGCTTCATCAAACGAACGGTTGCTCTTTGACTTCGCTTCCTGCCAGTTTAGGGAAATGATCTCTCTCGCATTTTCCCCAGTCTTTGCCTTTACACTGATTCCATAATAAGACTTTGGCTTAAAGTTCTTAATCTCCTCTTCTCTCTTTGCGATCATCGCAAGAGTCGGAGTCTGCACACGTCCACAGGAAAGGGATGCATTATACTTACAGGTAAGCGCTCTCGTCGCATTGATTCCCACTAACCAGTCAGCTTCTGCACGGGATACGGCTGCACGATATAAATTATCGTATGCCTTTCCATCCTTTAAGGATGCAAATCCTTCCCGAATCGCCTTGTCCGTTACCGAGGAAATCCAAAGACGTTTCGTCGGAAGCTTATTTCCCGCCTTCTCTAAGATCCATCTGGCAACTAATTCCCCTTCTCTTCCGGCATCCGTCGCAATGACCACGCTCTCCACATCTTTTCTCTGTAAAAGCGCTTTTACTGCATGGTACTGTTTTCCTGTCTGCTTGATCACCTCTAACTTCATTGCCTTTGGAATCATCGGAAGAGACTCCATTTTCCATTCTTTATAGGCATCATCGTATTTTTCCGGATCTGACAGGGTAACCAGATGTCCCAATCCCCAAGTCACAATATAGTGATTTCCTTCAATACCGCCATTTATATTCTTGCTGCACTTTAAAACCCTGGCAATATCTCTGCCCACCGATGGTTTCTCTGCAATAACTAAAATCTTACTCATAAGTTTCTCCTTCTTCTGCATGATCGAACCCGATCCTATATCATTATTATATCGTATTTAAAACGAGGTGTCATGGCTATTTTTTCTTTTCCTTTGCACCCAGTAAAACAATACTGACATATTCGCCATCATACTGTATAATATCATCATATTTAACAGTGTTTTTGTCAGTTTATTATAATCGGACAAAAACGTTTTCGCAAGGAGGAGAACATGCTTATTAATAAAGAACTCTGCATCGGATGTACAAAATGCATCAAAGACTGTCCGGTTAACGATATTACCATGACAGAAGACAAAAAAGCAGAAATCAAAAACAAACGCTGTCTCGAATGTGGACACTGCATCGCCGTCTGTCCGGTCGCAGCACCTTATTCCGAAACTTATGATATGACTGAGGTCATCCCATATAACAAAGAAGAATTTGAAATCAGTCCAGAACGCCTGTTAAACTTCATCAAATTCAGACGTTCCGTACGCTCTTTCACAAAAGAGCCCGTAGCACCGGAATTACTCTCTCAGATCATCGAAGCCGGACGTTTCACTCCAACCGGGCGAAATCTTCAGGAAGTATCCTACATCGTAGTGACCGAACAACTAAAAAAGGTCAAGGATATGATGTACGCTGCCCTTGATAAAAAAGCAGATGCCATCTTAAGTGCGGAAGGTGAAATGCCGGAAGCCTCTACTATGTACGCCCGCATCTGGAAAGCAATGTACCGTAACTATCAGGCCGCTCCGGATGAAAAGGATGGCCTTTTCTTCCATGCGCCAGCCGTGATCTTCGTTGCCGGCAAATCAAGAACAGATGCTGCGCTTGCTTCTTCCAATATGGAACTTATGATAAATGCATTAGGTCTTGGCGCTTTCTACTGCGGCTTTGGCATCCTTGCCGTTAATGATGATCCGAACATCCGTGAATTCTTAGGCCTTGCCGACGGCATCACCGTTGAATCCTGTCTTGTTATCGGCCATCCAGCCGTTACCTACCGCCGCACCGTCCCACGCCAAAAACCAAACATTAAGTGGTTTTAAAAATGATTTAGGGGGAGTCGTAAGGAAGGGCCGGGAGGACCAGGGGCTACATAAGGGCAATGTTCGGACGCGAGCTCGGACAATTGATGCCGGACATTCTCCCTTATGCAGCCCCTGGCCCTCCCGGCCCTTCCTTACGACTTCACAATGCGTTTCAAAAAACGAAACGCATTGTGAAAATCACCGTTTCGGGGAAACGAGTGATTTTGTGGGAGGTGAGATATGAAGTTGGAGACAGATATGTTGATTGGAAGAATGTGATTATGTATGTTTGATTTAATTAGGAACACTTGGATTCAGTACAGAAGTCATAAGTATGACTCTAAAAATCCATGTATTCTGCAAATGATTGACTAAGCTTTGGGTCAAGATCCATATTGCTAAATTCATTTTTCATTAACTCGGTATCATTATCTAGATAGCCAATTAGGCTGTATGCTACACTTGAGAAAGAATCTGCTTCAGCTCAAAATAAGCTTTCAATCAACTCGTCTCTTTGTTTCTTTTCTATACTCACTGTTATAAAAATACAGATTACAGAAAGTAAAATACTCCCTATGACCACATATGGCAGGCATTTCTTCTTTCACAATCAGATACATATCTACATCTGAAAACTCATCATCATCTCCGCGCCCAATTGATCCTTTTAAAAGAATCGCTTCACATAATCCTCTGTTAATCACTTTCTGCCCAATCACTTCAATTGCATCGTATGTTCTCATAAAACTTTCCCTTTCTATGATTAGTAAATTTTTATCCTATCCATCGTATGTAAAATATTCCTGCACTTGCTTTCTCTAAGCTTAGAGCCTTAGTAGAGCTACTATAATATAATAGAAATTTTTGTAAAGTATTATTTTAACCATTAACTTCCAAGTATATTATTAGAGACTTTCATTGCTACTCTTCTATATTCTTATAAATTTCTTCGTCTGAATGGATATGCTGTCATGCCATGCCAATTCCTGCGATACATTTCCCCATTATCTCTGATAGCAAGACTCTTGCCACGTTCACATCATCCTGCTCTTGTGATATAGTTTAGGAAACAGACGGGAGGTAAGTATATGAATAAAAAGATTAAAGCCGTGATTGGCGGTTCCATGTCCACCCCAAATAAGCCATGATATATCATCGTAGACACAGAAACGGGCGAAGTCCTGGACGATGCCCAGGGATACGGATACCGAGATGCTAGAAAAGCACATACGGCTTTCTGGTATAAAAACCGAGACAAAAGCCAGGATGCAGAACGCAACAGGAAGGATTCCGAGATTGAGGGCTGGTGCAGGGAGAATCGACAATTTCTCAATTTGCTCGAAGAGGTCAGCTTTGAGATTGCAAAAGGATCGTGGGGACCGGACGACAAAGTGGATGCGAAGCTTGTGAAGAAGCTTCTCTCGGACAGCGGCCTTACAATACCATTTTCGCCAGGTGAACTCCTAAGATACTGGAGGAAACATTGATATCATTTCCTATATCCTTATCTTTACACCAACTATCAGTCTCCCATAGGATTTCTCAGCTTTCCACGTTCTGTGATGATCGTGGCCAGCGGAGAAACCATGCCCACACCACTCTCCCGTCTCCCACAGGGCGTTTCGTCTTTTGAAACGCTCTGTGATGTGTCAGGAAAGCCTGGAAAAATGCGGCGCTGTATATTTCCGAATGTCCGGCTCGAAACGAACAACTATCGTCTGAGTCTTTGAATAGCAGACAGACGCCTTTCCTGTCTGATAGTCTAAGACTCAGGCGACAGTTGTCCGCTTTCGCGTCCGAACATTGGAAATATACCGCGCCGCATTTTTCCAGGCCTTCCTGACACATCCCCCTAGACAAAAAATATATTTTGTGCTTGCAAAAGGAAAAAAGGTGTTATATAATGAGGGCAACATAAAAAGAGAAAAAGAGTGTTGATTAAAGCTACGATTGCGAAATATCTTCAGAGAGCCGGTGGTAGGTGTAAACCGGTGATAGAAACAATCTTTCCACTTTAGGAGCTGCCGGTGCAAGCCGGAAGGCTGGTATCCTTTATCATACCGTATCGAGTGGCTGATTTTATTAATTCAGCAATTTGGGTGGCAACGCGGAGTCCTTTCGTCCCATTTATTAATATAATGGGGTGTAGGGATTTTTTTTTATTTCTTTTTTTATCTACATTCATAATAATGTATACTAGGAGGTCTACCATGTTAGATTTAAAATTTGTCAGAGAAAATCCAGACATCGTAAAACAGAATATTAAGAACAAATTCCAGGATAGCAAACTTCCATTAGTTGATGAAGTAATCACACTGGATGCAGAAGCAAGAGCAGTAAAAAGCGAAGCAGATGCTCTTCGTGCAGATAGAAATGCAATCTCCAAACAGATTGGCGGCCTTATGGCTCAGGGCAAACGTGAAGAAGCAGAAGAATTAAAGAAAAAAGTAACTGCTGAATCCGAACGTCTTGCTGAATTAGAAGCAAAAGAAACCGATTTAAACGAACGCGTTAAGAAAATCATGATGGTAATCCCTAACATCATCGATCCTAGCGTTCCAATCGGTAAAGATGACAGTGAAAATGTTGAAGTGAAACGTTACGGCGAACCAGTTGTTCCTGAATTTGAAATTCCATACCACACAGAAATCATGGAAAAATTCAACGGCATCGATCTTGACAGTGCAAGAAAAGTAGCTGGTAATGGTTTCTACTACTTAATGGGCGATATCGCAAGACTTCACTCTGCAGTTATCTCTTACGCAAGAGACTTTATGATCGACAGAGGCTTTACTTACTGCATCCCTCCTTTCATGATCAGAAGCGACGTTGTTACTGGCGTTATGAGTTTTGCTGAAATGGAATCCATGATGTACAAAATCGAAGGTGAAGACTTATACTTAATCGGTACAAGCGAACACTCTATGATCGGTAAATTCATCGATACTATCCTTCCATCCGAACAGCTTCCTCAGACATTAACAAGCTACTCTCCATGTTTCAGAAAAGAAAAAGGTGCTCACGGTATCGAAGAACGTGGTGTTTACCGTATCCACCAGTTTGAAAAACAGGAAATGATCGTTGTTTGTGAACCAGAAGAAAGCAAGATGTGGTTCGATAAGTTATGGCAGAACACTGTTGACTTATTCCGTTCTTTAGATATCCCAGTTCGTACTTTAGAGTGCTGCTCTGGTGACCTTGCAGACCTTAAGGTAAAATCTATTGACGTTGAAGCTTGGTCTCCACGTCAGAAGAAATACTTCGAAGTTGGTAGCTGCTCTAACTTAGGTGATGCTCAGGCTCGTCGTCTTAAGATCCGTGTTGTTGGTGAAAAAGGTAAATACTTCGCTCACACATTAAACAACACTGTTGTTGCTCCTCCAAGAATGTTAATCGCTTTCTTAGAAAACAACTTAAATGCAGACGGATCCGTTAATATCCCTACTGCTCTCCAGCCATACATGGGTGGTAAAACTAAGATCGAAGTTATTGCTAAGTAATTCTTTGATTTAGGGGGTTTTGCAGAAAGGCCCACCCGGGGGGGAGCGTGAGGCAATCGAATAGCAGTGTTCGGACGCAAGCTCGGACAAAAAGGGTTGGAATCTCCAGCTGACAGACAAGTAAATACGCTTGTCTGCCAGCTGGAGATTCCAACCCTTTTTGTTCGCCTTGAGCCGGACACTCGCCATTCGATTGCCTCACACTCCCCCCCCGGATGGGCCTTTCTGCAAAATCACAATGCGTTTTAAAAGACAAAACGCATTGTGAGAAGACACTGGACTGGTACATAATATAAATGATAAGATAAGAGATGATAAAGGGGCAATATACAGGCCGTCATGTATGATGCATGATACGATGATCTGATGCTATTATGTAATCAGGATTTATGGTAAAGACGGTAAAATTCCTGAACATGGCGGTCGATATAGGATAAGGCTTCTTCTTCTTTTTCGGGATAGGCATCGTAGCGTGCCAGGAGGTAATAGATTGGGGTGTAATAGTAGAGAGCTATGAGTTCTGGGTCGGATTGCTTTAGGATGCGGGCATTGATTAGAGAGCGAAATATAAGAGTTAGATACTTGATGCTGTCTTCTAAGAAAATTTTCTGATACAAAGTGCCGGCATCTGGATTGCGATACTGCTCTATGATCAACATACGGCGGCATTTGGAAGCAATCTCATCTTTTAGATAGAATAAAAATGCTTGCTTGGTGATGTCTGTCAGTGTTTCTACGGTTAGTTCTCCGTATTTCTGAACATATTTCTGATCTTCGATGTCAGGAAGATGAAGTCGCATTCCAAGTTCTCCCATATCCTCTTTCATTTTTACTAAGATACTTTCATAAATTTCTTTTTTGGACGTGTAATGTTTATACAGGGAACTGTCTTTGATCCCTACAGCATCTGCAATCTGCTTGATACTGACACCTTCATAACCATCTTTAGAAAATAGATTCAGGGCTTCTAGCAGAATCCGATCTTTTGTTTTGAGTATTTTAACTTCTTTCGACATAGTTCTTTCCTCCTAATGCGTGAGTAAGCTGCTTTCCGTTTTACTTTTTCGTACTTCTTTCTTTTTTCCAAAAAGAGTTTTTACCTATGCTTTTGCTTGTACTTTTATCTTTTCCTGCTTTTCTTCCCGGACTAACATCTGACTTACCTGCTCTTTCTTTTCAAAGAGGACACAGCCACCTGCATGCTCTTCTAGTAAGGCTCCGCTTTCTCTTAACTGCTGGAATAACGGAGAGGATAATGCCTCTTTTAGCGAAGTTGTTCTTATATTGGTATCGGAGTATGGTGAAAATGGACACGGTTCTGCGCCTCCGGTTGCATTGATATGGAAAAATCCTCGTCCGGCTGCTAAGCATCCTCCTGATGACTTCTCATCTCCTGGAAATGAAATAAAGAGCAGCTGTTCCTTTTGCTTTCTGAGAACGCTAAGGCATTTTCTTAAATAGTCCCGCTCTGCCTCTTTAAGAGCAAGACTTTTCGTTTCTTTGGTCACAGGAACATATTCTATGTAAAAGATTACTTTACACCCTCTCTCCGATAGAAAATGAACGAATTCAGGTCCTGTCACTTCTTTTAAATTTGCTTTTGTGACAGTGACAGAGGCTCCATATAGGATTCCTCTTGCCTCCATGGCCCTCATAGCTTCCGCTAACGTATCATATACACCGCTTCCCCTTCTTACGTCTGTATTCTCTCTGCCCCCTTCTATGCTGATTACCGGGACTAAATTTCTATTTTTATCAAACAGTTCAAGAAATCCCTCATTCATCATAGTGCCATTTGTAAAAACCGGAAAGAGGATGGAGGGATATAAGGATGCCTCTTCTAATACATCTTTTCTTACAAATGGCTCCCCTCCTGCTAACAGAATAAAACAGATTCCTAACTCTTTCGCTTCCGTAAATACATTTCCCCATTCTTCTTTTGATAACTGATTCGGCTGATTATAGTCAAAACATGCATGATTCGATCTGGCGTAGCATCCTGCACAATGCAGATTGCACCGGTTCGTAATGCTAGCAATTAAAAATGGCGGGATATGCTCTTCCTCCCCTTCTGCATGTTTGCGCAGTGCAGCTGCTTTTCTGGCAGATAGCGCATAGCGGCTTAAGTATGTAATTTCCCTTGGATTCCTAAACGCTGCCTTCATGGCACCTTTTACGATGTTCTCAACACCATTGCTTAAGTATTCTTCTAAATCAAACTCTTCTTTTGGAGTTCCTTCTGCCCCTGCTTCTTTTGTCTGAAATGACTCTGCCTGAAACTGATTCATACGATACCCCTTTCCGGTTACTCCCGCTGCTTTCTGCTTTCTGCTTTCTGCTTTCTGCTTTCTGCTTTCTGCTTTCTGCTTTCTGCTAGAGCATTATATTCGTTTGAGTTTATATTTGGCTAGTGTCTACTAGCTATAATTGTATATTAGCAAGTGTTTACTAGCTAGTCAATATATCATTCCTGTTTCTCCCATATTTTCATCACTAGAAACTTTCATTTATCTCCAAAAAAAGATGAATAATTTCTTACTAAACGACTCACAATAATACTATCATTTTGAAAAGGAGTGAGAATAAATGGCAAAGAATAAGACAAATAATTACAAAGGCAAAAACAGTTCTGAGAACGCCACAAAGAATTCTAACAGTAATTCTACAAATAATTCAACGTCCAACAGCACAAGTAATTCTTCCAGCAGCAATTCACAATCTTCCAAGAATAAGTAATCGTTGAAACTGTATGGAGACAAATGTAAGACCTTATTGCTTCAAGGCCTACAAAAATTCTACTACCCAAAAACTTATATCGTATAGTAAACTACTCACAAGTAAGCAGAAAACTTCCAGTCAGGTTTTCTGCTTATTTGTGTTATATATACTACAAGTTAAAAGAAGCTTTATACATAAAAAAAGCCCACAGACATAAGTCTGTGGGCTAATTCATCGTGGTCGTGAATTATTGTAATATTTCTACTACAACTTTTTTGTCATCCTTGGTAGCTGCTGCTTTTACAACAGTACGAATGGATTTAGCAATACGGCCTTGTTTGCCGATTACCTTTCCCATATCTTCCTCTGCAACTTTCAACTCTACAACGATAGCTTTATCGGTTTCGGTTTCAGTGACAACAACCTCTTCGGGATGATCAACGAGTGACATAGCAATTACCTGAACTAAATCCTTCATTACTCTTCACCTCACTATTTAACGATACCAGCATTCTTGAATAATCTGCTAACTGTTTCAGTAGGCTGTGCACCTGTACCTAACCATTTCTTAGCTTCTTCTTCATTAACCTTAACTACGGAAGGTTCCTGAGTTGGATCATAAGTACCGATTTCAGCGATGAATTTACCATCTCTTGGAGATCTGGAATCTGCTACGATAATTCTATAGAAAGGAGCCTTTTTCTGACCCATTCTTTTTAATCTGATCTTTACTGCCATTGTGTTTCACCTCCTTAAATCTTAATTTCTATTATTGATTGCAAATCTGAACTAACATCTTCACAAATCAAGCTTTATAAACCAAATGGTAATTTAAAGCGACGCTTAGCGCCCTTATTTCCCATTAGACCGGAGAACTGTTTCATCATCTTTCTCATCTGATCAAACTGTTTCACCACGCGATTGACTTCACTGATGTCAACCCCGGCTCCTGCCGCAATTCTTTTCTTTCTTGATGGATTTAAGATATCCGGATTGGCTCTTTCTTCTTTGGTCATGGAATGAATGATTGCTTCAATTCCAGCCATCTGAGCTTCGCCTTCGCTAAGATCTACATCTTTAAGCTTATCCATCTTCACGCCCATTCCAGGCATCATTTCAAGAATACTTGAAATACCACCAAGCTTTTTCATCTGCTGCATCTGTTCTAAGTAGTCATTGAAATCGAATTCAGCTTTCTTAATCTTCTTTTCTAATTCTTTGGCCTTATCTTCATCAATTTCTGCCTGAACTTTATCAATCAAGGTAAGGACATCGCCCATACCAAGAATTCTGGATGCCATACGATCCGGATAGAACTGTTCTAAATCGGAAAGTTTCTCACCCATACCAATATATAGAATAGGTTTTCCAGTCACTGCTCTGATCGAGAGTGCTGCACCACCTCTGGTATCACCATCTAACTTTGTTAAAATAACACCGGTAATTCCAATCTTCTCATTAAATGTCTCAGCAACATTTACTGCATCCTGACCTGTCATTGCATCAACAGTAAGGATTGTATGATCGATTGTAATCGCTTCTCTGATCTCAACTAACTCATCCATCATCGCTTCATCAATATGAAGACGACCTGCGGTATCGATGATCACGATATTATTTCCATGCTTTGCGGCATGTTCCATTGCGGCTTTTGCAATATTAACAGGCTTGTGATTTGTACCCATTGCGAATACCGGCACACCCTGCTTTTCTCCATTGATCTGTAACTGCTCGATCGCAGCCGGACGATAAATATCGCAGGCTACTAATAATGGAGTTCTGCCTTTTTGCTTAAACTTGCCTGCAAGTTTTGCAATCGTTGTTGTCTTACCAGCACCCTGGAGACCACACATCATAATTACGGTAATTTCATTGGATGGACGCAGCTTTACTTCTGTTGTCTCATCACCCATGAGCTTAACCATTTCTTCATTAACAATCTTAATAACCATCTGTCCAGGTGTTAAGCTTGACATAACATCCTGACCGATCGCTCTTTCCTGTACGGAACTTACAAAATTCTTAACAACCTTGAAGTTAACATCGGCTTCAAGAAGCGCGAGTTTTACTTCACGTAAAGCGGCTTTAACATCTGCTTCGGAAAGTTTTCCTTTTCCACGAAGGTTTTTAAATACATTTTGCAATTTCTCAGATAAGCTTTCAAATGCCATGGAAACCTCCTGTATCTATGTCGGATTTTATAAATCGTTTAATATCTCTTCCGAAATCTGTTCGATCTCAATTACACGTTTCACATCATTGGTTACACGAATCAGTTCCGATATTTCTTTGATTTGATTGATTTTATCCTTTGTAGTCTGAAACTTCTTGACTAAGCAAAGTTTCTCTTCATACTCTTTCAATTTCTTACTGCAGCGCTTGACGATATCATATACGCCCTGGCGGCTGATGCCTGCCTCATCTGCAATCTCACTTAATGATAAATCGTTGAGTATGTAGTCTTCAAAAATCTGCTTTTTATGATCTCCAAGTAATTCTCCGTAGAAATCATATAAAAGAGATAATTCAAGAATCTCTTGCAATTTATCATTTCTTACTTCCTTAGAATTATTGTCATTCATAAAAGGCTCCTCTGTAAAGTGATTTTCTTTACAGGTGTTAGTATATAGGAGTCGAAAAGGTTTGTCAAGAAGTTTTTTTATCTTTTTTGTAATTATTATTTTTATGCTTTTCATTTGCCCCTTTCGCACAGTACATATCATCCTCTGCAAAAGGGGCAACGAAGGAATTTATAACTTATCTCCCATTGAATACAGTTTCGATTCACATTCGTGCATAAAGGACAATCATACCATAAAAATCGATCATCTGTTTCGGAAACGTGTTTCAATTCGCGCCCTTAATCAACCATCCAAAGCCCTTTAAATGCATCCTCTGGATTGATATACTCATCCTCTACCTGAATCTGATATCCTTCCTTCATTCTTACATATCCCGCCTGCTGCTGATCCACTGACTGAATATAGAGGAACTCCTCATCATCGCTTCCGGCAATGATTACCTTATCACCGGCTTTAATCACATACTCCGACGTATCCGAGAAACGGCTTGTATATGTCGGTATATCCTGAAGTGCGATCACGACCGTGCCCACCCGATACATCTCTTTCGGCAGATAGGCAAGATAAGATTCCATCTTATCTTCTTTTTCATTATAATAAGTAGCGATATAATATTGGGCATCGTAAAACCATGTCTGTAAGGTCTTTCCTCTTACATATGCTGAAAATGTACCATTCGTCTGATAATTTTCAGGAAGTCCGCCTAAGTCTCCTACATACTCTAATGCATTATCCCGATACTCATATACATATACTTTGTAATCATCGCTCGGACCACTCTCTGTTACCAGAAAGAATGGGTCCGTGGTATAAGGAGTCATGTACATTCCATATAAAATATCAATAAAATTATCCCCCTCTAGAGTAACGGACGCCTCCCCGACTTTCAAAGTAAAGCTATTCATATCTTTTCCTACCTGATACTGAATCTCTTCTCCAATATCGTCTGAATTCGCATCCACCTTATCGCCATTCAATAATTCTGTAACCTGATTATCTAAGTTAATGATACCATCTTGGCTTTTACCATTCGTATTGACCGTTTCCTGATTGCTTTCTTCTCCTTTTGTCTCTTCCCCATTCTTCGTCTCTATATTTCCCTCTTCTTTCTTTTCTTCCCCTTTGTTCTGTTCCGCCTTAGACGAATTCTCATTTAAGTCCGACCATGTCGCTTTCTCATCCGCACTGTTCTGTTTTTTACAGCCTGCCGCTGCAAGAATCAGGATCATCACGCATAGTATCAGTCTGATTTTTCGTTTCATATTACTCTCCCCTTTATTACTTATAGTCTGGGACCTTTTATCCCACCGCTATTGTACCATAGGAGCTTTGAAGATAAACCTTACATTTTACTTAATTTTCCTTATCTATTTTCCTATACTATTACTATCTTGAAAATATGTACTACTCGCGTAGTATGCGCTCATTCTTGCTTGTTATATGTCGAATTTAGTCTTTTCTGATATGACGTTTTCAATTATAACTTCTTTATGTTTTACATTATTGCTTTTTGGAATCACTTTACAACATCTACGAAGTAGTAATATAAAACAGCCATACTTCATATACTTATTCCTTAGAAAAAATGAAAGCAGGAACCTTCCTTTTGCCGGCTCCCGCTTTTTCTTTTATAATTTTTCTTTTATCTGATTTCCTACCTGTACAGGCAAATGTAAGCTTATTCTTCCTAGCCTATTACAAGCATCACAACCGTTACAACCATTTCTGCTGCCATTTTTCCTTTAAGCATTCTAATGAGATTGCTTCCGGCTTTTCATCTGTCCCTACTCGTTTCTGAAGCACTAAGAGATCGAGCCATTTGCCGAACTTAAACGCTGTCTTTTCATAAATCCCCAGTTTCTCAAACCCAAACTTATAGTGAAGTGCCTCACTTCCTGCATTCGGATAATCAATCAGAGAATAGATATTCACATATCCCATCTCTTTTACAATCCCGATTAACTTCTCATACAGCCTGCTTGCGATTCCCCTGTTCTGATATGTCGGTGAAAGGTACACGGTCACTTCACAATCCCATCCAAAAGCGGCCCTCTCTAAATGCGGAGATGCATAAGCATATCCTGCAATCACTCCATCGATTTCATAAACAAGATACGGGAACTTCTCCATAATTGACTGCATACGCCTACAGAATGCTTCTTCCGACAGTTCATCGTACTCATATGTAATCGTAGTTTCTTTAATATAAGGGTTATAAATATCCACCAGGGCTTTTGCATCCTCTAATCTGGCAAAACGTATTCCTTCCATCTTTTGTCCTCACCTTTTCGTCTGTTATTTTTATTTAAAATATGGGCCACAAAATGACGTAGCCTGTTTTTACCTCTCTATTATTCTATTATATTAAAATTCATATAATCCCTGCAAACACTCATAATCATTGTTCTTAAACTATTTAAGTAATTTAACTCATTATAAAAATAATCGCTTAAATTTCGCAAGACATAATTTACTTATAATACATAAGAAAATAATCTTATTCCTTACAAAATAACTAAAAACTTAACAGCCATATTCTCTAATTCAAAATATAACAAATAGTTTTGACATTTTTATATTTTTTTCTTCTTTAACCGACATTTTTTCACTTTTTTCACTGTTCTTTCATATTATATATTATATAAGAATATCATTATATCGTATATATCTTATTCTTATAGCTACTATTTTTCTTAGAATGATCATGGAGGAATCTTATGTATTTTAACTCCTTACAAAATAGAAGTTATACTATTTCTAATATAGATTCGAACGATGCATCATTATATTATATGGATAAATTACTTATGCCACACTTCCTGACACGTCCCTCAAATTCCCACCTGATGGCATGTAGTATTACAAACGAAAACGCAGTATCCGATAAGGCCAATACCTCTGTTAATATACTACAATTCGAGTCATTTAAAACAGATGATGACTGGTCAAGTGCTTTTTCAAAGGCTTTTGAATATCTCGAAACATTAGGAGGAGGAATCGTATCTCTTCCAATTGGTACATTTTTAATACGTAATCCAATTAATATAAAAAGTAACATTCTAATACAAGGACAGGGTACCGGTTTATCATTTATAAAACTAGCTGACGGATGTAATTGCAACATGATCGTATTCGATAATCCTCTATCAAGTAGAAAAATCAATAATGTCAGCAATTGTGGTATTACTTCTGTTACCTTAGTAGGTAATGGACGCAACACCCATCCCTCCGTTGGAAAATATGGAATTGTAATTGGGCGCCCTGGATTAGATAGCTCTCTAAATAATGGAAGTATGCCAGGATTAAATATTTCAAAAATAGCAATTGAATCTATTGGCGGAAGTGGAATCCGATGTTATCCAAATACTTGGGTTTATACATTATCAAACATCACCATAAAATACTGCACTGACTATGGTATACACTATAACTCTACGGATAATCTATTAATCGACTTCTATATCGTTCACTGTGGAAAAAGTGGCGTATATTGTCAGGGAGCTAATACAAAATTTTTTAACTTCAAGGTTCTTTTTTGCGGGGAGATAGGTTCTGATAATACTTATGAGAAAAGTGCTGTCTACGTCTCCAATTCAAGCCGTTTATCACTATTAAATATAGACTGCCAAGAAAATTTTTTTCACGGATTCGTATTCAATAGATGCAGCGATCTTACAGTGACAAATTTACTTTCAGATGCAAATGGATACCAATATATTGGCTCTGCTGGTAATAGCGATGCTTATGGTTATCTATTCATTAACAGCGAAAATATAACTGGTAACATAACTGCTTCTTCCTTTAAATCTACATTAACCCAAAAAAAAGGTTGTCTTATCGAGTCCAATTGCAAAACCATTACCCTAAATTATCAATCCACCAGACAGCCAATACCATCTGAAAATTATGGATATCACTGTTGTTTGATTTCTCCCAAAGAAACTTGTAATCTATATAGTAATCAGTTAATGGAAAGTATGATTGTTACGCCTCCATCACTTAAAAATATAGTACATTCCACATCTGATTTTTTTAATTATAGTACAAATACAACGAAATGGACTTGGGACAATAATCAGCTCACTTTCAAAATGAACTGGAACGATCCATCTCCTCGTTTACAATTTAAAAATTTTGATGCTAGTGCTAACCAGCGGTATTTATTTTTTGCTGAAGCCCATGCAGAGTCAAACTACAAACTAAGAGTAAAAATATATCATAATTCAAAATACAACAACTACTCTCAAATAGTATGGAAAGATTTCAATATAGGTCCAAATTTTTCTGATATTAACTGTGTTTTCATCAATGATGTCGACTGTACAGATCTCACTATGAACTTTGTAGACTATAATATAGGTAATACAACGATTCAAGCAGTTACATTAAAAAACATAGCTATTATAAATATAACCGCTATTATCTTAGAAGGATATAATATCGACTCTATTATTCTTTATATAAAGCAAAACTATTTTATGTCAAATAACATAAAATAAAAAAAGAGAGAGGTTTACTCTCTCCTTTTTTATTCGATTAAATTTAGTTTTTTTAATAAAGTGAGTTTCCTATCTACTATTTCAAACTTTTTCGATATCTTGTATTTTTCATTTCCTGATATGACATATAGAAAATAACTAAATAAACGATGCCACCACGACACAAATAGCAAAAACTTATTTTTCTTCCCATAACTGTACTTTGGAGAAAGTGCACTTTGAGCCGGGAACATTAAATATAGTAACTGTAAGAATTTATTTTTCCCTACTTTACCATCTCCTAAATAATACGGCATGATTGTACACATAAAATAATATCTTCCTTTTTCAGAATCAACTACATTATATGTATTTATTATGTCGTCAAGTACATCATCATACCCTACTAACGAAGCCTTTCCCCAAAAGACTTTACTGTTCATATTAAAGCAGTCCTTCGCAATACTAAAAATATATATTGTAAATTTCTCATATCCCGCATCTTTTATACAGCTCCAGAATCGTTGTAAATCTAATTTATCAATATAATAATTAACATACAGTGCTATATCAGTTATAAAACTTAATTTGTTACCCCCTAATGAAAAATGCTTTATCATATGAAAAATAAGGAATATAAGATGATTCGTATACTCTAATCCATTCACAATAATTGAATTATTAAATATACAGTAAGGTGATTTATTTTCAACATCATTAATCCTATATTCCTCTAATATCTTAATTGCATTACTTTCATAATCTTCCCATAGTCTAGTATGTAATTCTAATACGATTGAATCTTCTTTGCTAAACACCTTCACATTCTCTTTGGATTTATCCTCGACATGTAAAAAGCCTTTCTTTTGCAGTATGCCTTCCATTACATTAAGGTCCTCTGCCGACAAATATAAATCAATATCAGATGAATATCTTAATGCATACTGTGGATATAAACTGGCTAATAAAGGACCTTTTATAAAAATAAGTGAAATATTACATTGTTCCGCTAATACTGCTATCTCCCTTAGTTCCTGGGCCTTTCTATATTGATCTAAACTTACTTGGAATGCGAACTGCTTCCACGTTTGGTACAAACTGCTCTCTTTTTCATACTTTTTTAAATTAGGACTTAATGCAGAAAATATAATCGAGGTCAAACCATTTTTTTGAGATAAATCAAAAATCTTATTTAGCATATCTAACGATAGGTCAGTATCATATATCTTATTAGAAATTGATGCCTTCACAATTTGAATAAACTTTTTCTCAAGTTCTCCCAACATTGTTTTCCTTCTTTCATCTACTTTATTTTGGATAGAATAATATCTGCTATTATATGGGCTCCCTTTCCATCTTCCTTTAATCCAATCTTCTTATTAAACACTTCGCAAGCAGTAGCATATTCTAATGCAGAGAACCCCCGAATATTCTCATATAGTTCCTGTTCAGTAATTGCTAATTGGAACGGGAGTTCTTTCATCGTAAAATACAGTTCTCTTTCCTTCTTTAAATAATGTTCTAGATCTTTTGCATATAAAAACACAGGCTTGTGGGTAAATTCAAAATCAAACATACAACCTGAATAGTCTGTAATCAATATATCCGCTACAGCTAATAGTTCCTGCATATCTGGATACATAGAAGCATTTATCACGCTATCATTAAACTCAAAACCTTCACTATCCCTCGCGTCATTAGGATGAAGTCTTAATAAGAGGACAAATTTTTGGGAAAACTTCTTCTCCAAACATTTAATGCATGCATTATAGTCAAACTTATATATCTCTAATTGCTTATTCTTTCGAAATGTAGGAGCATACATAACAATTCTTGTCCCTTTATCAATAGAAAAATACTGTCGTACTTTTTCATCAATTTCGGATGATGGATTCATTAAAATAGAATTACGCGGCACTCCACATTCCAAAACTGTTCCATTATACCAAAAAACAGTTCGATAGAGATTTGCTCTAAATCCATTATTCGAATACATTAAATCCGTACATCTCGCATCTTTCTTTGCTGCCTTTATATACTTTTCAGGAAGATTCTTCGCATCTCCCTCACTTTTTTTTAATCCAAGGGACGAATGCCACGTCTGAATATAAAACTGTCCTATTTTTTTCTTCACTCGAAATGCATTTTTAATATTATCAACCCATACTTTCGCGGTAGATAGTTCAAAAGCTGCGGATATTGTCCCATACTTCACTGGCCTAATCTTATCTGGCAGCTTAATATTCATATCAGTTGTCAACCATACAAGATCTATGTCAGCGTTTCGTTTCAATAATTCTTCTGCAATGTATTTGGGATCACACCCGTATCCTCTTCCTCCGAAATTATCAAACACTATTTTATTTTTCTTAATAGGAAGTAAAAGAAACATGCCACAAATACTTTTTTTTATCACTGCAAATAATTTGCTTCGCTTTATTATACATAACAATTTAGAATGCATCTGCTAACTTTCTCCTATTATGCTTTTTTAATTTGTTTTTACCATATTCCAACAAATATTGAAATGAATCAACATGGAATAGTACAGACAATATCACATATACCAATATTCCTCCAATAATCTGAATTAGTAAAATAATGTGATTCGGAAGAGATATGTAGTTTAGCGGATAAATTACAATAGCCATTACTAATGTCAATACGATTGCTGGAGCTAAATCATATACCTGCTCTCTAAATTTGTATCCCATTAGCCTACGATTAGGCTGCATATTTATAATTGCCGCAAATAAAGAATAAATTGGCATTGTAATTGCAATAGCCAATACATTTACCTTCACTACCAATAGTATCATAAGTAGTCCTATTGGCTTCTTAATAAATTCCAGTTTAAGTACTACATCACTTCTGCCCAATGCTCTCATTGCCTGCAAGTTAGCATTTGAAACAGTTG
>SVEB01000043.1 GCA_015057635.1 Lachnospiraceae bacterium | reverse complement strand
GCAGCACAATCCTGCCCTGATCCAAAATCCCCACACTCGTACAGATAGCCGATAATTCATTTAGATTATGGGAGCTGATAAAAATGGTGACGCCATTGCTGGAAAGCTTTTTTACAATTTGTTCAAACTGAATCCGCTCCCGAAGCTCTAATCCTGATGTAGGTTCATCAAGAAGAAGCAGCTTTGGATTATGTACAATCGTTCTCGCCAGACACAGCCTTTGTTTCATTCCTCTGGAAAGGCTGTCTACATACTGATTTTCCTTTCCGGACAGATTCATAAGATCAAGAAGTTCTTTTATTCTCTCCCCCCTTGAATTTCTACTATATCCATAAATGGAAGCATAGAACTCCATATATTCCTGTACGGTCAGATTATCATACACGCCAAAGAAATCCGGCATATAACCAAGCATGGTTTTTCTTTTTTTCCCATACCGACATATATCAATGCCTTCTAAGAAGACTTCTCCAGCATCCGGCTTCAAAAGCCCTGCGATGATTTTCATTGTAGTCGTCTTTCCTGCGCCATTTTTTCCGATAAATCCAAAAATCTCTCCTGGTTTTACCTGCAGATCTAGTTTTTTAAGAACCTGTTGATCATGAAAGCTTTTCTGAAGTCCTTTTACCTCTAACATCTACTCAGTCTCCCTTCCATAAGAAAGATACGGAAGAATCTGTGTACGCATAAGCTCTAAACTGCTTATCTTTATTCTTACTTCTAACACCCGATCCTCTCCTAAATATTTATCTAACTGCTCCGCTTTAATCCGAGCTGCGTAAAATGGGCTTGCATCCGCTGTCTTTAATCGCCACTGTATCGTATTGTTGATAAGCTTGCTGCTAAGGGAAGACTCTTTTGATGCATTGCTATCCTCATAAGTTTCTTCTCTCATACCGGAATAAAAGATGAGATCATACTGGCCAGTGTTCTTATTAAGGAAATAAATATTACCGATAAATTGGGGAACATAATCAGTCAGATCAGTCCGATTTAGTAAGTTCGAGTAATAAATTGCCGTGATATCTTCCTTCCTCGGAAAACGGTATCGGATCGTGATGCTGTCTGTAAAAAGATATCGCGTGCCATTTTCCTCAACAGTGCCATCTATTACATGCATATAGGAATCCATATACGGAGAGAATGCACCCTCATCTGAAGTATAACCGGCGTTAATCGGCACAACTACCATACTGTTTCCATAACTGCCTCTTCTGCCAAGAAGAGATGCAATTGGAATATTCTCATTAGGCTCCTCTTTAAATCCAATTATATATGCCTGTTCTCTTTCCTCATATAACTCACCTAATACATACTGCAGTGCATATTGCTTTCGATATTCTTCTTCTGTCGCATGCTCTTCTTTTTCTTCGGCTATGGAAAGGATAATATTTGAGAAATAAATCATATCACGGCTGCCGATGAAATCACAATCATTTCCATTCACCAAAATCTCTTCTCCAGCCTTTATTTCTCCCACAGACATAAGCGCCCCGCTGCAATATACATATACATCTGTCAGATCATAATCTGCACAATTTCTCACCTTTCCGGATATGCTTTCCGGCGTCATCACAATGTCTCCTTCTGCCGGAGCTTCCGACTCCGCTTTATAGCGCGTATAAAAATAGTTTCGATAAAATGCCCTCGTATTCTGAATCCTAATGCTTGTACCTGCATCGTTATAACTCACTCCAAGCGTATATTCCTTTCCTTCGCTGTCGTCGTCACCTTCCCGGCTTATATATTCAGCTGAATAATCGCTATAGTAAGGAAAACTGTCCCTGCCTGCTACCACATAATCTGTATTTTGCAACAGAATTCCCTGATGTTTCATATAAGGGATGCTGATTGTAAAAGAAACTTCTGCCTGCATGGTTTTCTCTATCGGATTATATGTTTCAATATTGATATATCCTGCATATGGCTCGGTAATCCTTGTTCTTCCGCCCACAAAAAACAGCAGAAGAAAAAACAGAATGGACAGCACCGGAACAATCAGATAAAGAAGTTGCTGTCTGCGTCTTTTATGCAGAATCAGATAAAGTACCGGTCCCACCAGAATAATATAACAGACAATCACAATGATATAGACCAGTATAGATGGCATCCCAGCCATATCGGGATGGTCCAGCACATTTGCAAGCAGATATTTGGAAGAAAATCCGTATGACTCATTCTGAGCACGATTTATGCCTGCTCCGGACTGATTCTCTAAAATAGAGCTTACCAGACCTGCCTGATAAAAGGTTATATTGCCCGCACGCTCTGATAAAGAAAATGAGGCAATTTCCATTACGCCTTCTCCCAGATAGACTTTCCATAACAATGGCTGTGTTCCCATCTCACTCACTAAAATAGCATCCGATAGAGAAAACGATCTTAATTCCTTTTCTGCGGTCTGATACTCGAAAGCTGACCAGCCATCCTCAGAAAGCATCGATTCTCCTGCATACATTTCCTGTATTCCGGAAAATTCCTCTTTCCTCCGTTCATTTCGCGATAGAATGGTATTCCGTTCATTCTCATAATTACTGATCTTCTGTCGCAGCGCATCTGCTTCCTCTTGCGGCACCAGACTGATTCGCTGTTTCACCATTTCTTCTTCCGAACTATCTACGGAAAATAAGCCTGCATTGGCAAACGCTTGCAATGATTCCATGCCATTTGAACCTGTCCCAAACACGATTGTTCTTCCTGATTCTACAAATTCAATCAGCGCATCAATCTGGCTTTCGCTAAGAATTGCGGTATCAAAGTCATCTATGACGATCATATCCATAAAATCAAGTCCATAGATCGTAGCCGGAAGGGTATCCGCTGTCAGCGCAATCGTCTGGTTCCCGAAACTTTTAAAATAGGAGAGCGCTTCCGTGTCCTGACTTAGCAGTCCGATCACCTCATACTCCCCATAGTTCACAGCTAAAAGCTTTACCTTCTGCTTTGCCGTGGTCGTTCCATTTTCAACATATTCAAATAAAAGCGCATCTGTATACCCATTTAAAGGAATCGGGACAGCAATCATAACATCCATTCCCGTCTCCCCTGCAAACGTATGACAATACTGCTTATTGCTTCCGTCTGTATTGATGCACGTGATCCTTAATTCACCGTTAAATGTATCCTTACTGTCAGAAATAGAGCCGGAAATGAGCAGTGTTCTGCCATAGCGGGCAATTCCATCCATCCCGATATCAATCTGCATCGTAGCATGCTGTCCCCTTAATATAACCTCCTCAATCCCATCTTCTGCTGCATAAACCGCTTCCGATGCAACATGTGCATCATTAAAAAAGCACAACAAAAAAGAAAGCCAGCCAAGTACTAGCAAATAGCAGATATTTCGTCTTTTTCTATGTAAATATGCCTTTCTGCCATTCTCTTTCATGTCTGTCTGCCTCCTTTTTTTGTAACCTTTATATAAGCGGAAGAATTACTTTAAACTCTGTTCCATCCAAATCACTCTTCACGGAGATGCTTCCATGATGCAGTTCAATAATATTCTTTGCAATCGCAAGACCCAGACCAGAACCGCCCCGTTCTTCGCTTCTTGATGTATCGACGCGATAAAACTTATCAAAAACATTCGAAAGCTCTTTTTCCGGTATCACCTCTCCATAATTGATCACGGAGACTGAAACGGTCTTAATCTCTTTTGTCACAGACAGCACGATATTCTTTCCGGAAGCGCCGTACTTAATTGCATTTCCGATCAGATTTGCAAATGCCCTTGCAAGCATATTCCCATCTGCCTCGATCATAATTGCGGGTTCATTCGTATGAAAGGAATATTCAATCGCGTTATCCTCAAAGCTTGGATAAAACTCATCCAAAAGCTGTTCGAGCATCTTCACTAAATCCATTGAATCCTCATACATCTTGACTTCCCCAAATTCATACTTCGTATAGGAGAATAAGTCCTCGATCATTTTTTCAAGACGCTTTGACTTATCATAAGCAATCTTAATGTATTTTTGCTGAGTTTCACTCGTTATATCCTGCCTTGAAACCAGATCCAAATATCCGATAATAGAGGTAAGCGGTGTCCGCAGATCATGTGCCACATTGGTAATCAGTTCATTCTTCTTCTCTTCGCTTTTCCTCTCATTATCCATGACAGACTTAATATCGCCTGCCATCTTATTTAAGTTCTTTGCAATATCCGTAAGCTCATCCTCATACCTCATTTCAATCCGAGTATCGAAATCACCTACGGAAAGCTTTGTAATGCCATCCTTGATATGTGCCATATACGTACTGTATCGCTTTGTAAAATATAAAAAATATGCGGTGAATAAGATGAATGCCACAACAATCCCTGCTACCAATAACAGAATCAGGGTGCTTCCATCAACAGAATCTGCCGTGGTTGCCGCACTCTCCTTATAAGAGTTAGAAAATCCATATGTATTCTCACCTGCGATATAATTTAAGTAACCGCTGTTACTGCTCTGAATCCTTTGGGTTGATTCCTCATTCATAATGCGATAAATAAAATACCCAATCAGGCAGACAACGCCTTCTGTCATAAATGTCAGGAACATGCTTAACAGGCTGTACAGCAAAATCTTAAAGCGAAAGCTTTTAAACAGACCCTGTTTCATAAAACCCCTTCCTTATTTCTCAATTTTGTAACCAACACCCCATACAGTCTTGATAATCTCTGCATTTCTCGAATCCATCTCAATCTTTTCACGAAGTCTCCTGATATGCACCATTACGGTATTATTCGCCTCATACATCTTCTCATTCCATACCCGTTCAAAGATTTCATCCGTGCTAAACACCCTTCCCGGATTGGAAGCCAGTAAAAACAGAATATCAAACTCAATCGGTGTCAGCCTGATTTCCTTTCCATAAGAAATTACGCGATGCGTCTCCTTATTGATTGTAATATGATTCAGAACAATCTCCCTATCATTTCTTAATTCCTGTGTTCCCGGATTAAACTTCAAGAATCGTCTCAGCTGTGATTTCACGCGTGCCGTCAGTTCCAGCGGATTAAACGGTTTGATCACATAATCATCTGCTCCTGAAGAAAGCCCGATAATCTTATCCAAATCCGCTGACTTTGCGCTTAACATAATAATAGGGATGGTGCTTTTCTCACGAATCATCTTACACATCGTAATCCCGTCCATCCCCGGCATCATAATATCCAGAATCGCCAGCTTAACATCTTCCATTGCTAAAATATCCAGGCCTTCCTTCGCATTATATGCCTTAAACACCCGGTACCCATCACTAACCAAATGAATCTCCACCAACTCCGCAATTTCCTTATCGTCATCGACCACTAAAATATCGATTGGATTCATCGTATACCCCCACTTCTGTCTACTACAATTAAACTCATCTTATCATACCCCTCAAGGAAAAATCTTTAATTTTTTCTTACAAATCCTTGAGATTATTCTACATATAGTGCCCATATTTTAACCTTTTTCCCCTCTTTTTTCAACCCTCACATCCATTAATACCATTTCCTCTCAATCCACTTTCGCTCCATAGACAGCCATTTTTTATACAAAGCCTTCCCAACTTATCAATTTTCATTTATTCCCCCTTCCTTCGCTCCCTTTCCTGCTTCCCTCTAACCCCCTATCCTCTCTCTTCTAAGCAATCCTCTTTCCTTCTCTGTTCTGCTCTTATCTTATCTTATCCTATCTCTCTTCCCCTAAGGCTCTATATGCGCTGCATAGTCATCTGCTTTCTCGTGAGGCACTCTGCCAGGCAGAGCCCGGCGCCGCCGCTTTAGGCAAAGCCTACATTCAATAGAGAGACGAATGGCCGAGACATAAGGCTAGCAGGGGGATGGCACTTACGGACTATTCTCTTTGTCGACTGGGGAGCATATGTTTCAATAAGTCTAACTCCGGCCCATAGAACGCAAAAAAATCCTTGAATATCAGACATTACATTCTAATGTCTGATATTCAAGGATTTCTCTGTGTTCTGTCCGAGCCAGCGCTAGACTTATTGAAACATGTACTACGCGGCCGGCGAGGCGCAAAGCCCATAAGCGTTATCCGCCTACCATCCTTACGTCTCTGCCATATGGCCCTCTATTGTATGCCGGCTTTGCCCAAAAGGGGACGAAGCCTACCAAGTCCTATGTAATGAGCAGTACTATAAGCCGGGTTCTGTATTGGATGATCATCTATCTTGACTGTATGTCGCCATACAGCTCCTTTGCCTTTTACTGGCAAAACGCGACCTACCTAGAAGCACGACGGGCCGCCGTATCGCTTCCTATGGGAGAAATCTCCCAAACATTTGGTCTTGCTTCGAGTGGGGTTTACACGGCCTTTCCTGTTACCAGGAAAGCGGTGGTCTCTTACACCGCCATTCCATCCTTACCTGGGAAAACCCAGGCGGTTTCTTTTCTGTTGCACTAGCCTTAGAGTCGCCTCCACCGGACGTTATCCGGCACCCTGCCCTATGAAGCCCGGACTTTCCTCACCAGGTAAACCTGGCGCGATCATCTGTACTACTCATATCTATTTTTAATTATTATTTCCTTATGGACACGTTAGCTATTCTAACATGAATTGTACGAATTGTAAAGAGAATTTCGAATTTTCCCCTATACATGGAAACAGCTTCCTCCTACAAACTCTCGTAAAATGGAATTCATCGGAATCATATCGCTTGGTGCCGCCAGGAAATAATCCAAAAACTTCAACAGTCTTTTTGCCTCTATATATTCTTCACATTCCTTATCAATGCCAAATAAAATCGGTTCCGCATACTGCTTTAATACCGCCAATTCATAAATCAGGGCAGAATTAAACATGCAGTCCACATCCTCCTGAAACGGAAAGATATTCTCTTCCTCTCCCTTTCTTACCGATGGCCACATGCGGATCGTATCCCTTGCCGATGCCCCACGGGTTCTGGCATCTCTGACCATACGTCGGATCAGCCTTCCATCCGTAGTTGGAATGCGGTTATGCTCATCAATATTAAGCTGTGTAAGAGCACTGATATAAATTTTAAACTTGCTTTCTCTTGGAAGAGCATAGGACAATTCGTCATTCAGTCCATGAATGCCTTCAATGACTAAGATATCTTCTTTGCCAAGCGTCTTAAAGTTTCCCTTATACTCTCTCTTTCCAGTTTTAAAATTATAGCTTGGAAGCTCTACGGTTCTTCCCTCTAATAAAGCCGCCATATCCTCGTTAAACTGCTTTACATCAATCGCCTTTAACGTCTCAAAATTATAGTTTCCATTCTCATCCTTCGGTGTAAGCTCTCGGTTTACAAAATAATCGTCGACTGCAATCGGATGAGGATGATATCCAATCGTACGAAGCTGAATGGACAGCCTGTGGGAGAAGGTCGTCTTTCCGGAAGAGGAAGGACCTGCGATCATAATAAACTTCTTATTGCCGGCTCGTTTGATCTGCTCCGCGATCTCTGCGATCTTCTTCTCCTGAAGCGCCTCCTGTACCAGAATCAGTTCCGCCATATTGCCTTTTGTGATCTCTTCGTTTAACGCACCAACGGTATCAATCCCCATCGTGGCAGCCCAGCGGTTTGATTCCTGCAGTGTCTGAAAAAGCTTTACCTTCTCTTCAAATGGTTTTACAATCTTCGGTTCAGCCCTGCTTGGAAGCATAAGAAGAAATCCATCCGCATACAGTTTTAAGTCAAAGTATCTTAAATAGCTGGTACTAGGCGGCATATACCCATAGAAATAATCCTCAAACCCATCTAACGTATAAATATTGGCTCTGCTTACCCGGCGATACCGAAACAGCTTCTCTTTGTCATACATGCCATAATGCCGGAACAACTTTACAGCCCCTTCTGTATCCATCGAACGCTTTTGAAATGGAAGATCCCGTTTCACAAGGGAGTTCATCTCCTGTTTCACCTGTTCTAAATCCTCTTTTTTCAACTGAAACATTCCATCGATCTCACAATAAAGCGCATCACCGATTGCATGTTCTACCCTCACCTTATCGATGCCCTTTTCCTTTAATACACGGTAAATAGCCCGGAGCATCACAAGGATCATACCTCTTACATACGTTTTCATGCCAGCATCTTCTTTTGCCGTAACAAAGGAGAGTGTGCAGTCTTCGTCCACTGTCTTAAACAGTTCACGAAGCCTGCCATCCTTTAACACAAGCATAATTTGATCCGGATAATCCTTCTGATATTCCTTTGCGATTTCTAAAAATGTAGTATCTTTCTGAATTTCCCTTGTTTCTCCGTTAATCGTGATCCTGCATCTATCCATAAGCCTTCTCTCCTTATCATGCCTTACGTATTATCGGACGTATAATATCTTATGCGTAGAATTGAAGCGCGTTCTCTAAAAGTGCGATTTCTTTCTTTAAGGATTCTTTTCGACTCTGTGCGCCCTCCGTATCCGTATTTTCAAGCGATTCTAATATGGCGGCTGTCTTTACCTGCTCTTTCTTTAAAAACTCCTGTAAGACAGGATTCTTATCTTTCAGAAGCCATTTTCCATAATGAAGGAACACTGGATCTACCGCATCCGATGTATCCCCTGCCTCTTCCTTCTTAACGGCACGCATCGCTGTATAGTACTTTCCATCTTCCTTACACATCGCTTCTTCCACAATGGCAAATCCACTATTATGTAGATACGCTCTTAGTGTATCGATCTCGGACTGTGGCTGAAGAACAAGCTCTTTGGCCGCATCTACGCTTTCCATGCTATCGCTTAATATCTTAACCATAAGAGGCCCACCCATGCCTGCAATGACAATCGTATCCGCCTCACCCGTTTTTAGCTTCTTTAAGCCGTCAGACAGCCTGGTTTCAATCTTATCCTGATATCCGTATTTTTTTATGTTTTCACCTGCACGCATCAGTGGTCCTTTATTAATATCCAGCGCTATGGTGTTTGTAGCGATTTCATGCTCAATCAGGTAAATAGAGATATAGGCATGATCGCACCCTACATCTGCAACACGCATTCCTTTTGTCACGAAATCTACTACCATCTGTAATCTTTTAGATAACTGCATTCCTAAACATCCTTCTACTCTAAATAATCCTTTAACTTTCTTGACCGGCTTGGATGTCTTAACTTTCTGAGTGCCTTTGCTTCAATCTGACGGATTCGTTCTCTTGTCACATTGAATTCCTTTCCTACTTCCTCTAACGTCCTTGCCCTTCCATCATCAAGGCCAAACCGTAAACGAAGCACCTTCTGCTCTCTGTCGGTTAAGGTGGCTAGTACCTCCATCAACTGCTCCTTTAGGAGTGTGAACGCGGCTGCCTCTGCCGGTACCGGCACATTATCATCCTGAATAAAGTCCCCTAAGTGGCTGTCCTCTTCCTCGCCGATTGGCGTCTCTAAGGATACCGGCTCCTGTGAGATCTTCTGAATCTCCCGCACACGGTCAACCGGAAGATTCATCTCTTTTGCCACTTCCTCCGGAAATGGCTCTCTTCCTAGTTCCTGTAGAAGCTGACGCTGTACACGGATCAACTTGTTGATCGTCTCCACCATATGAACGGGAATACGGATCGTCCTTGCCTGGTCCGCTATGGCTCTTGTGATAGCCTGGCGGATCCACCATGTGGCATAAGTACTGAATTTGTATCCCTTATGATAGTCGAACTTCTCAACTGCTTTAATCAGGCCTAAATTTCCCTCCTGGATTAAATCTAGGAACTGCATCCCCCTTCCCACATAACGTTTCGCTATGCTGACTACAAGACGAAGGTTTGCTTCCGCAAGACGTTTCCTGGCTTCACTGTCACCCTCCTCCATCTTCTTTGCTAATTCCATCTCTTCATCACTGCTTAAAAGAGGGACCTTTCCAATTTCTTTTAAGTACATCCGGACCGGATCTTCCGTTCCGACCCCTTCCGGGACCGAAAGATCGATTTTAGACAGATCCTCTTCCTCAGACTCAATGATTGCAAGATCATCTTCGTCCACATCGTCCATCTCCATTTCAAGCGGATCCCCCGCTGACTCATCCATCTCCGGTGCTCTTAATACATCTACGTTGTTTGCATCCAAAAACTCATAAATCTTCTCTACCTGATCGGAATCCATATCCAGATCCGAGAAAAAATCATTGATTTCCTCATACTCTAATACATTCTTCTTTTTCTTAGCGTAAACTAACAACTCACCAAGCTTTTCACGAAATTTAGCCATATTTTCATCCATAAACAGCATCCTTCTTTCTTCATCCAAAAGAACTACCAAATTATAGTCTAACCAGCATTCAAGGAACTATGCAGCTTTGCCATGTCTCTCTGCTGCACGATGATATCCTGTAATGCGGCAATGTCATTGTTTTCAATTGCACGTTTCTGTGCCAGTTCAAGGCTTGCTTTCTTCACTCTCACAACCGTATCGGCAAATGCTTTCTTTCTCTGTGCATCACTCATCAATGCGCCGACTTCCGTCGTGAACAGCTCTGCTACCATCGTCTGTTCTTCCTTGCTGACAAACTTGTTGATGATCTTTGCCGGATTCACGGCATGTTCTTCCTCATACTGAGCAAACAGCATATTGGCTACTTCCCGATATAACTCTTCTGTAAAATCTTCCGGGCCGATGATCCCTTTGATCTTCTCAAACGCCTTGCTGTCATCAATCAGCCAGGTTAAGAGGATCTTTTGGGACTGCTTCATGCCTTCCTCAGGCTTTGCCTTCTTTGCACTCTCTCTTTCCCTCTTTACAGCCTCTCTCTCCGCCTGAACATTCCCAATCTGGGCTCCATAACGATTTACAAGCTTTCTTAAGTTATCAAAGCTGATATTATATTTCTTGCACATCGCCTCGATATAGATATTTCTCTCAATCTCCTCGGAGAATATAAGCAGCTTCTTTGCCATCTCATTAAAGAACTTTGTCTTTTCCTCCGGATCCTCCAGATTAAAGCCTCGCTCTAACACTTCCACCTCAAAATAAAAGCTGTTTCCGGCCTGATCCATACGTTTCTGATATTCCTCTGCCCCAAGTGCCTTGATGAATTCATCCGGATCCTTATATGGTTTCATATTGACGATCTTTGCACTGATTCCGGCCTCTTTTAAGATCGGAATGGCACGAAGTGCCGCCTTTGTTCCGGCCTCATCACTATCGTATGTGAGTAACACTTCATTGGTATAACGAGATAATAACTTCGCCTGCTGTGGCGTGAAGGCAGTTCCAAGAGAAGCCACTGCGTTATTAAATCCGGCCTGATGAAGCGCGATTACATCCATATAGCCCTCACAGATCAGCATATTAGGGCGTCTTGAGGATCTGGCCAAATTAAGCCCGTATAAGTTTCTAGACTTATCAAATAACTTCGTTTCCGGGGAGTTTAAGTACTTAGGGGTCCCCTCTCCCATCACTCGTCCACCAAATGCGATGACTTTATTGTTGCTGTCCATAATCGGGAACATGACGCGGTTCCAGAACTTATCATGAGCGCCTCTTTCATCCATCGTAAAGAGACCGGACTGGCTTAATATGGAATCATCATATCCCTGCTGTTTCATATACTGATATAAATCATCCGAAAATGGATTGGAGTATCCTAACCCGAACTTCTTAATTGTCTCATCCGAAAGCTCTCTGTTCTTTAAATATTCTAACGCCTTTTCACCGCGCGCTGATTTTAACTGATAAAAATAATACTTTGCTGCTTCCTTGTTGACTTCTAATAAACGGCTTCTTAGATCTGCTGCCCGTTTTGCCTCTTCGGAATATTCCTCTTCCGGGAGCTTCACCCCGGCCCGTTCCGCCAACGCTTTTAGCGCCTCTATAAAGGTATAGTTCTCATATTCCATCATAAAGGTAAAGACATTGCCCCCAACGCCGCAGCCAAAGCAATGATACATCTGCTTTGAACCGCTGACCGCAAAGGATGGGGATTTTTCATTATGAAACGGGCATAATCCCATGTAGGTGCTTCCCTTTTTTGAAAGCTTAACATAAGAACCGATCACATCAACAATATCATTTCTCGATCTGATCTCTTCTACAAGTTCCTCTGAATAATACATCTTAAACTCCTGTCCTGCTGATTCTCATCCGCCAAGGAAGATGTAAGGATGTCCTCACATCTTTTCCCCGCCTTTCCTTCTAGTATACATCCCATGCAAATGGAATGGCAATCTCTTTATACTTTGCTACCGCATATCGGTCTGTCATTCCGGCGATATAGTCACATACCACCCGTTCAATCGTCTCCCCTTTCTCATAGATCATATACTGATACTCTTCTGAAAGTTTCTCCGGTCTCTTGACATAATACACAAACAGCTGCTCAATCATGCTTTCTGCCTTTGACTCCTGCCCTTTTGCCACGGGATCGGTATACACACTCTGAAACATATATTTTCTAAGACCATGCATGGCCTCTTCCACTTCTTTTGACATCAGGATATCATTCTTCCCTTCACTATGGGATACAATATCATGGATGATTGTGCCCAGACGTTCCTTGGTCGTATACCCCAAAACTTTTGCATACTCTGTCGGTATCTGTTCTTCTGTAATAATATGCCCACGAATTGCATCGTCAATATCATGATTGATATAAGCGATCTTATCCGAAAGCCTTACTACTTTTCCTTCTAAGGTAGATGGCATCTTGCTTGTCTGATGATTTAAGATCCCATCCCGTACTTCTTTTGTTAAATTAAGGCCCCTTCCATGCTTCTCTAATACCTCTACAACACGTATGCTCTGCTCGCTGTGCTCGAATCCAGGCTTATATACCCTTCTTAACGCTCTCTCGCCAGCATGTCCGAACGGCGTATGTCCTAAGTCATGCCCCAGTGCGATTGCCTCCGTTAATTCTTCGTTCAGCCTTAATGCCTTGGCAATGGTTCTTGCATTCTGTGCCACTTCTAACGTATGTGTCATTCTTGTCCGGTAGTGATCTCCTTCCGGGGTTAAGAACACCTGTGTTTTTCCATTCAGCCTTCGAAATGCCTTCGAATGCAGAATCCTGTCTCTATCTCTTTGATAAATCGGGCGGATATCACAAGGCTCTTCATAAATATCGCGGCCCTTCGAACAGTCACTAAACGATGCATAGGGACTCAAAAACTCGTGTTCGCGGACTTCCTGCTTCTCTCTGATATTTAATTTATCCATTTACTGCAAATTATCCTCCGTTATTTTCATTTAAAAACCCTTACATTACTAGTATTCTCCCTAAACTGCTAATTTCCTTTTTAGAAATTTCGGAAATTGCGAAATTTTCGGGAAAACACGGAATGCGTCCCCCTTGCAAATACACAAAAAAAGTTTAAAATTCCTCCGCCTAAAACTAACCTTTCATCCCCCTATCCGCCATATACTGTTTAATACGAAAGCTGCTGGATGCAGGCCCCTTATTGTCCCCGCATCCAGCAGCTTCTTTTTCTATTTTGTATGACATTTGGAAGGACAGGAATCACAGCCACAGGAACAGAACTTCCCGGCTTTTACGTCCTTTACTTTCTTACGAATTATGACCGCCGCATAAAGCGCGATCAGCACTCCGATTATAATGGTTGCCGCCATAAAAACGCCCCCTTTTATTAAACAAACTCTCCTATATAAACAGGCTTCCGATCTGGAACACAAGCGTTGCAGCCAACCATGCGACCACAAGCTGGAAACATACTGCAAATAATGTCCATTTTGTAGACTTTAACTCCCGCTTCATAACACCGATCGTAGCCGCACATGGTGTATATAACAGACAAAAGATCATCAGCGCATACGCATTCAGTGCACCGAAATGATATCCTGCAAGACTTGCTACTAAAGAATCCATGCCTGCCTGAGAGTTGATATTGGCGATTCCGAAGATAACGCCAAAACTGGATACGACCACTTCCTTTGCCGCAACACCGGAAATCAGTGCTAATACGACCTGCCACATTCCTAAGCCGGCTGGCACTAACAATGGTGCCACTACCTTGCCGATTGCGGCTCCAAGGCTTTCTGACATATCGTCTACCATTCCGTGTGTTCCGAAATTCAGTAGAAACCAAATGATAATAGACGCAATAAAAATAGTGGTTCCTGCCTTTGTCAGGTAATCCTTTACTTTATCCCATACATAGATGAAGATCGTTCTGGCATTTGGTGTCTTATATTCCGGTAGCTCAATTAATAGTGGGCTGATCGCATTTTTCTTATTTGCTTTATGCATCACAAATGCAACAAGGATTGCAATCAAAAGGCCGATCACATACATGGAATAAGCCGCCCACATCGCGTGTTCCTTGAAAAACATCTGGGAGAATAACACGTAGATTGGAAGTCTCGCACTGCATGACATAAATGGAGTAACTAAGATGGTTCTTCTTCTGTCTCTTACATCCTCTAATGCTCTGGATGCCATAATAGCCGGAACGGTACAGCCAAACCCGAGAAGCATTGGAATAAAGGCCCTTCCGGATAAGCCCAGCTTGCCCATCAAGCCGTCCATTACATATGCCACACGCGACATATAGCCACTGTCCTCTAAAAATGCAAGTGCTAAGAACAGAATAAATATGTTCGGAAGGAACGTAAGGATTCCCCCAACTCCTGCTATAATACCGTCAACAATCAAGGAAATTAAGACTGGGCTGGCATTCATTGCATGCAAGCCGTTATAGCATGCATCCGAGATATACGAAAGTGCCACTTCAAATCCACCTTTTAGAAAATCCCCTACTGTAAAAGTTAAAAAGAATACAAGCGCCATAATACCCAAAAATATTGGAACACCCCAAACCGGATGAGTTAAGAGGCGATCCGCCTTATCTGTAGCAGCCGCTTTTTGTGACTTATTAACCAGGCATTCTTCTATCACCTCGTCGATAAAATCGTATTTTTCATTGATGATTTGTGTCTCCATGCTTTCCGGCACAATATCCTTTAAAGAAATCTGACATTTCTCCATAATCTCTTCATCATGCTCTAATAACTTAATCGCATGCCAGCGATAATTATTGGTCTCAAATCCAGCTTCCTTTAAACGTCCGATCACGGCATCGATCTTATCTTCTATCTCATCGGAATATACCATGGCATACTCAGAGTGATGCGGATGCACATGCTTGCTTTTCTTGCTGTTTGGATGCTGGTGTTCCAAATCGATCTGCTGTTTTTTCTCTTTATGATGAGCAACCGTATGCATCAGGATATCCAGTCCGGTACGTTTTCTGGCAGATACCGGAATACAAGGAATGCCTAACATCTCTGGCAGACGATGAAGGTCAATTTCCATACCTCTTTCTTCTACAATATCCATCATGTTCAGTGCTAATACCACTGGCTTTCCAAGCTCGATCAACTGAAGTGTCAGATAGAGATTTCTTTCTAACGCGGATGCATCCGCCACGTCAATGATTACATCCACATCATCCTCTAAGATAAACTGTCTGGTCAGCTTCTCCTCCATTGTATAGGATGTGAGGCTGTAGATGCCCGGAAGATCCACTAACTTAAACCGATGGCTATGATACTTCATTGCCCCTTCCTTTTTCTCAACCGTTACGCCCGGCCAGTTTGCAACCTTTAATTTCGCCCCGGTATAGGCATTGAACAAAGTTGTCTTCCCACAGTTTGGATTTCCCACAAATCCAACTTGAAGTTCTTCTTTCATCTTTCTCCCTCTTTCTCTATGCTATTTCCGCAACCTCAATACATTCCGCGATATCTTTCCCAATCGCCAGTCTTGTTCCTCTTACATTAAATATGACGGAGCCAGACTTCTTAGAATTCAGCACCTCAATTTTAGTTCCATCGGTAAGGCCTAACGCCTGAAGTCTCATCTTTGTGCTCTGTTCCAGTTCCATGCTGCATACGCTGTAGCGATGCCCCTTTTTTCCATCTCTTAATGTCATGTTTTTTCACCTTTTCTATCTTTTTATTTCGGTTCATTTCTGAATAAAAGACTCTGTGGTTCTTTCCTTCCGATTGCTATGTATTTTTTCATAAGATATAATCGGAAGTTTTTTGTAATTGATAATTATTATCATTTACAAAAAGCATTATAGTCCTGTCTGTATCGATTGTCAATATCTAGAGTGCTTCTTTTTCGGGCCTTTCAGGCTTTGCCGTTTTCTCTTTCCGGTTTCTAAACAATAGCATAAAAAATGTGCCAAGAAAGGACAGGGAAGTTTATCTCCTGTCCTTTCTTGGCACATTTTTACATTCTACGCTTTTCTATTATTTTTGTATGCTCCAACTCTCTAATCGCTGAATCACACATCTTATTATCTCAATCTGAATCGACATTAAGCCAAAGCCCCCTATAAGGCCCGTAAGAAACCTACGAGTATTTGTAGATTCCATTAGCCTTATCTTTTGAATTCCCCAGTCTGTTAACATGGAAAAGCATCCGAATATGGACGTATTTCTATGAAACCCACTTATATAATATATTGGCACCGCCAGTATATATCCGATTATAACACCGGTACATCTTGCACAGACCGGAAACTGATATCCCCTCAAAAAAAAGCTCCGTTCCGGCATCTGGTGGCATCCTAAAGATTCTCCCCATGACATAAGCGCTTTCCATATAACAAGCGTTGGATTATTCGTTTCTATATTCATTATACTCCCTAGGCACGGAATTTCCGTCCGCAATTCTGACAGACAAAATAGGATCTTCTTGCTGTATGGCCCTCTCCCATACCGCATAAACCACACATCCAGCCAATTGGTCCCACTAATATATAACCGCAGCACCCCTTTAAGAATCCAAAGCCTTTCTGATGCGTATCTGATTCCTCAATAATCACACAACGATCATCTCCGCAACTTGGACATCTCATAACGTTCTTCCCCTTTCACTCTCATAAACCGATCATGAACATCGCTAGTTTAACATAGGCGTTCATGGAAATCAATGAATCTGACGCTTTCTAATAAACCACTTGGCATTTTCTAATCGTTTTCTCATTTTTGAAAATTATAATGGTATTTTTTGTATCCTTTTGTATGTTATTGCTTATTATTGTATTTTATAGTCTTTTATCTGTCTTAAAACAAAATAACTTCGTCACTCCAAGTTGTGCATATCTTTTTTATCAGTGTGATGTCACTTTGTCACGCCAAAGCTTATACACCATGCGTACCCCTCAAAAAGCTTTTTCATTCGTAAAAAGCTTTCTGACCTTTCTATGAATGAAAAAACAAAGGCGCTAAAGAAGATATTTACTCTTCTTTCCGCCTCTGTCTTTTACTAAGGAAATCTCCTTATTCCTCTATGTATCACTGCTTTGCTATACTTCTTCAAGCAACCTCAGTTTACGCAGCACATTCTCAAACTTTGCAGTATCAATTGGCTTTCCGGCATATGCTACACATCCTAATTCAAACGCCTTTGTAACATTCCGTCCTTCACTTAATGCGGTGGTCATAATTACTTTTGTCTGTGTCTCTTCTGATATTCCTTTTTCTTTCTCAATATCACGAATTGCTTTTAAAGCCTGGTATCCATCGAGCACCGGCATCATAATGTCAAGGCATACCAAATCATATCCTTCGTTCATCTCTAAAGCCATCTTAAACGCTTCCACAGCCTCCATGCCATCTACCGTAACGTCACATTCGCCGTACTTTGAAAGGAAACGTAACATAAATTTACGACTTGCAAAATCGTCTTCCGCTATCAGTATTTTCACTTTTCTTCCTCCTCCAATTCTAGTGACTCCTAGAATTTAGATTTTTTTCTATCTCCTTCAAACCATTATACACTATTTTTTACATTTAATCCAGTGCTTTTCCTTAATTTGTATGCTTTTTGTGAAATCCCTATATTTTTTTACACATTTTGTTATATCATCAAACGCTCTAATTGGTTTAAATCCTCTGGCCCTTCCTTATTCGTTCTGATGCGTCACTGTTGTCTGAAAATATGTGCTTAAAAATCCTAAAAATACCTGCATCTGATCTTTTGTTCCGATTGTCACACGCAGATAGTCATCGATGCCTGGCTTGTTAAAATAGCGAACAAATATATTCTCCTGTCGCAAAGCATCAAAAAGCTCCTTTGCACAAATCTTATCATGATGAATGAATAAAAAATTGGTCTTTGAGTCTAACACCTGAAATCCCATGTTTAAAAGCTCATTTTGTACATATTCCCTTGTATCTACGATTCGCTTAATGCTATTACGAAAATACGCGGTATCTTTTACAGCTGCTGCCCCACACAATATCGATGCCGTATTCATTGTATAAGAATTATAGGCATTCTTAATGTTTACGAGCGCTTCAATTAACTCCGGATTCCCCATTGCATAACCAATCCGCATACCGGCTAAGGAACGGGATTTTGAAAAGGTCTGAATAACCAAAAGATTATCATACTTCTCAATTAATGGAAGCGCGCTCTCTGCTCCAAAATCTACATATGCCTCATCTACAATCACAACGGATTTCCTATTATGAATCAGAATATCCTCAATAAAATCACGGCTCACTGCAAGAGAGGTAGGTGCGTTCGGATTTGCAATGACAATGCCCCCATTTTCCTGATAATACCCCTCTTTATCAAGCGTAAAGCCTTTCCCGGTCGGAACAAGACGATATGGAATATGATACAGACTTGCCCATACCTCATAAAAAGAATAGGTGATATCAGCAAACAGAATCGGCTTATCAGAATAAAAGAATGTCAGAAATGCCATTGCCAGAACATCATCAGAGCCTACTCCGACAAAAATCTGGGTGTCATCAAGCCCATAGTATTCTGCCAGTTCATGAACAAGCACCTTAGAGGAGGTATCCGGATAGAGCTTCAGTTTCTCCGTATTCAGGTTCTTCAGTACTTCTGTCACAAGCGGTGACGGTGGAAACGGATTTTCATTTGTATTAAGCTTTATCATATGCTCAAATTGTGGCTGTTCTCCTGCCACATATGGATCTACCAACCGAATGTTATTCTTCCATTCTTTCATTCTGCGCCTTCCTTCCTGTCTTATCCGCGATATTCTTTTGCTAACGCCTCAAATCCTGCAAGACTTCGTTTAATCATGTCATAATCCACACAGTATGCAATACGGCAGTATCCCGGACATGCGAATGCAGATCCCGGAACAATTAAAATATTATGCTTCTTCGCACGTTCTGCAAACGCCTTATCATCTTCTTCCAATGCCTTAACAAACAGATAGAACGCTCCTTCCGGCTTAATGCACTCATAGCCATAAGAGGAAAGGGCATCATATAGAAGTTCCCTGTTCTTGTTATAAATCTCTACTTCCACCTTTGCATCTAAGCATCTTGCAATGACACGCTGCATAAGGGATGGCGCATTGACATAGCCCAGGATACGATTTGCCACATTGGCCGCAGCTTTAATATCCTCTGCATCATCTAATTCATCCGGAAGAACCAAATAGCCGATTCTTTCTCCTGGAAGGGACAATGACTTGCTATATGAATATCCAACAACGGTATTGTTATAATACTTTGTAATGTAAGGAACCTCTACGCCATCATATGCAAGCTCGCGATACGGCTCATCCGATATAAGATAAATGGATGTAGATAATTCCTTTTGTTTTCTACTTAAGATATCCGCTAATTCCTTTATGGTCTGCTCGGAATACACCACACCGGTCGGATTATTCGGTGTATTTATGATCACAGCCTTTGTCCTCTCTGTGACCTTTTCTTCTAATTCCTGCAGATTTGGCTGAAAAGTAGCCGTATTTGGAGATACTACCACTAATTTTCCATCCACATTGGCTACATAGTTATTATACTCCCCGAAGTAAGGGGCAAAGGCAATTACCTCATCACCAGGGTTAATAAGCGTTTTTAAGATTACATTCATTCCGCCTGCCGCACCGACTGTCATTACAATATTGTCCGCATGAAAAGAGGTAGCCTGCTTTGCATTGATGGAGGAAGCCACCGCTGCACGTACATCTTCATATCCGGAGTTGCTCATATATCCGTGAACAAGATTTGCATCTTCCTTATTTACAATATCAAGAATCGCCTGCTTTACTTCTTTTGGTGGTTCCACACTTGGATTGCCCAGACTGAAATCATATACGTTCTCTGCTCCGAACTCCTTCGCCATCTTCTTTCCTTCCTCAAACATTGCCCGAATGACGGAACTATTCTTTACAAGAGAAACCATTTTTTCTGATATCATGTGATTTACCATTCCTTTCATGTATTTTCTATAATATTACATACTCTTCCTCCTCTTGTAAAGCGCAAATCCAAAATACGAATTTTCCCTCATTATATCCTATTCTCTTTCATTCCCCTAAATATGCTTTCCGTACTGATTCATTCTGCCTTAATTCATCTGCTGTTCCAGTTAATACAATATTCCCAGTCTCCAAAACATATCCGCGGTCTGCAATAGATAGAGCCTTTCTTGCGTTCTGTTCCACCAATAGCACCGTAGTGCCTGCTGCACTGATTTCCTTGATAATGGTAAAGATCTCCGAGACTAAAATCGGCGAAAGCCCCATAGAGGGTTCATCTAACAGCATAATCTTTGGATGTGACATAAGCGCCCTTCCCATCGCTAACATCTGCTGCTCTCCTCCAGATAAAGTGCCTGCAATCTGCTTCTCTCTCTCCATTAATCTTGGAAAACGCTCATATACATATGCGATGCCTTCCTCTCTTTCTTTCCGGCTTTTCCTTGTATAGGCCCCCATTAGAAGATTCTCATATACCGTAAGCTCTGAAAAAATCCGGCGTCCCTCCGGCACATGGGCAATACCGAGAGTTACAATCTTATGTGCCGGAATCTTCGTAAGCTCTTCACCTAAAAACTGAATAGAGCCATGACTTGCCGGTACCAGTCCTGTAATCGTATGTAACGTGGTAGTCTTTCCAGCTCCATTTGCCCCGATTAATGCAATGACCTCTCCTGCTTCTACCTCAAAAGAGATTCCTTTTATCGCCCTAATGGCTCCATAGTACACCTCTAAATCCTTTATCGCTAACATTGCCATAACCGCACCTCCACACTCACTCACCAAGGTAGGCTGTCACTACTTCGGGATTTTTTAGTACTTCTTCCGGAACACCGCTGGCTAGTTCCGTTCCAAAATTCAATACAAGAAGTTTCTCACAGATACCGGATACCAGTTTCATATCATGTTCAATTAGAAGGATCGTAGTCCCATACTGTTTTCTTACAAGCTGAATGGTATCCATCAGTTCCTTTGTCTCATTCGGATTCATTCCGGCTGCCGGCTCATCTAATAAAAGAAGCTGGGGACTGGTCGCTAAAGCTCTTGCAATCTCTAGCTTTCTCTGCTTTCCGTAAGGAAGATTTACTGCTAAAGTATCCTTCTCGTCCTCTAGGCCAAATACATCCAGTATAGTTGCAGCCTGTCTTCTCACCTGTTTTTCGGCCTCCCGGTACCGTTTCGTGTGTAGCATGCCATCCAACAAGGAATACGTCACCTGATTATGAAAGGCAACCATGACATTTTCCAAAACGGTCATCCTTTTAAATAAACGAATATTCTGAAATGTCCTGGCCACTCCGCGTCTGCTTATCTCCGCCGGTGACTTGCCCTCTAACTTCTTTCCATTTAACAAAATAGTGCCGCAGGTCGGCTGGTATACGCCGGTCAGCAGATTAAATACGGTTGTCTTGCCGGCCCCGTTCGGCCCGATGAGTCCAAACAGCTCTCCTTTTTCAATGGACAAATTCACATGCTCTACTGCCTTTAATCCTCCAAATGAGATTCCCAGATCCTTCACATCCAAAAGCGCCATCCTATACCGCCTCCTTCTTTTTAAACAGCCTGCCAAGCCACCCTCTTTTATTTCCTTGCTTGTATATCATAATAATAATCAATGCCAGCGCATAAAGAAGCTTTCTTAAATCATCCGCGGATCGAAGCACTTCCGGAAGAACCGTCAGAATAACGGCTGCAATGGTCGAACCTTTCACACTTCCCATTCCGCCAAGAACCACAAACACTAAAATATCAATGGATTTATTGTAATCAAAGTTATCGGGTTTTAAGATACTGAAATTATGGGCATATAATACACCTGCCATCCCTGCGAAAAATGCCGCTATCGCAAACGCCAGTATTTTGTACCTTGTGACCTGTACCCCCACTGCCTCTGCTGCAATTGTATTCTCGCGAATGGAAACAATCGCACGTCCCTGCCTGGAATGCAGAAGCCTTCTTGCCACAAGAACGGTTGTGATCATGATTACATATACCCATGTATAATTTGTATAGGTAGGGATCTTTGCAAGCCCTTTGGCTCCTCCTGTTATATGCATTGCATTGATGACAGAACGTATGATTTCTCCAAATGCCAGGGTGACAATGGCCAGATAATCCCCTCTTAGTCTTAAAACCGGCATTCCGATTAAGATGCCAAATAAAGCCGCCATAATACCGCCAAGCAAAATTCCTATAAAAAATGCAACCACTGGCGGAAGAAATGTTATGTACTTCGTAAAGATGGCTCCGGTATAGGCTCCGATTGCCATAAATCCGGCGTGTCCTAAGGAAAGTTCCCCCAAAAAACCGGTTGTGATATTGAGTGATACTGCAAGGATAATATTGATGCCCGCCGGCACAATCAGGGATTTCATCTGCCGGTTTAAAAGGTTTCCCTCCGCTAATAAGGCACAAATGGCATATCCTGCGATCATAATCCCGATCATAATGAACCATCGATTCTTTCCTGTCATCTTCTCTCTGATTTTTTGCGTCATACATTCACCTACACTTTCTCAATCCGATTCTTTCCTAAAAGGCCCGATGGCTTTAGAAGAAGAACAAGGACCAGCACGCCAAACACAATGGCATCTGCAAGTTCCGAGGATATGTACGCCTTGGATATGCTCTCGATAACACCTAATAAAATCCCGCCAAGCATCGCTCCGGGCACGGACCCGATCCCGCCAAAAACAGCGGCCACGAATGCCTTGATACCAGGCAGCGCTCCAAGCGTCGGCTGCAATGTCTGATACTGGCATACATACAGAATGCCGGCCACAGCTCCTAATGCGGAACCGATTGCAAATACCATGGATATCGTATGATTCACATCAATCCCCATAAGCTGCGCTGCCTCACGATCCTCCGAAACTGCACGCATGGCTCTTCCGGATCTCGTATAATGGATAAACAGGGTAAGGGATAACATAATGATTGTTGTAACTAGAAATGTAATAATGGAAATACCGGCTATGGTGATAGAACCAACTTTTACTGGTGCCAGCTTAATAATAGACTTAAAAGGAATTGGGTTGGCTTTAAAAATCAGTAATGCCAGACTCTGAAGTAGAAAACTCATGCCGATTGCCGTGATTAAAACTGCTAGTGGCGGTGCATTGCGTAGTGGCTTATATGCGACTTTTTCCATTGCGATGCCAAGCAAGGCACATACCAGAATGGAAAGCAGAACGGCAAAAAAAACCGGAATATGCAGCTTTGAGATAAAGACATAAAGAGAATAGGCCCCTACCATAATAATGTCTCCATGGGCAAAATTAATCATTTTCGCAATTCCATAGACCATTGTATAGCCAAGAGCGATTAGCGCATATATGCTGCCGGTGCGAAGACCATTTATAATCTGTTCGATAATACTCTCCATATCCGATTACCCTTTCTATGTTTTTATAAAACAAATGCAGCTGTACGCTGCTAAAAGATATCTCCCATAAGAAAGCTAAAAAGGGAAAAACATCTCCGGACTGATGGATCCGGAAATGTTTTTTTATGTTGAAAATTCCAACAGACCGCAATTTTCGCGAGACGCTCTATTGTAATTTAACCCCTGCTGATTGAATTAACGGGCAACATATGCGCCGTCCTTGATTTCAATGAACCTGGCACCTTTATTCGGCTCCCCTTCTTTTGTAAAAGATACGGATCCGGTAATGCCGTCCACTGTGATTTCTGTCATCGCATTGATAATCGATGCGCTGTCAGTCGTTCCTGCCTTCCCTAAAGCTGCTGCAATAACATATACGGAATCGTAGCCGTCTGCTGCAAACTGATCCGGCGTCTGAGAGAATTTCTCCTCATATTTCTGAACGAAGGAGGATACGCTTTCCTCTTCATCCGCTGCAAAAAACGGACTTAAGAAAATTGCGCCTTCTGCCACGGATGGATCGGTTAACTGTGCAAGAACACCATCCCATCCGTCGCTCCCTAAGTAAGGAAGCGTCATGCCAAGCTCTGCAGCTTGGGTCGTAATATAGGAAGCGTCCCCGTAATAAGCTGGAACAAAGATAACCTGGGCGTCGGTTCCTTTTATTTTCGTAAGCTGTGTATTGAAGTCATTCGCACCTTCTGCAAATGCCTCGCATGCTACGATTTCGGCCCCATTCTTCTCTGCCTCTTCTTTAAATGCCTCCATAATTCCGGTGCTGTAATCACTGGAGTTGTTGTAAATGACAGCAATCTTCTGATAACCTAATTCATTTGCCAGATCTGCCATGGTCACTCCCTGCAAAGGATCTGTAAAACAAAGACGGAAACCGTTGTCATATTCCGTACATCCGCTTGCAGAACCAGAAGGAGTCAGCATCAGAACGCCGTCTTTATATGTACTCTCCTTAATGGCAAGACACGCATCCGATGTTACGCATCCAAGAATGGACTGAGCTCCCCAGTCCATCACTGCATTATATGCAGTCAGTGCAATATCCGGGCTTGCTTCATCATCCTCGAATTTTAATTCCAGTGTTACCTGCTTATCGCCAACTTTTACGCCGCCATCCGCATTGATTTCCTCAACTGCGATCTCTGCGCCGTTCTTAACTGAATTTCCGTAAGAGGCTGCACTTCCTGTCAGTGGTCCTAAGCCGCCGATTTTAAAGGTATTGCTGTTATTTGATGTCTCCTTTGTACCGCATCCTGTCATGGATGCCATTATAAGACCCATAATACTAACAACGTTTATAACTCTTTTTAATCTCCTGCTCATAACATCCTCCTCTTGTGACATATATCACCTAAGTCTGTGTGGCAATTGCTTCTAACAGGCCCTCCCCCCTGTTATAGGCTTTTTTCATGCATAACTATAGCGTTTCGACGTTTTACAACGATAAAGCGCATAGTTATAAAATAAGGCGTTATTATAGATTAGAATCTACAGAACGCCCTTATTCTTGCTAAATATAATACTATTCCTGTTTTTGTTTGTCAACAGCAAATATTATATTCTTGTAATTTCTACTGACTGTTCAGCTCTCCGCCGCATTTATCACAGTACTCCAGTCCCTGAAGGGTGATGCCTCCGCAATCCGGACAGATGATCTTCTCCGGAAGGATCTCCCGTTCAATCACTTCATATTCTTCCTCTTCGATCTCTTCCTCCTCATAAGCAGCCGTTTTCTCCGGCTCCTTTCTTAGAATCGTATCCGGCTCTCCGCCAATTGTACCTTTAAAGGGCATTGTAAGATGCTCATATTTTCGATCCAGTTCCTTTGCTGTTATCTGCTTTTTTGGAAATCTGCGTATGATTTTGTTGATTAGCGTCATAGCTACCCCTCTATATAATGTATTTTTCCTGGCGATATTTATTCATCATTCCCTTAAATATCTCACCGTTTGTTGGCGGCGTAAAGGTGATTGCATTTGCGCCTGCTGCAATCGTTTTTCTTATGCTGTGCTCGGTCGGTCCTCCGGTTGCTATAATCGGAACATGCGGATTCTCTTCACGGATCTTCGCTACAATATCGCTTGTATTAGCAGCTCCCGACACATTGATAATATCGGCGCCTGCCGCAAGTCTGGCCTTAATATCCGTATTATCCGAAACAACGGTGATCACAATCGGAATATCAACCTTCATCCTGAGTTTCTCAATTGTCTCATTCGGAGTAGGAGCATTTAATACAACTCCCACCGCTCCCTGAAATTCGGCATCTTCAGCTAAATTAATGACACGCTTGCCAGTAGTGGTCCCACCTCCTACACCACAGAACACCGGCACATCAGAACAGCTGATGATGGAATGGGTAATAATCGGCTGCGGTGTAAATGGATAAACCGCGATCACGGCATTTGCATTGCAATTTCTTATAATTGCTACGTCTGTTGAAAATACAATCGACTTAATTAACTTGCCAAAAATACGGATCCCGCTTACTTCATTAATGGCATCCGGCACCCGTATCATATGTTTTCTTAAATTCCCTTCAATCTCAGGAATATATTGTTCACTCATAAATCCTCTCCTCCTCACTGCAAATTATGTAACCGTGTCTCTGATCCGTACTGACTTTTACACCATTTTTCTTTATAAAGTGCTTCTTAGACTATCAAGAACTCCATATACATCAAGCCTTCCATACCCCCATTCCCGGTTTGGATACTGTATCTCGCCGCGGCTCGCGCCTCGTATCATCAGTTTCTTGATCTCATTGGTATCAATATAAATCTGATTCTCCTTCACAGCCCCCCATTCCAACAAAAGCGCAGCCACTCCTGCCGTATGAGCTGCCGCAATGCTCGTTCCGCTCCTAACACCAAACTGCTGGTTTAAAACCGGCCCATAGATATTCACTCCCGGGGCCACAATATCCGGCTTGATCATACCCTTTCTTGTATATCCTCTTCCAGAGCTGATATATATGCTGTTATTCGTATGATTGTAGGCTCCTGTCGTTATGACCCCTTCTGAATTTCCCGGAGCGGTGATCGTAACGTCCGGATCCGGCCGGATAAAATATGTGTCACTTCCAATAAACTCCCGGATCGGAAGCCACATATCAAATGGTCCGCTAAAGGAAAGGTCCTTATAAATGCGCAGTTTCCAAATCCCTGCGGAAGGATTCTCAAATCTCATGAAAATCAGTTCATCTCCGGTCCGAATCTCAAGCACTCGATAATCCAGATAGATAACCGTATTTTCAAATAAAAACCGAATCACCTGACTGTTATTCACTCGTGCGGGAACCCGTTCGATCAGTTCTCCTGTCGGAGAGACAAATGCAATGGAGTATTTACTTGGAGCACTTGCCCAAAACTCCAGCGCAAATCCTCTCTCATTCTCTCCAACCCTAAGTTCTACATCCTCATACTCTTCCGTCATATTCTGGCTACGATAATGTCCACTGCTGTTGGCTTCATTTCCGGTTGGACACACAAAACAAGTCCCGGCATTATCTGCAAAACGGCTTAATACCTCATCTAATATTCCGGTTCCGTCATGCCCGCCCGAATTCGTTCCTACTCCAAGGCATATTACTAAGGGACGTTTGACTCTCTGTGCGACATTAATAAGATACTTAACCCCCATTACAATATCTGTTTCCTGATACACCGTGGCATCTTCCCGTATATAGAAATAATCCCGCAGATACTGCTTTGCCGGCTTCATTTTCACAATCACTAGCTCTGATAAAGGCGCCACACCTGTGAAATCATTCTCCTCATCGATGTTTCCTGCTGCGATTCCGGCCATAAAGGTTCCATGCCCATTCGTATCCGTAGACGGGACCGTATCAAGAGGATTCTCTTGCCGCAGTGCCTCATTAATCTCTTCTTTTGTATACTCGCTCCCATACACAAATCCTTCCGGAAGATTTCCTGTCTGAATATTCTGGTCCCATATGGAATAAATCCTTGTCGTTCCATCCGCATACTGAAATAATGGATTCTGATAATCAATCCCGGTATCCACAATACCAATCAGCACACCCGATCCAAGAAGATTTAAATATGGTTGCCTTCTAAGTCTCTTTACCCCGATGCTTTCCATATTTGTACTGTCCATCAGGCCAAAGCATTTAGGAATAGTGGAGTAACTGGTATTGTATGCCTGTATTGCAGAGACATCATTGATATTAAAATGCTCGATGGCATACTTATTATTGACGATCTGTATACAGTCCGAGTTACTTCTCTGCTTTAGCTCTTCAATACTCTGACCGGAGTGCTGAAGAAAAAAATCCGCCGTATTCTCCGATATGATAATTTGCCTGCAATTATTTTCTTCCTCTGCCATAATGCCCTCTGATAGGTTACTTACTCTATCTTATGCATTTGTACTTACTTTAGAAAACATTTTTACTTCGAGATGATCCAGAATGGTCCATTTGCATTTGCCCACGCTTTTGCTTCGCTTGTTATCGTCTCTACATCCCATTCTGTATTGGTATTCTCTTCACTGTTAGCATCCGCCACTAAGATTTTTCCGTCCTCTGTTATGCCTCGTAATACGATGAAATGACCGCCACTTGTAAAATGACCTTTTCCCATCAGAGCTACAATCAGCTTTCCTTCTGATAATGCCTTTGTGATCTTTCCTGCTGCATCCGCATCATTAATAACCCCTTCTGACTTAAGCCCAAATGCCTTTGCACAGTCTGGGATCAGGGAATGCAAGGATCCGCTCGCCGGATACCAGTAATGATTCTGAGCCGCCCATGCACACATCTGAACCGGATCAATCTTAATATCCGTTAAACTAGATACCACGATTGCCATCGAAGTCGGACCGCATCCATACTTTGCAATTGTATCCGTGCTTGTATCATCCCCATAATAAAGGCTGCCCCATCTGTCATCTGTCTGCATATAATACACAACATCTACTGCACCTGCGCTTTTTATCAGACTGCCGGGCTGTGTCATGGAAAGAGTTGCAATATAAGCTTCATCTACCCCGCCTTCTTCCACACTATAGTTGCTGGTACCATAGGAGCTCTCCGTTCCTTCCTGTCCTTCTTCCTCAGTCTCCTCTGTTAGAACCACAGTCGGTTCCGGAGTCACAGTCACTGCTGCTGTTGGAATCGCAGTTGGCACCGTAGTCGGCACCGGTGTTACCTGAATCGGTGGATCTGTCGGTGTCACTACCTGTTCTGCCATGTTCTGATATTCTTCGCCACCTTCTGCCTTTTTCTGACTGCCTACAAACCAGACCATCGTAAGCAGAAGAAGGCAGAATGCCTCAATGCCAATAACCTTAATTAATTTTCTGATCTTTCTATTCATCTCATGCTCCCTATGCGTATTTCCCCCACCGCTTTGAATCAACTGTCATGCTGGGAACAATTTTTTATGCCTGCTGATTTTGCGTAATCAGGGATGGCTTATTAATGCCTCTCATCTCAATCAGAGGAGCTCCCCTATGCTCAATATAGTCTCTTGTAATCGTTACCTTTCCGATATTATCATCCTTTGGTATCTCATACATAATATCTAACATAAACTCTTCGATAATTGCACGAAGCGCTCTGGCACCGGTCCTCTTTTCCAGCGCTTTTTCTGCGATCGCCTCTAATGCGGAGTCGTCAAAGCGAAGATCCACCTCATCTAATGCAAGGAGTTTCTGGTACTGTCTGATAATCGCATTCTTTGGCTCACATAGAATTTTTACTAACATTTCCTTTGTCATGCCCTCTAGGGTAAAGACAATCGGAAGTCTTCCTAAGAACTCCGGAATCATGCCGAATTCACGCAGATCTTCGACGGAAACCTTCTCCAAGATCTTTGGATCCTGATCATACTTATCCTTTAAGTCCGCACTGAAACCGATGGATGCGCTTTTGTTCAGACGGTTCCTAATGATCTTGTCTAAATCCGGGAACGCTCCGCCACAGATAAATAAGATATTCTTTGTATTCACAGTAGTAAGAGGAACCATAGCATTTTTGCTTGTGGCGCCTACTGGCACTTCCACATCGCTTCCTTCAAGAAGCTTTAATAAGCCCTGCTGTACGCTCTCTCCGCTGACATCTCTGCTGTTTGTATTGCGTTTCTTCGCGATCTTATCAATCTCATCAATAAATACGATACCGTGCTCTGCACGCTCCACATCATTATCGGCAGCCGCTAACAGCTTACTGATTACGCTTTCCACGTCATCCCCGATATAGCCGGCTTCCGTAAGGGAAGTCGCGTCTGTGATGGCAAGAGGTACATTTAAGAGTCTTGCTAATGTCTTTACCAAATAGGTCTTTCCGCTTCCGGTCGGTCCGAGCATCAGCATATTGGATTTTTCAATCTCCACATCATCGTTAATGCCCCCAGCCACTCTCTTATAGTGGTTATAAACGGCTACTGAAATAACTTTCTTTGCATAATCCTGCCCGATTACGAATTCATCCAATTCTCCCTTAATGATATGAGGGGCAGGAATCTTCTTAATGTCTAATACCGGTTTCTCCTGCTTCTTTTCTTCTGTTTTCTTCTTCTTTAACTTCTGACTGTTCGGAATATCCTGCTGCATCGAAAATCCCATCATGGCCGGATTAAAATTCATCATATCGCCATATGGACTTCCATTCTTATTGATCGTATCAAATGTCTTTTGCATACAGTCCGCACAGATGCATACATTGCCTGGAAGATGTACCATCTTTCCGGCTTTGCTTTCCGGACGGCGGCAGATATAACAGATATCCTCATATTTATCTTTGTCGTCTTTATCTATATGATCCTTATAATTCTCACTCATTTAACTTCCTCCCATATACGGTCGTATCGCTTACCAGCTTGTCCTTATTATATCCCAGTAAAAAGACAAGAACAAGTCAAAATACTCTTAAGATTTCCTTACCATTCCTAGCTTTTCTTTATGAATTCAGTCTGACACTTTGGGCACCGAATGCTGATCTTGCCTTTTCCCCTTGGCACACGGATTTTCTGGCCGCAGCCAGGACACTTGTAAATATGATGTGTCTTTTGCTCTTTTACGTTGCGCATCATCTTTTCGTATTTGTATCTGATCTTATTAAGCCACCCCAAATACTTCTGGTTCTCATTGTATCTTGCATTTATGTTTCTTGATAACATTCTTGTATAACTGACAATAAGCAGCACTACTGCCACTGCATCAAGCAGCCTGCTTCGAAACAGCATAGACAGGATGAGACATATACAGGATGCAATTACGATATCTTTTGACAGCCTGTCAACTCCATATCTTCCTATCATAAATCTTTGTAATTTTTCTCTCATTTTGTCAGATCCTTTCCTCATTTCATAATTCCTGTATCTAAACTTAGCACAATTGTATTCTTTCACTCATGATTTTTCAACTAAATTTTCTGTTCCAATTATAAACAAATCATAAAGAAACCGCCGGGAAAGCGTAAAGAAGCTTTTCCGGCGGTCTCTTTATGATTTCATCTTATGACCTAGTATGCATTTTTATTGATAAATCCTTTGAAAATAGTTAAGAACAGGATTTTAATATCCAATCCTAATGTCCAGTTCTCGATATAATAAAGATCACATTCAATTCGCTTACGAATCGAAGTATCTCCGCGGTAACCGTTGATCTGGGCCCATCCGGTGATGCCCGGACGTACCTGATGCTTGATCATATAACGCGGAATCTCTTCCTTAAACTTTTCCACAAAAAGCGGGCGTTCCGGTCTTGGACCTACCATGCTCATGTCCCCTTTTAATACATTAAACAGCTGTGGCAGCTCATCAATGCTTGTGCTTCGAATGAAACGTCCGATCTTTGTGACACGCGGATCATTTGGAACGGTCCATGCCTTCTGTTCCTTCTTCTCATCCTGCACCTCCATGGAACGGAACTTATACATCTTAAACTTCTTATTATGAAGACCTACCCTAACCTGCGCATAAATGATTGGTCCCGGCGAGGTTAGCTTAATCATAATCGCCACAATCGCCATTGGAATAGCTGCGATTATGATTGCCACTAAAGATCCAATAATATCCACGATACGCTTTACAACCTTATTGCCGGTATTGCTTAATGGAACATTACGGATATTGATAACAGGCAGCCCGTACAGGTCTTCCATATAAGGAATGGTTGGCACGATATTATGATAATCCGGTATAAACTTAGTGTGAACCCCGGACTTCTCACAGATGCCCACAATATGTTCTAACTTTGCATATTCATTGATGCTTAGCGTAACTGCGATCTCATCAAATGTATTCTTCGCTAACAGTTCCTGCAAATCCTCTGTTGTACCGATTACCTTGATTTTCTTATACATTGTTCCGACTTCCATCGTATCATCCAAAATACCATAGATATGATATCCCCATTCCGGATTGGCAATGATTCGGTTTATAAATCCTTCGGCCGCATAACTGTATCCGACAATCAGGATATGTTTCTGATTGAACCCCTTCTGGCGCAGCCCCTGCATGATACGGATGACCACATAGCGGAACAACAGACCGTAGAAATAGTTCAGCACCAAAAAGATTGCAATAAACTTTCTTGAGATATTGACTTCTTTTGTCAGGTATAAGATAAAGGAGAAAAATAAGATTCCTGCTACATTTGCCTTAAACAGATTCCACATCTCCGCACGTCTTGAATTGCTCCGTTTTGGCTTATACACATTGCACAGCGAATATAAAATCAGATATGCCGGCACTAAAAATGGAAGGTACGTGATATAATCCCCAATCGGAAGATACCTTTCATAAATGCTCTGAGCGAAAAAACTGAATCCCCCCAGTAAATCAAATCTCAGATAATAGGCGCATATATAGGATAAAACAACTAATATTCCGTCGATAATGACATGAATCCGGTTAAACGTCTTCTGATTATCTTTAATCATCGTCTGCTCCCTCTCGTTCTCTCTTCGTTCTAATAATCCGTTTTTTTACTGAAAATGACTATAAATCTTGTTATAATAATACATGATTGGCCCATTTTCCACAACAGCATTTTATCTCTTATAATAATTTAAAATTTTTTTCACATTATAAACACATTCTGCTGATATACTTTTTATAGCCTTAAAGAAAATGGAAAAATTACGAATCCACTGTCTTTAAGACGTCAAATATAACATTATAACTATTTTTCATTATTATGCAAGATTTTTTTAATAACATAAAATAAGGAGAATTCATATGTCTGAAGAAAATAACAAATTGGAACAAGAAACATCCAATGCAAACTCAAATTCTGAATCGTCTGGCGGCTATAGTTTTTGGGCTGAACAAGTATCAGCTAAGAATTCCGGACAGACTGTAAACTCTGCATCAAATGCTTCTTCGGAACATGATTTCAGCAACCAGGAAAGCGTACACTTTTCTTCTTCCGATGAACATGCATGCACAAGTGACTCCACCTATCAGGATAATGCCTATACAAACTATCATGTTAATCCTGAAAATGTTCACTTAGAACAGACGGCCCCGTTTTCTTCCGATGAAAAGAAAACAGCAAAGAAGCATCCATTTTTAAAGAAAAGCGCTGCATTGGTGGGCACAGCAGCCGTATTCGGCGTTGTAGCGGCAGGAAGTTTCTTAGGATTCAACAGTGCCTACTATCACTTCAATCCAAGTGCACGCCCAAGCTCCACAAAAGCTCCTGCGACCCTTACAACCTCAAAGGATGGACTGATCGGCGAAAACAGCGGCACAACTACAAGTGAGATTGGAACTACTACGGTATCGGATAACGTGACCATAACCAGCATGGACGTGTCCAGCATTGTAGAGAATGTTATGCCTTCCATGGTTTCCATCACCAGCACTTTTGTAGAAAGCTATCTGGTATGGGGACAGCAGTATGATCAGGAAAGCGATGGCGGCGGATCTGGCTTCATCATCAGTCAGGATGATAACGAACTGCTTATCGCAACCAATAACCATGTTGTAAATTCTGCTAAGACTATTACGGTAACCTTTATTGATGGTTCCACAGCAGAAGCCGTCATAAAAGGAAAAGACTCCTCTGCGGATCTTGCCGTAATCTCCATAGATTACTCCACCCTTTCCGATGATACAAAGGCAGCCATTAAAGTAGCTACTATTGGGGAATCCGACGATGTCAAAGTCGGTGAGATGGCGATCGCGATCGGCAATGCCCTTGGATATGGTCAGAGCGTGACAGTTGGCTATGTAAGTGCAAAAGACCGTGAGATTACTATTTCTGATGCCAATACAAGCTTAGTAGTCCTTCAGGTTGATGCGGCTATCAATCCAGGCAACAGCGGCGGTGCTTTAATCAATACAAAAGGCGAGGTAATCGGAATTAACTCCGCCAAACTAATGAATACGGATGTAGAAGGTATGGGATATGCAATCCCAATCTCCAGAGCCCTTCCAATCGTAAGCGATCTGATGACCAAAGAAATTCTTGGCGATGAGGAAAAAGGCTATCTTGGTATCATTCCTCAGGATGTAACCGAAAAATTCGCATCCGCTTATAATTGGCCAATCGGCGCCTATGTCGTTCAGGTCGTAGAAGGAAGCAGCGCTGCAAATGCAGGCATCGTAGTCGGCGATATCATCACAGGCGTAAATGGCACTGAAATCACAACAAGCACAGAGCTTCGTGAAAAAGTAACCTCCTACCGTGTGGGTACGACCATAAGCATCACGTACAAACGAATGGTAGACGGTGTTTATGAAGAATTCACAACGGATGTCACCCTGATGCAGAATCCGTCCTATACAGCTGACTCAACAGATAAGACGAATTCTTCCTCAGATAGTTCAACTACTAAAGATTCTTCCTCTGTGCCTTCCGATATGCCATCGGAACAGTCAAATGTGGATTCAAAAGAATCCTCTTCCGAACAAGGCATTCCGGCTCCAAAAGATCAGCAGACAGTTCCTGGTTCCCGTTCTGGCCGCTAATCGCAGTGAGATCCAATGTAATAAGTGAACTATCCTTCCTGCCTTGATCTTTAAGCGTGAGCATCCGGTCAGCTAACAGCATCATCTCATTCCATTTCAAAGGAAGCAAAGGGGCAAAAAGGAAGTCAAAGAAGAAGAGCAGACGGATTTGAAAAACATAATGTTTCTCAAATCCGTCTGCTCTTCTTTTTTGACTTCGTGTTTACCTCACTTTTTCAAGCACCTTTTCTGCCACAGCCTCTGCTGCTCTGCCGCTTTCCTTCAAAGCGACGATATCGAAGAAACTCTGAAGATTATCCTTATACAATTCTTCTGAGAAATTTGTAATATTCTGAATCATTTCCTCGGTATTCGCTGCGATTGGATATGGGAGAGTATAATAGTCAAAATAAAATCCTCTTTCCTTTTTATATGCCGTAAAATCGGAAGCATATAAAAATACCGGTCTTCTCATCATGCTGAATTCAAACATTGTATTCGAGTAATCCGTGATCAGCACATCACTTGCAAGCATCAGTTCATACATATCCGGATAATGACTGCCATTTAGAATCTTATCGCTATATACAAGCACATCCCCTAATGCCGCCACAAGGGGATGCAAACGCACGATCATGATGAAGCGGCCTCCAAACCGTTTCTCCATCGCTTTTCTCGTCTGCTCAAAATCGAACTGATACGCCGTCACATCACTTCCATCCCGATAAGTCGGTGCATACAATACAATTTTCGTATCATCCGGGATGGAAAGCCTACGTTTAACCTGTGCCGCCTTCTCTGGATTTCCTTTTATAAATGCATCGTTTCTTGGTGTTCCGCACTCTAAAATCTCGCCTTCATAGAAAAAAGCTCTCCGGTACATATTCGTACAGAACTCCCCATTTGAAACATAAAGGTCGGTCATTGCAGAATCGCGTTTCGCATTCTGGATATAGGCTTCCCCTAAATGTTCGGCACAGTCCCCTTCAATTTTCTTAAGTGCCAGTCCGCCATGCCAAAGCTGGATATAATACTGCCCTTTCCTCTTTGTGATATAGGGTTCTTTTCGGTTATTCTCCACCCATACACGGGCAGTGGCTAACGCCTTGACTGCTGCCACACTGTTCGTCTTTAAAAAGCGGATTCCTGGCGCTTCCCCTGCTGTTTCCGGATGATTGGTTACGAAACAGATTTCTTCACCATCCTGCTTTCTTAGAAGCTCTTCTGCCACATATCTGGCATTGTCCCCATATCCCCATACATTACAGAGTACAATCCTATTCTTTTGAATCGGAAAAAGATGAAAGATCCGAAACAGCATTTGGATCCATACATATCTTAGCTTTTTATATAGTTCGATCAGTGGTTTTGGTGTCAGTTTCTTTATGAGTTCTCGCATAATCTCTCCAGTACTTCATGGAATTGAAATCCAGTCTTCTTCCAGCTTAAATCCTTCATATAGTCCGCTGCCCTTTCCTGATGTCTGACTAAAACGGCTGGATCTGATATAGCTGCCTTCAGTTTATGATACAGATCATTCGGATCGATAGATGTCATGATCGCAGAATCCTTTGGAAAGAAATATTCAAATGTTCCGTCTTCAAACTCCACAAGCGGAAGTCCGGTGGCTAACATCTCATACGGAATCAGAGAAATATTGCTCATTGATGCTACCATCCCAAAGTCAGCTTCCTCATATAAAGCTAACAGCTCCTTCTTATTTAACATTCCCTGATTCTTTCCGCCTTTTACGGTAAAGTTCTTTGCTTCCCCAAAGTATTTGACCTCTAGCGTAATTCCATCTTTTGCAAACTTTTCTACCACATCTGTCATCATATACTGCAGAATGCATGGAAGTCTCTTTCCATAGTATTTTAAATATACCGCCATTACAAAATGCTTCTTTTTCGCATACGCCATGTAATCTCTTTCCTTCTTCGGATATTCCTTCTTCTCATAAGGGAAGTCAATCACATCAATTGGGGATACCAAAGAGCATTCTTTCTTGATCATCTCTGCATTCCAGTTCCCTAAGCTTACCATATGAGCTCCCTGCTCATAGGTCTTCTTCGCCAGTAAAAATATCTCGCCAAACGGATAAAAATATGGTTCATAATCCTGTACAAAATACATCGTATACTTTTTAAGCTTCTTAGCAAATGAAAGGGTATCCCAGGAAGAAGCCACTACCACATCAAATGAGTTGTTCTCATACATCTGATTTAACTCCTGCATCGTATATAGTTCTCCCTGAAAACCACTCAAATTGCTGGCGGCACAGATTCTCATCTCTTCCTTGCTCTGCGGCTTATATACCGCATAGCCTACCTTGTATCCAAGCTTATGAAGCTCAGTCCCAAGTCGTAAGATGGATGTCTGGCCGCCGGAAAAACGGACCAGACGAGTGATGATAAAAAGAACAGACTTTACCTCTTTCGGATTCTGATTCTGATAGACAGACGCATCATAGCGGTCTAAAAGGGCATTTACCCTTACCTGATCCACCTTTGCCTGTACATTATGAATCATGCTTAATAATCTTCGTTTTGTCTCTCTCTTTATCGCACTCATGCTCTCTTTTTTCCCTTTCCTGCTTAAAACCTTTTGTATTCTATTTGTTTAACTTCTCCTGATACAGATCGCATACCGTCTTAGAATCTCCCTGCGCGATTATCTGTCCTTTTTCTAAGATTACGGCACGATCACAAAGGGAACGTACCTGTGCTAACGAGTGAGATACGAATAACACGGTAATGCCTTTATCAAACATGTCCTTAATCTTCTTCTCACTCTTCTTTCGAAACTTCGCATCACCTACTGAAAGCACCTCATCTAAGATTAAGATATCCGGTTCTACGATAGTCGCAATAGAAAAACCAAGTCTTGCCTTCATACCGGAAGAATAATTCTTAAGAGGTACATTAATAAAGCTTCCAAGCTCGGAAAACTCTACGATTTCATCGAACTTTTCCTTTAAAAATGCCTTCGGATATCCAAGCATCGCTCCATACAGATAGATATTCTCTGCTCCGGTATACTGCTTATCAAAACCTGCTCCAAGTTCCAAAAGCGGTACAATACGTCCTTTTGTGACAACCTTTCCTTCGGTTGCTTTTAATACGCCTGCAATTACCTTTAATAATGTACTCTTTCCTGCACCATTTAAACCAAGAATGCCGACTCTCTGACCTCTCTTGATATCAAAAGACACATTTTTCAGTGCCCAGAATTCCTTATAACGCAGTTCCCTCTTTAAAAACTTAATTACATACTCTTTTGCACTGTCTACTTTTTCATCGGTAAGATTAAATCTTACACTCACGTTATCTACTTTTAATACGGTATTATTATCCACGATGCCCTCCTATACGTATAAAACAAACTTATCCTGTTGACGATAGAACATAAACACACCAACAATAAGCACAACCACACTAAGGCCTGCTGTATAAGCAAAGTAAGTCATGTTCATCGGTTCACCGAAAATAGCATTTCTAAAGTTTGTAATGATTCCATACAGAGGATTTAAACGGATTAAAATTCCCTTTGGCGTAGCTAACAGTTTGCTTGGATCATAGAAGATTGCAGACATATACATAATTAACATCAGCAATACGCTCCACAGATATTCCATATCACGGAAGAATACATCCAGTGTCGCCAAGATAAATCCAAGACCGATTGTCATAACTAAAATGGTCGCCAATGGGAATATCGCCTGAAAGATATACCAGGTTGGCTTTACATCCTGAACAATACCTACCACAACTAATACAATCAGACTGATTAAAAATGTAATATAACCCGAAAGCGCAGATGCTAACGGATACATATACTTTGGCACATATACCTTACGAATCATCGAACTGTTTCTACGAATGGATTTTAGCGCAAGCTTGGTTCCGTTCGAAAAGTAAGAATATAAAAGACGCCCGCATAATACATAAACCGGGAAGTTTGGTATCTTACGTTCAAACATGTTCTCAAATACGAGGGTTAAGACAATCATCGTAAGCAATGGCTCTAACATCGTCCATAAAAATCCGAGAACGGAACTACGATACTTCAACTTAATATCTTTTTTTACAAGTTCGACTAATAAAAATCTATATTTTGTAAAATTAGCAACTAATCGTTTCACTTTTTTCACCTGTCCGGATTGCTCCGGATTCCTTATACTCTTGTTTTTTTATATTTCTTCTATTTAGAATCTCTCATTTATTCCTATTTGATACTTTAAGCCTTCTTTTCTCTTAAAATGTCTCTTATTTCAAATGCTTCTTACTCAAAATGACTCTTGTCCAAACAGGGAGATTCTCTGCTTTATCCTGTCACTTGCGCTTCCACCTCCCGATCTTAAGGCCGTCCTTTTCTGTCATATGTCTCCTCTTTTCTACTTCTTTTCCAATTATTTATTTTAGACATACAGTGGCCGCTCCATACCCTACGCGTCTTACCCATTGCACATAGTTCCTATGCCAAGCTTCCTGAACCGTCCTTTTATTCTTCTGCCATTCCCAGCCTTAGCGCTCTTAACAGTTCTTGCAATAAGATTCCTGTTTCTTACAAAAGCAGCTGTAAAATAGACATTGACAGTATCTCACTCTAACCCCGTTCTGTCAACCTTTAATTCTTTTAGCCCCTTTGCATATGTCATCCTCTCTGGGCAGGATAATTATGTTTCCTTGCTTAAGATTGGATCGTCAAAAAGGCTGCCACATATTAGAAAAATAAAACCAAAATAATAATTTCTTTCCTATGGCTTATCATCACGCCAAAGAACTATTATTTCAGATTCTTTCCTTCTATGCGGCAGCCTTCCTTGCTGATAACTGTACCTATTATCTGTATATCACTTTTTAAATGTATTTTTAAGTGCATTTTGAATACTTTTTTCGAATGCCTTTACGAATTACTTTTATCAATCTTTTATTGATCTTTTTTCATTTTTTTATCGCCTTTATCAATTCGTCTGCTGCTTTTATCCGTTCTTTTTGTTGCTTTTTTTCATCGATTACTTGGAACGACTGCTTTCATCCGTTTGATAATACATACGGTTTAATGCACTGAACAGCCCTCGAATGGAAGCTCTTGTGATATTAGAGCTGACCCCCACTCCAAATGTAGCCTTTCCACTGTCCAGATCACACATATGAATATAGGCTGCTGCCTGTGCGTTAGAGCCTTCCTTAAGCGCATGCTCATTATAGTCTAAAATCTTAATACGGATCCCGAACTCATCCTGAAGACCTCTCTGAACCGCATCAATCGGACCGTTTCCTGCCGATTCAAACTGCTTCCTTATACCATCATCCGTATACACGACTGTCACAACGGTCTCAAATACATCCGATGTATCGGTGCGATCCTCCATCTTAAGCGTCTTAAAGTGAATTGGCTCTTTCTTCTCTAAATACTGTTCCTTGAATACCTGCATGATCTGATCCGGAGCCACTTCTCCCTGTACTTCTGAAATCTTCTGAATGATATCTGCAAATTCCTTATGCATGCCTTTTGGAAGCTTAAAACCGAAATACGTCTCCATAATAAAGGCTACGCCGCCTTTTCCGGACTGACTGTTGATTCGGACAATCGGCTCATACTTTCTTCCGATATCAGACGGATCGATTGGCAGATACGGAACTTGCCAGATTGTCTGGTTCCGCTCCTTCATCGCCTTAATACCTTTATTGATCGCATCCTGATGAGATCCCGAGAACGCAGTAAATACCAGTTTGCCGGCATACGGATGACGTTCCGGCACATTCATCTTGGTAAGTCTTTCATAGGTGGCCATAATCTTTGTGATATCCTCAATCTCTAACTCCGGATTAATCCCCTGGGAGAACATATTGTAGGCAAGCGTTAAGATATCCACATTCCCAGTCCGTTCTCCATTGCCGAATAATGTTCCTTCCACACGATCTGCCCCCGCCAATAACGCAAGTTCCGTAATAGCAACGCCGGTCCCCCTGTCGTTGTGCGGATGTACGCTCAGTATAATATTCTCCCTGTCCTTTAAGTGCGTAGACATCCACTCAATCTGATCCGCATACACATTCGGGGTATTCATCTCCACTGTTGCCGGAAGATTGATGATAATCTTATTCTCCTTCGTCGGCTGCCAGATATCCTGTACTGCAGTACAAATATCAAGTGCAAAATCTAATTCCGTACCCGTAAAGGATTCTGGTGAATACTCAAGCTGAATCTCTCCCGCAAAATCCTTCACCGCTTCTTTTACAAGCCTTGTTCCTGTTTTCGCAATCTCAATGATCTCCTGACGGTCTTTATGGAATACCACATCCCGCTGAAGCGTAGAGGTAGAATTATAAATATGTACAATCGCTTTTTTTACACCTTCTAATGATTCCATCGTACGGGCAATCAGATGCTCTCTGCACTGAACAAGAACCTGAATGACCACATCATCCGGAATCAGCTTTCGCTCCACTAACTGTCTTAAAAAATCATATTCAATCTGAGAGGCACTTGGAAAGCCAACCTCAATCTGTTTAAAGCCCAATTTCACAAGCATATTGAAAAACTCGATTTTCTCTTCTACCACCATTGGCTCAATCAGTGCCTGATTGCCGTCTCTTAAATCAACCGAACACCAGACCGGCGCTTTTAAAATCTCTTTGTCCGGCCATGTGCGTTCTGGCATACTTACAACTGGATTCTTCTGATATCTCTTATAATTTAACATGCTATCCCTCCGTCATACACTTTGATTTTTGTGATCTAATGCTGGTTTTCCCACTAGTCCTAATGTATGCACTGGAGTCGATAAACTACGCTGTATTTCTTGACTATAAAAAGTAAAATACTGTCTATTCTAGCCCCAAGTTATTCCATTCCTTTCCATTTTTTTCGTGATTAACATGTATTATAGCATTCCTTCTAAAATTTGTCATTATGATTTTTAAACCCTTATATGAGCCCACCCTCAATCGCGTCTATAATCTTTTCTAACGCTTCTTCTTCTTTTTCTCCATCACAGACGATTTCCACACACTCCCCAGACTTTACACCGGCTGAGAGAAGTCCCAGAACACTTTTTGCATTCACTGCACGGCTTTCGGTTTTCAGCTCGATCTTGCATGGATACTTAAGCGCCAGCTTGCACAGGTTTCCTGCCGGTCTTAAATGCAGACCTGTTTCATTTTTCACAATTACTTTTTTACTAACCATAGTTTCTCCCTATCCTTTCTGCTGAAAGGTCTTTCTTTTCATCTGAACCACTAGGAACAAAAAAACTGCCATTCTCAAAAGTCTTCTTTTTAAGAATGGCAGTTTCAATCCCGCACAAGAAACGTTCTATTCGGCTTCTGCCTTCTTACGAATGGTTATGCTGATCGTAGAATTTACCGTAATGTCTTCTGTGGAATCTGTCTTTAATGTTATAAAATACGTTCCAGGCTCATATTCATTCAAATCTTCCATATCAATATATGGCTTGAGCTTGTACGCGGTAATGGAATCAAGAACCTCTTTGATTCCCATCACGCTGACATTTACCTGTTCTCCTGAATTATACACAACTTCGTACTCTTCCGGCAGGTTCTTTACTGTAATATCCCTTGTCTTCACGGAGATATACTTCGTATCAAGTTCTTCGATCTTAATGGTTACTGCAACATTATTCTCATTTCCCACTAAGATATACTCTTCACTTAGATATTCTTCAATATTGATCTGGGTTGAAATGGTCTCCTTCTGGAGTGTTACATCAACCGGAATCTTCAGATAATAAATCTTGCTTAGATCTTCTTTGGTTCCTGCGATTATAATGGTCTTTGGCATATAATCCGGCGTAGAGCAGTAATATCCATCGTATGGCTCGCCTTCCTGGGTGATTAACAGGCTGATTTCCTTGGTTGGAAGGACTTTCACGTCTACATCCACCTGAGTCGTCTCAAATGTAAGCTTCACCGAATCTACCTGATATCCGTTCTCACCATAAGCGACCGGGGTTCCCGTTGTAACAAAGGAATCCTTTACATCCTGTACATTTACCTCAACGATGACTTCCTTGATCTTTGCGATCTGTTTTTTGGATCCGGTGATTTTAATCAGATTCGGATTTGTGATGGTCTCTGCCACATAATATCCTTCCGCCGCATCACCCGTCGTGACCACGTTGATCCGGAATATCTGCTCATCCGCATCCTCTAAGGAAAGAGTCATCATCTGAGTCATCTTTTCAATCTCTAAGTCATCCTCACTGTACTTGCTGCTCTTTAGCGTTACATTAATCGGAACGGCATATACCGGAGACATCTCCCTAAAGTTCGCGGTCGCCTCAAAATCAGATGCTTTAAGATTATCCACAATGGAACGTTTTCCACGCACTTTAATCGTAACGGTTTCCCCTGATTCTACCTCATACATCTTTCCTACTTCACCAAGAGCTGTCTCATTCATAATCTGGACAGGAATATTCTCGAATTTGGCTGTTATGTAAGGATCATCGATATTCATAATCACAACCCATAACAACGTTGCAAGAAAGAGTGATAGAATTTTCATACCGATATTTCTAGTTAACACCTGTTTCATTCTTGCTTCTTCCCTTCCATAACTTTCGTTTTTTGATCTCTCCTGATGTCTTTTTCTGTATCTCAATCAGTTTTGCCCGCAGATAATCGCTGTCGACGCTTCGAATCAGCTGACCTTTCTTTGCGATGGATACCTTTCCTGTCTCTTCTGACACAATGATCGTAAAGCTGTCTGTCACTTCACTGATTCCAAGTCCGGCACGATGTCTCGTACCCAACTCTTTGCTGATGGACATGCTGTCTGATAACGGAAGATAACAGGTTGCCGCCGTCACGCGGTTGCCGCGAATTGTCACGGCCCCATCATGAAGCGGTGTATTATGTTCAAATATATTAATAAGCAGCTGCGAACTGATAACCGCATCCACTTCAATTCCGGTACGTTCATAATCATCCAGGGAAACTTCTCCCTCGATTACCATAAGTGCGCCTGTCTTTGTCTTTGCAAGTTCAAAAGTAGCACGAACCAGTTCCTCAATTGTATGATCGCTGAATCGTTCCGTTTCATCTTTTGTATCCGCAAAATTAACAAGCGGCGATAAAATGCTTCTTTGTCCAAGCTGCTCCAATGCCTTTCGAAATTCCGGCTGAAACAGTACGACAATCGCAATGATTCCTACATTGATCGCATTTACAAAGATCCAGATAATTGCATTGAATCGGAAAATGCTTGCTATAATCCAAAATACAAGCAGAATCGCAAGTCCCCTCATTAACGCCCAGGCACGGGTCCTTTTCACCCATTTAATCAGGTTGTAGATGAAGCATGCAATAATTAAAATTTCAATGATATCTGTAATCTTTAGTTTCGGTAATGATAAGCGAACTAAGTAGTCCTCAAAAAATATTTTAATTGCTTCCATGCTAAAATCCCTGCCCTTATTCTATCTTATTGATGAAATCCGGCCAGTCCCTGGCCGGATTTTTCTAACTAGTCCTGATCTTTTATCGGATCTGATTTTACTGTGTCCGATACCTTCTGTGCATTGATTCGCTTTACACGCATCTGCGGCATGCTTACATTGATTTTCGGCACCGCTTTTACGTAGTAATAGTAATCGTCATCTTCAAACTGTACATTCTCCACAGCAGTATAATCTAATGCTCTGCGGAAAAATTGTATGATGATGGCGATGGCTGCTGAACCAATTGTTCCCAAAATCATTGTACCAATTTGCTTTGATATGTCAAGTCGTAAATCCACGATTAAAAAACCTAAAATGCAGGCAACCGCACCTGCTCCGACTGCGATTTCAAATGCATATTCAATCTTAAGCTTACGCACTGCATAAACAACAACAATGATCAGTGCAAAGATGATGATGGACATAAATAGCTGTTTGTTATCCATAATCTTATCAATTACTCTTGTGTAAAGGAGAAGCGTATCATCTAAGGATGTGCTCACTCCTGTAACCGCTTCTTCCTTCACGATTGCAAACAGATAGTATACAAATACGCCGCATGCTGTTGGAAGAATGGTGATTGGCGTAGCAATAAGACCTAATACGAGTGGTACCACATATGGGATATGAAGCGTATAAAGGATCGGTATCGCTAATACCACGTAGCCGTATTTCGGTGTAAAGTGTAAGAATAAACAATATAATACAAGAAATACGATTGCAATTAAAAAGGTCAGTATCTTCGTAACCGAGTAAATATGCACAATGCTTACTGCCATGGCTAACAGCACGACTACAGCTGAAGGTGTAAAGGCAGACAGTGCAGAAAGCAAAAGCACAACCACAATATTTGTAAGACGTGTATCATAACCGATTGCACGATTAATCATCGTAAATACAAAAAGTGCAACTATAAACTTAACAGCCGGATCAATGAACAGCTGATATTTTTGATAGATCGCACGTAATCTCTCTCGAAATTCCAATAATGCCATCATTAGATTATATCCTCCCTATTCGTATCTTCCGCTTCTAATCCATCTTCTTCTCGATAAATCATACGGAGTTTTTTTAATGTTTTATAGTATCTTGCAAGTTTTTTTCTCGACTTATCATACTTAAAGGAAAAACCAATCAGTGTTCCTACAATAAAGACAGTCAGCAGTATAATATAGGTGCCAAGCAAGGTCACCCCTATTGTCTTATAATCCAAAGAAACCGCATTTGCAATTAAATATTCCGATTTATAAATTACAATCATAAGAAGAATTAATAAGTATCCAACTGTTACCGACAGGATTGTCTTTAAGATCTGAAGTCTGACATAATCGGTTTTATAATACTTGCTCAGTTTAACGTCTTCTTTGCCTTCATTTTTTTCATAAACGGCAAGCCTAGTCATTAATCTGATCTTTCGATTATTTAACATCTTGTACCTCCCTAGGACAAATGGTAGTTAAAGCCTATGTATATTATTTCATTCTTCACATTTCTTTCTTCAGATATTCCTCTCTGCAAAAAAACAATGAAACTTATATCAACTTAGCTTTAACGAATACAATCTTGAATTTCCCAAAAAAGAATAAGAAACCCAGACTCTAAAGTTCATTATATCATAGAAAACCCATAATTAGAAGAAATATTTCGCTATGCCCCGCTTTTCTACCGTATTTCCCACTATTCAAAAAGACGGTTCATTCTTTCCTTTATCTCGTCTTTTCTCTTTCTTGTTTCCTCTTCATCAATTCGATATTCCGCCTTTGTTAAGATCACCATATCGCCTTCCTTTGCTTCTTTTGGAAGTTCTATTCTTGGTATATTATACATCTTCTTATTTTCATCTTCTAGTACCGCATATATGCCTTCAAAACGGTCAATCCAATATCTCATTGCCTACCCTGCTTTCATTCTCTTATTTCAATCAACCTATACCCCTAAAAATAAGGAATCTGTCATATCTGCGATTGATTGTAACCATTCTATCATGACCTTATCCTGTTTTCCATAGATAAAATGCCTAAGCGCTGTTTATTTTCCCCTTTTGTTTCGGATACCTTGCTCTATAGCCTGCTTCATATCCATTTTCGGTCATGGCAGATAAAAAAGCTCCGGATTCCTGAAGACATCATTTCCTATTATTTAGTATATAGAAAGATGCCCCCAACAAATCCGGAGCTTTTCGATGATTCTGTCTTTAATTTTACTTAAGATCCGCCTCTTACAGATTCTTATTAATAAAGGCTGCGATATTGGCCTTTGGCTGGAACCCAATCTGCTGATCTGCCTTCTGACTACTTCGGAAAGACTTTCGTATCTCTGTTTTTTGAAATAATATTGGATTGATTCCTTTCTAGCTAGAGAAACTTCTATGAACGCTCCTAAAATCCTCACATCCAGGTTTTTATCAATTTAATTTTATGCCATTTATTAAAATAGATTGTAAACAATCTTTTCTGTTTTGTCAATCTTTTCTGTTTTGTCAATCTTTTCTGTTTTGTCAATCTTTTTTCTAATAGATACAAAAAAGCCCGCAATCTGCGGGCCTTTTTGTATCTATTATTTATCTAAGCTCTTCATAGTTGGGAATAATAATACGTCACGGATTGCCGCAGAATCTGTAAGTAACATTACAAATCTGTCAATACCGATACCGATACCGCCTGTTGGAGGCATACCGTATGCTAACGCATTTAAGAAGTCTTCATCCATTTCATTTGCTTCATCATCACCAGCTGCTTTTAAAGCTTCCTGTGCAACGAAACGTTCTCTCTGATCGATTGGATCGTTTAACTCAGAGTATGCATTTGCCATTTCTCTCTTTGTTACGAATAACTCGAAACGTTCTACATATTCTGGATTTTCTGGTTTCTTCTTAACAAGTGGAGAAATCTCGATTGGATGATCCATAACGAATGTAGGCTGAACTAAATGTTCT
>SVEB01000042.1 GCA_015057635.1 Lachnospiraceae bacterium | reverse complement strand
TAGTCCAAATTTTATTCTCAACGAATATCAAGGTTGTTTCACTGTTCAGTTATCAATGTATCACTTGTTATCCAAGTGTTAGTTTTTCAAGCTGACCGTTCTGCATCGCAGTCAGCTCCAATAGTATATCATGTTCATTTGTTCTTGTCAACTACATTTTTGAAGTTTTTTGAATTTTTCAAATTGTATATTCTCAAGAAACAATTTCTGAACACTCACTTATTATATACGGTTATTTCGTATTTGTCTACTACTTTTTTAAACTTTTTTTAATTTTCTTTCCGTTTTAAAAAAACAGACTCCCCAAACGCAAATTTGCTTTCTGACAGCCCGTTCCCCTTATCTTATCTTATCTTATCTTATCTTATCTTATCTTATCTTCAGTTATAATAAACGATAACGGATATCCCTCCCTGTCCAATTGCTTAACGCTCCTCCAGTATCGTAGTCAAATTCCTGAAACTCATCAATCTACATTCTGTTTTAACAGATCCCATTTATAATATCCGCTGTTTTATAAAAGGAACTTTTAAATGTTTTTGACTGATACCGATCTCCTGCTACGTGGCTAGCATCTGGACCGCTATGTTACCGCCTATCCCACTCATAACGAATAAAAGACCACCCGATTCTTTGATTATCAGACAGTGTTTTCCTGTCTGATAATCAAAGAACCGGATGGCCTTTTGTCCAAACATCGGTAATATAGCGGGGCAGGTGCCGTCAACACTTTGTGTGACAGCCCCGTCCTACTGTATTCTATCTCTTATTCAAGTCCTTTTACGTAGTCAGCTGCGCTTGTACCAGCGATTCTACCGAATACTACGATATCAGTAACGGCAGTACCACCAATACGGTTACCACCATGAATACCACCAGCTACTTCACCTGCTGCAAATAAGCCAGGGATTGCTGCGCCTTCTGTAGAGATAACTTCTGCGCTTGTGTTGATTTCTAAACCGCCCATTGTATGGTGTACACCAGGAGCGATCTTGATTGCATAGAATGGTCCTTCGGAAATAGTATGTTCCATACCAGTATCTCTGCCGAATTCTGTATCGTTCTGAGAAAGTACTGCTTCATTCCATGTATCAACTGTTGTCTTTAATGTATCTGCATCCATTTCAAGTTCAGCTGCTAATTCTTCAATAGAATCTGCCTGAACAACGATACCGTTATCGATGTATTTTTCTACTGCGCTTAATTCATCGCGTAACTGCTGATCGAATACTAAATAAGCATATCCACCTTCCTGTTCAATAACAGAAGCACTTACAACGTCTCTTGTTCTTAATTCATCACCGAAACGAACGCCGGACTGATTTACTAAGATCGCTCCGTCACCACGAACGGATTCTGTAATTAATAAGCTTGTAGTCTGTTCTACTGTAGGATGGATCTGAATCTGTTCCATATCTACTGTACCAGCACCGATTTCTTCTGCTAATACGATACCATCACCAGTAGCACTTGGTACGTTTGTTGTAACAAAACCTTCTAATTCTGGTCTGTAGCTTGTATATAATTCTTCATTAGCACCGAAACCACCAGTTGCAAGGATTACTGCCTTTGCATTGATTGTGTAGTTTGTATCTTTGCTTTCTGCTGTGATACCAACTGCTTCACCAGCTTCGTTTACTAAGATTTCAGTTGCTGTTGTATTGAAGTATACAGGGATTTCATTTTCATCAATGTTCTTAATTAACGCTTCTGCGATATAAGAACCAACGCCCTGTCCGCCTGCTGGACGGTGAATACGCTTATAAGTAGCACCACCGGAGAATGATAATTCTGTTAAAGGTGCACCGATTGTTGCTAACCAGTCAATCGCTTCTGAAGATTTTTCTGCCATAACAGTTACTAACTCTACGTTATTTAAGTTATAGCCGCCTTCTAATGTATCCTTTACGAATACTTCGATGGAGTCTTCGATTCCAAGTTCTTTCTGTAATTCTGTTTCTGCTGCGTTCATACCGCCAGTTGCTCTTAATGTATTACCACCAGCATAAGCTGCTTTTTCCACTAAGATTACGTTCATGCCAGCTGCTTTTGCTTCTAATGCTGCTGTCATACCAGCACCGCCTGCACCAACTACAACAACATCAACATCTAAAGTTTCTTCCTTAGCTTCTGTTGTTTCATCGCTTACAACTGGTTTTAAAGAATTCACGTCTACACCAGCTAATGTTAACGCTGCTGTTACGGCTTCTTTAACCGCTCCAGAGGATACGGATGCACCGGAGATACCATCTACGTCTACTGCCTGTGCTGCTACCATTGCTCCTGGAAGCTGTTCAATTGCTACAGAACCGATTCCGGATGTTTCAGAATCTCCTGTTACTTCAATCGCTTCAATTCTATCAGAAGATAATGTAACCTTTGCTGTTACATCACCGCCAAATCCCTTTGCTGTTCCTTCATAAGTACCAGCTTTAAATCTGCCTGTCTCTTCTGTTGTTACATTATTATTTGTATCTGCCGCATTGTCTTTTGCTTTATTTCCGCAACCCGCAAGAGATAGAACAAGTACTGCTACAAGTAATAAAGAAAATACTTTTTTCATGATTCATGTTCTCCTTTTCCTATTATTAATCGCTTAACGAGTTTTATTGTAAAGCACAAGTCTGTACATATTCTGACTCAATTCTGAAAATTTATTAAGATTTATCAAAAACCGGGATCCTTATTGTAAATAAAGTTCCAACCCCAAGTGTGCTTTCCACTAAAATCTCACCATTCTGTCTATTTACAATATTGGAGACAATAGAAAGCCCGAGTCCATTTCCAGCTGCCTTTGTCGTAAAAGCTGGAACAAATACCTGTCTCTTTGTCTCCTCGCTCATTCCACATCCTGTATCCTCAATCTTTAGAACCGCCATGCCATTCTCTTTCTCATATGAAATGGTCAGCACACCGCCTTCCTGTTCCATCGCCTGACTGGCATTAATTGCAAGATTATAGACAACCTGAATCAGGTCGGTCTCCTGTCCCTTCATATAAATGGATTCTTTTGTTAACTTTGTTACCATGCGGATATTATCATGAATCAGCAGACCAATTCTCTCAATCGTCTGCTTCACAATGTCAGTACTGTTATAAATCTGATCCGCACTTAACTTTCTCCCCTTGCTTATGGTGAGAAGATTCTTAGCCAAATGCTGACACTGCTTCGAAGACTCTCGTATCTCTGCTATATACATTTCCCATTCTCCCTGTTCCTGCAGCTTCTCCATTTCCAATAAGTCACAGTACAGCTGAATTGGCGTAAGAATATTATTGAAATCATGTGCCACTTCTCTCGAAAACATTGCGATCAGTTCATTCCGATTTCCCTTATGCACCTGCTCCTGATACTGCAGTTCCATAATATATTGCTTCTTTCGCTGGCTCATCCTTGCCAGAATCACTGCAATATAACTGAAAATAGCAATGCACCCGATACCCAATCCAATGAAAAGACGGAATGTAATCTGAATTGGCCCTTCAATCTCATCATACGGAATCATCGCACTGACAAGCAACGTGGTATCCCCAATAGAGAAACTGGAATAGCCAATGACTGTCTCCTTTGGATTAAAACAATAATTCGGCGTCGTATATAATCTCGCATGCCCTGTATCATCCTGCACAAAAAGAAACGTTGCCTCCATATCCCCTAACGTGAATTTTCCTTCTTCTCCAATTTGCATCGTGCCAATCGTCTTTTGAAAGATATTTTTAAGATTAATTCTTGCAAGCACAACGCCATGCTTTTTCATTGGGCTATAGATACCTTTTACGAGATAGATTCCAATATTGTGTTCATTTACCTGAACACATGGCCCTACCATATATCCCTTCGTATTATAACTTTTCGCTACAAGGCCGATGAGTTTATCCGTTGGAATAAACGAGATCGGAGAATTTGCCACAACTTCATCTAATGGGTAATATTTCAGAAAGTCAAAATAAGTCGGGTAATCTTTTAAATAGTTCTTAATCTGCTCATTTATCTTTCGTTTTACTGAGTCACGATCTTCCGGGAGCTCATCTATATTAAACAAATAACTGAATTCTTGATTTTTCTCATACATATAGCTCTTCATATAATAACCGCCAGTGGTAGCAATCGTGTTGATTTGGGATTGCTGTTGTTCCAAAACTGTGTTACTATGAGAACTGTAGATTTTATAGAAAGAATAGAAAATAAGTATCAATAATCCCCCTAATGGGATCAGCTTATATCTATATTTTTTTCGTAATTTTCTCATATCTAACCTTTCCCATCCGCGTTCCCTTTCAGAACGCATTTCTTATACATCTGACCATATGGCCCAATACATAGGCTTATATTTTACATGAAAGGACTTTTTATGGCAAATGAAAAAATCTTGTTAATTGAAGATGACCCTGCCATTCGGCGAGCCGTGGAACTATGTCTGAAAAAAGAAATGATGCTGGTGACTTCTGTGACAAACGGAATTGATGCGCTTCAAATCGTTCAGGATACTTCCTTTGATTTAATCCTATTAGACTTAATGATTCCTGGAATTGATGGTTTTGAACTAATCAGCCGTATCCGGAATCTGAATATTTACACTCCGCTTCTTATTATAAGCGGCAAAGAAGAAGAGCATAATAAAATTCTTGCATTAGGCCTGGGCGCTGATGATTACTTAACGAAACCATTTAGCTTTCATCTTCTTATTTCTAAAGTTAAGGCATTTGTAAGACGTATGAATCAATATGCGCAGACCACCAATAATACAGCGGTCACGATCGGTCCATTCCGTTTTCAGCCGGATACGATGCGTTTTTATAAAAATGAAATACCAGTGGAATTAACTTCAAAGGAATTAAAACTGCTGATGGTCTTTATTCAAAATCCAAATCGCGTGTTTACAAAGGAACAGCTTTATCAGATGGTATGGAATGAGACCGTAGTAGATGATAATACCATTATGGTATATATCAAAAGACTGCGCCAAAAATTAGAAGATGACGCAAAGAGTCCAAAATATATTAAAACAGTATGGGGAATCGGATATCAGTTCCTGACAGAAGAAAAAGCTTAGGGCCTCGATGGCTGCTAAGCTTTTTCTATCCTAATCTTTTATTTTGAATTCTTAATCTATTATTTATTTTATTTTTTACTCTATTTTTATTTTGCTTTTTATTCTATCTTATTCTGTTTTTTATTCTATTTTTATTCTGTTTTATTCCGAAAGTTTTTACTCTGAGAACTTTGCACTTTGAAAACTCTTTACTTTACATTTATCTCTGTCTCGCATCGTAAAGCATAAAAATACTGTACGATTGGATGCTTTCCATTCATCTGCTCCTTCATTTTCCGAAGTCTGCTCTTTCCGACTCTTCGGTCTACGATTGCCAGAATGTTTAGCAGAATTTCATTGCTTGCAAGGCTTTCCTCAATGGATGTTGATAAAAATCGATTTGCCGCATCCGCAAAATCAGTCTTTCCTAATACCACCTGTGCCTTTATAATATGATCCGCCACCTCGGAAATCTTTCGGTTTCTTATAATTCCGTAAAGACGTTCTTCTGGAATCTTCCCTTGCGTCTCTTCTCTAAGCGCTGAAATTTCTTCTTCTGATACTGTTACTTGTATATCCGGATCTTTCTTCACATCATTCACCGTCTGATACCATCGGATTCCATATTTCATATCACACATAGAAAACACTTCTTTTTTATCCACCGCGATACAGCATTTACCCGATTTATCATGTGCATAACGATAACTGGTTGCCCGGTATTCTAATCTTCCTGTCAGACTTGGTGCCAAAAATGATTCCAGCTGCTGTTTTACTTTATTCCATACTGCCATCTATAATCCTCACTTCTCCCTAATACAATCAGAGCCTTTCACGCCCTGCCTTCTTTTAGTTTCTCATTAAATGAGCTTCTTAACATTCTTTTCTTTCATCTTATGTTCTCCCGCTCTCTTTTATTTTTTCATAGCAAAAAAGCCACAGAATATATTCTGCAGCTTTTTATCAAAGATGACTCCAAGGGGATTCGAACCCCTGTTACCGCCGTGAAAGGGCGGTGTCTTAACCGCTTGACCATGGAGCCAATGTAACTTCTCATTGAAATAGTATCCG
>SVEB01000041.1 GCA_015057635.1 Lachnospiraceae bacterium | reverse complement strand
TTAAGTTAAATAATTCCTTTTTAGCAGCTACTAATTCATCATTCAATTCTGTAGCTGATTTTGATCTTAAATCTTCTACATATTTATTAGTTTTCACTGCCCGCACCTCCTTCTAAGTCTGCGCGAGAAACGATCTTGCACTTAACTGGTAACTTGTGTGTTGCAAGACGTAACGCTTCACGAGCGATTTCTTCAGAAACGCCAGCGATTTCGAACATTACGCGGCCTGGCTTAACTACAGCTACCCAATATTCTAAAGAACCTTTACCGGAACCCATTCGAGTTTCAGCTGGTTTTGTTGTAACTGGCTTATCAGGGAAAATTTTGATCCAAACTTTACCACCACGTTTGATGTAACGTGTCATGGCGATACGAGCTGCTTCGATCTGATTGGATTTGATCCATGCTGGTTCCATTGCTACGATACCATATTCACCGTAAGAGATTTTATTACCTCTCATAGCTTTACCTGTCATAGTGCCGCGGAATTGCTTACGACGCTTAACTCTTTTTGGCATTAACATTATTTATCGCTCCCTTCCTTTTTAGTGCTTTTTGTTGGAAGTACTTCACCGTGGTAAACCCAAACTTTAACGCCTAATTTACCGTAAGTTGTATCTGCTTCTGCAAAACCGTAATCGATATCTGCACGAAGTGTCTGTAGTGGAATAGTTCCTTCGCTATAGAATTCTGTACGGGCCATATCTGCACCACCAAGACGTCCGGAAACTGCAGTTTTGATACCCTTAGCGCCAGTCTTCATTGTTCTAGCCATAGTAGATTTCATTGCTCTTCTGAAAGAAATACGGTTTTCTAACTGAGCTGCAATGTTTTCTGCTACTAACTGAGCATTGCTGTCTGGTCTCTTGATTTCCTTGATTTCAAGGTTAAGCTTCTTGTCAGTGAATTTCTGAATTTCAGCTTTTAATTTTTCGATTTCAGCACCAGCTTTACCGATTACAACACCAGGTTTTGCTGTGTGGATGATAATTTTTAACTTATCAGATGCACGTTCTGTTTCGATCTTAGCAACACCTGCATTATATAACTTCTTCTTCAGGTATGTTCTGATTTTGTAATCTTCTACAAGATTATCAGCGAAATCAGCTTCCGCATACCATCTAGAGTCCCAGTCTTTGATAACGCCGACTCTTAAGCCATGAGGATTAACTTTTTGTCCCATGATTGCCCTCCTTATCTTTCATTAAGCACGATTGTGATGTGGCTAGTTCTCTTTAAGATTCTATACGCTCTACCCTGTGCTCTAGGTCTGATTCTCTTCATTGTAGGTGCATTACCTGCATAACATTCCTGAATGTAAAGTTTTGATACATCCATTCCGTTATTGTTTTCAGCATTTGCGATCGCTGATTTTAATAATTTTTCAATTAAAGTTGAAGCATATCTTGGATTGTAAGCTAAAATACCAAGTGCTGTCTGTACATCCTTGCCTCTGATAGCATCAAGAACGAAACATGCTTTCTGAACGGAAACTCTTGCGTAAGATAACTTTGCGCTTGGTCTCGTATCCTTATTTGCATTTCTTTCTCTCTTTATCTGGGATCTATGTCCTTTTGCCATGGATGAAACCTCCTTTCGAATTGTAACGGGTCGCCCCGTTTTTGTATCTATCTTGTTAAATCCTGTTTAAAAGATAACATGTCTTTTTTATTTAATAACCGTTGAAACTCAAAATTTATTATACCGTTGAAACTCTACTCTCTAAGATCAAATTTTGTTTTCAAAAATTACTTACTAAATGAACAGGATATGTTATCTAGAAAGTAATTTTTCAAACAAAAATTACTTTCTTGATTTCTTTTCGTCTTTACCGTGTCCACGGAAAGTTCTTGTAGCTACGAACTCACCAAGTTTGTGGCCTACCATGTCTTCTGTAATGTATACAGGTACATGTCTTCTTCCATCATGAACAGCGATTGTATGGGATACCATCTGAGGGAAGATAGTAGAACGACGAGACCAAGTCTTGATAACTGATTTGTCGCCTGCTTTTTCCATAGCATCTACTTTCTTAAGTAAATGTTCGTCAGCAAATGGTCCTTTTTTTAATGAACGTGCCATATAGGTGTAACCTCCTTATATTATTCGCCGGCCAGCTTACGCTGCCGTGCAGATAATGTTTAAATCAATTCGCGATTGCTTACTATTTAGTAAGAGCTTTACCGTCTCTTCTTCTGATGATGAGCTTGTTAGACTGTTTAGATTTCTTACGAGTCTTAAGACCAAGAGCTGGTTTACCCCAAGGAGTAACAGGGCCTGGACGACCGATACCAGTCTTACCTTCACCACCACCGTGTGGATGGTCATTAGGGTTCATTACAGAACCACGAACTGTTGGGCGGATACCCATGTGACGCTTACGTCCTGCTTTACCGATTGTGATTAATTCGTGATGGATGTTACCAACCTGACCGATTGTTGCACGGCAGATGATTGGAACCATTCTCATTTCGCCAGATGGTAATCTAAGTGTAGCATATTTGCCTTCCTTAGCCATTAACTGAGCGGAGTTACCAGCGGAACGAACTAACTGTCCACCCTTACCTGGATATAACTCGATGTTGTGGATCTGAGAACCAACTGGAATGTTCTGAAGTGGTAAGCAGTTACCTACTTTAACTTCTGCAGTAGCACCGTTCATAAGTGTAGTGCCTACCTGTAAACCGTTTGGAGCTAAGATGTATGCTTTTTCACCATCTGCGTAGCAGATTAAAGCGATGTTAGCACTTCTGTTTGGATCGTATTCGATTGTCTTAACAACAGCTGGAATACCATCTTTCTTTCTCTTAAAGTCGATGATTCTGTATTTTCTTCTAGAACCACCACCCTGATGTCTTACAGTGATTTTACCCTGATTGTTACGACCAGCATTCTTCTTGAGAGATACTAATAAGGATTTCTCAGGAGTTGTACATGTGATTTCAGAGAAATCAGAACCAGTCATATGTCTTCTGGAAGGTGTATATGGATTATACTTTTTAATTCCCATTATACTACTGTCTCCTTTCGTTATATACGCAATACTTGTCAGTCAGAACAACGAACGCTCTGCCTTTTTTCTGCGTGTTTATTTCTTTTATCTAATTCCTATAGTCCGGAGAAGATTTCAATTTCAGCGCTTTCAGCTGTTAACTGAACGATCGCTTTCTTTGTCTTAGCAGTTTTACCAGTAGTAACACCGCGTCTCTTGCTTTTTCCGTCTAAGTTCATTGTGTTTACACTTGCAACCTTAGTGCCAGCAAACATCTTTTCTACAGCTTCTTTAACCTGAGCCTTAGTAGCTTCTGGATGTACAGAGAAAGTATACTTCTTCTCTGCCATAGCGTTCATAGATTTTTCAGTAACAACTGGCTTAAGGATAACATCATAATATTTTAAATTTGCCATTATGCGTATACCTCCTCGATCTGAGCTACAGCGTCCTTAGTAATAACAAGTGTATCATACTTAACGATATCGTATACGTTAATTGTATTGAATAATGCTGTTCTTACTGAAGGAATGTTTCTTGCAGAAAGGATTACGTTGTTATCTTTCTGATCAAGAACAACTAAAGCTTTCTTTACGTTTAAGTTACCAAGAACTGAAACCATCTTCTTTGTCTTAACTTCTTCGAAATTGAATCCGTCAACAACTTTGATTTTATCAGCTACTACTCTAGATGTAAGAGCAGATTTGATTGCAAGAGCTTTTTCTTTCTTGTTCATCTTGAAAGAGTAATCTCTTGGCTTTGGAGCGAATACAACGCCGCCGCCTTTCCACTGTGGAGATCTTGTAGAACCCTGTCTAGCGTGACCAGTTCCTTTCTGTCTCCAAGGCTTTCTACCACCACCGCTAACTTCTGAACGAGTCTTAGCGCTCTGTGTGCCCTGACGTTTGTTTGCAAGCTGGCTTACAACTGCCATATGCATTAAATGTTCATTTACTTCTACTCCAAAGACTGCGTCGTTAAGTTCGATAGAACCAACTTCTTTGCCTTCTATATTATAAACTTTTACATTTGCCATTATAGTGTTCCTCCTTTCTTAAAGCTTCTTAGTTTGCGCTCTTTACAGATTCTTTTAACATAATTGTAGCTTTTTTAGGTCCTGGTACAGCACCCTTAACTAAAATTAAGTTATTTTCAACATCGATTTTAACAACTTCAAGGTTCTGAACTGTAACTTTAACGTTACCCATCTGACCTGGCATTGTCTTACCTTTGAATACACGGCCTGGAGTTGTAGCTGGACCATTGGAACCTGCATGTCTATGGTACTTAGAACCATGTCCCATAGGACCGCGGCTTAAACCGTGTCTCTTGATAGCGCCCTGGAAACCTTTACCTTTGCTTGTTCCAGTTGCATCGATCTTGTCTCCTGCGGAGAAAATATCTGCTTTGATTTCCTGACCTACTGTGTAGTCAGCAGCGTTTTCAAACTTGAATTCCTTAAGAAATCTCTTATTTGCAACACCTGCTTTCGCAAAGTGTCCCTTCTGTGGTTTGTTTACAAGTGCTTCTCTGATGTCACCGTAACCAACCTGTACTGCATTGTATCCGTCAGTTTCTACAGTTTTGATCTGAGTTACTGCACAAGGACCAGCCTGAAGTACTGTTACTGGAGTTAACACTCCGTCTTCATTGAAGATCTGAGTCATTCCGACTTTAGTAGCTAAAATTGCTTTCTTCATTACTTTTTACCTCCTGTTTGATCTACAGCGGATTATGCTTTTCACATAATCATCCTAGATGGCTTAATACCGGGAGCTTCCTAATATATAAACCCTAAGGATTTTAACTTGATATAAAAACTTTTTTTATTACTCTTTTTTTTAAAACCAATCTGACTGTTATCAGATCTGATGAAAGAAGAGAAATTATTTAACTTTCATTTTGATATCGATATAAACACCAGCTGGCATTTCTAATCTAGATAATGCATCAACAGTTTTCTGTGTAGGTGCAATAATATCGATTAATCTCTTATGAGTTCTCTGTTCGAACTGTTCTCTAGAGTCTTTGTACTTGTGTACCGCTCTAAGAATTGTGATAACTTCTTTCTTTGTAGGTAGTGGAACTGGTCCGCTCACCTTAGATCCTGTCTTTTTTACAGTTTCAATGATTTTAGCTGCAGAAGCATCAATTAAATGATGATCATAAGCTTTGAGTGTAATTCTCATTACTTGACTTGCCATAAAAAAAGTCGCCTCCTTTTCGCACTTAATAATTCAGTACGACAAGCGGTGACTGTACACGTATCCGTGTGTATCATGCCAGTCAGGAAAATCAAAGCGCACTGCTATTGCTAGTGCGTTTTCAGACACGCGGAGTTACCCCCTGCGTCCAATCCGATCGCTTCATCCCGAAAAGCTTCGTTTCTACACGGTTCATCTGCATCTTGCAGAGTTATTATTTTGTACAGTGACTTGTCGCCAGTTTCATAACTTGACCTTCGCTCCACGGAAAACCCGCCTTGTTTCATGCGGCAACCTCACGTTTCTACGCTATCAATGTCACAACAGTAGCTATTATATCGCATTTCTTTTTTTTTTTCAAGTACTTTTTTATATTTTTTTAAACAACCTGTACTTGTCTAACAAATGCTGCATAACGCCTGTATTTCTCATGGTTCCCTTTGAATACAAAAGGAAAATCCCTGATTTGTTTCTTCCTATTATAATAGTTCTGAACCTCTTAATCTTACTTGTAAAATTAAGACAGAAGCAGTATTATATACTTGCTATTATCATTATATATGGAAGGAGGGGTGTCCCCTTGTCATCTCATCAGAAACAACGAACCTATTATATCGTATCAGGAAATAGAATAAAAGGCATTCTTTTTGGTATATTCACTTTAATTTTCCTTTCTACGATCTTTACCTATGAAAAGGCGTATGCAGGTGAAAAGCACTACAGTATTATGATTGGTGATGCAGATAAAAATTATACATACTACTCTTATAATAATGAAGAAACTGCATTAGCACTTGAGATTTCCTCTGAAGGCAAGCTTATGATCCCGGCATGGGCATTTGCAAAACAAAGTGCAGCACTGACCTACTCTTATAATAAGGAAACAAACAGTGTCATCATCAAAAATACCGTGAATAAAAAGAGCATCAAATTTGTAAAAGGTGCATCAAAAGCCACCGTCTACTCTGCTCTTACCAAAACCACCGAAACAATAGCGGTAGAATCCCCCGTTTATATCTCCAAAATAAGCAAAGCTGTCATGGTTCCGGCAGCACTGCTTCATTATATAATGGAGGATGGCGGTTACCACTATTACAACCAGTCCGCAATGACAGCATGCGGCTATGATACAACGGATACATATGGCGTCTTCGTCTACAACCCATACACCAAGGTAACCAAGCTTCCAAAAGCAACATCGGTATCCGGCATCCCCTACACAGTTACTGTGACAATTCCGGAAGGCTATAGCATTTCCCAGATCTTTAACCTTCTTGTGAAAAAGGGTGTATGTAAAAGCACGGATCTGCTTTTTGATGCATGTGAGAACTATGACTTCAGCTATTACCCTCTTGTCGCGGCTCTTCCTAAGAGCAGCATGCGCTGCTTCCGTTTAGAAGGCCTGCTTTTCCCTGACACTTATGAGTTCTATCATCTGATGTCAGGCGAAGACATCATCGGAAAGTTCTTACGAAACTCCGAGTCAAAACTTAGCGATCTATCCGCAGAGGCAGAAGACATGGGCTATTCCCTTTATGATGTCTTAACGGTAGCCTCCATTATTGAAAAGGAGACCGGCTCAAAGAAAGAAAAAGCCAATATCGCTTCCGTGATCTATAATCGATTAGACGCAAACATGAAGCTTCAGATGGACTGCTGTTCCTATTATATCGAACGCTATGTAAAGCCATATCTCACAGGTGATATTAACCGGTTTAATAGCTACTATAACACTTATAAATGCTCCACCCTTCCAGCAGGTCCGATCTGTAATCCTGGCATGGTCTCCATCCATGCAGCCCTTCATCCGGCTGACACGGACTACTACTATTTCTGTGCGTCAGAAGATGGAACCTATTACTATGCTGCTACCTACGAAGAGCACTTAAAAAATCTAGAGCAGATTAAAAATCAATAAATCGGATAGCCTTCTCGTTTCCTATCAAACAAAAAAGCCTTTTGCAAGGACTCGGTGTTTTCCTTGTAAAAGGCTTTTTTCAACATAATATTACACTAAAAAATTAAGAAAGTGTGCTTCTATAATTTTACCTATTTTATGATGACAACCATCGGTGGTAGCCGTCAATCACTTTGTGTTGTCTTTATTATATCCAAAATAAATAAGTTGTCAACAACCCCAAAAACACTCACATTTCCTCTAAAAATTTTGACGTATTGAATTTGTGCAAATTCTGATTCATAAGCACATCAGATTATTCGTTATGCCTCTTGCCCATTTCCTCTTTGAACTGCATTTTAGTGACGAACGATAAAATTAGCTGCCCTTTTCGCATTTTCTGTAGTCATTTCCACTAAAATAAATAAAATGCTGTTTTTTTTCTTTCTTATTTCGTTTGTGCAATTTTTTTCTCTTTTTCTTCTTTTCGTGACTATTGCCGATTACTTAGACGCTTCTAAGTAACGATTATATTGATTCTGTCTGATTTCTAATATCTTTGGCATCTGCATAGAATCCAAAGTGCTGATATAAGTATCAAAATTAGCAAGGTCTTCGGTTCCTGTGATAAAAGCAACATTCATTTCTTCTGCATAAGTTGTAATATCTACTAAGTACTGAGAAACGGTATCTGCTTCATCCTGTGTCGCATAGATGAATGGCCATGGAGCTTTTACGAAAGGTACTAATTCCTTATCTACATCTGCATGCCATTTTGCTAATAATACATCTGTTCCTGCGATGGACTGCTGGGATGGGTAGCAAACTGGGTTTACGCCGTATGCCTGGAACCACATATTATCTTTTGCCTGTTCGGTATAAGATCTGGAACCATCTGCATTTACAACATAAGTCTCGCCTTCAATCCCCCATACATATAAATCCTGACATTCCTCTCCCATGGAGTAATCAAGGAATTTTACAGCAAGCAATATATTATCGCTTCCAGAAGTAACACCAAAGATATTATTTACTGCATTTCTACCTACATAGTAGCCTTCGTATTTTCCGGATAATGGAGCCACACCGCAGAAAATAGGAGTTGTTCCATCGTACTGTGGATACTGCGCACTGTAAAGAGTGGACATCTGCCAGCTGTAGTCAAATGTAACACCAGTTAAGTCCTGTGCACATCTTTCTGTGATCTGATCTCTTGTTAAAGAAGTGAATTCCACTTCTAACAGGCCTTCTTCATAAAGACCATTTAAGAATGCTAAGTAATCTTTGTAATCTTCACTTTCTGCATAAGCATAGTGTACCTTGCCTGCATCGTCTGCATAGAAGCCGCTTACTAAATCAAGGCCGAACGCAGGACCGAACATATATGGAAGGAAACTGCTTGTCACGCTCATTGGGATCTCATCGCTTGGATCACCATTTCCATTCATATCATTGTCTCTGAACATACGAAGCATTTCTACGAACTCATCCAGTGTAGTTGGCTGATCGATTCCTAACTTCTCAATCCATGGAAGGTTGTACATCATGCATGGCTGATAGTTGTTTGGAATGCTGGTAAGCGGTACATAGTAGATATGGCCATCCTGAGCAGTTAAGCTTGACTTGATGGTTGGATTCTCTTCTAAGAACTTCTTATAGTTTGGCATATAATCCATATACTCATCTAATTTTACGAATAATCCGGAATTGATATAGGTCATGTTTGGATCTAAATCCGGTAATAATACGATATCCGGGAGATCTTTGCCTGCCGCTAGCATCGGGCTTACCGTATCGGTGTAATTTGTTGGAGAGATTAAAGTCCAGTCAACATTTACGCCGGCACGTTTCTGTACTTCCTTTACAATAGTAGCCTCTTTTAAATCTACCGTCGTGTACCAGGAATTTGTAGCAAGAATGCTTACTTTTGCATCCTTTGTATCCGTAACCGGTGCTGCACCTGTATACGTATATTTCTTTTCCACTTCATCACTTGCTGATTCTACGCCGCTTTCCTTTTTACATCCTGCAAGCATGGATGTCATTAATGCTGCCATCAGCATAAATACTACTACTTTCTTGTTTTTCATGTTACCTTCCTCCTTGAATTTATTCATAATATGAGAATCTCCTACTACTTCCTTTAGCCTTTTACCGCTCCAAGCATTGTACCCTTTACTAAGTACTTCTGAATGAACGGGCAAATCATGATGATTGGTATTGTTGCTAAAACAATACATACATATCGAATCTGCAGGGTGGACTGTGCGACTGCATCTTGCGCCATGCCCCCTCCTGCGCTCTGCATAATCTCTGTTGATGCCATTAAAAGTATTCTTCGCAAGAACAGCTGTAATGGCTGCAGCTTCTCTTTTCCTAAGTATAGCAAGCCACTGAAGAAGTCATTATATCTTGCTACTGCATAATATAGTGTCAATACCGCCAAGGTTGGCTTAATAAGCGGTACTGCGATTCTTGTTAAGATAATGAAATCATTTGCTCCTTCTAATGCAGCATTCTCGAATAATTCTTCCGAAATCGCCTCAAATGCAGAACGGCAGATCATGACATTATATGCGCTCACTAAAACCGGAAGAATCATTGCCAGCCTGGAGTTATATAACCCAATTCCTGTTACAACCATATAAGTCGGAATAAGCCCCCCTGAGAAATACATTGTAAATGCCAGGAAGAAATTCAGTTTCTTTCTTAAGAAGAACTGCTTTCTAGACAGCGGATATGCTGCAAGGCAGGTGAAGATAATATTCATCAGCGTTCCAAAAACCGTATACAGAATTGTGTTTCCGTATGCTCTCCATAATTCGTTGTACTGCATTACCATCTTGTAAGCAGCAAAATCTAAATCAACCGGCAAGAACTTTACCAGCCCCTTGTTTACCGCAGCGCCTGAACTCAAGGATACGCTTGTCACATAAATAAACGGATAGATCGTGATCAGCACTGCAAACAGTACAAGAACATATACGACAAGGTCAAATACTTTATCGGATGCTGATTCATTTCGAAACTCTTTACAAAAAGTCTTTTTTGCTTTCATACTATGCCCTCGCTTTCTACCATACAGATGTGTCAGTCATTTTCCTGCTTAAGCGGTTTGCGGCAAAAACAATGACAAACCCAATCAGAGAATTGAATAAACCAACTGCTGTTGCATAACTGTAATTCTGACTTTCAATACCCTGACGGTATACGTATGTGGATATGACATCTGCAGTCTCATAAATACCGGAATTATAAAGAAGATACACTTTCTCAAATCCGACATTTAACAGATTTCCTAAGGACATGATCAGTAACAAGATGATTGTCGGCTTGATGCTAGGAAGCACCAGATGCCAGATGGTCTGAAGCTTGTTTCCGCCATCCACTTTCATTGCCTCATATAACTCTGGCGATATCCCCATAATAGATGCTACAAAGATAATAGAGTTAAATCCAAAGGTCTGCCAGGATCCTGAGATAACATAAATCGCTCTGAAATACTGTTTCTCACCCATAAAGTTAATCGGTTCATGACCGAAAAACTGAAGCATCTGATTGATGATGCCATTGGAAGGAGATAAAAAGTTTGTGATCATACCAACCACTACTACTGTTGATATAAAGTAAGGCAGATAGGTAATGATCTGTGCCCCCCTTTGTATCTTCTTTGTCTTAATCTGTGTAATACACAGGGCAAACAAGATTGGGATTGGAAACCCAAAAATCAAAGAATAGAAAGATAGTAAAAACGTATTTCGAATCAAACGAAAGAAATATGGTGACTCAAAAAACTGTCTGAACCATTTTAATCCTACAAAATCTCCAGTATACAGCCCCATAAATCCCTGTCCTGGCACAAACTTCTGAAAACTCATAACAAGTCCTGTCATTGGCAAATAACAGAAGATTATAAAGTATACGATAACCGGCAAGATCATAAGTAACAAGTATCGATCTCGTTTTATATTCTTACGCAGCAAGCTCCTTTTTTCTGCTTTGCTTAATTTCTGCGCCTTTTTCCTTTTGTCTTCCCTCATGCTGCACCGCCTCTCCTTATGTTATACTTAAGCAATATCCCAATTGCCACCATTCATGAAAACGGCCATTGCTTTTGTATCTTTTGCTTTGTGGATCTCGTTTCCATCTGCCATAATTGTAACTTTTGCACATCATTTTTGATAGATTCATTTTTTTCACAGTTCATTTTTAATCAAAAAGGAAGACAGGCATCAAAAAAGGAAGATATTTTTTCCTGAGTGCTTCCTTTTTTTGATGCCTGCCTTATTCTTTTATTCCTGTCTAAAGTCGCTTGGATTCATCCCTGTGATTGCCCTGAAATTCCTTCTAAAGGTCAGTATATTCGTATAGCCGCACATCTGAGCCACCTGTTCTACCGAATAGGAATAAGACTGAAATAACTCTTTCGCATATTCAATGCGCTGATTTTGAATATACTGCAGATAAGTCGCCCCTAACCTCTGTTTGCAGCAAAGCGTAATGTACTTATTACTTACTCCAAACTGTTGCGTAAGCTTTGCCAAAGAAATATCATCATCTTTATAATGTTCCTTTATATAGGCGACGATCTTATCATCTACCTCCTGACCATTCTGCTTGCATGACACTACAGCCTGTAATTCATTGCAGATGGTCTCAAGTGCGGTCTTATAGTATGTGATAATCTCGTCTAGTGTCGCAGTTGTCTTAATTGGATCAATGGTAATATGCGTCGTATTCTGCTGGGAATGTTCTTTTAGTACCTTCAGTACGGTAAAATGAATCTCCTCTACAAGCAACTGCGCTTCGGAGCATGTTAAATCATAATGCTTTCTATTCTTCTCCTGCACTTCTTCAAAGAATACATCGACCTCTTCTAATTTCCGATCCTTAAGTGCCTTAGTCAGACGCCTCACAGCATCTTTAGGAAAGTAATAGCCATGGGCGTTCGAATCTGCTTCCTGTTCATAGAAATAAACACTGTTTCTTCCTCCAAGCAGCATGCCATTCAAGGCATGCATCGCATTGGAACACGCTTGCTCTAACATCGCGATATCATCCTTCACGGCATCTACTCCCATTGTGATTGCATACTCTTTACCTATGTTTTCCCTCTGGATATCCTGATGAATCTGAAAAAACAGCTCTTCATTCATAATCGGCTCATCACTATTGACTACCAAAAACAGCTGGCATCGATTCTTTTCATAGCAGTACAGCTGCATTTCCTCATTAGAGTATGCCTTGCAGATGCCTCTCATCGATGCCTTTATCTCATCCACCCTGTCCTCGCTGTATCCAATCGGTTCTAAATAAGCAATATCAATTGCAGATACCGTAAAGTATGGCTTCTTTAAATCCATATAATCCTGCTTCCACAGAATATTCAGCCGGTCCTTTTCCACACTGCCGTTCAATATTCCATGCAGCATCCCTTGTTCCGCATATGGAGCGATAGTAATCATCTTCTCTCGATACCCGTTGCGCTCTCCAATCAGTTTCTGTATTTCTTCTGTAATATGTTCTATCCCACCATCAGATGTTTCCCTTGCTTCCCCTTTTATCATCTCCTCGATATTTCCGATCGGCATATAATATCGATTCGCAAAATAATATGAAAGGATGACAAACAGAATGCAGCCCCCCACTCCGATGATAATTGTCGTCGCAAGCGGAATACTGATTTGGCATTTGAATTCGCTTTCCGGCACAAGGAATCGGTAGGTGATATTCGAACTGGCCATAGAGGTTCTCTCATAAATCCTACCTTCTGATACTCCGTCCTGATAGATGGTCTCATCATTCAGCATAATCTGTACGCCTGTGTTCTCTGCGATTATGCTGTGCAGTGAATCAGAAAGGCCATCCAGATTAAACAAAATGCAGATCAATCCTTTGGAACTGCTTGTCATGCAGGTCAGATCCTCTATATAAATCAGATATTTCTTATTAAAACTGATAGTATCCATCTGCTGAAACCCCAGCAAGTTCTGAATGGTATCCACACTTAACAGCTGCCCTTGTTTCAGCGAGTTATAAAACTTTGCTTTCAGCCACACGACATCAGAACTTATATATGCTTTTGCACTTCCATTCATAAAAAGCATGACTTCCGCAATATTCAAATTTCCGCTTGATGTTTTTCCGGCGGCAATCTCATTTGCCATCTGGTACATCATATATGTACTAATCTTAGCATCCTCATTAAGGAGCCCTAAATAATATGTCTTCACTAAAGCCGATGAATTAATGGAAGAACAGATATTCTTTGCACTTCCTAGCTGCTGATCCAGAAAAAAAACAACTTCCTGATTCATCAGTTCATAATAGGTTTCTTTTCTCTCTCTATTTAAATATGCCGTCTCATATACAGCCATTGAATAATAAATACCAAAGCATAATGAAATGATAATGATATAAGAGAAAAACAGTTTTTTAAAAACTTTACTTTTAAAATAATTATTCTTCAAATGCTTTTGTCCTCCACCCTTATAGGCATTTTCTTTTATTTATAGCAAATAGACTCTTCCATTATAACAATGCCATCCCAAGAATACAACACATAAATGTGTAACTTGTATATATTATTCCATTTTATTAGACGAACATTGTGATTTTTACACAACTTTACTTTTTTATCCTTTCTAGTAGCATTCTGTATTGCATCAAAAAAGCAAGAGAATCTGGAGAATTCTCTTGCTTTCTTATGATTTCTATTTATCGCTTTCCCAACGTCCGGAAGCACCGCAAGGAAGCACTAAGCCATTGCTAGAAACCGGAAGTCCGATTTCATCTGCAGTCACCTTACCACCGTAGCGTGACTTCACCTCCAGATTCAACATATAAGAAAGAACCGCTGGCTGAAGTCCTGTTGTATAAGAATTGATCAGGTAGAATAAAGGCTTATCGTTTAACACCTTTGTACAAAGCTTCACGAATGGATAAACGCTCTCTTCAATCTTCCAGATCTCACCCTTTGGTCCTCTTCCGTAAGAAGGAGGATCCATAATAATTGCATCATACGTATTACCTCTACGGATCTCACGTTCTACGAACTTCACACAGTCATCCACAATATAGCGAATCGGTGCATCTGCAAGTCCGGAAGATGCTGCATTTTCCTTTGCCCAGGTAACCATACCCTTAGATGCATCCACGTGAGTCACATGAGCTCCTGCCGCCGCAGCGGAAAGTGTTGCGCCGCCAGTATACGCAAACAGATTTAAAACCTTAATCTGTCTGCCTGGTTCCTTCTTTAATGCTTCCCTAATTTTATTACCAAACCAATCCCAGTTAACAGCCTGTTCTGGGAATAGACCGGTATGCTTAAAACTAAAAGGCTGTAAATTAAACGTACAGCTTCCATAAGAAATCTTCCACTGCTTTGGAAGATCAAAGAACTCCCATTCACCGCCGCCTTTAGCACTTCTATGATAATGTGCATTTGGCTTTCTCCATCCAAGCATTTCTTTCTTTGTGTCCCAGATTACCTGAGGGTCTGGACGAACTAACTGATAACGCCCCCATCTTTCTAACTTTTCTCCACATGAAGTATCAATTACCTCATAATCCTTCCATCCATCAGCTATCCACATATTGCGATTCCTCCATTACTATTGCCGCACCGATCTCACTGTCTCCTCCGGTGCTCTTTATCGTATGATTCACTCTTTTTATTAAGTGTTTACACATCTTATCATCCTATGCATCCTTAGCTACCATTGCACAGGCCAAACCGCCTGCCTTTCACCAGCCCTCTCATGACAAAACAGCCAATAAAACGCACAGTTTTACTACCTACATGATTATAAAGTAAAACACAACATCTTACAACCCCAATCTTGCTCCTGTCCCATCTCCCCTCTAAATCCACCTCTTTTTCCCCCCATTTTATTCTTCTTCCTCTACATGCCTCCTTATGTACATTCCTTTGTCTTCCCTTTTCTTTTTTCTTTTCCCACCATATCTGCCATCCATTCTCCTTTCCCCATATTCCTGTATTACATATTTAATCGGTGTGCCTTTTGAATTTATACAAAGACACAAAAAATCTTACACTCTCAAATCATCAGCCAAGCAGGCGTTTGTGAGGAAGGGGATGGTGTGTCGCACAGCGGCAGAACGGGTGTGCTATGCGCTTCCGAATGTCCGGCTCATGGCGACCCAAAACAGGTGTTGTCTTTAAATAGCAGACAATGTCCTCCTGTCTGATAGTCAAAGACAACACCTGTTTTGGGTCCACCATGCGTCCGAACATTGGAACCACATAGCCCGCCCGTTCTGCCGCCGTGCGACACACCATCCCCTCCCTCACAAACGCCGTCCGTCCTTTATTTTTTAACGAAACTTTTAGAATGCGCCTTCCTTTTTAAGGGGATTTTAACTTGACGGTAAGGATAAAAAATACTAAACTAAATGCATAAACAAGAAATAATCGGAAACTATATTGTATCATTTCGATTAAATGTAACACTATTAATGGAGGGCGAGTATATGGGTATCTTAACAAGATTCAAAGACATTATGTCTGCAAACATCAATTCACTGCTTGACAAAGCCGAAGATCCGGAAAAAATGATCGATCAGTGCCTTAGAAACCTGAATTCCGATTTAGGAAAGGTAAAAGCTGAAACCGCTGCTATCATGGCAGAAGAAGCTCGTGCAAAACGTGCATTAGATGAATGCACAGAGGAAGTCAACAAGATGCAGATGTTTGCAATCAAAGCTTTAGAAGCGAATAATGAAGCAGATGCAAAGAAATTCTTAGAGCACAAAGCCACTCTAACCAATAAGCAGACCGGATTACAGGAAGCATATGATTTAGCTCATAATAATGCTGCCAATATGAAAGCAATGCATGACAAGCTAATTGGTGATATCAATGAATTAGAGTCCCGTAAAGATATGATCAAAGGCAAATTAGCTGTTGCAAAAACACAGGAACGTATTAATAAGATGGGCTCTTCTGTTGCCAGTGCAAACAACTCTATGGCAAGTTTCAATAAATACGAAGCAATGGCAAATAAGAAATTAGATGAAGCCAATGCGATGGCTCAGTTGAATCTTTCCAGCCCAACAAGCGAGATTGACGATCTGACCAAAAAATACAGTTCAGCCTCTCCTTCTGAAGTTGATGATGAATTAGCCAGATTAAAAGCAAGCCTTGGCAAATAACATAAGATGTGATTCCTAAGGAATTGCAAAAAGGCATCGCAATCGTTTTCAAATAACCATTTGCGATCGCCTTTTTTCATGTGTCAGAGAATTTATAAGAATTCTCCATCATTTCAAAGAAAGAGAGAACGCACTATGGTAATCCAATACAAATGTCCTAACTGTGGGGCTGATATGGCATTCGACAGCAAGTCCGGAAAACTGCATTGTGAAAGCTGCGGTCGTTATGAGGATATTGACAAAATGCCAGCTCCGGATATTCCGGAAGGAGAAACCTCCCACGACGAGCCGAAAGTAAATCCATTCAATGCAGATGAGATTAAAGCTGAAAAAAGCTTTGACTACCAGAATGAAGAATCTGATTACCACCGCACATTTGGTTCCGATGAGGTAAAAGAGTATCATTGCAATAACTGCGGTGCTATCATTTTAACAGACAAAGATACCACCGCTACTACCTGCAGTTTCTGCGGAGCCGGTGTTGTCTTAGGCGACCGCCTTTCCGGCACAATGGCGCCTACCAAGATCATTCCGTTTAAGATCAGCAAGGCAGAAGCCCAGGAAAAGTTTGTGAAATGGTGTCACCATGGACGCGTGACTCCAAAAGATTTTATGACCGCTGATCGTATCAAAAATATTACCGGCATGTATGTCCCATTCTGGCTTTACGATCTAAACGGCAAGGGCGATGTGGATGCAACCTGTACCAGAGTCCGCACATACTCACGTGGAGAATACATCTATACGGAAACCAGTTACTATCATGTCTACCGCAAGGTCGACCTAAATTACTTAAAAGTACCGGTAGATGCTTCCGAGAAAATGCCGGATGGACTGATGGATAAATTAGAACCCTATCAGTATTCCGATTTAAAGCAGTTTAATATGCCATATCTGTCCGGGTATGTATCCGAGAAATATAACTATGATGACAAGCAGCTGTTTCCTCGTGTCAAACAAAAAGCAGGAAGTTTTGTCGACAGTTATCTGATGAATACCATACATGGCTATTCTTCGGTTATCACAAACCGTAAAGATATCTCAATTGGTCAAAGAAAAGCATTCTATACCCTTCTTCCGGTATGGATGGTATGCTATGACTACAAGGATGCAGAGCACATATTCGCTATGAATGGGCAGACCGGCAAGATCGTCGGAAAGCCGCCTCTTAGCAAAAGCCGAATGGCACAATGGTTTTTAGGAATCTCGTTAATCTCCTTTATCATCATTAAACTGATTGTATTTCTATTAGGAGGTGGACTTGTATAATGAAAAGACTACGTACTTACCTTAGCATGTTGCTTGTTTTTGCATGTATGATATGCGTATTCCTTCCCGGAAAGGTTAGCGCATCCACAGGCACTGTATATTTAGATGATACCATCAGCCTTCTGTCAGAAAAGGAAGCCGAAGAGATTTCGAGTCTGTTAGAGAAATATTCAAATGAAAGCGGAAGCGATATCGTGATTGTTACAACAAATACCCCAGCCACCCGTTCCGAAGACAAAACCTATGTGGAAGATTATTTCGACGCTCATTATGATGCGGGACGTTTAAAGGCTGATGCAACAATCCTTTTAATTGATATGAATACGCGCTTCGTCGTAATTCAGGGATATGGATCGAATGAACAGCTGATTAATGATGATAATATTGAATATATCTTAGATGCAGTCAGCCCTTCCCTTTCTTCCGGCGATTATTACAAAGCTTGTAAAGAATTTGCGAAAGGCGTAAAATTTTATTTAGGAAGTCCGTCTTATGAATACGGACATCGTCCGATTTATTACAATATCTTCTTCCAAGCAGCCATTGCTCTTATCATCGGTGCCTGTTCAGTCGGGGTTATGGCTTATCAGTCCGGCGGCACCATGACAACCAATAATCGTACGTATCTGGACGAAAGTCATTCCGGAGTCGTTGCACATCGGGATATATATATCCGCACATCCGTGTCAAAAGTAAGAAAGCCACAGTCGAATGGCGGAGGCAGTTCCGGAGGAAGAAGTTCCGGCGGCGGCGGTGTAAGCTCCGGTGGACATTCTCACAGCGGCGGCGGAAGAGGTTTTTAAACAATAAAATAGGAGAGGTGAATGAACTATGGGTTTATTTTCAAAGCAGTTTTCAAATGTAGTGGAATGGCAGGAGTTCCGCGAAGATATGATTTTTTACAAATGGAATAATGATGAAATCCAGAAAGGCAGCCGTCTTATCATCCGTCCAGGACAGGATGCCATTTTCTTATATAACGGACGCATTGAAGGCATTTTTAAAGATGAAGGAGACTATGATATTGAATCTCAGATCATTCCGTTCCTTTCTACCCTAAAGGGTTTCCGTTTCGGCTTTAACAGTGGGCTCAGAGCTGAAGTACTCTTTATCAACACAAAGGAATTCACCGTACGCTGGGGAACTGCTAATGCGATCAACGTGCCGGCTCCTAGTCTTCCTGGTGGACTTCCGATCCGTGCTCATGGTACGGTAAACTTTAAGGTAAACGACTACCTAAAGCTGATTGATAAAATAGCAGGCGTAAAAAAGACGTATTTTGTAGAGGATGTAAAACTTCGTATTACTTCTGTTCTGGATCAGCTTTTAATGAAATGGATCTCCAAAGAAGGCAAAGATATGTTTAACCTTCAGGCTAATTCTTATGATATTGGAAATGGTATTAAGACCGACTTAGATATGCAGCTGTTTAATACCGGCCTTACCATTACAGGCTTTAACATCATGAGCTTTACTTATCCGGAAGAGATTCAGAAGATGATCACAAAGAATGCAAGCCACAGCATGATTGGCGATCTTGGCCGTTATCAGCAGGTCAGCATGACAGATGGCATGGCAAATGGAACAATCAAGGGTGGAAGCGCTGCTTCTGATATGGCCGGCATGATGATGGGCATGAAGATGGCAAACCAGATGATGCAGAACATGGAGTCTTCCCCTAATCCTACTCCATCCGGCAATAAGGCAGTTCCAAACTTCTGTCCAAACTGTGGCAACAAAACAAACGGTGCAAATTTCTGTTCCAACTGCGGACAGAAGCTTATCTAATCAAACGGGAAAGAAGGCAGCATCTTTTATCCCCGCTTGAGATAAAAAAATCCTGCGTCAGAAACATCCTATAGATGAAATCTGACGCAGGATTTTTTATTCAGCCCCGACTGCTTTCGCCTCATATACCCGGTCTTTCCATGCCACAATATTACGGCCACTCTTCTTTGCTGTATAAAGTGAACTGTCCGCTTCATGATAAAGCTCATTAACACAGTTTAAATTCTTTGGAATCATAGAGGCTACACCTATGCTTACTGTCACATAGTGCCCCTTTTCCCGTGTATAGTGTTGCAGATGCAGCGCCTCCACATTCTTTCGAATCATTTCTGCAAGCTTTACCGGTCCTTCTTTTTCTCCTCCATTTACAAAGATCAGAAATTCCTCTCCGCCGATTCTGGCAGTGAGATCATTTTCTCTTGCAGCGGTCTTCATAATGGCTTCTGCCACTGCTTTCAGGCACTTATCGCCTTCCGGATGACCAAATGTATCATTATATTTCTTAAAGTTATCAATATCAACAATCAATAGCGCGACTGCTGTCTTATTTCGAATCGCATACGGGATGATTGTGTTCAGCTTCTTATCAAGCCCCCGTCTATTAAGCGCTTTTGTAAGCGGATCCTCTTCTGCCGACTTATTCAGAGAAAAAAGTTTTCCTTTCATCATAATCGTACGAAGCTGCAATTCATAAAAATACTTATAGGCCGCGACCATCGTCCCATTAAAAAAAGTGATCCCGATAATATGAGATGGCTGCATATCTAACATCGTATAGAAAAACACAATAATACCGGACTGCAGCGTCATATAACATATGTATTCCATACCAGAGAACATCGGAACAAGGGACAAAATACCCGTCATCAGACAATATGGTATCATGTTCTGATACTGATACATCTGCATATAGGATAGCACCGACATCATCAAAATCATGACCAGCCAGTAGCTTCGGTAGGTAAGAATGGAAATTCTGTATCTTTTCTTCTTCCGTTCCGAATAGCTGGCAATGGTGAAAAATGCAATTGATATCAGTTCAAAACAAAATAAAAAACTATAATACACTGCCCGTATTTCCAAAGGAAGCTCATATATGGCATGCAGAATCATGATAATAGGAAGAACAACTGAAAAAACAGCTGATGTCATATGGACACGTTTTATATTCTCACGAATCAGCCTACGCTTCAGCTTATCCTCTCTTAATAGCTCAAATTTCTTCATAAAAAACATCCTTTTTCCATAATTCCATATTTTACACAATTGTATCATATAAATTTCCATTTTAGCAATAAAAAATATGGATATTAAATGAGCTCTGCTTTGCCTGAAATGAAAACTGCCGAGAGCCACCTGTCTAACAGATGGCTTATTTTTATTGTACGACAATAAAAAAACTCCCATCCCATACTCATAAGAGTTCGGAATGGAAGTCTTAGATTAACGTACTACTGCAATTGCTTCGATTTCAACTAAACCGTCTTTTGGAAGTCTTGCTACCTGAACACAGGATCTTGCAGGAGTCTCCCCGGTAAAGAACCCTGCATAAATTTCATTTACTGTAGCGAAATCATTCATATCTGCTACAAATACAGTTGTCTTAACAACGTCTGCCATGGAGCTTCCCGCTGCTTCTAATACTGCCTGAAGGTTTAATAAAGACTGTTTTGTCTGTTCTACAATTCCTTCTTTTAATACGCCTGTTTCTGGATCTAATCCAAGCTGTCCGGATGTATATACCATCTCTCCTGCTTTTACTGCGTGCACATATGGGCCAACCGCTGCTGGAGCATTCTTTGCAATAATTGTTTCTTTCATCATACGATTTCCTCCTAAGATTTTTTAATTCATTATACTACTAGATAATAGGGTTTACAACCTCTTTGTTATCTGTATCTTCTTTTTATTATGCCCTGTTTCCTGTTTTCTCTTTCCTTCTGTCATCTTTTGTCTTGCAATTTCTCCTTTTTCCCTTTTGATTTCAAAGGAACGTCTTACACATCGTCTTGCTTTTTCTAAAGACAAAAACTCCCCGCCATATAACATCTGAACCAATATATTGCCAAGAGCGCTGATATATTGAATTCCAAAGCATACTTCCTTATTTGTGGCGGAAGCAATCTGATCATTTAAATATACCTGATCCGCCCCCTCTCCCATTAGATAGATCCGTTCAAATGAGACATGAAGCAGACTCTCTAACTCCTTTATTTCCTTCTGATAAGACAGAATAATGCTGGCGATGGCGACCTGTGCTACTTCTCCAAGTGACAGCGGCACCTTCTGCTTCGTCCGTTCACATTCTTCCCGAATGGACTTCACTACATAAAGCGGAAAACGAAAAACCGGCTTTTCTACATCGATTAAGGAAGGGAAATTTCTTTCCCTGCTTGCTAAATCAATCACTTCTTGCCCTGTTTTTACATCTCCGTATTCCATCCGGATACACTGTAACATCCACAGACCTGGTACTGGCTTATATACATATCTTCTTGGATCATATCCGCTGAGAAGCTGAACTCTTTCCTCATACAGTGTTTTCTCATCCGGCAGGCTTTTACCCGCACACCCAAGACATGCCCATGTCTCAGACTGCACAAACATGAATTCCTCCCGCTTCGCTGGTATGGCAAGCAGAGCAGAATATAGGGAATTGGTTGACGGAAGGATTACCTTCGTATCATAACCTACCTGATTCCGGACTTCCTGACACAGTTTCCCGATGCAGGTCTCCGGATAGTGAATCTTAGAAAATAGTTCTGTGCTGATTTCATATTGCTTTAGAATCTCCTCGCATAAGCCGCCTGTCTTTGGATTGATGAGTCCTGCTTCCAGCGCATTGGTATACTCCATCACCTTTTTTCCGCTTAATAAAAAATGAAGATAATCCGGAAGCAGAAGAACACTTGCGGCCTCGGCAAATTTCTTTTTCTCCTGTTTCATCTTAATCAGACGAACTGCTGGGAGGTGATTATTTAAAAAACGCCCTGTCTCCTGATAAAACTGCCACTCATTGATACCAAGCTTTTTCCATTCGTCTACCTTCTCTGTTTCGGCTCCTAATGAGACAGCCAGTACTTCGTTTTTCTCATCCAGCACAACAATTCCATCACCTTCTCCTGTAATTCCAACTGAATACGGTATTTTGTTTTTTCGTTTGCACTCCTTCATTCCTTTTATGATTTCCCCCATAAGATCTTTTAGATCCCATGCCTGGTACTCTCCATTCCTGCTTACCTGACTGCTGAAGGAATAGATTTCACTTACTGTGATTTTTCCATTGTCTTCGATGGTTCCAAGCAGATGCCTGCCAGAGGATCTGCCAATATCGATTGCCAAATAATACTTTCGCATGCTATCCCCTCCTTATAAAGTGCATAAGAATACCGTTATATAAGAAGATATGCGAAAAAAAAGATTCTATGACAGAAAGATGAAAATATATTATATTCTCATCTTCCTTGTCCTAGAACCTTCTCTATCTATCCAGATACGCCTTTAATTCCGTAAGCCTTCTGGTTGCAATATCACGTCCGATCTGATAAAGATCCTTAAGCTTGTCCGTATCCTTCTCTACACGGGATACTAAAACCGGAAGTTCCGGCCGGATTACAAAAACTTTGCCCTGCCGCTCCAGCTCATCAATCTCCTCCTGCATCTGGTTATAATGATCCGGCATGTGTTTCAGCCGTTCAACAAATTCCGGATATTCATGATATGCCCTCTCGTAAGCCTTTAACATTGCTTTTCCCTGCTCCGACTTCCGGTACCCGTGCTCTCTTGTAAGGACCAGTACAACCTTCTGGAAGCCGTCATCTAATGCTTTCTGATAAGGGATTGGCATTGCAACGCCTCCATCCAGACACAGTTCCTGATTGACCCTGACCTTCTTTGATAAAAGAGGCATGCTGCTTGATGCTCTGGCCGCCATCATAATGTCCGCGCAGTTCTCCTTATCATAATATCTGGCTTCACCGGTTTCACAGCTTGTAGCCACTGCAATAAACTCCTGAGGGGACTTGCAAAAAGCATCGAAGTCAAACGGATCCAATTCTCTTGCAATATCATCGAACAGAAAATTAAAATTAAAAATACTTCTCTCCTTTAACAGACAACGTATTCCAAGATATCTTTTATCATTCACGTAATTAATGTTAATCCTTGCTGTCCTGCCAATCTGCCTGGATACATAGTTGATCCCGCTTAATGAGCCGGCCGACACACCAATTACATAGGACAATTCTATTCCCTGTTCCATCAAAACATCCAGCACACCTGCTGTAAAAAGACACCGCAGAGAGCCACCTTCCAGTACAAGAGCTGCATCTATCATACTATCACCTTTTCCATTATTTCCATTTATGAGTTTTAGTATAATGGAACCAAAAGATTTGTCAAGCCCTTCCTTTCACCTATCGGATTCGATCCAGACTCCGTTCAATCGCCCTTGCAAAGTTCCGAAAATCTGTAATTTTATTTAAGGATGGAATATGTAAAAAAATCATGTCCGTATTCGCTTTCTTATCAGTAAGAAACGATAATGCCTGATAATACAGTGTATTTCCATAACCTTCTCCCGCATTAATGGATATCGTAGCGGAATAACCGGTTGCACGGATATGCCGGCATAAGCTCTTGTAGTCAAAATTCGTCTGAATCTTATGCCCCTTGGACTCTGCCATAATCTCAATATAGATCTTATCCTCAATCGTATTCTTCTGTTCAAAAGAAATAACCTTATCATATTCCCCAGTCTCTAACTCTTTAAAGAGCTGATCTCTACTCATCTCATCTTTGTTTGATAAATAAAGCTTCTTACACTCTTTATTGGGATTTAGAAGCTTAACGATCATCTCTGAGGCATCATCCTCTTTATCCAATGCAGTCAGTAATATTCTCATCCTTTCCTCCTATTTAATATGCTCCCTTATGTACAAATACCTGGAGTGCTGTTTTGAAAATAATCTGAAAATCCAGCAGCACATCCCATTTATCAATATATTCTGTATCAAGTTCTACAATTTCATCAAAGTCCGTAATCGCACTTCGTCCGCTTACCTGCCACATACCTGTGATTCCTGGCTTAATACTCATTCTTCTCCAGTGATTGCGTTCATAATGATCCACTTCATCTAATGTCGGAGGTCTTGTCCCAACTAAGCTCATATCTCCCTTTAGAACATTAAAGAACTGCGGCAATTCATCAATACTTGTCTTGCGAATGAACTTTCCTACTTTCGTGATTCTTGGATCATTCTGAATCTTAAACATTAAGTTTGAATTCATCTGATTCTCTTTCATCAGCTGTGCTTTCATCTGCTCTGCATTTACGCACATGCTTCGAAACTTATACATATAAAAATGTCTGCCGTTTAAGCCTACACGCTCCTGCTTGAAAATAACATTGCCTTTTCCTTTTGATTCAATCCAGATTGCAAGCGCTGTGATCAACATAATTGGCGATGATAGAATAATACCAACCAGACTTCCGAAGATATCGATCACACGTTTTACTGCCCTGGAAGAAGCATTTAATGAGACTCTATGATACGTTAATACCGGATAAGTTCCAACACTGCTTACATAGCTGTGTGCTCCCTCTGCACGATAGGAGTTCATAATGATTCTTACGGTAACGCCCATCTCCATACATATATCAATATATGGCTGAATATCAACGCTGTCATTCTTCCGATGCATAAAATAAATCTGATCGATCCCTTTTTCATGAACGATATACTCGAGATCCTTAATGCTTCCTAAATACCTGGAATCATTCCTCTCTTCCATGCTCAGATATCCTAAGATATTAACTTCTACATTGCTCTTATTTAAAAAGCGTTCAAAATTCTTAAACTTATCAATCTCCCCAACTAGCAACGTACGCGGTGCCAGCTTTGTTGTCCTCTTTCCATGATATCTTACTGCAAATGCACTCACTAACATCAAGATATAAGTCCCGGTTAAAAATGTTACATAAAAGCGCCGGTCTACATCTGCATGGCCCACATAGAATAACAGCATAGAAGTAACACCGGTCGCAATTAGGAATGACTTGCTGACATACCGTATAATTCGGTCTGTGTAAAAAAATGTAGTCACATTATAAAGTCTGGACTCTTTGTTGGATAATATAAATATCACCATGAAAGCCAGACATATGATGGCATATGTTTTGAAAGAATCGCTATGCCCTTGTCCAGTCACCAGTATTGCCAGGAAAAATGATAATATACCGAATATACAGTCACTGACAATATGAATGATATTGGTACTCGCCCCCATATTATATCTTCCCATTTGTACCCTGCCTTTCATCTTTATAGAATATACAAATATTTCCTTTTTAAAGTATATCACCGTTATTTTTTAGTGTAAAGGGATTTTTGTAAATTATTGTTGCTTTTATGCAGAACAAAGTAGCTTTGTCACTACAGGCGATACCTATCATCTCTTCTCTAATGATAGCTGTTTACTGCGCCGAAATGCAGGTCCTGTGCGTATCGTCCCAATAATTTTTAATGAATCAGGAAGTGCAAAGGGCTTCCCCATTCATTAAAAAGAGCCTGTGATGACACATCATCTGAATGATGCGCCATCACAGGCTCTTATCTCACTTTTACTTATGCTTTGTTCACGGAACCGAATAACTGCATTTTCTCTCTCACAGTCTGTCTGATAGCTTCTGTACCAGGAGCTAACAGCTTACGAGGGTCAAATCCTTTTCCTTCAAGATCTTTTCCTTCTTCAATATACTTACGTGTTGCAGCTGTAAATGTTAACTGACACTCTGTGTTTACATTGATTTTTGCCACACCTAAGGAAATTGCTTTCTTGATCATATCTTCCGGAATACCAGTACCACCGTGTAATACTAATGGCATGTCCCCTGTCAGCTTCTGAACCGCATCTAATGTTTCAAAACTTAAACCTTTCCAGTTAGAAGGATACTTACCATGGATATTGCCGATGCCGGCTGCAAGCATTGTTACTCCAAGATCTGCAATCTGTTTGCATTCTTCAGGATCTGCACATTCACCTGCTCCAACGATACCGTCTTCTTCTCCACCAATAGCACCAACTTCTGCTTCTAATGACAAACCTTTTTCTTCACAGATTTTAACCAGTTCTTTTGTCTTTGCAACATTCTCTTCAATGGAATATTTAGAACCATCAAACATAATGGATGAAAATCCTGCATTGATACACTGATAACATTCTTCGTATTTGCCGTGATCCAAATGAAGAGCAACCGGAACTGTAATTCCTAAATCCTCTACCATAGCAGATACCATGGCAGCAACTGTCTTAAATCCGGTCATATACTTTCCTGCACCAGCAGAAACACCAAGAATAACTGGGGATTTCATCTCCTCTGCTGTCTGTAAAACTGCCTTTGTCCATTCCAGGTTGTTAATATTAAACTGACCAACTGCGTATTTGCCTGCTTTTGCTTTATTAAGCATTTCCTTTGCTGATACTAACATGGTTAGATCCTCCTTCACATCGTTAAATTATTATCAAATTCATAATTTATCCTCTTTATTATACAGGATACCTTATAAAAAAGAAATACCAAAAATTATAAGAATCTCTTACGTGCACGGATCATTTTCAAAAATTCATGGGCGTCATTAATTCCGTATTCTCTTAAGAAATATTCAAAATCCTCGCCGAATTCAAAATCCTCATCCTGCATCGCTTCCCATAAGCGGTCATCAAATTCTTTCGCATCGAAAGAACGGTCATAACCTTCCATATACTCTCTAAATTCCATATTACTTCTCCTATCTGATTCGGACCTTCGCTTCATCATGCCCAGTCCTTCCAAACCTTGCATCTCTGATATCCCCGTCCATCCCTTGTTACAGGATGGATTCCTATCAGAAGGATTTTCCCCATAAATCCAGAATCTAAAACACTCTATGCTGCTTTGGTAAAGAACTTCTTAATGAATACCGGATAAATCGCAGTAATCCATAAAATAACAATGATATAACGAATGATGTCCATTGGGATTGTGGAACCAAGTACCACTTTAAGGCCTGCTTTTAAGCCCAGTGCCACTCCAATTCCTATTACATATTTTATCACCTGCATAATATTGCTACAAGCACGTTCCTGGAAATTGATATATTTTCTCTCTATATACCATCCAATCGAGAAGCCAATTCCTGCCCCTCCTGCCTTACAGCAGTCAGATGCATACTTTAATTCGATTGTACCATTCTTTAAAAGAAGAATCGAATATGCCATAACAGCGATAGCGGCGCCCATTAAAAGAAGTGCAGTCACTTCCATATTTAATTTCTCGCCTGCCTTATGCATAACCATGTTCATACCCCAGATTAAAAGTGTGGATACCGAAAAAGAAACCAACACATCCTGTGGTGTGTGTACACCAAGATACATTCTGGAGAATGCAACGCCGGCAATACTTACAAAGCAGAAAATCCTCCATGCTTTTCTCTTTGTATTGGTACCAAGTGTGCCATATAAAGCAGTCGCAGACTGCGTATGACCGCTTGGAAATGAATAACCGGTGGCAGTTTCTATTGCTTCCCCTACCGGCTGAAAGCTTGGATCCTTAATCCATGGTCTTGGCACACGGAATGTAATCTTTAGTGCCTGTACAACAAGACCTGATATAAAATAGGCAAAACAAGTCTTATAAGCAAGTGCCTTATCCAGACACCAATATAGCAGACAGATGGTTCCTATAATCACAGCTTCCTCCGCAAGCAGCGTAAATACCTTAAAAAGCGCTGTTGCAGCAGGATTCCGTATCTCTTCTAAAAGTCTTAAAAAATCCATACTAATACCTCCTTGTTTACTTTCTAGGGTATTATAATATATATCCCTCGTGATTGCCAGCAAAACCCCTTAAACCGTCTCATATTCTCCCTTTTTTAGAGGTTTCTTTCACATATTTGTCTATGTTTTTTTGACTCTTCTCCCCCTTTTTCAGCACTTATCTCCGTTTCCATATGTGCTTTTGCTTCCTCTCCCTGTATTCTCCCCCTTATCTTATCTTATCTTATCTTATCTTATCTTATCTTTTCTTTTCTTTTCTCTTCTCTTCTCTTCTCTTCTCTTCTCTTCTCTTCTCTTCTCTTTTTTGCTAACTATATTTTTCTTTCATACTACCTATCTTCTTACTTCATATATAAAATTAGAAACTCCAGGTGGCATACTAAGATGTGGCGCTCCTGTGCTCACCCTGTATCCGGGATGTATGTCTCATAACAAACAAAAAAGCACCGCAGTCTTTGATGATCAGACAGTGTATTTCTGTCTGATCATCAAAGACTGCGGTGCCTTTTGGTCCGCTCCCCTATCCGCTCATTCGGATACAGGATGAGCACAGGAGTGCCACATCTTAATGCGGCATCCTGAATTCTATATTATTCGTCTACATCATCAAAAGAGTCATCTAAGAAGGTATCAGAGAAGCCTTCACTGTCATCTGCGTTAAAGCTTGCAGAGTAAAGTTCTTTCTCTTTCTGAGCTGCGCCGTTTCCGAAGTCGCCTTCGTAATTGCCGCCATCTAAATCTTCAGAGATCATAACTTCTTCGTCCATATCAGTATCCAGTTTGATGTTGCGATACTGTTTCATACCGGTACCAGCTGGGATTAACTTACCAATAATAACGTTTTCCTTAAGACCGATAAGTGGATCGATCTTACCTTTGATCGCTGCTTCGGTAAGAACCTTAGTTGTTTCCTGGAAGGAAGCTGCTGATAAGAAGGAGTTAGTTGCAAGAGAAGCTTTTGTGATACCAAGCATTACCTGCTTGCCTTCTGCTTCTTCTTTGCCCTGTTTCCTCATTTCTTCGTTTGCATCTTCGAATTCAAGGATATCGATCATTGTACCTGGTAAGAATTCAGTGTCACCGTTGTTTTCGATACGTACTTTCTTTAACATCTGACGTACGATAACTTCGATATGCTTATCATTGATTTCTACACCCTGTAAACGGTAAACTCTCTGAACTTCCTGAAGCATGTAATCCTGTACGGCACGAACACCTTTGATCTTTAAGATATCGTGTGGATTTACAGAACCTTCTGTTAATTCATCACCAGCTTCGATGATCTGGTTATCCATAACTTTGATTCTGGAACCGTAAGGGATTAAGTATGCCTTAGTTTCACCTGTTTCAGAGTTTGTTACGATAACTTCACGTTTCTTCTTAGTATCTTTGATGGATACGATTCCGCCGAACTCTGCGATGATAGCAAGACCCTTTGGCTTTCTTGCTTCGAAAAGTTCTTCGACACGAGGAAGACCCTGTGTGATATCGTCACCGGCTACACCACCTGTATGGAAAGTACGCATTGTAAGCTGTGTACCTGGTTCACCGATAGACTGAGCAGCGATAATACCAACTGCCTCACCAACCTGAACTGCTTCACCTGTTGCCATGTTCGCACCGTAACACTTCGCACATACACCAATATGAGAACGGCAGCTTAATACGTTACGGATCTTGATCTTAGCATCAAATCCAGCATCTACGATTGCTTTTGTTGCACAGATCTTAGCAGCACGCTTTGGTGTGATCATATGGTTCTTCTTAACGATGATTTCACCGTTATCATCTAACATATCTTCACATGCATAACGTCCTGTGATTCTTTCTTCAAGGCTTTCGATAACTTCCTTACCGTCTGTGAACGCTTTGATCCACATACCTGGAATTTCGCCTTCTGCACAACAGTCAACTTCACGGATAATTAAATCCTGAGATACGTCTACAAGACGACGAGTTAAGTAACCGGAATCGGCTGTACGAAGAGCAGTATCGGAAAGACCTTTACGAGCACCATGCGCGGAGATGAAGTACTCGAGTACGTCAAGACCTTCACGGAAGTTCGCTTTGATAGGTAATTCGATTGTCTTACCGGATGTATCAGCCATCAGACCACGCATACCAGCTAACTGTTTGATCTGCTTTTCGGAACCACGGGCACCGGAGTCAGCCATCATGTAGATGTTGTTATATTTATCAAGACCATCAAGAAGCTCTCTTGTGATTTCATCATCGGCTTCTTTCCAAGTTTCGATAACTGCTTTGTAACGTTCTTCTTCTGTCATTAAACCACGGCGGAAGTTCTTGGAGATACGATCTACCTGAACCTCTGCAGCTGCTAAAATATCTTTCTTAGCCGCTGGTACGGTCATATCGGAAATGGATACGGTCATAGCAGCACGTGTGGAATATTTGTAACCTAAAGACTTGATTGCATCAAGTGTTTCAGCAGTCTTTGTTGCACCATGAGTATTGATGCATTTTTCAAGAATCTTCTTTAACTGTTTCTTTCCTACGTGGAAGTCAACTTCAAGTGTTAAGAAGTTTTCTGGTTTTGTTCTATCTACAAATCCAAGATCCTGGCTGATGATTTCATTGAAAATGAAACGACCAACTGTGGATTCTACGAATTTTCTTTCCTTCTGGCCTTCAAGGTTAATACCTTCTCTTAAGATCTTAATCTTAGAGTGAAGGGAGATTGCATTATTTTCGTAAGCTAAGATTGCTTCGTTAACGCTCTTGAAGCACTTGCCTTCGCCTAAGTCACCTGGCTTCATTAATGTTAAATAATAAATACCAAGTACCATATCCTGAGAAGGAACGGCTACTGGACCACCATCAGATGGTTTCAGTAAGTTGTTAGGAGAAAGTAATAAGAAACGACATTCTGCCTGTGCTTCTACGGAAAGTGGTAAATGCACCGCCATCTGGTCACCATCGAAATCGGCGTTGAACGCAGTACATACAAGTGGGTGAAGCTTAATAGCCTTACCTTCTACTAAGATTGGTTCGAATGCCTGGATACCAAGTCTGTGAAGTGTAGGTGCTCGGTTAAGCATAACTGGATGCTCACGGATAACCTCTTCTAAGATATCCCATACTTCTGTCTGAAGACGTTCAACCATCTTCTTAGCAGATTTGATGTTGTGGGCTGTACCCTTAGCAACAAGTTCTTTCATAACGAAAGGCTTGAATAATTCGATTGCCATCTCTTTTGGAAGACCACACTGGTAAATTTTAAGTTCTGGTCCTACTACGATAACGGAACGTCCGGAGTAGTCAACACGCTTACCAAGTAAGTTCTGACGGAAACGTCCCTGCTTACCTTTTAACATATCAGATAAGGATTTTAATGGACGGTTACCAGGTCCTGTAACAGGACGTCCTCTACGGCCGTTATCGATTAAGGCATCGACAGCTTCCTGTAACATTCTCTTTTCATTACGAACGATGATATCCGGTGCACCAAGATCTAATAATCTGGATAAACGGTTGTTACGGTTGATGATTCTTCTGTATAAATCATTCATATCAGAAGTAGCAAAACGGCCACCGTCTAACTGTACCATTGGACGTAAATCTGGAGGAATAACAGGGATTACAGTCATAATCATCCATTCAGGCTTGTTGTGAGATTCACGGAATGCTTCTACAACTTCTAAACGTTTGATAATTCTTGCTCTCTTCTGTCCAGTGGATTCTTTTAAGCCCTTCTTTAATTCAGCAGATTCTTTTTCAAGATCGATTGCTTCAAGAAGTTCCTGAATCGCTTCTGCACCCATGCCTACACGGAATGTATTTCCGTATTTGTCATAAGCTTCTCTATATTCTTTTTCATTTAAGACCTGCTTATACTGTAAATCAGTATTGCCTTTGTCAAGCACGATATAAGATGCGAAGTATAGTACCTTTTCAAGGGTTCTAGGAGAAAGGTCTAAAATTAGACCCATTCTACTAGGGATTCCCTTGAAGTACCAGATGTGAGATACTGGTGCAGCAAGTTTGATGTGACCCATTCTTTCACGGCGCACGCTTGCTTTTGTTACTTCAACACCACATCTATCACATACAACGCCTTTATAACGAATTTTTTTGTACTTACCACAATGACATTCCCAGTCTTTGCTTGGTCCAAAAATTCTTTCACAGAATAAACCGTCTTTTTCTGGCTTTAACGTTCTATAATTGATTGTTTCTGGTTTTCTAACTTCGCCTCTAGACCATTCTAAGATCTTATCCGGTGAAGCCAGACCAATTTTAATCGCGTCGTAGGTTGCTTCCTTAACGCTTTCATTTATCATCTCTGTTGGCATCATCTGGCACTCCCTTCAGTGTTATTCGTCGAAATCATCCATTTCCCCAAAGTTAAGTTCGCTTGCATCACCAAAATCTAAGCTTTCAGAATCGGAATCCATATCCATATCCATATCTGGCTCGATCGTTACATTAGAACTGCCTTCTTCGTCCGGATTAACTTCACTGTAGCCGGCATCTTCATAACCTTCGTTATAACCGAAGTTATTGTCACCTTCAATTAATGGAGTTAAATCGGTATCGCCGTAATCAATGTTCTCTGTCATCTTGATTTCGTTGCCGTTCTCATCAAGAACTGTAACGTCAAGTGCAAGAGACTGAAGTTCCTTAAGAAGTACTTTGAAGGATTCTGGGATACCAGGCTCTGATATATTATCGCCTTTAATAATTGCTTCGTAAGTCTTAACACGTCCTGTAACATCATCGGACTTAACAGTTAAGATTTCCTGTAAAATGTGAGCAGCACCGTATGCTTCCAGTGCCCAAACTTCCATTTCACCGAATCTCTGTCCACCGAACTGAGCTTTACCACCAAGTGGCTGCTGAGTTACAAGTGAGTAAGGACCGGTTGAACGTGCATGGATCTTATCATCTACTAAGTGGTGAAGTTTTAAGTAGTGCATGAATCCGACAGTAACTGCGCCGTCGAAGTATTCACCTGTTCTACCATCACGAAGTCTTACTTTACCATCGCGTCTGATAGGAACGCCTTCCCACTGTTTTCTGTATTCCTGGTTATTTACTAAGTAGTCCATAACTTCAGGATTTAACTGATCTGCATATTTTGCTTCAAACTCTTCAAGTGGTGTGTTGACATAGTCATTTGCCATTTCAAGAGTATCCATGATATCAAATTCGTTTGCACCATCGAATACCGGTGTTCCAACGTTGAAACCAAGCACCTTAGCCGCTAAGCTTAAGTGGATTTCAAGTACCTGACCGATGTTCATACGAGAAGGTACGCCCAGTGGGTTAAGAACGATATCAAGCGGACGTCCGTTTGGTAAGAATGGCATGTCTTCTACTGGTAATACACGGGAAACGACACCCTTGTTACCATGACGGCCGGCCATCTTATCACCAACCTGGATTTTTCTCTTCTGCGCGATATAAACACGTACAGTCTGATTTACGCCAGGGCTTAATTCGTCACCGTTTTCTCTTGTAAACACCTTAGCATCAACGATGATACCGTATTCACCATGAGGTACACGAAGGGAAGTATCTCTTACTTCTCTTGCTTTTTCGCCGAAGATCGCACGAAGTAATCTTTCTTCTGCTGTTAATTCAGTTTCTCCCTTTGGAGTTACCTTACCAACTAAGATATCACCGGCACGTACTTCTGCACCGATTCTGATGATACCTCTTTCATCAAGATCCTTAAGCGCTTCATCACCGACACCAGGAACATCACGAGTGATTTCTTCTGGTCCGAGTTTTGTATCACGAGCTTCTGCTTCGTATTCTTCGATATGAACAGAAGTGTAAACATCCTGCTGTACTAAACGTTCACTTAATAATACAGCATCTTCGTAGTTATAACCTTCCCAAGTCATGAAACCGATTAATGGGTTCTTACCAAGAGCTAATTCACCATTTGCTGTAGATGGACCGTCAGCGATTACCTGACCAGCTTCTACGTGATCGCCCTTCACAACGATTGGTCTCTGATTCATGCAGGTACCCTGGTTAGATCTGGAGAACTTCACTAATTTGTAATCTGTCTTAGTTCCGTCATCATTTTTGATTGTGATTTCACGGTTTGTAGAACGTTCTACTGTACCGGCTTTCTTTGCAACTACGCAAACACCGGAGTCAACTGCGGTCTTAGTTTCCATACCAGTACCAACAACAGGAGCTTCACTGAATAAAAGTGGAACGGCCTGACGCTGCATGTTGGATCCCATTAACGCACGGTTCGCATCATCGTTCTGTAAGAAAGGAATCATCGCTGTCGCAACGGAGAATACCATCTTAGGGGATACGTCCATTAAGTCGATCTTCTTCTTTTCGAATAGGGATGTTTCTTCTCTGTAACGACCGGAAACATTGTTAGCAATGAAGTAGCCATTTTCATCAATTGGCTCATTCGCCTGTGCAACTACATATTTATCTTCTTCATCCGCTGTTAAATAAACAACTTCATCTGTTACTCTTGGGTTTAATGGATCGGATTTATCAACCTTACGGTAAGGTGCTTCGATAAAGCCGTATTCATTAATTCTTGCATAAGAAGCAAGGGAGTTGATAAGACCGATGTTAGGACCTTCAGGAGTTTCGATTGGACACATTCTTCCGTAATGGGAGTAGTGAACATCTCGTACTTCGAAGCCGGCACGATCTCTACTTAAACCACCAGGACCTAAGGCAGATAAACGTCTCTTATGAGTTAATTCACTAAGAGGGTTGTTCTGATCCATGAACTGGGATAACTGAGAACTTCCGAAGAATTCTTTTACCGCAGCGGTAACTGGCTTGATGTTGATTAAGGACTGAGGGCTGATGCCTTCTAAATCCTGAGTTGTCATACGTTCACGTACAACACGTTCCATTCTGGATAAACCGATTCTGTACTGGTTCTGTAATAACTCACCAACCGCACGGATACGACGGTTACCTAAGTGGTCGATATCGTCCGCATTGCCAAGACCATATTCTAAATGCATATTGTAGTTAATAGAAGCAATGATGTCTTCTTTTGTAATATGCTTTGGAACTAATTCATTGACATTCTTTCTGATCGCTTCTTTGATATCTTCGATATTATCATAAGTATCTAAGATACCACGAAGTACTGGGTAGTAAACGTCTTCTTCAATACCAAAATCTAATTTGTTGCAATCAACATAAGATTCTAAGTCAACCATTAAGTTGGAAAGAACCTTCACGTTACGTTCTTCTGCTTGTACCATGATATATGGGATCGCAAGATTCTGAATCTGAGTTGCAAGTTCTTCACTGATTGTGGTGCCTGCTTCTGCTACGATTTCACCTGTTGACATATCAATTACGTCTTCAGCTAAATTAAATCCTGTAACACGATTCTTTAAATGTAACTTCTTGTTGAACTTATAACGTCCTACCTTTGCAAGATCATATCTTCTTGCATCGAAGAACATGCTGTTAATTAAGGATTCTGCGCTTTCTACGGAAAGTGGTTCACCTGGACGTAACTTTTTATATAATTCTAAAAGACCGTCCTGGTAGTTATCAGAAGGATCTTTTGCGAAAGATGCTAAAATCTTTGGTTCTTCGCCGAACAGTTCTGTGATTTCTGCGTTTGTACCGATACCAAGTGCACGGATTAATACAGTGATTGGAACCTTACGGTTACGGTCAACACGAACATAGAACACATCGTTAGAATCTGTTTCATACTCTAACCATGCACCACGATTTGGGATAACAGTACAAGAATATAATTCTTTACCGATCTTATCATGGCCGATTGCATAATATATACCAGGGGAACGTACCAACTGGCTAACAATAACTCGTTCGGCACCATTGATTACGAAAGTACCGGTTTCAGTCATTAATGGTAAGTCGCCCATGAAAATATCATGTTCGTTGATTTCATCATTTTCTTTGTTACGAAGTCTCACTTTTACTTTCAACGGAGCCGCATATGTTGCATCTCTTTCTTTGCACTCTTCAATTGAATACTTGACATCATCTTCACAAAGCTGGAAGCTGACGAACTCTAAGCTAAGATGGCCGCTGTAGTCCTCGATTGGCGAAATATCTGCAAATACTTCATTTAAGCCTTCCTCCAAAAACCATTTGTAGGAATCTTTCTGAACTTCAATGAGATTTGGCATTTCAAGTACTTCTTTTTGCTTCGAGTAGCTCATTCTTACGCCTTTACCAATTTTAACTGGACGTATTCTGTTTTTATCCATTGACGTTTTCACCCCTTGAAATTTTTTAGGTTTATTTTATATCATCGCGAAATGTGAGTCGCCTCACACTCCCCGGGCCTTGCGTACAAGGCATTGCCCATTTGGCAAGCACTATCTTTTATTGTAAGTTGATCGCACTTATTGATTTCCTTACATTTCCATATGCATTAAAAATACTAAATGCAGTATTTCCTCTTCCAATTCTTAGCACATGTTGTGTTTTTTAACAAATTTGAAATTATTTTTTTCAAAAACACTATGCAATTTGAAACTAATGTGTTATAATAATTACAAGTGGGCACACAAAACCACAATAGTGCACATTTCATATTATCATATCTAAGTCAAGCTGTCAATATAATTTTTGAACAGCTTTTTATTATTTTATCAGGATTTTTTTGTAAAACTTCTGCTATTTTTGTTTTTCTTCCAGAATATTTCTTTCATTCGCATTAACTGTGTCATCATGTGAAAGAATTGTTTCCAAATCGTATCCATTTACATAAGAACAGGATTTCAATAACCAGGTAGTCTTTATCCGTATAGCCATAACTTTATTCTCATTGTACCCAGTTTTCCTATCCTAAACACAAAAAAACAGAGAATCCTTCCAAACATTTCTTCGGAAAAATTCACTGTTTTATATTACTACTTATAATAAGCGGGCAAGGCCTGCGATTTATGTATTATTCTGGCATTCTTTCTTTGCCGGTATCATCTGACCCTGCCCCTTTTGCATCAGCTCCTTGTTATATTGTCTCACTCTCATTTCCTTTGTTATCCAAGGATGCATCCAAAAGCTTCTATGTAATGCCGTGCCGTTCTTTCACCATCTTCTCTCGTATGATGCTCCTTCTGATCGTATTCAAATAACTATGTGCTCTCCTTGCCTTTCTTACTATTAAAATATGCACCTTTCTTTAAATGGTGCGTTGTCTTTATAATTTTTTTATTATTTTTTTCATATACACGGCTATACTTTTCTCCCTTTATTTTTGTGATTTATCATATTTTCCAATCACTTACATATATTGCTTAATATAGACAACCTATTTTCCCATATTCAAGCATTTTCTATTCGGAGGTGGTATTAATATGAAATTCATTTCAAGCCTGTTATCTTTCATTCTAGCCTGCATCCTGTTACTCTCTCCTTCGCTGACTGATTTTCCGCTTTCAAAAGAAACCGCGTCCTATGACTCCGCTGCAGCCGTCCAGCCCGCCTCTGTCTTTTCCGCCCCCCTGCCTGCCCCTGCTTTCTCCTATTCTACATCCTATTTGCAGGCACCAGCATCCTCTTCTTTCTCCTCTTTATCTGCAACTCCCCTTCCCGCCACCTTCTTTGAAGACTCTCTTAGCGATGAACTTCTCACACTTTTCCCCGCCCACTTCACTGCTCATTCCATCGCCGCCTCAGAAGAGATCAACGGTTCCCTCTATGCAGAAGAACTAACCCGCACTCATAGTGTTGGTGCCTATAATGCTCCAAGCTATATTGGCTACTTTACAAACATATGTAACCGAGACTTCCTTTGCTCCTCCTTAATCCTAAACAAAGAGTCCTCCTACTTTCTAGACTGTGACATATTAATTTCTCTCGATCTAAACGACATTATCGCCGCCTTTCCGATGCATGATATCATCTTAGACTCCACAACCGATCATCTGGCTGATGTCGCCCTGAAGGCTGCCTCCTCTGTCACCGACTCTCTTCTTGCCCTCCCGGACAAAAATGCTGTCCTCTCATTCTCTGAAGCCTCGCCATCCGACCTCACGATCAGTACAAAACCGTCTTCCTTAAACATTCTGACCATCAACACATTAGACACCCCTGGCACTCTTACCATCCACTGCGAAAAAGACAGCACCCTGATTTTGCGCACATCAAACAAAGCATTCAAAAAAACACTCACTATCACCGGTGTTCCTAAATCCCTCATCATCCTCCCGACATCCGACACTTTCGAATCTGCCACCTCCCTCTATGGCACCATCCTGGCCCCTGCTGTCACCATAACCATAAAAGCGCCTTTCTACGGCACAATCCTCTGCAACAATCTAATCTCTGCCGCCCCTCTAAACGGAGTCACCCTCTCTAACGCCTCCGCTTTCCCACCAGCAACTCAACCACCTACAGCAGAATAGCCCCTTCAGGGCTAACTCCGCATTATTTCGATCACCCCCCAACTTACTCTCCCCTCCCCATAAAGTCGCTCAACAAATCACTTTCAACCGCTTCGAACCGCTCTTACTCTTCCACACTTCTAAGGACTTTCATCATCCGCCTTACTGCTCCATCCCCCACGATACTCGCCCCCGCTGACAGCTTTTTAACCGCTCATTCTCATTTTTACTCCACGGTCCTTTTCTGCCGTCAGCCCTTGCCACACTCGTGTCCGTTGCGCCGACCCCGAAGGGTGAGTGCGCCTGGGTCGGGGAGAGGGATTGGAGAGCGAAGCGGGATATGGGACGGGATGTCCGGCTCATGACGAACAAAAGGGATTCGGAGTCTTTGATTATCAGACAGCGTTTTTGTGTCTGATAATCAAAGACTCCGAATCCCTTTTGTCCGCTCATGCGTCCGAACATCCGCCCATATCCCGCTTCGCTCTCCAATCCCTCTCCCCGACCCAGTAATTGCAATTGCACAAAAAAAGACCCAGACAAATGTCTGAGTCTTTTAAAAAGCGAAAATTACTTAAGAGTAACTTTAGCGCCTTCAGCTTCAAGTTTAGCCTTGATATCTTCAGCTTCTTCTTTAGAAGCGCCTTCTTTTAATACCTTAGGAGCGTTATCAACTACGTCTTTAGCTTCTTTTAAGCCTAAGCCTGTAGCTTCACGAACTACTTTGATAACCTTAACCTTGTTAGGGCCTACTTCTGTTAATTCTACGTTGAATTCTGTTTTTTCTTCAGCTGCTTCAGCTGCACCAGCTGCTGCTACAACAACACCTGCTGCTGCGCTTACACCAAATTCTTCTTCACAAGCTTTTACTAAATCATTTAATTCTAAAACTGTCATGCTCTTGATAGCATCGATAAATTCCTGAGTTGTCATTATTATTTACCTCCATAAAATTTGACTATTGTTTTATGCTGCCATTAGGCAGCTTGTCTGTTGCTTTGCACAACCTCTAGATGAACTAGAATTATGCAACTTCGCCGTTCTGTTCTGCGATCTGCTTGATAACACGAGCGAAGTTTGTGATTGGAGACTGCATGCTTCCAAGTAATTTGGAAATAAGCACTTCTCTTGAAGGAATAGTAGCGATAACCTGGATACCCTTTTCATCGTAGTATGTTCCTTCAACAACACCAGCTTTAAGTTCAAGCTTTTCAGCTTTTTTAGCGAACTCTGCTAAAATTCTAGCAGGAGCTGTTGCATCATCAAGACCAAAAGCGATAGCTGTAGGTCCTTCTAAGTTCACGTTTAACTGAGCGAAATCTGTACCTTCGAATGCTCTCTTAAGGTAAGTGTTCTTGTATACTTTGTATACAACACCAGCTTCTCTTAATGCTTTACGAAGAGCTGTATCCTGTTCTACTGTAAGACCACGATAATCAACTAATACTGCGGATGCTGATTTTTCAGCATAACCTTTGATTTCTTCAATAATTGGTTGTTTTAATTCAACTTTTGCCATTCTGTACACCTCCTTATAGATTCTGTAAAGACTGGGGGAATAAAAACTGCCTCCTGCGAAAACAGGAGGCAGTAATAATTAGTCGAGCTAAAATGCTTTCTAATAATTATTCCTCGGCAGGCGGGTTCTCCTTACGCCATTACGGCACCTACTGTCTTCGGCAGTTATTATATATTATAATCAGCAGGACAATTGCTTGGCCAAAAACTGATCACAACAAGCTTTTAAAGTATAACATAAATCTATATATGTGTCAACCTTAAACTTAAACTGCAATGCTGTAAGATTCTTCCAAAGAATCTTTTTCGGTATTAGCCTAACTTGTTAGGGTTAAGTTTAACACCAGGGCCCATTGTAGAAGCTAAAGTAACGCTTCTTAAATACTGACCTTTAGCACTTGCTGGCTTAGCTTTAATGATTGCACCCATAAGAGCCTGGAAGTTGTCTGCGAGCTGTTCTTCTGTAAAGGAAGCTTTACCAACTGGCACGTGGATAATGTTTGTTTTGTCTAATCTGTATTCGATCTTACCAGCTTTGATATCGTTAACTGCTTTAGTTACGTCCATAGTAACTGTACCAGCTTTTGGGTTTGGCATTAAGCCCTTTGGTCCAAGTACACGACCAAGACGACCAACAACACCCATCATATCTGGAGTTGCAACAACAACGTCGAAATCAAACCAACCATCGTTCTGGATTCTTGGAATTAATTCTTCGCCGCCTACGAAATCTGCACCAGCAGCTTCTGCTTCTGCTACTTTATCGCCTTTAGCAAATACTAATACACGTACAGTTTTACCAGTTCCGTGAGGTAATACAACCGCACCACGAACCTGCTGATCTGCGTGACGACCATCAACACCAAGTCTGATGTGAGCTTCTACAGTTTCATCGAATTTAGCTACTGCTGATTTTTTAACTAAGCTGATTGCTTCAGCTGCATCATACTGAACTGTTCTGTCAATAAGTTTTGCTGAATCAGTATATTTCTTTCCTCTTTTCATGATTAACCTCCTAGTGGTAGTATCGGGATTGCCCTCCCACATATACATCTACAATTTACAATTAGTCTTCAACTACTGTGATACCCATACTTCTAGCTGTACCAGAAATCATGCTGATTGCTGTTTCAAGGCTAGCTGCATTTAAGTCAGGCATCTTTAATTCTGCGATCTTCTGTACTTCAGACTTCTTGATTGTAGCAACCTTAGTCTTGTTAGGTACTGCAGAACCAGATTTTAAGTTACAAGCTTTTTTAAGTAATACTGCTGCTGGAGGAGTTTTAGTGATGAAACTGAAACTTCTATCTGCATATACAGTGATTACTACAGGAATGATCATACCTTCCTGATTAGCTGTTCTTGCATTGAATTCCTTTGTGAACTGTACAATGTTTACACCGTGCTGACCAAGAGCTGGACCAACAGGTGGTGCTGGTGTTGCCTTTGCAGCAGGAATCTGTAATTTAATATAACCTGAAACTTTCTTTGCCATGATAGCATACCTCCTAAAATTGTGGTTTTACCGGGAGCAATTACTACTTAAGCAGGCTTAGCCTGTTAAGACACTTACCCTCCCACTGTCCATCTTTTTCAATGGACGTTGTTATACTGCTTTAAATATCACGTTAATTTTCAACCTTTACATCTGTAAAACTAATCTCAACAGGTGTCTCGCGACCAAACATGTCAATGTTAATGGTAACAATCTGCTTATGAGGATTAATCGCTTTGATAACTCCTTGTGTATTCTCCCAAACTCCGGATGTTACAGTCACAGTATCGCCTAACTCAAACTCAATAAGCATTTCGTCGGTATGATTAATACCCATGCTATTCATTTCAGCTTCTGTTAAAGGAACTGGCTTTGACCCCGGTCCAACAAATCCTGTAACCCCTCTTGTATTACGAACAACATACCAAGTATCATCGTTCATATACATGTTAAGTAAAACATAACCTGGGAACATTTTTTTCTGAACCGTTTTCTTAACACCGTTCTTCACTTCAACTACTTCCTGTAATGGAACGGAAACCTCTAAGATCTGGTCTTGAAGCTTTCTGTTTTCGATTGTTTTTTCAATGTTGGCTTTTACCTTATTCTCGTATCCGGAATAGGTATGAACTACGTACCAATTCGCATCTGACATATCATCACCCTTATCCTAGTTAAATTATTACATTGATACCAAACTTAATAGCTGCATCAACTACAGCTATAATTAGGCCTAATATAACAGAAATGACAATGACAGCCAGTGACTGTTTAGTAAGTGATTCCTTGTCAGGCCAGATAATTTTCTTAAATTCAGCTTTAAGACCCTTAAACCAGCTTTTCTTTGGAGCTTTTTCTGTATTAATTGCAGTTGATTCTCCCATGATTTCACTTTCCTTCCTTGTCTCGATCACAGATAAGGTCTAACCCTATCTAGCCTATATTAGACTTAAATTATTTGGTTTCTTTGTGTAATGTGTGTGATTTACAGAATTTGCAGTATTTCTTTGTTTCCATTCTGTCTGGATGATTTTTCTTTTCCTTTGTAGTGTTGTAATTACGCTGTTTACATTCTGTACATGCTAATGTAATTTTTACTCGCACAACTTCCACCTCCGTTATTTTTCTGTGGTGAATAAAGCTTTTTTTGTATTACTTTACTCTCGTGTTAACTTGTAATCCCTATTTCCTAGTGAAATAGTGTACAGGTCTTCACTGTTTTTAGGCATAAAAAAAAGACCTCTTCCATAGCCAGTTTAATATATCATACTTTAAGTCATCTCGTCAACCTATTTTTATGAATTCGTATCTTTCAAAGTAAATTTTATGCGTTTTTTTCTATTCTATACCATTCTTCAAAAATTAATATGAAAACACTGAAAAACCGTACCTTTTTGTAAATCGTTCTCTGTCTTTTTTCCTAGCTTAAAAGTCTTTCTCTTAAGCAGGACTAACATACTTTATCACATCTGATCCAAAGACGCAAGTTCCATATCCTGTAACCTGCTGTCCGGATGCTGTTTTCACTTTCCTGTCTTTTGTCTGTTAAAACAGCATCCATAGCCTTTTCTTTCTTCTACCTAATGCCCGGCCCCTATCTGCTGCGGCGCTCCATATACTGTTTCGGCGTCATTCCATTTACCTTTTTAAACACTCTTGTGAAATAATTTGGATCCTTATATCCTACCCGGTAGCATACCTCCTGGATATTCTGATTAGAGCAGTCAAACCACTCCATCGCCTTTTTCATTCGCAGCTTCGTTAAGTATTCCACATAATTATTTCCAGTTCGTTCCTTAAAGATGCGGCTGAAGTACTGCGGGCTCATATTGGCCATTCTTGCAGCTTCCTCTAACATGAATTCTTCCTCATAATGTTTCTCAATATGCTGAAGAACCTTTCTGATGCTGTCAAATGAATGTACATCCTGACTTTCCTTAATCTGATTGATAATAAAACTCATGATGCTTAAGGCCCATGCATTCACTTCATCCGATGGCAGCATGACCAAGGCCTGTCCTAATTCCAAACAGTTCATGTACTCCACTTCATGCCGGCCTTCTTTTCTTGCTTCCCTTGCAGCCAGTACTAACAGCTCCATGATTTTATTCTTTTTCTCATCTGGATGATAACGATCTAACAGATCCAAGATGACCATAAAGTTATTAAGCCCTTCGTTATTCCCGGCCCTTACCGACTGAAGCATTTCTTCTTCCATCTCCACATAGAAATGTCGGGCCTCCTCTTCTACCATCTCCTCTTTATATCGAATCAGTTCTGAATTGTCATAACGAATATCATGAATGGCCTCTTCATATGAAATAGGGAGTTTTTCCAGTCCACGTTCACTTCCCATTCCTATCCTCACATTGATATCGAACAGAAAGCGGAATGCCTTTTTGATTCCTTCTGCAAACTTCACCTGTTCTACCCGTTCCAGATGCTTTTCTTTCTTTCTGTCCTCCGTTGCCAGTACCAGCACAATGATTCTTCTGGTAATAGGAGGACTTACCACACAAAGGTACCCCTCTGGCACCATATTCTTGATTATCTTCGCATACCGATCATAGGACAGTTTTCTCGAAACCATGCAGTCTTCCTTATCGCAGGCGATATAAAGAACATAGCCAAAATCCTTTATCGGAAATACTTCCCGATACCTGGTATAGTTCCAGTCCATGCTTCCATTGAACAACAGGGAATAGATAAAGCTGAATTCCACCAGTTCATTCGCACTTACTAACAGCTCCTTATTGTGACTATCTATCACATTCCGTTCTTTTTCCCGTTTTAACCGTTCATCCATCGCTTCTAAAACCGGAATCAGTCTCTTTTTATTAATAGGAGGACGCATCATCGCCAGTGCCCCTGCATCCAGTGCCCGTTTCATATCATTGCTCTTCTCATTCTCCATATAAAAGACAATTCCAATGTCCGGCACAAGACGCTTGATCTCCTCCGCTACATGAAATCCGTCACCTTTTTTCAGCTCTTTCGAAATCAGTGCAGCATCCGGCGGATTGGTGATTACGGACTGAAGCGCCTCCTGGGTGTTTGTCACACGCCCTGTAATCTCGATCGTCTTATTACTGCGTCTAATCATCTGTGCAGTTTTTTTCATGACATCCCTATCTTTATCAACAATCAATAGCTTCATCGTACTACAAAATTCCTCTCTTTACTCTGGATATCGCTTCTCACTTCTGTATATACTATATATTCGGTATTTGCAGCACTATAATATGCATGCACTTTTCTTCATTATAGCACAGCGCTTTTTTTCTTGCACCTTTTACTTTCCTATACAAATAACGGAAAATGCCACACGTATGACATTTATTTCCTTTATCTTAAAAGAGAGACTCTCTCATACATATTCCTTATTTCGGAGGCCATTCTGTCATGAACAAAACATCCATCCCTAAATTCGCCTTATTACTGTCCTCTTTTTTTCTCTTCTTTATTAGTATCCTGACTATGTCACCTGCTTCTTCTCTGTCCTGCATATCAGAAGAAATATTCTGTCTCTCGGATCAGACATCGTCTCTTTTGATCCGCTTTGACGAAACGGTTACAAAAGAGGAAATGCTTAACCTGCTAGAACCTTATACCTCTCTAATTACGATCACCGACTGTTTTGACTGCTACACAGTATGTGATCTGGGGGACATCTCCAAGGAGTCACTTTCCTTCATTCTTTCCTCCCTGAGCAGGATTCCTAAGATACGTCTTGTCGAACCCAACTATGAGCTTTCTCTTTGCGGTGTCACGAATGATCCTTATTCGGATACCCAGTGGCCGGTTCAAAACAGCGGTTCCTATACCCATATATCCGGCTCAAGCACCGGCATCACAAACAGCACTCCCGGCATCGATCTAAACCTTCCCGCTGCCTGGGAATGCTACAATGTGAAACAAAATGCGAAGGAAGAAGTGATTGTGGCTGTGATTGACACCGGAATCGATGTGACCCATCCTGATCTGGTGAAACATATGTTTATCAACACCGCCGAAGTCCCTGGAGACGGAATTGATAATGATGGGAATGGCTATATCGATGATATCTATGGCTGGGATTTCTATAACCAGGATAACACCGTCTGCCATTATGAATATAATAAACGCCTTGGCTTAAACCTTGCCTCCCCTTTAGATGATGACGATCATGGCACACATATTGCGGGCATCATTGCCGCCACAGCCGATAACGGGATCGGCATCGCAGGAGTAGCCTCCAATGTGAACGTCAAAATCCTCCCTCTTAAGATACACGGCGGAGCAAATGGAAAAGGCACAGTAGCAAATGCTGTCAAAGCGATTAAATATGCTACCGCGATGGGAGCCGATATCTGTAATATGAGCTGGGGATCCACCATTTACAGTGAAGCGCTTGAACAGGCCATCCGGGAATCCTCGATGCTTTTTGTGACTGCTGCCGGGAATGACGGGAGTAACAACGATGAGGTTCCCATGTTTCCTTCCAGCTTAAATCTAGATAATCTGATTTCCGTAACCTTTATTGATTCAAATGGCAAGCTTGATTATGATTCCAACTATGGCAGCTCTTCTGTAGACATTGCCGCTCCAGGTTCCGATATCTTCAGCACAATCGTTGGATCTTACGGCACGATGAGCGGCTCCTCCATGGCTGCCCCCCATGTCACCGGTATTGCCGCCATGCTGTATGCTTACTGTCCTCACCTGTATCCATCTAATATCAAGGAGATCATTGTATCTACCATGAAAACACTGCCATCTTTAACGAATCTCCTTAAACACCCCGGCATTCCGGATGCATTTGCAGCGGTAAGCTCACTAGACTTAATTAAAACCGATCCTTTCCCTCCCGAAATCGCCATTAAGACCACCTTTCAAAAAGACATGCTGCAGCTTAATTTCACAAAAGCGGATGCAGGCTCATCCGGCATACGGGTTGTAAAATATGCAGTAGGGAAAAAGGATGCAAGCTCATTTAAGCATGGGACAAATGGAATTTCCATCAGCGGGCATTCCCTTCAGCTGACGAAAGCCGGCTTCTATACCTTTTACATCAGCGACTATGCCGGAAATGAAACCGCATTTTCCTATTATGTAAAGGATGATACAACAGCACCTGAGATCATCACATCCTATCAGGTATCCGACAATTATAAATCCATTTCCGTGACAGTCTCGGCAGTGGATGAAGACAGCGGAGTCAAAACACTCAAATACGAAAAAGGTGCCTGCTCCATTCAGGACTTTAAAACCTCCTCCTTTGGCATTCCGCTTTCCACCAACACAGACAAAACTTCCTTCTCATTAAAGGAACCCGGCCTATACACCATTTATAGCGCTGATTATCGAGGCAATAAAACTATCTCCATCGTAAACGCCAAAATCATCAAAGCTACTAACCTTACTCTTAATCGTACCAAAAAGACGCTCCGAATCGGAACGTGCTTTCGTTTATGGCCGTCCCTTTCTCCTTCTGACAGTACCGACCAGATAGCCTATGTCTCCTCGAACCCTAAAATCGTGACAGTGAATCAGGAAGGTCTTCTGACTGCCATCTCAAAAGGCAAGGCTACCATTACGGTCACTGCATCCGGCGGTGCATCTAAAAAATGCAAAGTAACAGTAAAGTAATATCATAAAAATCAAAATAAAAGATTATTTACCGCCATAGCAAAAAGCGCCCGGATCATCAACACCTCTCTTTAGAAGCTTTGATGATTTGGACGCTTTTTATGCTGTCATTTTTATTGCACTATTCTGCCAGCAACTCTTCCATCTCCTGAATTAAAGAGTCGAATACACGAAGTGCGGCATTGACTGGTTCCGGACTGCTCATATCCACTCCGGCAATCTTTAATAGGGAAATTGGATCTTGAGAGGAACCGCTGCTTAAGAACTTCAGGTAATCCTTCACCGCTTCTTCTCCACCGTTTAAGATGCGTTCAGAAAGAGCGATTGCTGCAGAGTATCCGGTCGCATACTGGAACACATAGAAATTATAATAGAAATGAGGGATTCTTGCCCATTCCACATCAATTTCCTTATCAATCACAATATCATTTCCGAAATACTGAACGTTGAGATCATGGTATAATGCACACAATGTCTCGGCAGTCAGGCTTTCTCCGCTTTCTGCAAGCTCATTGATCTTTAACTCGAATTCCGCAAACATGGTCTGACGGAATAAGGTTCCCCTGAACTTCTCTAAGAAATGATTGATCAGATATGCTTTTTCCATCTTGTCGGTCGTTTTGCTTAACAGATACTTCATTAAAATCGCTTCGTTGCAGGTAGATGCCACTTCTGCCACAAAGATTGTATATTCAGAATATACCGTTGGCTGTGTCTGGTTGGATAGATAAGAATGAAGGGCATGTCCCATCTCATGTGCCAGTGTGAATTCACTGTCCAGTGTATCCGCATGATTTAATAAAACAAATGGATGCACCTTGCTTCCGGAAGAATACGCACCGCTTCTCTTCCCTTCATTTTCATATACGTCGATCCAGCGGTTTTCAAATCCCTGTTTTAAAATTGAGCGGTATTCTTCACCGAGAGGAGCTAACGCCTCATATACCGTTTCTTTTGCCTTCTCGAATGGAATTTTAACATCTACGTCTTTTACAACCGGTGTATATAAATCATACATGTGAAGTTCATCCACGCCAAGAAGCTTCTTTCTTAACTCCACATAACGGTGAAGGGATGGAAGATTGGCATGAACTGCTTCAATCAGATTCTTGTAAACAGCTACCGGAACTTCGGTCTTATCAAGAGCTGCTTCTAAAGTAGAATTATAATTTCTCGCATTTGCAAAGAACATAAGCTGTTTTACCTGACCGTTTAATACGGATGCCAGCGTATTCTTAAACTGTTCATATACCGAATAAAGACCTTTAAATGCTGCTTTTCTCACTTCCCGGTCCGCACTTTCCATAAATGGAATGAAATTGCCGTGTGTTAAGCGTACCTTATTCCCTTCTTCATCTGTAATTTCAGGGAATACCAGATCTGCATTGTTTAACATACCAAATACATTCGTAGGAGTTCCGGCTACCTCTCCTGCCGCCGCAAGGAGTTTTTCTTCTGCCTCGCTTAAGGTATGTGCCTTCTTGCTTCTCTTTCTTGTAATATGAAGTTTATAAAGATTTAATTCTTCTTTCTCCTTGTAGAACTGTTCCATTACCTCATCCGGAATCGCGATCACTTCCGGCAGTTCGAATGCAGATGCACCTTCAATCTCTACATATAATGATAAAATGGATCCGTACATTGCCTGATACGTAGAGTTTTTGGTATCCTCATCCCTTCTTCTTGCCGCATAGGAAACCAGGTTATCTAACACAAGCGAAATCTGATCCACATAACTGTAATACGCATACAATGTCTCTGCACTGCTTCCTAATGTTCCTTTGAATTTCTTAAGTTCCTCTTTAAACTTCTTTGCTTCTTCAAACTCTGCCCTCCAGGCATCATCTGTTGCATACAGATCCGTGATTGCCCAGGTATCCTTTTCATTTACTTCGCTTCTTTTCTTTAATTCCTTTGCCATAATCCTTTCCTTTCTTTTATTCTCTATTCTTTACCATATCCCTTTGTTCCTGGATAATAGCCAGCCGCATTATTTCTTACGATTTCTAACTCAGACTCTACAATTGTGATATTTAGTTCCTTTAACAGATCAATCTCATACGGCTTCATCTCTTCGCCCTGTGCATCCTTTATCACACGCACTACCGGACGATGTGGAAGCCCTCGGTTCTGTTCCTTTATAATACCAGTTTCCCCAGTTGACAGTAAAACCATCGAACCATTTGGGAAAATTGCGATTTGTTTGATAAAAAGCTGTACCAACTCCGGCGCAAAATGAGTTCCTGCGTTTTCAATCAGATAGTCCACCGCCTTATTGGCCGGCCATTTCGGCCGATAACAGCGATCCGTGGTAAGGGCATCATACACATCAGCAATTGCCGTAATCTTGCTGAAAAGATGAAGGTCATCCCCCTTTATTCCTAACGGATAGCCGCTTCCGTCCATTCTTTCGTGATGGCTGTAAGCGATCAGCTTTGCTGCAGCCGGAATCATGTCATTATCCTGTAACCGCTGATAACCCAGTGTCACATGAAGCTTTGCATACTCATATTCTTCCTTTGTAAAACTCCCAGGCTTAAACATGATTCTCTGATCCATCTCGATCTTGCCGATATCATGAATCAGCCCCCCCATGGCCAACTGAGTCAGATGCTTTCTTGGAAGCTTCAAAGCTCTTCCAATCAAAAGTGAGTATACCGATACACTGACCGAATGCTGATAGGTATATTCATCTGCGGCACCGATATCATTTAAGCTAACTTGAATATCACCGCTTTCCAGCACTTCATTGATAATGTCATCGATGCTCTTATTCAACTCCTTAAAGCTTACATTCCCTCCGGAAATGCATCCCTCCAATGTATTACGCAGCACCTTCTTGCAAGTATTTCTTGTTTTCTCCTTAATGGCATCCGGAATATCAATCCCTTCGCTGACCCCATCCTCTACATAAACAGATCGAATTCCCCTTGCCAAAAGACGGTCTATATGTTGATTAATGTTTGTTCTTCCCGCACTTAATACGAGGGTATTGTTATGATAAATCGAACGCGCTAAAACCATATCCGGTTTTAGCATGCTTATCGATACCAGCCTCATTTGTATTCTCCTTCAGTTATCGTTCTCTTTCGTTCTCTTATTTCCTATTATAAATGGATTCCCCTTTTACAAGAGATACTCCCAAAACAATATGCTCAAGCGGCGTCCCCATCGGATTTTCCATTAGATTGATCAGGCGCCTTGCGGCTTCCCCGCCAATCTGATCCGTATCCTGCCTTACCGTGGTAAGCTTAGGTGTCACTGCCTGAGACACCGAAATCCCGTCATATCCTGCCACCGACACATCCTCCGGCATCCTAAGCCCCATACGATTGACCGCCTTTATTATCCCCAGTGCCGAAAAGTCATCCGCTGCTATAATACAGGTTGGCGGCTCCTTTAAGGAAAGCAGTTCATAAGTGATCTGCTCTGCCATTTCTGCATTATGATATTCCCCCTCGCGTAAATACTCATCTGCTATATGTATCTGATTCTGTTCTAATATGTGATGAAAGGAAACAAGCCGGTTATGGGTTACCGATGACTTGGTTCCATGAATATAAGCAATTTTCTCATGCCCGCATTCTACAATGTACTCTACTAACTGCCGCATGCCATCTAAATTATCCGACAAAATGCTGATAGCATCGTTAAATCCGTGATCGATTGTCACAACAGGGAAATCGCTTCCAATCACTTCTAATACTTCCGGATTTGTATAATCTGCGCACACCACGCATACCCCATCAAAATTGCGGTATTTGCACTGCTCTAAATATGTCATTTTTCGATTGCCGATATTATTTTCAATAAAGGTGATATCATATCCTTTTCTGCCCGCTTCTTCTCTAAGTGCAGCAAGAACATGGGCAAAATATTCATTTTTTAAGCTATAGCCGGATAGTGTATCAAATAACACCCCAATGTTATAACACTTCTTTAGTTTCAGCTGCCTTGCATATGCATTCGGCACGTAATCCAGTTCATCTGCCGCACGCAGCACAAACTTCCTTGTCTCCTCGCTGATCTCTTTATATCCGTTCAGTACTTTGCTTACTGTGGAAACGGACACACCACATTTTAATGAAATGTCTCGAATCGTTGCCATATGTTTTCTCCATGATCACCTGTTATTCGGCTTCCATGCCGTGTCTATGTAAAAGCAAAGAGTTCCGTATCCGAAACCCTTTTTATCTGACGCGCTGCCGATCACTCTGGCCTTTCCTTGCGCGCCAGGTTATATTCCCTGTTTTTAAGTATTTTATAAAACCATCTTATCTTACCATCCGAAAACAGGACGCATTATTCTCCTATAATGATTTTAAACGCTCTTCTTACCTGTTTTAGAATAGAGGCCCCGATAATCCCGATTAGAACACCGGTAACCACACCTGCAACTAATAATACTGCTAAGTAGTATATAATGCTTTTTCCAAGCACAATCATTGCCACGACAATCTGCCCTACGTTATGGGCAACACCGCCTGCAACGCTCACCCCAACAATGCTGAAACCTTTGCATCGTTTTAACAAGGCCATACAGATAAAACTAAGCATAGCTCCTGCTAGACTGTACCACATAGTATACATATTTCCAAACGTAAATCCGGTCAATAATACACGGATAATGGATAAGGAAAACGCGGATTTTGCTCCCAATGTATAAAGTCCAATTAAAACCACGATGTTAGCAAGACCTAACTTAATGCCAGGAACTCCAAACTGAAATGGTATCAAGCGTTCTACATAGCTTAAAATAAACGCCAGTGCAACCAACATACCAAAAAGGGCCATTTTCTTTGTCTGAACCTTCTTCTGCATATTTCCTGCCTTTCTCTACTGCGCAACGGAATCTAGTTTCTGATCCTCACCATCTACAACCTGAATAATAATCTGGTTTGGAAGACAGATAATCGTATCTCCGTTATACTGGATCGCCTTGTGATAAACGCAGATCTGGTCCGGACATCCTGCCTCTTCCATCTTCGCAGTACCGTCCTTTATCGCTAAAATATTGGTGCCATACTTCCCTTCAATTTCTAAACGAGCATCCTTATTAAGAGGAAGTGTGGCATACTCCTCTCCTGCCACCGTCACAACTACCTGTCCACCTTCTTCCTGAAATGCGCGGAAACTTGCAATGGTGAACACGCCAACGGCTAATACGACCAGGATTAGTAATATATCTTTTTTCTTCATTTTAAAGTAAAATCCTTTCAAAAAACTTCATTTCTTGATTATATACCAATTATTTTGGTAGCACAAGCATTTCTATTGGAAATCCCCTATCATAATCTGGCATAACTGCTATTTTTCCGGGGAGTTCTTTTTTCATTTTTTCTATTTTTTGAAATAAAATCCCTAATAGGAACAAAAAGCATGCAAACCAGCAGATTCTTCTGCTAGTTTGCATGCTTTTTGTGAGTCTATCAACCATCCGTCTTCATTGCTTCAATCGCACTGATCTTTGTGGCACGTCTTGCAGGAATATAACCTGCCAATACACCGACAACAATCGCGAACAATGTCGCTGCGAGAGGGAGCCAGATCGGAATCTGAGAGAACTTTGCCCCTTCCTCTGTATAATATCCGCCTCCCGGCATAATGGAGGAAAGAAGGTTTCCTCCATATTTATTAATATAGTAAGATGCCAGATAACTGCAGCCGATTCCAAGTGTCCCTCCGATCAGACCGATCATGCCGGACTCAAATAAAAACAGCTTCTTAATATCCCGAATATAGCATCCCAATACTTTCATAATACCAATTTCTTTGGTTCTTTCATAAATAGACATGACCATTGTATTCGCAATATTGATTGCGGATACTAACATCGCCACAAGTCCGATTGCACCTAATACCATCTGCAACATATTAGATGTCTCAAGCATGGAATTCAGATACTGCATATCGCTTTCACACTTATACCCCATTGCCTCAATTGTTTTCTGCACATCCATAACATTCTTCATGTTATCTACATTAATACGAATTTCTTCGTAATTCTCCAGGGATGCCAGCGCTTTCTTCCGGTCTTCCGCTTTTAAAGTCGCCGCATACTTTGTATAAAGTGACTTAAAATACTCCAAATCTATATAGGAGCAATAATTATAACGGTAATCTTGTGTTTCAGCAAAAAGAGCATAGTTATTCAGTGTGACGGTAACTGGCTTCTTCTTCTCATTTACTTGATATTCCTGAAACGTGAATGAGACCTTATCTTTCCCAAGCTCAATTGTTTTCTGTTTTACAGTTCTTCCGCTAAAATAATAGAAATCCCGCATCGCTTCCGCACCAATGAGAATGATCTGATTATTCTCCGCTGTCGGATATTCCCCCTCTTTTAACTCCGGGAAACCAAACTTGGGCATCGCAGCGCAATCCATCGCGATCAGTTCCATGCCGCTTTGATACTTACCGCTTGTCAGCTGCACATACTTATTATAGATCGGAGTTACTGCATCTACATGCTCAATATCTTTAATCTGCTCTACAAGCGCATCATTCATCTTCTGCTCTATGCTCTGATAGTTTCCATTTTCATTTTCCACATAAGAATCTTTATAAATGGAGATGATCGTCATGCTGCCATTCTCCATAACGCTTTTCGTAAACGTCTCATTCATCCCAATGCCGATTGATACCATAACGACAATCGAAATGGTACCGATCACCATTCCGACTACCGTCAGGGCCGTACGGGCTTTTCGTCTGCTTAAGTTTCGAAGGCCCATTATGATCAAGTCACTAATCCTCATACAGATCAAGTCCTTTTTTTATTTTTCGCTTTGCTAACAAAATTCCAATTACAATGCTTAAAACAAGAGTAACTGCTGATATGCCTATTACAAACGGATAGCTCGCTAATACGGAACCACTTGCCTGCGTGCCGGTCTGTGTCTCCATCATATCTCCCATTCCGTCCTCTGCCATCATATCTCCGGATATATCCACTCCGTCTGCCTCTCCCTGCATATCTAAAGCGCCGTCCTCTCCTGCTTCGGTTTCCGCCATATCCGTAGCAGTGTCGCCTTCTCCCGCTTCGGTTCCCGTCATATCCGCAGCAGTGTCGCCTTCTATCGTACCGTCTGTCGTGCTATCCCCGGCAGACTCTTCTGCCGGTACAGAAGCATCTCCCGACGCCTCCTCCACTTTTTGCGCAATCCCCTCTGTTTTCACATTCTCTGGTGATTCCTGCGCATTCTGCGTTTCTTTCTGTATCTTTTCACTTACCACAGTCTGAAATGCCACTGTTTTAAACAGCTGGTTAATCATTGTCTTCATATTTTACCTCCCTGTTCCTGTCTGCATCAGATGGTCTTATGCATTCTCATCTTCCTTGCGCAATTTGTTCTTATATCTTGTAATTACGATTTTTCTGGATACTGGTACAAAGACTGCCAGGATCACTGCCTGAATCAGTAAGAATACCGGAAGGGAAACAATGTTCTCTTTTGCATTCTGTACATTGCCGTTATCTACCGGCATATCGTCCATCCCACTAAAATCCGGAACGTATTCCTCATTCACCAGAATATCACTAAACTCTTTTCTTACAATCGTCTCATCCCCATTGCTATCTTCAAAATGGATCAGAATCGTACCGCCTGCGTTTCCGGAAACATTCGGGATCACCATTGGTTCTACAATCTCATACCCTCCTGCTGTTACTGGTCCTAAGTAATACATCTCTCCAGTCTCTAATGTAAAGTCTCCTTCAAATGTAAAGTATACATTATTCAGTGTGGATTTTCCCATATTATAAAACTCAAAGCTCATGCTTGTTGACTGGTTTACCATTGGTGCATCCCAGTTACCAATGCTGATATTCTCGATAACCGGTCTTGCATTCTCTACCGCCTGAAGCTTAATCACATTGGTATCTTTGACACCGCCCGCTTCTTGATCGGTCTTTGACATATCATCATATTCATATTCCACTGCGATCTCAACCTCATAAGCTCCGGTTGCTGCGTCGGCTTTTACTTTCATATTGATTGTGTTTTCTACGGTCTCACCCGCACTAATACGGTCAATAAAGAAACTGTTGCTTCCTTTTGTGGCCGAGAATACACTATCCTTCTGAGTAATCGTTACTTTAATATTTTTTGCACTCTTTGACATATGCGTATTCTTTAGAGCAAATGTGAAATCAAAGGTATCCCCTGCTCTTAATTCTTCTTTATCCGCAGAGAAATCCGTTACGATAAGCTTTGGTTTGGAATTGCTATCATTCTGCACATCAAGAATATAAATTGTCGCATCCCCTTCCTGTGCAGCTCCCTTTACATCCATATAGGAATAGCCGATTTTTAATGCATTCAGCCCTTCCGGAATTCCATTTCCAACCCTGAACTGCATGGATACCTGCTTCGACTCACCAGCATCTAATGTACCGATTGTCTTGGAAGCCATAGAATCAAGCGGTTCAAACCCATCGCTGGATAACTCTTTTCCGAATACCTTTAAGCTGCTTGCAGCCTTTGTCCCACGATTGGTAATGGTAAAGCTCACCGTCACAGTATCACCTACGGAAGGGGAAGATGGACTCTGGGAAGCTCCTGAAATCTCTATCTCATTTTTAACTTCTGGTTCTTCTTCTGTTCCAAGCACAGTTAGATATGCTTTTGCAGTGGCTGTACGCTCTGTCTTCTCTTCATCCGTATACGTAACATTGATTGTAATTTCTTTTAATCCCTTTGCCGCTGTCTTGGAAACAAGAAGAGGAATGCTGACCACGTTACTTTCCCCTTTTTTTAGATTCCCAATGGTGATAGAGTCGGTAGAGAAGTTTGGAAGCACGCCGCTGTCCACTCCAACGCCTCCGGCAAGTGTTACTTTAATATCTTTTGCCACTGCCTTGCCGATATTGGCGATTGTTGCTTTCAGTTCATAAGCTGTGCCTGGATCCACTTCATCACTTCTCGCACTTGTGCTTACCGTAAGCTTCGCATTATCGGAAACTTCCGTGCTTGTCTTCTTTATATTTACATAAAACGCTTTTGTAGCAGTCCCTTCATTGCCTTCCGAATCCTTATAGGTAAAAGTAGCGGTCAGTTTCTTAAGTCCTTCTGTTGCTGTGGAAAGTACTTTAATCGGTACTTCCTTGCTTACGCCCTCTCCTGCCCCTAAGTCTCCGAGCTTCATGCTCTCCACTGAATATCCCGGCGCCATTCCGGTATCCGTATAGTCAATGGAAACATACGTATTGAGAGCTGCGATCTGTCCTTCATTCTTTGCGGTAAAGCTTAAGTTAAAGGTATCTCCTACTGTTGCCGCATCTTCATTATAGCTTACATTATTGACTGCGATCTGAATCGGCGCTTTCTCTTCCTTTACGCGTACGGTAAGGGAAAGGGTTGTATTGATCGTGCTGTACTGATTGGTATTATAATCAAAGTCGTCAATGCTTGTTGAAATAAACGAGATATTTAATGTTAGATCATAAGTGCCAATCTTTGCGCTGTCCTTCATATCCAAATCAAACTCTAAGTATGTAGTATCCAGATTGGAAATCCCCTGAATATTATCGGTATAATTATCCTTGGTGAGTGTAACATCCGATACCGTAAATGGAGCCTTATCTGCTGGTACGGCTAAAATGCTTGGGGATACGATATAATCCTTCATGGCAATAACCGGTATCTTCACATGTGTTACTTCTCCCGGTTTCGCATCAATGATCTTAGATCCTCCGTTCACTTTCAGATACGCGGTCTGTGTCTCTGACGCATATACTGGCACTGTGGTGCCCCCGGATATACCTCCGAACAGCATCATTGCTGCCATTATGACAGCAGCTACTCTTCTTTTTTTCATTTTTCTCATCCCTCTTCTTTCTATATTCTTTCTTCCTCTTTCATCTTTTCCTTCTCTATGGAAACGGTTTCTTTCTCTTTGCCTTCCGTTACTTCCTTTTTCTCTTTCTGTTCCGATTCTAACGGTGCGGCGGTCTGCTCCTCTGGCTTTGTAATATCGTGCAGTACTTCCACACTTTGAATATTTCCATCTAAAATATGAATGATCTTATCCGCATAGGATGCCAGACGCGGATCATGTGTTACCATAACAATCGTCTGGTGATTGGCTTTCGCCATATCCTTGATCAGATCCATAACTTCCATTGTTGTTTTGGTATCCAGATTACCAGTCGGTTCATCCGCGAACACAATCTGCGGATTTGCTACAAATGCCCTCGCAATTCCGACTCTCTGCTGCTGTCCGCCGCTCATTTCCTTCGGTTTATGTTTCAGTCTGGAGGCAAGCCCCACCTTAATCAGCATATCTCTTGCCAGCTTCTTCCTTCTTTTTGCCGGCACCTTCTTGAAAACAAGCGGAAACTCCACATTCTCAAGTGCGGTCATGGAATTCATCAGATTGTAGGACTGAAATACAAAACCTAGATAACGCTGCCTGAATTTCGCCAGGTTATTCTCACTCATCTTGCTGATATTCTTACCTTTTATAATAATCTGTCCTCCGCTTGCCTTCTCGATCCCAGCCATAAGATTTAATAAGGTAGATTTACCAGAACCAGAAGTTCCCAAAAGACAACAGAATTCGCCCTTTAGAATTGTGAAATTCACATCATTCAGAGCACAGATTCGCTCGTGTCCCATATGATAGATCTTCTTCACATTCTTCACTTCTATAATCGTCTCTATATTCTCTCCCACTTTCACACCTTCTCCCTTTTCTGTATAAAATTGCAACAATCTTACCCAAAATTTCTTAATTCTTCCATGCAAGAAACCTTAATTTTTTCTTACTTTTCATTCGTTTTCCGGAATACCGGCTGATTCCTCTTTCTCTTTTCCTTTTTATCGGGTCTGAATTTACTTTTTTGTTTTCTTTCATAAAAAAAGAGCCATCGCACGCTCTTAGTGCGACAGCTCCCTTTTTATTTGCAACTATGCTCTACAAATGCCTTTATGCATTCCACACAGCCATCAATACCGATCATGCTGGAATCCAGGCTAATATGGTAGTTCATCGCAACGCCCCATTTTTCACTGGAATGATAATTATAATAGTTCGCTCGCCGTTTATCGATCTTGCTAATACTCTCCTCCGCTTTATTCGGGGACAGATTATCTACTTTAATGGCTCTTGCAACCCTAAATTGCTTGCTTGCATGAATAAATACATTGATTACGTTCGGCATGTCCTTGAGAATATAATCCGCACACCGTCCTACAATCACACATGGCCCTTCTGCTGCCACCTTCCGAATAACATCAGACTGTGCAAGGTAAATACGGTCATCCAAAGATAAATGAGAAAATCCAAGCTCCTGATTTCCATAAGAGTTCATTCCCATCGCGATGGAATAAAGAAGACTGTTGGTGGCTTTGCTCTCCGCATTCTCGAATGCGGCCTCAGCAAATCCGCTTTCTTTTGCTGCCCTTGTGATGATCTCATTATCATAAAATGGAATAGACAGACTCTTTGCAAGCTTTTCGCCAATCTCCCTTCCACCGCTTCCATACTGTCTGCTGATCGTAATCACTTTGTTCATACTGACTCCTCCATTCTGTTAAAAGGATTTCTGTTTCCGATATCCATATTATATCATATTTTTGTAATATGTGGAATTCTTTTTTTACAACGCTTTGATGAATTTGGCATATATTTTCGAAATATTCCATCCTTTTTGGTAGAATTGCGACCTCAATAGCTGATAATACCTATATACTGTCTGATACTCCTCCTTCGTTATCTCCAGATTGGAGAATCGCGCTTTCAGTGCGATCTGCCGTACTCTCTCCATCTCTTTTCTTTCATTGCCTTCTGCGACATCCGTCTGTTTCGTTTCTATCTTCTCTTCTGCTTCTTTTTTAGTTCTTTTCTCTGTTCTTCTCTTGATCTTCCTTTTCGTCTCTCCTCCTGCCATGGTCTCCCTGATCTTTAGTATCTGTTCATAAAGAAGAAGCACTGCCTCCTTATCCTGCCCGTTTATCTTCCTCATCATTTTGGAAAACCGGATATTCTTTTGAACCCAAATAACACCTGCTATTCCGATCAGAAGCAGAACTACTGCCAAACTAATTCTTCCCGACCTTTTCTCTTCCTTAGGAATGGTTTCAGGGGCAGACTGTATGTGATCGGATGACTTATCGGAAGGTACCGTCACCTCCGGTTTCCTCTCGCTTTCTTCCGTTTCTTCCATGCCCTCTTCTTTCATTTCCTCTTCCTTTGTCACCTCCTCTTCCCTTAATTCCTCTATTGGTTCTTCCCATGCTTCCGGTTCCGGTTCCATATAGCCGACTGTTACTTCTACGGGTACCCATCCATATCCATCCTTATATATCTCCGCCCACGCATGAGCACTTTCATCCGTTACCTTTACCTGTTTTACGGGTACCTCTTCACGAATGACTGCCCCATCTTTTAGATAGATCTCTGCCTTTTCATATCCTGCATCTATTCCGGAAGCAATATCTGCCTTTGTAACCACATACCCCTCCACATAGCGGGCCGGCACGCCATATTTCCGGTAAAGAAGCACTGCTGCCGAGGCATAATGCATACAGTACCCTTTCTTTGCATCAAACAAGAAATTCTCTACAAAATCAGCTCCCTCCGGCAGCCTTCCGGGTTTCAGGGAATACACAGTATTATCTGAAAGGTATTTCTTAATGGCCCGTGTGATGTTCGTCATGGAATCAACAGTTCCATCATAATGATCAACCCCCAGATCCAGTTCCTTTAACCGGAAAAGTCCTTGTTCTGGCAGCTGCAGATAGCAGCCATATACAAATCTGCGGTATTCCTCTTCAAATGCATCAAAGCGTTCTAATGCTCTGTCATCCTCTTCCATCCTTTCTAATAACGCTGCATAGGATGTGATGTTTCGGTAATGAATCTGATATTCCGTCTGCCGTTCTGAAGGCACATTATATAAATCATCCACCGTGTCATATCTAAAAGGAAGGTTTAAGTCCATCTGGTACGGAAGATATAGATAACTTTTATTGGCATTCTCATAAAGAAGTTGCAGCGAATACCTGGTAAACAGCGTGTCCTCCTTTCGATCCTTCCCTGTCCCATCACTTGCCATTGCCCTATTTTCCCTGTTTACATAAAGGGGCTCTGACAGATTCTCCCCACGAAACTCACCCCCGTAAAGCTCGATCAGATCCCTGTACTCATTTTTCTGTGCACTTGTAAGACCTCCCCACAGATCCCCCGCATAATAAGCAGCCGCAAATCCTTTTAAATAAATCGTGTCGGAGTCTTCTGGAGCCGTTACTACAAGTGCTGTCTCACCTGTATAGGAGATTTCCTGTGCTCTCCCAAGATGCCCTGCACTTATGCCTCCTCCTGCCTTATCAACCTCAAACAAAGTGAACTGACTCCAGTCAATGCTTTCAAGTCCTTCCTTAAGAGATTCAAATCCTCCCTCTGTAAAGAAATTGGTTATCTGCCTTTGCAGGGCATGCTTGGTTTCCTTACGTTTTGATTCCGACTGTTCATACTTGGCACGTGGGAAAATAAGCATCACGAGAATCACTAACATAAGAACAATGCCAGCTGCTAGCAGCGCGGCATCCCTTCTGATCTGACGCCTATACCCCTCGCGTACCTCCTGTTTCTTTTTGCCCTCTCCTGCGTAAAGAGTCTTTCTTCTGGCCGGCACCATTTCCATAACCTGCAGCATATACACCGCAAGAAACAAGCCAATCAACGCGGTCGGAGCCGGTATGATCCCGACTATAAATCCGCTGGCTGCAAGAATTCCGGCAAGCAGGTAAAATGCTCCTCCAAATAGCTGAAACCGTATGGCTGTCACCAAAAAGAAAGAAAGCACACTTGCTATTACCAGGAAAAAAGCCGCGATACAGATACGGGCATCTCCCTCTGTCACAAAAGAGATCGGAGTGAATTCATAATAACCAGCTGCCTTCTTAATCACCGCATTTTCTATATAATAAAATCCATTTTCAATATAGAAAAAGTACTTCCAGGCAACAAATGCCTGAAGCAAAAAATAAACCGGCAGCAGGTAGCGTGTCCCCTTTTTAAAAAGCTCAATTCCATAGTAAAGCAATGCAAGAATGACCGTTCCGCCAACAAGAAGCTTACGATCAGGCGTGATATCAAAACTGCTGATACAGGCATAAAGGCTTCCGTAAAGCGCAAAAGCAAGAAGTAAAAGCTCTGCCATAATGCTCAATTTTTGTTTTTTGTTCGTATTTAATGTAACCGCAATATAATTTGCGATTGTCAGCCCATCTTTTCCCTGATTCTTATTCATAGTGATATGCCCTCTTCCTGCTGCGGCATCATTTTTAAGATATCCTCATCTAAATTCTCTTCCGTCACCTGTGCCATAGTCACAGGCAGGCATTCAAGATAGCGCAGGATCTCTTCCTTAGGGATGCCTGTATTTATAATATGACACCATGCGTTCTTCGCCAGTGCCATCAGAGAATCTGCCTTTTCTTCCGTAAGTCCTGCCGTAATATAATAAATACTTGTATACTGCTCACTGGAATACTCCGCATAATGGCTTGCCGGCGCATTCTGCTCTTTTGGGGACACTCTTGTGTCAAACAGCATGGCCATCATTTCATAAAGCTCTTCTTCCTTCTCCACCTTATTATGCCGCATGCATCCTGCGTCCTGATCATACCAGGCAATGTAATGACTTATCCCGTCTTCAATAAATGCATTCGAAAGTGCAAAAACACAGCTGCATATCAGATCCATCTCCTTTAGCACTGTTTCCATTTCCTCTTTAAATGGGAGCTCTATCAATATTAAGATCGCACAGTTAATTGGAAATCCTAATTCCTTTACCATAAGGGAACCTTCCTTCTGTGTAAGCTTCCAGTGAATGCGGTTCATCCGGTCTCCGTACCGGTATTCCCGAATACCAAAGATCTCGGATGGATCATCTCCGGCTTTTTTATCCGAATACAAATCCCCTTCTACCATTACGTGAGGGTTGTCCGGCACAAACTTATTTTCCAATGCATACTGTTTTGGTAGCACGGTGATCACAAATGTTTTCCCCCCCTTCTTCTTAAAGCGGAACAATCCTAAAAAATCATAGAGCATCGTCTTTTCAATTCTCAGGTTCAGATTGCCGCAGTACTCCGATTTCATCTCAGCCTCAATGCTTTGCTTGCTCTGTCCGTTTAACGTAACATATACGTTCTCCCTCTGTATCTGTTTTGTATACTGATTCTGATAGGCAAGGCGAATCTGCATCTTTAGAATCGGTATGATTGTCTTATTCCGCAGATGAATCTCAATTTGAAATGGATTATGCTTCTTTACAATCTGAGCCGGAACAGATAACTCAATCTCCACATTGCGTTTCACATACTGCATCAATCCCCACAAGACAATTGGAAACAGTACTGCCACAAGGAACAGAACTGAAGTGATGTATTCGTCATACAAGACTGCAAGAACACCTAATAAAAGACAGGTCATTGCGTAACGGATCTTTTCCCGTATCATCTGTGCCTCCTATCTGCTTACAAGCCTTGGCTGTGCCACCTGTCTTATAATGTCCTCTATAATCTCCTCCACCGTGATCTGCCCGACTCTTGCTTTCGGCTTTAAAAGGATACGATGGGCTGCCACATCCGGGAATACCTCTGTCACATCATCCGGTATTACATAAGACCGCCCTTTTAAGAAAGCCTGTGCCTTCGCCATATTGGCAAGAGCGATGGTACCTCTCGGACTTACCCCTAAGGAGATCAGCTCATGTTCTCTCGTCTTTCCGATAATCCGCGCCATATACTGATAAATAGCATCATGGATAAATACCTCTTGTGCCATCTGCTGCATTTCTATCAGTTCCTCCGCGCTCACCACGCAGTTCACTTCTTTTAGGGGTTCCTTCCGATGGCGCCCCTTTAACATCTCTACTTCGCTCTTAATATCCGGATACCCCATGCAGAGCCTTACCATAAAACGGTCAAGCTGTGATTCCGGAAGCATCTGGGTTCCGACCGATCCAATCGGGTTCTGCGTCGCGATCACGATAAAAGGACTCGGAAGCTTCTTTGTAATGCTGTCAATTGTCACACCGCCCTCTTCCATTGCCTCTAATAGGGCTGACTGGGTTTTGCTTGAAGTACGGTTGATCTCATCCGCCAGAAATAGATTGCACATAATGCTGCCCGGCTCATATTCCTTTCTCCCGCTGCCCGGCTTATAAGCATAAAAACCAACTACATCCGACGGTAGCACGTCCGGTGTAAACTGCATTCTGTGATATTCCAGATCAAGCGCCTTTGAAAATGCAAGCGCCATGGTCGTCTTTCCCACTCCAGGAATATCTTCAATTAAGATATGGCCCTTCGCTAAAATTGCCGTCAATACCTTCTCTATAATAAAATCCTTCCCAATAACCGCTTTTTGCACTTCGTCCATAATCCGCTGTGCTTTCTCTATATACTTTTGCATATTGTCACCCCATTTTTTATCATTTTTTTCTAATATATCCCATTTAAATAAAAATAACAAGAGGCCGGGATTTCGATCTGTTTGTTTCTTATCAAAATCCCGGCCTCTTTGCCTTATCTTATCTTATCTTATCTTATCTTGTGACCACTTTATTTAAAGAGTCTATTAGTGTCTGCGTTCCAGTCATCAGCATATTGTTTAAAAACAGCACATCCCTTACACCTTTTTCCTCTATAAAGGACTTGAACTCTCCCTGGTAATATCGATAATCAATTACATATACGGTCTTATAGTGATCCACCAAAAACGGAACAAATGCATTTCCGAATGACTCCTTTAATACCACGATGGACGGTCCTTCTTCCATCTCCTGATTTTCAATCACCGTATACGGATTATCCCCGCCGATAAAGGTAGAGTATTTCGTTCCGGGTTTCCATTTGCTCACATCTGAAATGACAAACCAGTCCATAACATTGCCATTCTTCTCTGTAAACCGAAGAGTCGCTTGTGCATTTGGATAATAAGCGATCACGTCATCCGGATTGGCTTTCAGATTCTTATTCTTCTTACTTTCCGTATAGAATGATCCTAAGAAATCCGGGAATGTAACAGACTCATAATCTGTAATGCTTTCCGGCTCAAATCCTGCTGCCTTTGCAAACTGCACATACGCATAATATGCTCCAAGAGCAGTCCAGTGATGGTCTGTTCTAAAATAGATATATTCATCGCAGTGCTCTTTCAGCGTCTCATAGATGGGAACCGGAATCACATCTGTACCATCCGTGATTCCTCCATAAATATACTCCATTGCCTCAAGCTGATTCCCGGTTCCAGCCTCATCCCGCACTGACTTTGGCAATATGATATCCATACCAGTCGGAATCAGAATGTTATATACATTTGCAATCCCCTCCAGACGCTTAGCGGCTGTGCGGATTGTCTCAATATAATGATCGGTTGCCCCTTTCATAAAGGCATAATACTGATACGCAGCATCTCCTACCAGAAGAATGGAGCCAAGCTTCTGTATATTAAGTCCGGCTACATCTTTCTCCGGATATATAACCGGAGTTGGTGTCGGTGTGGGCGTTGCCGTCGGCGCAACCGTTGGCACAGGCTCTTTTGTTGGAAGGGGCTGGTTTCCTTTTTCAAATAAAATATCCCGATTATTTTTTATAATAATAAAGGCAATTGCACTGAGTATAATAACGGCAGCCGTTAAAACCACTCCGATTACTGCCCGAATTCTACGTTTTTTTCTTTCGCTGCGGTAAGAAAACGAATTTCGTCTATACATACCTAACTCCTTTTTTCCCTAATAGTGCTTTTACTCTTAAATATTCCCTATCTCTTATAAGTATATCCTGGAGAATATTCTTTAATCTCTATATTTGTATAACAAAAAAAGCTCTGGTACGCTACCAGAACTTTCGTATGCAGTCGGCGGGACTTGAACCCGCACGAGCGCAATGCTCACTAGATCCTTAGTCTAGCGCGTATGCCAATTCCGCCACGACTGCGAAGACTAGATTCATTGCAAAACAATGTATTCAGTTCACACTTATATTTTACTACATTTTTCGGATATGTCAAGCAGAATTGTTGTTAAAGTTAAAAAAAATCGAAAAATATCACTTTTAACATCATTAGAGTTCTTTTAACGCCGTTCTTTCTAATCTATATGTATAGAAAACCCATCTTATTTTCTACTTTTCTATCCATATTACATAGATTTTACAATTCAGCACAGCCGCACTGGAATTATACTCCAAAAAATGCTATAATGACACTAAGCGACATAAGCTGATCTTTTACGCAATGTCTCTTTACCCCTTATTATTGGGAGGCTTTTTATGAAATTATGTGATGATCTATATAATGATGTCTTCATCTTTGTATTAGAGGCATATAAGAAAAATGAATTTCGGTGTGTCCAGATGAATGAGAAAGCATCTTCTTTTTTTAATCTGCCTTATCCGCTGTCAAAAAGCTACGATCTCTCAGATCATCTGCAGGTAGCAAACTGCAGCGACTTTCTCTCTCACTGTAATCTGGCATTAAAGGAAAATGGGATCCATCGCTTTTCCTTCCGTTGTCAGCACCAAGAGAAAGAGCATCTCTTTATCACTACTCTTTCTCGCTTTACATATGAAAATCAGACCTATCTATACGCCGTATGCATTTCCGCCCCGTTCAATCCCGGGGTGTATGAACACCAGCTGCGAATGGATTTAAAGACGCTTCTTGTCAAAACAGACTCTATGGACTGTGCATTTGAGATTATACGAAATAACGATCACTATGAGCTTTTTAGCTTCAGCCAGTTCTTCAGCCAGTTTTTCCAGTTGGACAATGGCTGCCTAGACATGAATCTTCGTTTCCATCTATCCGAACAGACAGTCCGTTTTATTGAACAAGCAGCTGAGGAATGTCTAAAATACGGATACTATGCAACCGATATCCTGTCAGATAAGGTAAATGGAAAAGACGCTTATTTTAAAATGACATTCACCCCGCTTACTCACGGAGGCATTACGACCATTCTTTGCTATGTGCTAGACTGTACAAAAGATATCCTGACTTTCAACCAGTTTGATGAATCCAAACAGATCATGGACTTTCTTTTTTATACTTCATGCAATGCATGCTGTCTTTGTGATGTTCAAGATGAAACAAACCCTATCGTCCTTCGCCAAAACGCATCGATGCAGGCTTTTAAGTCCTATCATTCCACCAGCCTGATCCATGAGACGCTCTATGAGAAATATAAGATCCTATCCTTTTATAAGGTGCCTCTTTCTTTCTTTATCAGCCTTAAAAATAACGATGATATGCAGGACAATCATTACCAGATGTACATGGTGCCTTTTTTTAAAGACTCCTCCATCTACCGCATTTTCCTCTCCATTAAAAAACTGGATAAGCTGGAGATTCAGATGCAGAATGTAGATGTCCATCTTACCAAACGGGAAACCGAAGTGTTAAGCTATGTGATCAACGGTAATAAAAACAGTTATATTGCTGCCCATCTTGGCATCTCTGAGGGTACGGTAAAACGAATTCTTTCCAATACCTATTCAAAGCTTAATGTTACATCCCGCACCGAATTAATGAAATACTATTTTGATATTGCCAGAGCAGAAACATAAGAGCTGTTCTGGCTTTTTTCATGATTCTGTTTGATGATATCTGCTATCGATACCTCTAATCCAGCCATATCACTAACTCCATCCCGGATATCGATTTTACAGATACTCATCCGTTCAATATGCTCGCCGATTCTCCAGATTCTCTCCACAACAAAAAAGGACCAAACCTTTTGGTTTGATCCTCTTCATTCTTCATACCGTTGATGGGACTTGAACCTTAAAACAAGTAAAAGGGATCTGGTTTAATACATATCAATCTTATTTTTTCACCACTGGATACCATAACTCAATATACCCACTTTCTGATGTTCCACCATAGATTTCAAAATCTGCGCCCTCCGCTCTTTCATATTCAGCGGTAGGCAACCATTCGGTATAGAATCTTTTCTGAAGCCTTGCAAGGATCTTATTAAAGTCCTCATCCCATGAAAATGGTTCTGATGGGAATATGGCATATGTTTGTGCTGGAATATGAGCAACTTGATACCCTTCGGTCTTACTGTCCTTTGAACAGAATGCACATAACATATAGGGATATGTATTCTCTTCAGTCTTTCGATAATTTTCTACTCCATGGATTTTGCATAAGTCCTGCGCTATATAGTCCGGTAACTTACCTGAATTTGAAAGCAGCCGTTCGTACTCCCCATTTCTATGACTCTGCCCCCATAGCTGGCTAGCACTTAAGTAACCCTCTTCACCTGTTAATGAGCAGATCGTTTCAATACCAAATACATCAAATGCTTCCTTTGTTTCAATTCTGTAATTCATTCCTTGATCTCCTTTAATTGATATTTGAAAGGATATTCTTGGATAAGCCTTTAGATTGACGCCTTCTTGTTTTGCTTCCATGGGAGTTAACCCATGAAGTGCTTTAAATGCTCTTGAAAAGGATGTTGTAGTATCGTATCCGTATTTGATCGCTACATCAATTACTTTCTGCTTCGTATTTTGCAATTCTAAAGCTGCTTGCGTTAATCTTCTACGCCTTATATATTCCGCAAGTGATATATCTGTTATGAAGGAAAACATTCTTTGGAAATTATACGAGGAGCACCCCGCTTTCATGGCAACCGTAGAATAATCAATTTCCTCTGTTAGATTTTCTTCTATCTAATCAATTGCAGAATTCATTTTTATAAGCCACTCCATATAACCCTTCCTTTCAATTAAAGTTTAGCTGATAATAGTTTATCATTCTCAACTTTTCATGCACAATTCTGTCGTATCCATCGATTTTCTATAACCACTGCAAAAGCATTCCATGAATATTTTGTTATATAAGATACTATAACCTTTATTTACCGCCACATAAAGTATAAATCCTTCCCCTATATACCCATATTTGTACCTACTTACGCAACTAAGCCGACCGACTCTTTTGCCTGCTGCAATAAGATTCCTATTATTACTCTTACCTCATCCATCCTTACAGTCTTTCCATGCAAAAAAGGACCAAACCTCTCGGTTTGATCCTCTTCATTCTTCATGCAGTTGACGGGACTTGAACCCGTACGAGCGCAATGCTCACTAGATCCTTAGTCTAGCGCGTATGCCAATTCCGCCACAACTGCGAGTGATTAATACTCACGAACATTTAGAGTATATCATACTTTTTCCTACATTTCAAGCCTTTTTTTTTATTTTATCCGAATTTTCAAGTAAAAAATGTTCCTTATCAATCTCGAATAGGAGAAGGCAGCTTTGCCACTCTTTTCTTTCTCTCGCTTTTTTAACAGAAAAGCGAGGTACTGCAGGGAACCTCACTTTCTGCAACACCTCACCCTGTTTTAGAAGGCAGTCTGTCTTCTATTGTACGGAATAAGCTAAGATATAAGTTCCTGACTTATAGACGGTGCACTGTAATTTTCCATCCACGACTTCGGTGTTCATCTTTGCAATAACCGACTTGCGGTTTGGCGTATAGTAGATGGAACATCCCTCGATTTTATACTGTGTAGGAATGGATACCTGCATCGTAAGTGGAAAATAATCTTCTAAAAACTCATAATCATCGGTTACGGAAATTTCAAATGCGATATAATACGCCTTTGCATCTGCCTTGCGCATCACTCCTTTTACTTCTGAAGAGCTTATCTTCTTTCCTGTTAAGGACAGACTGCTCACATTCGAGGGAAGGGCGATTGCCGCCTTTGCAGATGCTTTTCCATTCGAAATGGTCATGCTAAACTGATTGCTGAAATCGGTCGCGCCTTCTTTCACTCCTGTTACCGTGAACTGTGTGGTAACACCGCTATATTCTACAGTAACCGTATGAATCCCAAGATAGCCGATGGATGCTCCGGATAATGTGAAATCTGTTACTTTTTCCGTTGTCCCATTATTATAGGTAACTGTCACTTCCACATCTGCCTTTTTTACAGAGTTTCCGATTGCAACATCCCTGCCCTTATAAACAGCCGAAATAGAGGCTACCTTCTTGCTTTCACCGGTTACCGTAAATGTGGTGGTCTTTCCACGGAACGAAACTAATATAGTCTGCGTTCCTACGACCGTTACCGTAGCCGGACTTAGCGTATAGTTACAGATGGTTTCCGTCGATGCATCGGTATAGACCGCGATTACCGTAAGATCTCTTTGATTAATGGTATTTCCCACCGTAACACTTCCTCCGGTATAGCTTGCCGTTAAAGACAACACCGATTTTGGTGCGATTCCGGTCACCGTTATGGTATCCTGTTTTCCTCCATATATAATATGGATAGTATTCGTTCCAATCTTTGTGATTACACCACCAGACACTATAAAGTCTGTGGTTTCTTCCACGCTTCCGTCGGAATAGCTGACATGACATTCAATTAAACGCACATCCACCGAGTTGCCTACGGTCACTTCCCCGCCCGTATAAAATGTGCTTATGCCACTTACTGTCTTTCCAAGTACCGTAAACTGCGCTACTTTTCCAAGATAGACAACGGTGAACACATTCTCATCTGCTTTCAAAATCTTGTTGTTTGCAAGGCTGTAATCCGTTACAACATAACTCGAACCATCCTCATAGTAAGCCGTAACTGTCAGCTTATCAGTATCAATAGTCGTTCCTACTACCTGAGAGCTCTCTGTATACTGGGCGGTCAGATAGGATATCTTTGTTGCCGCCTGGACTGTTTTTGCCGGAAACATGCAAAAAGCCAAAAGTGCCATCAGACAGATCATCGCTATTCCCAAAAAAGAAAGCTTGTCTTGATTATGCTTCATAAGTCTCCTTTCCTCATCCTGAATGGATCATGTAAAATTGGTCCTAAGAATCATATCGGCTTTTTTTCCGTAAAATTAATAAAGAACCAGAGATTTCCTCTGATTCTTTGCTGTCTGTCTGTTATATGGGTATATAAACATTGGAGCCTGAAAATCTCCTCTGCAATAAAAAAACTCCCCGAGTTGGGCTCGAACCAACAACCCCACGGTTAACAGCCGTGTGCTCTACCATTGAGCTATCGAGGAATATGCTTCACTTGAAGTATGAGTATATTATAATACAAGCGGCAAGCAATGTCAATACTGGAAAACGATTTTTTTTAATTTTTTTTAACTTTTTTCATTCTTTTCTTTTCTAAGTACTCATATTGTTTCTTTCTTTTATTCATACTATCCCTGAAAGAGTCTGGTCTCCAGACTTTAATATGTCTGAAAGGAGATTTCTATGCGCACATGCATTGATTTTAATGATAACTGGGCTCTGTTTCTTAATGCCTCGCCTCTTGAGGATAACACAGCCACACCAGATGAATCCGTCAACCTTCCACATATCACAGACTGTTCTCTGGCCTCTTCATCCAGAGAGAAAACGATTGCCGGGATCTGGTATGTAAAAAATCTTAGCATGACTCCCGACATGCAGGAGCAGAAACTGTTCTTGGAATGCGGATATGCAGCCTATTCCGCCTCAGTTTACATCAACGGAACTGCCATCCTTCATCATAGCGGAGCCGGCACACTGTTTCGAGAGGATATCACTTCCTATCTGACCCAGCCGGAAAATCAGATCGCGATTCATGTCTCCTCCGATGAATCGGTTATGGAGAAGACCTCTTCTGATCCGGATTATATCGGCATTGCCGGAAAGGTACGGCTGATTTTAGTGGGAGATACTCATTTTGATCTGACGTTCCTTGGAAGTGATGGTTTTATGATTACGCCTATCGTAAAAGAGAATATGGCTCTTCTCCGTCTGATTTCCTATATTAACAATCCAAGCGAAAACCAGACTGTGCTTTACGAGATCTTTGATCATAATGGCGCCTGCGTTGCTTCTGTAACCAGTTCCGCACTCTGCGCTAGCGCCTCACTGTCCCTGCCTTCCCCACATCTTTGGAATGGAACTGCCGATCCTTATTTATATACAGCAAAAGCCAGTATTTTATACCGGAATATTGAACTGGACTCCGTCACGATTCGTTTCGGCATCCGCTCCTATCATATCGACGATGATCTCGGATTTTTCCTAAACGGAATGGCATATCCGCTCCGCCTTCCATCTAACAAGGAATCCTGCCTCTCCTTCCAGTCAAATGATACGGCTGATGTGATGCGTAAGTGTCTGACAGAAGCAAAAGCTAAGGGCATTACCTATTTAAATGAAGTGCCTGCAATCCATTGTGCAACGTTTTATGAACTTTTAGATGAGCTTGGTATCATTGCATCCGCAGACCTTTTCTTCCCATCCGACTTCCTAATGAATGCTGCATCACAAAAAGACTGTCTTGCAAAAATGAACGAGCTGATTGTTCAGACCTATAATCATCCTTCTATCTGCTTTTATGGAATCTCGAATCGGATTCTGTTAGATCAAGAAGAAGAGGAATCATTAGAAGACTTCAGGCGCTTCTGCAGCTCCTTAAAACGCCTCGATTCATCCCGTAAATTCACATTCCCATGTCTATGCGTAAATGATCTGGAATTTGCAAAGATTCGATATGATCAGATTCTAAATTACTGCTACTCTATGGGATGGTATATCCGCTGACTGGATTTTAAAAAAAGCCTTGGTTCTTTAGAACCAAGGCTTTCTTAATATGCAGTTGACGGGACTTGAACCCGAACCCAGAAACCTGGACATGAACCTGAATCATGCGCGTATGCCAATTCCGCCACAACTGCAAATCTGATAAATTTAGTATACCATAATTATGAATATTTTACAATATCCTTTCTGAACTTTTTTTTCATTCCATAATCTATCTTTTTCTTATATGGTTCATGATAAAACAAGACTTCTCTTGTTTCTGCTATTTTTCTCTACTCTCATTTCCACAATAGTCTTTATAATTTCCCATTATTCATGTCGTTTTTTAATATATTATAGTAAAAAACGCTAAATTCTTTATATATAGGAATTTAGTCGGCATTTATTTACATTATAAGCCAATTTGTGTTATAATATAGCAAATAAAATAATGATTCTCCATTCCACATTGTAAGCATTTACATATTATTACACGAATGGTGAAATTCAGATTTGTTTTAGCAAAAATCAACCTTAGTTGTATGTCATTTGAAAACTAATATGTTATAATATAAATGTTGTCAGTAGTCTTTGCTAAAGAGGGAAAGGGGTAAACACATGTCACAATTAAAAGAGAATAATCCGGATTTCACAGTTAGAGAGGGTTCTTATTGGCTAACTTACAAACTTGTTCATTCCATCAATCCTTATTTTGAAGAATATGAACTGCTTGAATATGGAATTGAATGCAGGCTGTTTAACAGTGAAGGCCAGTTCATCTCAGATTCCACTGTAGCTCATATCTCTCCAGATCAAAGATTTGTTGTTGGACTCTTACATACAATAGCATTGAATAAAGTATTTCCGGTACATTTACTCGATGTTGTTGAAGATCTGCTGCTGGAAGATCCTTTAGTACCGGCAGTATAATACATAATTAAAACATACGATACCGCAAAGGGGCTGGGTATTCTAATTGGAGTACGCAGCTTTTGTATTATTCTTATATAGATTGAAAAGAGCTGTCTCACTAAGAAGTCATACTTTCTTAGCGGGACAGCCTTTTTTCGTCTATGCTATGGGGCAATGGACTCATCTAAAATAATCGTGAATGGCCCATCATTTTCAAGCCTCACCTGCATATCAGCGCCAAACTCTCCGGTCTCAACTTTTGCCACCTGCTTCCTGCATTCGGATACAAAATACTCATACAGTTCCTTTGCCTGATCCGGTGCGCCCGCATTTAAAAAGTTCGGACGATTCCCTTTTTTACAGTCCGCATATAAGGTAAACTGGGATACGACTAAAAGTTCCCCTCCCACATCCATCAGAGAAAGATTTGTCTTTCCGTTCTCATCCGCAAAAATACGAAGCTTTAGCATCTTCTGTACGTAGAAATCTACTGTTTCTTTCGTATCATCTCTTCCCACACCTAATAATATGAGGTATCCCTTTTTAATTGCACCGATACACTGATTTTCGACTGAAACGCTTGCCTCATTCACACGCTGTATGATCAGTTTCATCTTTTCTCTCCTTTTGAAAAAACAAGGCTCCCAGCATAAAATGCGGGCGCCCTGTCTTATTTTTCTTACTCTGTAATTTCACTTAAGAAGGAAGTTCCTTTGATTCCTTCCTTAATGCCGAAGTAATCTAAGATAGAGGCTCCGATATCCGCGAAGGAGTCTCTTGTTCCTAAGTTCGTTCCCTTCTTGATATGAGCGCCGCACATAACAAGCGGTGTATACTCTCTGGAATGATCCGTAGAAGGAGTTACCGGATCGCAGCCGTGATCAGCTGTGATCATTAAGATATCTTCATCGCGTAAGCCTGCGATTAATTCCGGCAGCTTTTCATCAAAGTAGGAAAGAGCTTTCGCATATCCGTCCGGATCATTACGGTGACCATAAACCATATCGAAATCTACTAAGTTTGTGAAACACAGACCGTTGAAGTCTTTCTTCATATATTCCAATGTACGTTCGATGCCTTCTGCATTATCCTTGGTACGTACCATTTCTGTGATGCCGCTTCCTGCAAAGATATCATTGATCTTGCCTACTGCAAGAACGTCGAATCCTGCCTCACTTAAGATATTTAACATTGTCTTCTTTGGAGGAACTAAAGAATAGTCATGACGGTTTGAAGTACGTTTATATGGATATTCTCCTTCAAATGGTCTGGCGATAATTCGTCCCACGCCAAACTTGCCGGAGCATACTTCTCTTGCGATCTCACAATAACGATATAATTCGCTTACTGGAACCACATCTTCATGAGCTGCAATCTGGAATACGCTGTCTGCGGATGTATATACGATTAACGCGCCGGTTTCCACATGTTCTCTTCCATAGTCCTTGATAACCTCTGTTCCGGAATATGGCTTGTTGCAGATCACTTTTCTGCCGGTACGCGCTTCAAATTCATCTAATAACTCTCTTGGGAAGCCTTCTGGGAATGTTGGAAGCGGACTATCGGAGATAATGCCGGAGATTTCCCAATGTCCGATCGTAGTATCCTTTCCTTTGGACGCTTCTGTCATTCTGGCAACTGCACCTGTCTTTGGTTCTGTTCCTTTATTCATATCGGTTAAGCCATCAATCTGAAACATTCCGAGCTTATCCATATTTGGCATATTAAAATACGCACTTGTTGCAGCGGCACGCACGGTATTGCTGCCTTCATCTCCGTACTCTTTTGCATCTGGCATCTCACCAATTCCCACGCTATCTAATACTATTAAAAATACACGTTTCATCTAAACACCTCTCTGCCTGCAATCAGGTTTTCTTTTTAATCTGAGAACAATCTTTCCCTGTTCCTATTTCTTGTATAAAATGACTGCCATCCCGCATTCATTAAATTTTCCTTAAGACGGTTGTTCTTGTCTGACCGATATGATATAATCCTCATGATTATTACAAATCACAAAAATGAATAACGTTTTTTATAAATGCTAAGTGACAATCATAATTTATGCTATAAAGATATCATACCATAAATTATGGTATTATCACAGCTATAAGTTATATTCATTCGATACTAACGGCAGGAATGTTTCATTTTTCCTAACCGTCATTTTAAGAAAGGTAGTGTTGCCTATGAAAAATTTAGTTCAAAAATATAAGCATGCCTGGGTCCTTTTGTATTTCCTTATCTATATGCCCTGGTTTATGTGGCTTGAGAAAACAGTCGTTACGGAATACCATCCGATTCATATAAAACTCGATGACTTTATTCCATTCAATGAATGGTTCGTAATTCCTTATTATCTGTGGTTTGTTTTTGTCGCTGCTGCTATTGTTTATCTGTTCTTTACGGATGTAAAGGAATATTATCGCATGATGGCCGTCTTATGCATCGGCATGACCATCTGCCTGATCATCTATACCGTATGGCCAAATGGACAGAACCTGCGTCCGGACCTTACTGCACTCGGAAGAGAAAACATCTTTACCCGCATCGTTGCCAACCTGTATGCGACGGATACAAGCACCAATGTATGTCCTAGCATTCATGTATTCAACTCCTTAGCGGTATGCATCGGAATCTTCCACTGCAACCGTCTGCGCCATAAGAAATGGGTTACGATTCCAACATTAGTGTTAACCGTATCCATCTGTTTATCCACTGTATTCTTAAAACAGCACTCTTCTTTTGATGTGATCTGCGGATGCATCTTAGCCGCTGTCCTGTACGTGATCGTATACGTACCAGACTATGAAAAGATTTTTGCAAAGAAGCGTGCCAGCTTAAATTCAACTATTTAAGGAAACAGCGTATCACTTTATTAAATAGCAAAACAGAGAATGGAATGCCCATAAAACATTCCATCCTCCTGGATAAAAGTAAGTCCCGCGCCAAACGGCGCGGGACTTACTTTTATCCAAATTTATAGATTTTCTTTGAAATCGTATATCCTAATTTCACAATATGATGTCCTAACTTGCTTTTGAAGTTCATGCTTCTTCCTAAGACACAATGTGTGATCTCACGATAAAGTCTTTTGTTCTTTAACTCTAAATAAGCCCAGAGCTCATCTTTCTTCTTAAGACTTTCTTCCGATCCTTCCTTAATTAGATAAACGGATGATACGGTCATGATAATCGACATAAACTTAACCAGGTAATTCTGCAGCTTCTTATTCTTTACCTGCATGATATCATAGCAGTCGATCATAATCTTATTCACACGGATCTGCTGATCGATTCTCTTAATCATATTGGCTTCTGTCACGGACTGATCGTCACGTCCGATAAAGTAACGATATAGATTCACATTCATATAGTACATGGTCTTTACATAGATCAGAGGCTGATAAACAAAAATATTATCCACATAGAATGTATGCTTTGGAAGCTCTAACTTGCAGTCCCTTAATAACTTTGTACGGTAAATAACAGAGTGCATCAACAGGTACTGCCCTTGTCTAAAGTGCTTCACCTCATCCCAGCCAAATACTTTATCCTGCGGAAGGGCCATCTTATAGCTGATCACCTTTTTCTTATCTTCATTGACTTTCTCATATACATAGTTCGCGATGAATAGATCTAAGCTTGTCCCCTCTTCCACCATGTCACGAAGCAGAGATAATACCTTCTGTAAGGATGGAACATCCACCCAGTCATCGCTGTCCACTACTTTAAAATAAATTCCGGTGGCTTCTCGGATTCCAGCATTCACGGCGGATCCATGACCGCCGTTTTCCTGATGCACAACCCTTATGATGCTCGGATATTTTTCTGCATATTCATCTGCAATCCGTCCGGTATCATCTGTCGATCCGTCATTTACAATAATAATCTCCATATCCTCTCCGCCTGTCAGCAAAGATTCAATGGCACGATTCATATAAGCTGCTGAATTATAACATGGCACAGTAGCGGTTAATAATTTCATCTTTTCAATCCCCCTGATTCTTTAGTCGATATAGCTATAAAAAACATTTCCTGCATCTTCAAACATTGCAGCAGCTGTCTTTATCGCATATTCGGCTGTCACTCTGGATGACGGATCAAATATCCTAACATTTGAACTGTCATAAGCTGTTATCATAACAGCCTTTCCATTTTCCTTTAAACCGATGACCGGTATCCCTTTTGATATATAGTATAACACCTCTTCTAACGTGCTTCCCGTAAGATTTAACGGGATCGCCTTCATATACTGGGACAAATATTCGGTAACTAGTTCCTTTTTGGCCTGATAAAGTGTGTTTCTGCCATCCGATGCTTTATACTGCAGCATCATCTTTAAACATGCCTGCATGCTGTTTATTCCATTTTCTGCATACACCGGAGTAATCCCTTCAATCACAGCCTTTGTCTGTTTTGCTCCTCGCTCCCAGATTACCTTGCCGTTTCCGCCGATCACAGTTCCCACATTGGCATCAGCTACCGCGACTGCTTCCCCTGCTGTGCGGAAAAGCCCTTTTACATATCCGAAGGAATATGTAAAATAGTAATCCGACATATCTCCGAGCTGATTAATTCGAACTGTCGTATCCTCTGTTATAATTGTATTTTTTGTGGTTTCAACAGAAGGAATGTCTTCCATCGTATAGCCGGCTGACAAGGAAATGTAATACTCGGTTAACATTAAATCGGTTATCCGCTTAGTAATCCCAAACTGGCTTACCTCAACGTTACCCTGATTGAGAATATAATCATCCTCTTGTGGCATATAGCCATTCACCGCAGATGCATCCTTCTTCACACGCTCTAGCTTCACCACATTATTCTCTACCTGAATGCCGGTGATATAGGAGCCTTCCTTTGTATAACGCTTTAAAATGGTTCCGCCTTTTGTCACAATCTGTACTTCATACATTGGGATGATCGCCTCACCATCGGATGTAATTGCAATGTCTTCTTCCCTTGCATAACCGTAGATCAGATTGGAATCAATGGTCCCTAACAGACTGATGATCTCACCGCTTCCAGCTTTCACTTCAGAAGTCTGTCCCTTATTTAAATCCAAGATCGTGATGCCTGTATTTTTAGCCGGATCCTGGTTGGTATGGAACGCGATATAGGATGCTTCCTGCACATACGTAAAATGTTCCTCCGTAATGTTGGATGTAATAGTCTTTAATACATCGGATGTGAGATTATAGGAATAAACCGTATCATAAAGGGAGATATAGAAAATATTGTATTCATTTAAATACACCAGATCCCCAATCTCTTCTTTTAATGTCTGGTATGTCGCATTCACCGGTATATAAATTTTCTCTTCAATTCTTTCTAATACCTTATCATACGTATAAACGACAATTCCAACCCTTCCTTCATATTCCCCACGGTTCATATAACCATATACCATGAAATTCACATTCCCTGCTACATCCATATTTAAAATCTGAATATCATGCTGATCATAATCATCCCGTATAAAATCGGATTCATCATTTCGAAAAGAGAATACCTTCACCAATTTATTCTCAGCCAGGCTGTAGCACCATAATTCCCGATTATGCACGAATGCGACCATACTTCCATCCGTATTCGACATCATCTCAAGGTCCGGAGAGTTCGTGATTCCAACTTTAAACTCGCTTTTTGCAATGCTTGTCATATTCACATCAAAGATCGATTCCATTTCCCTGATGTAGTTATACAGATACGTTCTTGCTGAGGAATAACCGAACCGGAAATACTCCCTTATTCGGTAGTATTCCGTGCCGCTTGTTGTCTCAACGGAGATGATGGAGGTCACCGCAACAGATGCTGTATCTCTTGCCACTTCTGTCACCGTCGGCACCTCGCGGTAAATAACGGTCGGCTGCAGCTCACCATAGGTGACCATATCTAAACTGCTGTTTAGTGTTACATAAGCAAAATTGGTATTATCATAATTTTTCTGTGTCTCTAAATACTTATTTAACTCTTCTTTTCGGTTCTTATCAATGGTCGCATCCTGAAACTCCGATACGAATGCCAGTTTTTCTTCCAGATAGCTGACCGGAAGCACCTTAATTCTTGTATAGTAATAAATACGCTTTGACTGATCGGTAATCAGCGTGATTTTTACCACATACTCTGTATTCTGTTCGAGTGGAGTCTTGATCTTAATCTTTGCTGTCTTTCCATTCTCTATCTTTTCCAGTGCATTGATGGCATCTTCTTCAATCGCAGTTTCATTCTGGATCTCAATCACTTCATATTTGAGCTTTTTCACTACACTCTCATTTTCTGTGATTAACACTGTGAATTCCTGTTCACTGCCAACTGGTGTGATAGACTCTCTGATGACCATCTCATCTAAGTTGGAACAGTACCCATGTAACAAATTCAGTGCCGCGTTCCCGGACTGAATTGTTATATAAGGGAGTGTGGCATCGCTCATCTCCATCGTCTCTTTTTCGATGGAGAATACCTGCTCTTGCATATTGCTCCCAAAATAAATAAGGGAGCCTGTAAAAATCAATAATAAAATCAATATTCGGTAAACAATCTTCATCTTTACTGTTTCCCCTTTAATCTAGTTCATCCTTTAACAACTGGTACATAGTCGGATTTACATTCAGGTACTCGATGCATTTTTTATACTCTGTAACCATTTTCGCCTGTTCCTTAGAAGAAAGTGTCTTCGGCTTTCTTACGGCACGAACCAGGATATTCTTTGGTGTGTGTTCCATATCAATAAATTCCATAACCGATACTTTATATCCAAGGCACTCTAGCAGATTCGCACGCAGCGCATCTGTCGCAAGCGCTGCCATTCGTTCCTTTATAAGGCCATACTGCAGCACACAGTTTAAATTCTCATTGCCCATTGTCTTATTGAACTCATGCTGACAGCATGGAACCGATAGGATAACCTTTGCTCCCCAGCGATAAGCTTTTGCCATTGCATAGTCCGTTGCGGTATCGCAGGCGTGTAATGTCACCACCATATCTACATGATCGGTGCCTTCGTAGGATGCGATATCACCCTGTAAAAACCGCATATCCTCATATCCGTAGCGGTCCTTTAACTCATTGCATGTCTGAATGACATCCTTTTTTAAGTCTAAACCGGTAATGGATACGTTATACCCTTTGAGTTCTCTTAAATAATAATACATCGCAAATGTCAGATAGGATTTCCCGCATCCGAAGTCGATGATGGATACTTTCTCTTTCTTCTCAAAGCTTGGAAGAATATCCTCGATAAATTCTAAGAAACGATTGATCTGTTTGAATTTGTCGTACTTCGCATGGACGATCTTGCCTTCAATCGACATAATGCCTAGATCCACCAGGAATGGCACCGGTGTTCCTTCTTCTATAATATAGCGCTTCTTTCGGTTATGCTCCTGCACCTTGATCGGCTGCAGCGGCTGCCAGGAAGCATCGCTTGTATCGTCTTTTTTCTCTAATTTAGCCTTTTTTTCCTTAATGGTTACTTTGCCTTTCTTACTGATCATCACGTTCACCTGTCCATAGGCGGAACGGATCTCAATCTGCTTAAAGAGGCCTTCAAACCACTCCGGAAGCTTTAAAAGCAGTCCCTCTTTGTCAAAATTATCATGAAGTACCTTCTGGCCACAGTAACTGGTTGCCTGATACTTAATCGTCTGCTTTAAAATAACAGGTCTTATCTTTACCTTGCTGATTTGATCTGGATCCGCAGAATTGCTGATAATTACCTGTTCTAACTGTTCATTTATATATTGTTCAAATATCGTACTGATTCTCTGTTCCATCTTTTTATCTTTCTACTTTAAATTTCATTACATCTCATTATTTTACCCCACATTTAAGTAAACTGCAATTAAGAATTCCTTAAAATAATATTTTCACACTGTCTGCTCTGATGCATATATTTATTATGAATAGCAAAACGAGGGAAACTATGGATTATTCGAGTTATATGTTGAATTATCCCGGCAAAAGTCCAGTATGCAGGGGTCACTTAAAATATGCGAATCACGCTAATTATAGACCATATCCGTCATCACCTTCCAATGCACATGCAAATACTGTCTATGTCACAAGTATTGCAGATAACCGCAATAATATACCATCTGTAAAGGATTCTTCCGACCGCTTAGCGCATTATCCTATCTGCTATCCTTCAGATATCCCGAATACGTATATGGCCGATAAAAGAAGAAACCATGTAACCAGCTATGAGATGCATCTTGCAGGGCGTCCGCGCGTGCTGTCTGCTATGCAGACTGCCAGCTATCCGACCGTTCCTGCCACCGCTGATATCTGGAGCGATTATGATATGGATATCAGCTACTTTACGAGCATTTACCCAAAAGAAGTGAAGCAGCTGATGCTTGCCATCGAGAGAGAGCTTGATCAGTATGATTCCGAAGACAGCTTTTTATATGATGAATACCCAGATCAGGCGACATTATATCTGATCGCACAGAATATTTACAATAAGCTTCCGGATGATATGAAAACGATTGAACCGGATGCCTTAGAGACTATGCAGATCGGGAAAAACGAACTTCCTTATCCGGCATTTGTCCGTGACTGGTTCTTTAATACGATCCTTCTATTGATTTATGCGGATATTCTTTCTCGTAGACGCAACAAAGCCATGGGATATTTCGTATAGGTTTGCCTTATCAATATAGATTTAAGATAAAGAAAGAAAAGCCGTCCTCTTCTCTTATCGTCAGATTCCAAATCGGACGATAAAAGAAGAGGACGGCTTTTCTTTCTAGCAAATTCCTTATGCATGCTGTTTAGTCGGTAGATAACAGGATACCTTGGTCACCGCATCATCGGACTCCACCGAGATATCACCTCCATGGGAGTAAATGATTTTCTTCACGATCGATAAGCCTAATCCTGTCCCGGTATCTTTTGTCGTAAAATATGGCTCAAACAGCTTTTTCATAATCTCTTTATTGATAGAATATCCATTATCCGATACCTGCAGAAGCAAAGAAGGGGAGTCTGCCAGTTTCTCGTGATCTAAGGAGAGCGAAACGGTAATCTCATCATTCCTGCTGCACGCTTCCATCGCATTCTTAATCAGGTTAATCAACGCCTGCTTCATCCGGATCTTATCAAACTCATAATGGCTGGCATACTTTCTCGCTTCTGCCGCAATGGAAACAAATAACCCGATTCCTCTCTGTTCACATTGTGGCCGGAAGCTTTCGGCCGTATTCTCGATCAGTGTGATGATATCACCTGATTTTTTATTGACCTTTAACAGATTATTATACGTAGAATACTGCATTAGCATCTCATTGGTCGTATTCAGATCCTCACCGATCTGTTCCCATAATGCGAAATCCTTTACTTCCGGATGTCTAGTCTCGATAATCTGCAGTGAGCTCTTTACGAGCGTGATCATATTGCGAATCTCATGGGACATCTTAGAAATTGCTAACTGATTATCTTCCTTAATCTGACTGATTGCTGCAGCAAACTCCTCGTTCTCACTTAAAAGCTGTTTAATTCTCTCATCTTCCTCTTCTTTCATTCTTCATCCCCCTTTTCCAATCTGTTCTGACATTTTTTATATTTCTATATGATTTCTTTTCCAGTTCATTCTTATACAAATTTTAACAAAAAATATAAACTCTTACAACCCAAACTTCCCGCCTGCACCCAGTCCTCATCTCATTTGTTAAAAAATTACTTTTCTTTCCGAATACACTGTACTATAATGAAGAAAGGCGGCTAGCCGATTTTATGACGGCAGCCCATGTTCTAGGAGGTAAAAACTTATGACTGATTCAAACTGTATTTTTTGTAAGATCGCGAATGGCGACATCCCGTCTGCCACAATTTATGAGGATGACTTATTCCGTGTCATCTTAGATATTTCTCCCGCTATGAAAGGACATGCTCTGATCCTTCCAAAGAATCACTGCCATGACTTAACCGATATTGAAGAGGCGACTGCCGCAAAGGCATTACTCGTTGCTTCCAAAGTAGAAAAAGCGATGATGAAAGTTCTTTCTTGTGATGGCGTCAACCTGTTACAGAATACCGGTGCTGCTGCAGGACAGAGCGTGTTCCATCTTCATTTTCACTTAATCCCTCGCTATGAGAATGATTCCGTGACCATTCCATGGACCACTCTTTCCTATGCAGACGGAGAAGCCAATGAACTCGCTGCCAAGTTAAAAGCAGCTCTTTAACAATTAAATCCTAAAAGCAATGATGCTGCATGAAAACGTGACTTTCTTCGCTATTTTATGCAGCATCTTTGCATAGAAAGATATTTTAGAAAGGAAAATGATGATGAAAGTAAGCTCCAGTACATTTTTAAGCCAGAAAAAAATACTGCTAAAACAGCTTTTAGAAAGACTGTGCAAAGAATATGACTATGCCTCTGTTTTAGCTTCCGATACCTTTTCCAAAACATACCGGGTATCGAAACGCGGCACTGTGATCGCCGAAGACTCCCTTCTTAGTACCAGAGGATATGTCATTAAAGTATATGATGGAAAAGGCTATGCCGAATACAGCTTCAACTGCTTAGAAAAAGACAATATAGAGGATATTCTGAAAAAGATAAGAAAACATCTGATTCCGCTTTCCTCCTTTCTTCCGGGCGGTGTGACCGAAAGCGAATACGCCCATATTCCGGATGAACCGATGACGCTTTTAAAAAGCACGGAATATGAAGAAGATCCTATTTTAACCGGTGATGAAAAGATTATTGAAAAGCTGACTGCGATCAGCGAGAAAGGCCGTGCCTACGATAAAAAAATCGCGGACTGCAATGCCTCCATCGGCTACCAGTATATCCATAAGATGTTCCTGTCACCAAACAGGGATTTAGAGCAGAACATCCTCTGGACAAACGGCAGTATCTCTGCACTTGCTTCCAAAGGTGAGGAAATCAAAGATTATTACAAGAGCTTCAGCTGTCTTGGCGGCACCGAAATCTTAGATCAGATGATGGATTATACAACTCTGTGCTGCAAGAATGCCATTGAACTATTGGACTCTGCTCCGATTACACCAGGTCTTTATGACTGTGTCTGCACACCGGATGTTACCGGCATGATCGTACATGAAGCATTTGGCCATGGTGTGGAGATGGATATGTTCGTAAAGAATCGTGCGCTTGCCAAACAGTATATTGGGGAATATGTCGCAAGCCCTCTTGTCACCATGCATGACGGTGCGTGTGCGGCAAAACAGACTGCAACCTTCTTCTTTGATGATGAAGGGACTCTCGCCCATGATACTGTTATCATCGAGAACGGCATCTTAAAACAGGGGATCAGTGACGCCCAGAGCGCTATGCATTTACATACCAAACCGACCGGAAACGGAAGAAGAGAAAGCTTTGAACGCAAAGCCTATACCCGTATGACCAATACCTACTTTGAAGGCGGAAAAGACAGCGTGGAAGATATGATTTCCTCTATCTCGTATGGTTTTCTTTTAGATAATCCAAGCAGCGGCATGGAAGACCCAAAGAACTGGGGCATTCAGTGCATGGTAAATGTAGCAAGGGAAATCAAAGACGGAAAGCTCACCGGCAGAATCTTCTCCCCAATCGTTTTAACCGGGTATGTGCCGGATCTGTTAAAATCCATCACGATGATGAGCGATACCGTGGAACTTGGAGGCGGCGGCTTCTGTGGAAAAGGCTATAAGGAATGGGTGAAGGTATCCGACGGCGGTCCTTATATGAAAGCTAAAATTCGTCTTGGATAAACGCTTTTAACTGCTTTTATCTAAATCCCATGTGTTTTTATGTACATGGCTTTCTCTGACACAGCCTATCTGCCATGACATCTTATCACCTATATTCAATAGAAAGGACAGGTTCTTTCATGTTACAGACCATTTTAGAACAATTAAAAGAAAAACAGATTACTACCTATCTGATTAAAGAAAGTAAAACTCAGACTGCGGAGCTTTTCTTTATCCGCAAGAGGCTGGATATGCGTCGCGAAAAGGATGTGACCGAGTATTCTATCACGGTGTATCATGACTTTGTAAAAGAGAATACAAATATGCGCGGTTCCTCCTCTATCACGCTTCCTGCCGGCATGACTGCCTCTGAGATTGGCGACAAGCTAGCATCCGCCTACTATGCTGCCGGCTTTGTATGCAACCCATTTTATGAGCTTCCAGAAGGAAGTGATAGAAAGCCTTCTTTAACCGACTCCCAGATTTCTCACAAGACACTGGAAGAGAGTGCTTCCATTATGACAGAAGCCCTGTTCCATTATGATACGGATGAGACAACCTTCTTAAACTCCGCAGAGCTTTTCTTAAATAGGAAGGATACCCGGATTGTAAATTCCCAGGGAATCGATGTAAGCTTTATCACCTATGAGGCAAAAGGGGAATTCGTCGCTCAGTGCACAACACCTGCCGATGTGGAAACGTATAAAAGCTTTTCCTACGACGACTTAAATACGGATGAACTGAAAGAAAAGGTAAAAGCGGCACTTGAGATGACAAGGGCCAGAGCAAAAGCTTGCACTGCTCCTGCTGCCGGAACATACTCTGTTATCTTAAGTGACTCCTATGTGAAAACATTTTTTAGCTACTATATAGCGCGTGCCAATGCAGCCATGATCTATCCGAAGTATTCTTCTTATTCGGTTGGAACGAATGTACAAGGGGAAAATGTGACGGGAGAAACATTAAATATCACCTTAAAACCAATAGCACCTTATAGCGAAGAAGGTATCTTTATGACCGAACGCCCTCTGCTTTTGGATGGCACGTTAAAGACCATTCATGGAGACAGCCGCTTCTGCCGGTATCTGAATGAAGAGCCGACCGGCAGCTACCGTGGCATCTTAGTAAAACCGGGAACCACATCTCTTTCGGAAATGAAAGCAAAGCCGTATCTTCATATCGTTAATTTCTCCGACTTCCAGATGGATGCCTTTACCGGACACTTTGGCGGCGAAATCCGCCTTGCCTTCCTCTATGACGGAAACTCTATCACTCCGGTAACCGGCGGTTCCATTAACGGAAGTATCTTAGACTGCCAGAAGAATATGATCTTCTCCAGTGAAGAACAGACAGAAAGAGACTTTTGCGGGCCTGCTGCCATACTGTTATCCAATATCCCGGTAGCGGGTGTATAAAAAAACATGCCCTGGCTGTTATACAGGACATGTGCATAAAATTTTCTAATGAATAAAAAAACGTTCCATTCGCTTTTTACCAGTCTGTAGCTGGCAAAAAGCGAATGGAACGGCTTTTTCTATCTCTGTACTTCTTTAATTAACTTCACGATCGTCTCTGTCGCATCGTTTTGGCTTGCATTCTCCATTGCGTGAATGTAAGAACCTCTTTTTTCATAAACTGTTTCCACAGCCTCTAAAAGTGTTTCATTCGTCAAGTCTTCCTCTTTGATCACGTAGCTAAAGCCCTGATGTTCAAATGAATCCGCATTTAAGATCTGATCCCCTCTGCTGGCATTCGCAGATAATGGGATTAAGATATTCGGTTTCTTTAATGCTAACAGTTCACAGATCGCATTGGCACCTGCCCTGGAGATCACGATATCCGCTGCTGCAAATAAATCGCTTAATTCCTTGCTGATGTATTCGAACTGAACATAGTTATCCATGCCAATATAGTTCTTGTCAGTCTTTCCTTTTCCGCACAGATGGATAACCTGGAAATTCTTAATCAGCGTAGGAAGAAGATTTCTTACGGCTTCATTCACCTTAACAGCACCTGTACTTCCACCTACTACTAGAAGCACTGGCATATTTGCGGAGAATCCACAGAACTCCAGACCTTTGATACGGTTGCCTGCAAATAATTCCTTACGGATCGGCGTTCCTGTCACCACTGCCTTATCCTTTGGCAGATAATTCACTGCTTCCGGGAAGTTCGCACAAACCTTTGTCGCAGATGGCAGACAGATTTTATTTGCAAGGCCCGGTGTCATATCCGATTCATGGATGATTACCGGAATTTTTCTTTTGTGTGCTGCTAATACGACCGGCACTGCCACAAAGCCTCCCTTTGAGAATACAATGTCGGGATTCAGCTTCTTCATCAGCTTCTTTGCTTCCTGATACCCTTTTAATACCTTAAATGGATCTGTAAAATTCTTAATATCAAAGTATCTTCTTAACTTGCCTGATGAAATTCCGTAATACGGAATGCCAATCTTCGTAATCAGCTCTTTTTCGATACCTTCGTATGAACCAATGTAATGAATATCATAGCCGTCCTGTTTTAGCCTTGCAATCAGTGCAATATTCGGCGTAACATGACCGGCTGTCCCTCCACCGGTAAACACAATTCGTTTCATAAAAAATCCTCTTTTCTCTTCTCCTGACTCGGATTAACCTTACACTAAACCTCTTAATGCATGCGCCAGCTGATCTGGACATGATGTCTTCTTCGGCCCGCAGGTAACACCCTCTAAGCGCTTGATAACTTCTTCTACTTCCATCCCCTGTACTAGCTTGGAGATTCCGCTTGTATTTCCATTGCAGCCGCCCACGAACTGAACAGACTTAATGATTTTCTTTCCACCCTTTTCTTCTACTTCGAAGTTAATTTCTCGTGCACATACTCCTGTTGTCTTATAATTCATAAAACATCTCCTCCTTGGCCCGACTCTTAAAATCATTGATTTATCCTTCCTATTGTATACTAATTTTCCTCCAAATGCAATCCATTCCGTATTTCCCCATGGTTTCCTTTGGTTCGCTAATTATAGTGACAACCCATTCTTTCTTGGTTATAATAAGAATATCTGAACAGGATAGTAAAATGGAAGTGAGGATTTTTTATGATAGGCATTATTGGCGCTATGGAAGAAGAAGTAAATCAGTTAAAACAGGAAATGACAAATGTCCGCATGATTAAAAAAGCAAACATGGAATTCAACCACGGATTCTTAGGAGAAAAAGAACTCGTAATCGTGCGTTCCGGAATTGGAAAGGTAAATGCGGCCATCTGTACTCAGATCTTAGCCGATGAATTCCAGGTATCCATGGTAATCAACACCGGTATTGCAGGTTCTCTTGACGCTGCAATCGATATCGGCGACATCGTACTCTCTACGGATGCACTCCAGCACGACGTAGATGCAGTAGCATTCGGCTATGACCTCGGTGTGATTCCTCGTATGGAAACATCCACATTTAAAGCCGATGAAAACTTAGTTGCCCTTGCAAAAGCGGCATGTGAAGAAGTAAATACTGATATCTCTGTATTTACCGGACGTGTTGTCAGCGGAGATCAGTTCATTGCAGATAAAGCGAAGAAAGATTCCCTGATCGCAAACTTCGGCGCTATGTGCACTGAAATGGAAGGTGCTGCAATCGCGCAGGCTGCTTTCTTAAACAATATTCCATTCTTAATCGTAAGAGCCATCTCCGATAAGGCAGATAACTCTGCAGAAATGGATTATCCAACATTTGAAGCAAAAGCAATCGAACACACTGTAAAACTTATGAAGGCATTAGTAGCACGCATCTAAGGCAGGAACCTGCCCGCGGGCTCTTAGAAAAAGGAGGGAGCGAAAGCTTCCTCTTACCATTCCTTTATCTATTCTTACCGAAAGGAGCTATTTTTACATGGAAGGAAATGAAAGAAGAGAAAAATTATTAGAACTTCTAACTGCTAGCAAGGAACCAATCTCCGGAAGCGATCTTGCCAAAAAGCTTGGAGTCAGCAGACAGGTGATTGTTCAGGATATCGCGCTTTTACGTGCAGTCAATAAAAATATCCTGTCTACAACCAAAGGATATATTCTGTATGTGCAGGAAAAAGAAAGAGCACACCGCTGCTTTTCTGTCCGTCATACAACGAGTCAGATCGAAGATGAACTCTGTACCATTGTGGATTACGGCGGAAAAGTACTAAATGTGATTGTAAGCCATCCCATCTACGGCAGCATTACGACCGATCTGATCATTGAGACAAGAAAAGATGTCTATGACTTCGTGGCCAAAGTAACCGCCGAAAAGACGGTTCCGCTAAAAGAATTAACGAATGACTATCATGTCCATACTGTGGAAGCCGATAACGAACAGATCTTAGATACGATTGAAGAGGAACTTCGCAAAAAGCATTATCTGGTTGATTGATATTATTGACTTTTTTATCCTATTATGTTACTGTTAGGTGACAAGACAGCTGTATTACATGTGTATACACTGTAAATCCACATATGGACCAGTCCTATGCACAGCTTTATTCGTGCTATAATTCGACCTATATCCAGCTTATATTCGACTGACTTCTGTGGATTATGGACTAATACTAATATTCTATTTAAACAGGCAAATCATGCCTGAGGAGGGATTATGAAAAAAGTCAAACAATTACTCAATCGTATTTTTATCGACGGATTAAGCGGTATGGCGCTTGGCCTGTTCGCCACTCTGATCGTAGGAACCATCATCTCACAGATTGGGCAGACCTTAATCGGAGGTTCTCTTGGTAACAAGATTTATCTGATTGGAAAAGCAGCATCCGCACTTACCGGTGCTGGAATCGGATGCGGGGTAGCATACAAATTCAAGGAAAGTCCGCTCGTCGTATTATCCGCTGCAGTTGCGGGCATGGTCGGCGGCTTTGCATCCAAGATCTTAGCCGGAACCTTTCTAAGTGATACCGGCGCGGTTGTCCTTGCAGGACCTGGCGAACCTCTCGGTGCATTTATCGCTGCCTACGTAGCAATCGAGCTTGGACACCTGGTATCCGGCAAGACAAAGATCGATATTTTGTTCACGCCTGTGGTATCCATTATGGGCGGTTCCACAGTCGGCCTCTTAATCGGTCCTTACATATCATCCTTTATGATGGGCATTGGCAATATCATCAACTGGGGAACCGAACGCCGTCCATTCCTAATGGGTGTCATCGTAGCGGTTGTCATGGGAATGGTATTAACGCTTCCGATCAGCTCCGCTGCACTTGGCATTGTTCTTGGTCTAAACGGCCTTGCTGCCGGTGCTGCCGCAGTTGGATGCTGTGCGAATATGGTAGGCTTTGCCGTTGCAAGCTACCGTGAGAACAAAACCGGCGGCCTATTAGCACAGGGTCTTGGCACAAGCATGCTGCAGGTTCCAAATATCATAAAGAGACCGATCATCTGGCTGCCAGCCATCTTAACCAGTGCCATTTTAGGTCCGGTATCGACCCTTCTCTTTAAAATGACAAACAATGCAACCGGTTCCGGCATGGGAACAGCCGGTTTAGTTGGCCAGATCATGGCATACCAGGAAATGCAGCCAGCCCTTGGCACCGGAACCGCGCTGTTCCAGATCGGTCTGATGCATTTTGTACTTCCTGCCATCCTAGCCTTCCTGATTTCCGAGTTTCTTCGCAAAAAAGGCCTTATCAAAGCCGGGGATATGAAACTCGAATTGTAGGAGATGGATGTCTGACAGAGAAAGAAAGATGGGGAGCAACCCAGGAAGATCCGCCACTCGAAGAGGTCGGGGACCGGAGCACGATATCTTTTCCGAATGTTCGTCATGAGCTAGACATTCCGGAAAAATATCGTGCCCCGGCCAGCCCCCTCTTCACGTGACATCTCTTCCCTGACCACTCCCCATCTTCCTTCCTCTGCCTCGTAACCTCTCAGCCAATATTCTACCTATCAAGTTAAACTAGTTTTATATCCTTGACGGATATAAAACCACATAAAAAACCAAATCAAAATAAAAGTATTTAAGAATAGTTAGAAATAAACGATGTGTATCGGTTCGCCTATACACACTGTACCAAACGCTATATGAATGGTTCCGTTTCTATAATCCTTTATCTTTCGTGATAAGGTCATCTGTTAATTCGATGTTAATATTTCGCAAAACAGGATCAAGAATAATAACGCATCCCTACATTGGTGTTCCCACTTCGATTAGATTCCCGTCTGGGTCATAAAATCTCACGATCTTTTTGCCCCAAGGATATTCCATAAGCCGATTTACATAAACAATCTCATTTTCATACGCATCTAGTTTCTTTACGAATCCATCCATATCTTTCTCTTCAAAATATAATTCCCATGCATTATTTCTAGGAATAACCTCCCCATCCATAAACGATTTCCATATGCTCTTCTCCTGAAGCACTAACCCCTCAGTCAAAATCACATTCCCGCCATTATCTAAAACAACATCCAGTCCAAATAACTCCTTATAAAACTTCTTGGAACGTTCGACATCGTCTACAACTATTAAAACATTTCTCAGTTTCATTTTGTCACCTCCACGAATTACAATCTCTCTTTTGCTAGTATTCTATAAATTTTTTTAGCAGTAATCAACCTCTTTCCCTATACCATACTAAAAATTCAAGAAAACAACAACCAAACATTCTCATTCCCATGCTAAACTTATATCCCCAAAACAGCTAACATTCACAATTAATTTTTCCCTCTATTCTAATCCTTATCATAGGATATCTTTATACACAAGTACTTCCCAATCGTCTCTTTTTTCCTTCGCCCCATTACTTACTTACTTACTTACTTACTTTCTTTCTTTTTTCTTTTATGTACTGATTTTCCTTCTTCAATACCTGCTCTGTGTATCGCACTCCCGCATTCATAAAATGTAAAAGAAGAGGCGGCACGCGAAGAGGCCGGCGGCTGTGGGGCGATCTATTTTCCGGAATGTCCGCTCATGCGTCCGAACATTCGGAAAATAGATCGCCCCACAGCCGCCGGCCTCTTCGCGTGCCGTCTCTTCTTTCCTACTAGTGAGGCACTTCCTCCCCACCAGTGAGGCACTCCTATAAAGAAAGCTCGTCTATAACGTCTCCGGAGAGGGATTTTAGAGTGACAGTGTGGGAATCGTAGATCATGTAGCTGTTGGTGTTTCCTGCCTTTGGGATAGAGACGGAACCTGGGTTTAGGTAGATATAGTCGTCTGTCTTTTTTAGGGCTTGGATATGAGTGTGGCCGTGTAACAGGATGTCTCCCTTCTTTAAAGGAGGAAGGCTGTCCTCATTATAATGATGGCCGTGTGTCGCAAAGAAAGTATGACCGTCTAAATACAGCATAATGTAGTCGGCAAGAACCGGGAACTCTAATACCATCTGGTCCACTTCCGCCTCACAGTTTCCGCGTACGCATAATAACTCTTCTTTCATGCCATTTAGAATCTGAATTACCTTCTTTGGTTCATATCCCTGTGGTAAATCATTTCTTGGTCCATGATACAGTAAATCACCTAATAAAAGCAGCTTTTCTGCGCCCTCTCTTTTATAGGCTTCCACTAACTGTTCCATATAATAAGCGGATCCGTGAATATCGGATGCAATCATTAATCTCATCTTGTGTCCTCCATATTTAAGCCTGATTGAAAAGCAATGACTTTAACAGCGCTCCTGGCTTGTTCTATCATGGCTTCTTTTCTATTTTTATTTCTCTATTCCTGTTTCCTAATAGTTCTATTCTACTAAAGTCCTAACCTTACATCAAGGCTTAATTTGACCCCATATTTTGTTTGTGCTACAATGGCCGTTAGATTAAAGATTACTCACTGAATCAGAAAGGACTACAACTATGTTACCATTCCTGCTTACCACAGCTATCATTCTTGCACTGCTTGTATTTATCTTTGCTTTCCTTGTCGCTCCCGGAACATGCAGCGAAGAGAAACGTGCCCCATTTCTGCACCAAAATATTGCCCACCGCGGTCTTCATACAAAAGATAAGAAGATCCCTGAGAACTCCATTGCTGCTTTCTCCAATGCTGTAAAAAATGGATATGGCATCGAGCTTGATATTCAGCTTACCAAAGACGATAAAATCGTAGTGTTCCATGATGATACCTTAGACCGGGTATGCAATCTTCCAGGTGCGATAAGCTCCTATACTTACGAAGAACTCTGTGACTTCCGTCTGTGCGGCACGGATCAGAAGATTCCTCTTTTTACAGAAGCGCTCCGTGTCATCGACGGCAAGGTGCCAGTTGTCGTAGAATTTAAAAATGGCTCCAAGAATAAGCTTTTATGCGAACGTGCTCTTCCGATCCTAAGAAGCTATCAGGGCGACTTCTGCATTGAAAGTTTCCAGCCTTATATCGTATCCTGGTTTCGAAAAAATGCACCCGATATTTTAAGAGGTCAGTTAAGCGCCGGCATGGAAGAGTTAAAACAGCTCGGTTTCTTCAAGGCATTCTGTCTGTCTAATGTACTTACCAATGTCACTTCCAGACCTCATTTTATTGCATATGAAAAAGACAAGAAAACAATTCTTGTCCGCCTGTCTGAAAAAATGGGTGCCATGAAAGCTGTATGGACCATTCGCGATACCGATAAAAAGCACTATTATGAAATGCGAAACGACATGGTGATCTTCGAGCACTATCGTCCTAAAATCAAATACTAATTCTAATATCCGATACTAGTCCAAACGAAAAATACGGATTCTAAAATAGCAAGCCTAAAAAGCCCGAAATACAGAAGAAAGAAATCACATATCAAAACCAGTATCCAATCTTTGCTTCCACATTTCGGGCTTCTAATTTCATAGGCTTTTAACGCTTTTCATCATTTCTTCTTCATTTCTTCTTCATTTCTTCTTCATTTTTATCGAATTCTATCGTTCCTTCGTTTCGTTTATCTCATTTTGTAACTTCCTCTTTCTACCAGTCTCCGCTGATAATCGGTGTAGCCAAATAAACCTTTGTCGTATCGGTGCTCTGATCATAAGACATTGCCACCTGTATATTAATCTTATTATGATCTACGGTAATGTACTCCGGAATCGATCCTGTATATGCATAAATTGTATACAGATCATTCTCTCTGCTTTCAAATACAATCTCGCCTTCCAGGTTTCCGATCATCTCATCTGCGACCTGATTCTTTTCCTCCAAAGAAAGATTTCCTGCATATGACCCGCTAAACTGCAGTGTCGTATTCACATTCTTCTGTTTAATATCCAGTTCTGCAAGCAGATCCTTAAGTTTCTTCTGATATGCTAAAATATCTGAATTCATATCCTCAAAAATCGTAAGCCGAACCACAATATAATGGGTTGCTTCTCTACTTTCCTCCACCTGTGCAAATGCATCCGTCACCGGATTATCAAGAAGGCTGATCACCTTAATCGTTGTATCCGCCTTTTTGGCCTTTCGTACGAATGTCATCTCAATCCTCGATTCATTGGATGTCACATCCACTTTCTCTTCAGACTTAATCCCCAGTCCATTTGCGAGATAAGAAATCAGTTCCTTCTTATCTGCTTCTGTAAGCGTATCCTTGCCATACGCAGCCGTCATCTCTAACGTACTCTCCACCAGTCCGGTATCGGTATTCACAAACGCCTGGGTAATCCCAGTCTCCCTTGCGAACACCCTCCTTACCACAAACTGCGCTCCCACTGCCATCCATAAAACAGCCAGTATATATAATCCCCAAATAACCTTCTTATTTCGTATCAGCTCACCAAAGTTTCCGATTTCCTTCCTCTTCGGCAACCTTGTCCCATTCTCATATTCCATAACCAAAACCTCCATTCCCTAAAATCTTTCCCAGTAAATGGTGTTTTATACAGTCCCTTTCCCTTCTCGTCACTTCTTCCGCTCATTTTTCATACACTTCCCTCACTTCTCAATCACCTACCATTTTCTTTACACACTCTTGAACCACTTATCCTTGTCCCCTTGCGCTCTCTTGCTTACTCCACCTTCACTTATCTCTCCTCACACTCTCATGGCCTACTCCTTAACCATTCTATCATTCTCTCCTTATGCTCTCTTGGACCGCTCCTCAATCTCTCCCTACTCTGCCGTATAGTCCAGTCCCACCGTCAGAATTAGAGGAAAGACGAAATAGAGGACCGGAGTGCGAAAAGCGGGCGGATTCGAAAGTGCGATGCATTTTAAATGTCCGGCTCATGACGCACAAAAAGCCCGTTCGTCTTTGAATAGCAGACAGTGAATTTCTGTCTGATAGTCAAAGACGAACGGGCTTTTTGTCCGCTCATGCGTCCAAACATTTAAAACGCATCGTGCTTTCGAATCCGTCCGCTCTTCGCACTCCGTTCTTCGTCCTCACCAAACCTACGTCTTTTGGGCTATTTCTGGCCCTTCTGAGCAAGTTCGATACGAATTAAGGATCGGCGCAGTGCCATTTCGGCGCGAGTTTCATTAATTTCACCATTTGCGCTCTTTAAACGGCGTTCTGCACGGATTCTAGCTTCTTCCGCACGGTTCAGGTCGATTTCTTCCGGCCATTCGCATGCTTCCGCTAAAATTGTGACTTTATCACCAAGGATTTCGATAAAACCATCAAGTAAAGCTGCCTGTCTTTCTTCGCCGCCATTTTTAATTTTTAACACACCAGGCGCTAAGATTGCCGTAAGAGGGATATGGTTCTTGTAGATACCCATCTCTCCTTCTGTTGTCTTTACTTCGATCATATCTGCCTCTCCGTCAAAGAAGATCCTGTCGGGAGAGATTACCTTTAATTTGAATAATCTGCTTTCATCTGCCATCTTGATCTCCTATCCTGCTTTTGAGGCAAAACCTACTGGTTTTCCTTTACTTTTGCAAGGACATCATCAATGCTTCCGGCAAATAAGAAGTAGCTTTCTGGAATATCATCATGCTTTCCTTCGATGATTTCTTTAAAGCTGCGGATTGTTTCCTGAACAGGAACGTATTTACCAGGAATACCGGTAAACTGTTCACCTACGTGGAAAGGCTGAGATAAGAATCTCTGGATCTTTCTTGCTCTTGAAACGATCTGTTTTTCTTCTTCTGATAATTCATCCATACCTAAGATTGCAATGATATCCTGTAATTCTTTGTAACGCTGTAAGATTTCCTGAACGCCACGAGCTACTTTGTAGTGTTCTTCACCAACAATACGTGGATCAAGAATTCTTGAAGTGGATTCAAGTGGATCTACCGCTGGGTAAATACCAAGTTCTACGATAGAACGGGATAATACAGTCTTCGCATCTAAGTGGGCGAATGTAGTCGCTGGAGCCGGGTCAGTTAAGTCATCGGCAGGAACGTATACAGCCTGTACAGATGTGATAGAACCATTCTTTGTAGAAGTGATTCTTTCCTGTAATGCACCCATTTCTGTCTGAAGTGTTGGCTGGTAACCTACGGCACTTGGCATACGTCCAAGTAACGCGGAAACTTCGGAACCAGCCTGTGTGAAACGGAAGATATTATCGATGAATAATAATACGTCCTTACCAGACTTGTCACGGAAGTATTCTGCCATTGTAAGACCTGTAAGACCAACACGCATTCTCGCTCCAGGTGGCTCGTTCATCTGACCGAACACCATGGTTGTCTTATTGATAACGCCGGAATCGATCATTTCATGATAAAGGTCATTACCTTCACGAGTACGTTCGCCTACACCGGTGAATACAGAGTATCCGCCGTGCTCTGTTGCGATATTTGTAATAAGTTCCTGGATTAATACGGTTTTACCTACACCGGCACCACCGAATAAACCGATCTTACCACCTTTAAGATATGGGCATAAAAGGTCAACAACCTTAATACCTGTCTCTAACATTTCTGTTTCTGTTGCCTGTTCTTCAAATGCTGGAGCTTTTCTATGAATTGGATAATACTCTACATTCTCAGGTTTTGCTTTTTCATCAATCGGATTACCGAGTACGTTGAACATACGTCCAAGTGTATTTTCACCTACAGGAACGGAGATAGCTGCTCCTGTCTGGATTGCTTCCATACCACGTACTAAACCATCAGTAGGTCCCATTGCGATACAGCGTACAGTATCATCACCTAAGTGCTGCGCAACTTCCACTACTAAAGTATCGCCATCCTTTAAAGGGATATCTACTGCATCATAAATTTCAGGAAGGTTGCCTTCCTGGAATTTAATATCAAGTACCGCGCCGATAATCTGAGTGATCTTTCCTTTTTTATTGTCTGCCACTTTCGTCACTCCTTTTCTTCGTCTAACCTACGATTATTCAATCGCGTTGGCACCAGCGATGATTTCCGTTAATTCCTGTGTAATCACGCTCTGACGAGCACGGTTATAGCTTAAGGATAAGTTTGAAATCATATCTTCCGCATTGTTTGTAGCGGAATCCATCGCCTGCATTCTTGCACCATTTTCACTTGCAAGAGCCTGTACTAACGCACCATAGATTAAACTGTTAATATATTTTGGAATAATTAAATTCAAAGCTTCATCCGCTTCTGGTTCATAGTTCATTAAAGTAAGGTCGTCGATCGTATCCTTCTTCTCTTCACTCTGAACGCTGTTAACATCAACAGGTAAAAGCTTGATGAAAGTCGGGATATGTGTCACAGTATTTTTAAATACTGTATAAGCAAGATAGATCTCGCCTATTTCATTATTTGCAAATGCATTTAACACTTCGCTTCCGATTTCAACCGCATCTTTGAACATTGGCTCATTCATAACTTCGGAATAATCTTTCGCTATTTCATAGCCACGACGTCCTAATGCGTCCTTGCCCTTACGTCCAACTGCATAGATTACCATATCTTCCTTTGGAATATCGGAACCCATCACCATCTTGATCACATTCGAATTGTATCCGCCTGCAAGACCACGGTTGGAAGTAACAACAATAACTGCTTTCTTCTTTGAATTACCTGATGTTAGATAAGGATGTGACATATTATTTGATTTACGAAGCATTGTAGATACAGCTTCATACATATGGTCAAAGTATGGCTGAGAATTCTCGGCACGAGACTTTGCTTTCTGCAGTTTTACTGTAGATACAAGCTTCATGGCCTTTGTAATCTGACCGGTGCTCTGAATACTCTCTTTACGCCTTTTAATGTCTCTCATTGAGGCCATAGCTTCACATCCTCTCTATTATTTAGTAAATTCCTTTTTGAATTCTGTGATCGCTTTTACTAACTTCGCTTCACATTCTTCATCCATCACTTTAGATTCACGGATAGATGCTGGAATTTCTGGATACTTAGAATCAATATATTCATATAAACCTTTTTCAAAGCTCTGAATATCTGCTACTTCGATGTCAAGTAAGTATTTCTTTGTTACGGTATAGATAATAATTACCTGATATTCAACAGGAAGTGGCTTATACTGAGGCTGCTTTAAGATTTCTCTGATACGTTCGCCCTGTGCGAGCTTTTCTTTTGTATCAGCATCTAAGTCAGAACCGAACTGTGCAAAGGATGCAAGTTCACGGAACTGAGCAAGCTCGGTACGGATAGGACCCGCAATCTTCTTCATCGCTTTGATCTGAGCAGAACCACCAACTCGGGATACGGAAAGACCCGCATTTACCGCTGGACGGAAACCTGCGTTAAACATTTCTGTTTCAAGGTAAATCTGACCGTCTGTAATGGAGATTACGTTAGTCGGAATGTACGCAGAAACGTCACCAGCCTGAGTCTCGATGATTGGAAGTGCTGTTAAGGAACCGCCGCCAAGTTCATCATTTAAACGAGCTGCACGTTCTAATAATCTGGAATGTAAGTAGAATACATCACCAGGGTATGCTTCACGTCCTGGAGCTCTCTTAAGAAGTAAGGATAATGTACGGTATGCTGCAGCATGCTTACTTAAATCATCATAAATGATTAATACATCCTGGCCGTTTTCCATCCATTCTTCACCGATCGCACAGCCAGAGTATGGAGCGATATACTGTAATGGAGCAAGCTCACTTGCTGTAGCTGCAACGATTGTTGTATAATCCATTGCACCGTATTCAGTAAGAGTCTTCACGATATTTGCAACAGTAGAAGCTTTCTGACCGATTGCAACATAAATACATTTTACGTTCTGGCCCTTCTGGTTGATGATGGTATCAATCGCGATCGCTGTTTTACCAGTCTGTCTGTCACCGATGATTAACTCACGCTGACCTCTTCCGATTGGAACCATGGAGTCGATTGCCTTGATACCAGTCTGTAATGGAGTATCAACGGACTTTCTGCTGATAACACCAGATGCAACACGTTCAATCTGACGGTATTTATTAGAAGCGATTGGACCTTTTCCATCGATAGGCTGACCAAGCGCATTTACAACACGTCCAAGTAATGCATCTCCTACTGGAACTTCTACTACTCTTCCTGTTGTTTTAACTGTGTCGCCTTCATTGATATTTGTCTGATCACCAAGTAAAACAGCGCCGACATTATCTTCTTCTAAGTTTAACACCATGCCGTAAACTTCTCCTGGGAACTCTAAAAGTTCGCCAGACATTGCCTTTTCAAGGCCATGAATACGTGCGATACCATCCGCTACCTGGATAACAGTACCTACGTCAGATACGTCTAGCTGCATGCTGTAATTCTTGATCTGTTCTTTGATTACTGAACTAATTTCTTCAGGTCTTAGATTCAAGAGATAAGCACCTTCTTTCTGTTCAATTTATAACGCGTTTCTACAAAACCTAGATTTAGCAGGTAGAAAGCTGAATCTTTTGCAAGTTTCTTGCAAGTTTATCTAATTTCGTCTTAATGGAACTATCCACAACACGATCACCGATTCGGATGATTAATCCACCGATTAATGATTTGTCCACATGATAGTTCATCTCAAAGGAAGTATAAATGGTTGTCTGAAGAAGCTTTTCTTCCACCTTCTTCTTTTGCTCATCGGATAACTCGACAGCAGAAGTAACCTTAGCGATTCCAATCTTTTTATATTCCTTCACAGCCGCAATGAAATAATCAAAGATTGCATCGAATGAATTATATCTTCCCTTCTCCACAATGATCACAAGGAAGCCGGTCACGTCATCGCTTACTCTTCCTTTGAAGATGTTTTCGATGATCTTAACCTTTTCTTCCTTTGTGATCTTTGGATGATTTAAGAGCTTCATAAGCTCTTCATTCTCTGTGAATACCTCTTTGACTTCCTTAATCTCTTCAAAGACAGTATCAATTGTCTGCTTTTCAAGGGCTAGTTCAAACAAGGCATCACCATATGTTTTAGATACTAATTTTGCCATGTGTCATCACCCATCTCATTTAAAGCTTCGTCAACTAATGCAGCCTGCTTTGCTTCATCGATGTTACCTGCAATGATCTTACCTGCCATAACAGATGCTATAGAAATCATTTCCTGTTTTACTTCGTCTTTTAACTTGCTCTTTTCAAGTTCGATTTCTCTGCTTGCACGTTCTCTAATGCGTCTTGCTTCTTCATCTGCTTCTGCAATGATCTCATTCTCACGTTTCTGAGCTTTCTTTCTGCCTTCACTTAAGATTTCTTCTACTTCAGAAGAAGCGTTCTTAAGCTTTGCTTCATATTCAGCCTTAAACTGCATTGCATCTTCTTTTTCCTTTGCGGAAAAATCCATCTCAGCTTTGATCTTTGCCTGACGTTTTGCAAGCAATTCTCTTGCTGGATTGAATAAAAGATAAGATAACAGTGCAAATAGCGCAAATACAGCAAGTGCTAAAATCACAGTATCGATTAACAGCTGTCCGTCAAGACCGAAGATACGATTTTCCATCATACCGTCTGTTACTGCTGCTGCTAATGTTCCTGTCATGCTTGATATGAAATTTACCACTATTTTGCCTCCCTTCGATATATTCCTGGCTTACAAAAAACTATTTTCGTAAGCAATCGCGCTAAAGCATTGCTGCTAAGCACACGCTTCACGCTTTCACTCTCTTAAACGAAAGGGATTATCTTAATTTACCAAGAAGTGGGTTAGCGAATAATAAGATGATTGCAACCGCGAAACCGTAAAGACCTGTTGTTTCGGCAACGGCCTGACCTAAAAGCATAGTAGACATGATGTCACCTTTTGCGCCTGGGTTACGGCCTACTGCTGCTGCACCCTGACCAGCTGCGATACCCTGACCAATACCAGGTCCGATACCTGCGATCATCGCAAGACCTGCACCAATTGCTGAACACGCTAATACTAAACCCTGATCTGTAATATTTGACATTTTTGTTTCCTCCTTAAAAGAACGATTTTCAATTTTGCTTTACGCTTAAGTTTGGCTTCCTACTCCTCATCAAACTGCTGAGAAATAAATACCATAGTTAACATACAGAATACGTATGTCTGGATGGCACCGGAGAACACATCAAAATATGCATGAAGTCCACCTGGCCAGAATAATAATATAACTTTTGGCAACAACCCGTAAATCAGACCCATCATTACAGTACCGGATAAAACGTTACCGAACAAACGTAATGACATGGAGATTGGTGTTGCGATCTCACCGATGATATTGATCGGTGATAAGAAGATTGGTTTGAATAGATTTGTAACATGCTTACTCTTCTGATACTTAAATCCATTATAGTGGATTAAAAAGAAGGTTATCATTGCAAGTCCCAATGTCACACCATAATCTGCTGTTGGAGGTCTGAGACCAAATAGACCCGAGATATTTGAGAATAAAACAAATATAAATAGGGTTCCAATATAATTGGAGAATTTATATCCATGCTTCTCTCCCATGCTAGTCTTAGTCAGATTATCAATGGCTTCTACCATATATTCAATCATGTTAAGAAATGGCCCTGGAACCTTATTAGGATCCGCTTTCTTAATGGCACGATTTGCAATCAGGGCGAATATAATTAAAGTCACCATGATAATCAGAAGGCTGATATGAGTAGTTGTCAACTCAAATTCATGTCCAAACAGGTGGTACTTTACATATCCGTTGATGCCGAATTCGACATCGGATGTCAGTACACCCAGTTTGCCTAAACCTCCAGAAAGCAATGTGCTTCCTATCTTCACTCTCTCACCTTCCTTTTTTCTTTAAATTTAAAAATAAATTTATGGGTTAACGGCTGTATATAGGCCGAAAACTTTAGTGATAAGATACCAACCAGAGCTCCTAAAAAATGAAACGTCTCTAAATTGGTTATTACGACAAAAATGGCAACTACCATAATCAGAATACGAACCAGAACTTTCTTCTTCGTATAGCTGACCGCGTCCTTCTCGCTCATCTCAAGTGACCGGTCAATGGACCGATACATGCTCACTACCATCGAAATGGCAACTGCCACCCCAAGGGCGAGACCTAAAAAATACGACGCGCGATCCCCTCCCCAGAAAAACCCTGGTATAGAGAATAGTGTCGAACAAAAAATAATTCCGATGATTAATTCCAAAAAAGTCTGTTTTCCTTCATGCATCTTTGTTAAACTCCCTATTATTATGAATCCTTAACGCGTATAATATCACACATTTCTTTTCTCATTTTCCTTTTTCTCTGCCTGTTCCCGTTTGCTTTTCCATTGTTCAAACGTATCGTGCATTTCCTTTTTCCTGCGCTCTTCCTCGCTAACATACTGTCTGCGTTCTAAGCCCATATTATGCATTCTTTCCCATTCTTCATGCTCCCGTTTCTGATCATTTGCATAAAATGTCCGGGTCATTAAATAGACATTGCGAAATGCTGCCGCGAATCCTAAGAATAAGAACAGGATTGTAATAAAACTGGTGTGAAATAAGGAATCCAGCCATTTTCCTATGAATAAACACAAGAATACCGGCACCATAATGGAAATTCCAATCTGTGTGATCATCGCTATGCCTTTAAAAATAGACTTTTTATTTTTCATCGAGCTCCTCCATTATTTGTCGGTTAAAGGAGTTTTTCCACTGTTTGTTTAATTTTTAACAGTGCTTATTTATTATACCATTCTGTTCCGAAAAGTCTAGCACCTATAAAAATGTTACTTTCTTTACACTTTTTTTATAAATTGGCTTCAAATTATTGTCTCCATGACGGTACAATATTATAATCGGTTTTTTATGATTCTTCCCTTAGCATTTTTATGCAAAATTTGTATTCTTTTTATGCATATGGGAAATAACACATATAATTAGAAAAAGCCATTACATAAAAACCATGTAACAGCCTTCTTCATTAATCCTCTAACATTGAGATTCTTCTTATATGTCTTTCATCATTAGAAAATGGTGTATTTAAAAAGGTATCAACAATCTTAAGAGCAAGGCCTGGTCCGACAACTCTGCCGCCCATTGCTAGGACATTCGCATTGTTATGCTGCTTCGTCGCTTCTGCACTAAAGCAGTCATGACAAAGCGCACATCGGATGCCTTTCACCTTATTTGCAGCGATGGAAATACCAATTCCGGTTCCACAAATTAAGATTCCTAATTCGCATTCTTTCTGTGCTACTGCATATGCAACCTTTTTCGCATAATCTGGATAATCACAAGATTCTGTACTGTAAGTACCAAAATTCTTGTATGGGACATTTAACTCATCTAAGTGTTTCATTACTTCCTGCATCAATTCATATCCGCCGTGATCGCAGCCTAATGCTATCATATGTCATATCCTCCGACTCTTAATCCTTGTATCGATTTTTAACCGATTTCTTTCCCATTTTAGCTCTAAACAATTAAATTCGCAAGTACATTTTTTTCAGAAATTCTGAGCGTTTATGCTTTCTTCCTATTATAATGTATTTCTATTTTTATGCCTTCTTTTCTAGTTAGACAAGCACTCTCTGATAACCGGCTGCTTTTAAAAGACGGTTCATAATAGCCTGTCCTAAAGTGCCCTCTTCAAAGCTTTCCGAATAGATATAAGATACGCCTAATGTATCAAATTCACGCAGTGTATCGAACAGATGAGAGGCGATGGAAAGCTCGTCCTTTCTGGAACCGATGGACTTAACAATGCCGGCTGTATACTTATCTTTCGTCTCTTCGGTCGCTAATATTCCTACTTTTGCTCCGCTTTCTTCCTTTTCCTTCGCCGCTTTGCTGATGCCTGCGATCACCGCACTCATCTCGCCTTCAAAAATCGTCAAATCGCCTTTTGGAGCATAATGCTTATATTTCATTCCAGGTGCCTTCGCCACAATGGTCACGTTCTTTTCTTTATTGACAACTGCCTTATCATATTCCGTAGTCCCGATTGCCTCTTCTAACATTTCCTTTGTGATATAGCCTGGGCGGAGAATCATAGGCACCTCTCCTGTCAGATCCACAATGGTAGATTCTAATCCGATTGTAACCGCTCCTCCGTCTAAGATCATCGCGATCTTGCCATCTAAATCTTCCTTCACATGCTCTGCCTTTGTCGTACTCGGACGTCCGGATGAGTTCGCGCTTGGAGCAGCAATATATAATCCGGATGTACGGATTAACTCCCTTGCGATTTCATCAGATGGCATACGGATGGCAACGGTATCAAGTCCTCCGGTCGTGGAATATGGTACAATATCACTCTTTTTTAATATCATTGTTAGCGGTCCCGGCCAGAAACGGCCTGCAAGCGCATATGCCGTCTTTGGGATATCCACTGCCAACTTCTCAATATCCGATGCGTCTGCGATATGAACGATCAGCGGATTATCCGATGGTCTTCCCTTTGCGGCATAGATGCGTTTTGCCGCCATTTCATCGAGTGCATCACCGCCAAGTCCATAAACTGTCTCAGTCGGAAACGCTACTAGCTGGCCTTCCTTTAACAGGCTTGCTGCTAACGCAAATTCTTCCGGTTTCAAGTTATTTCGATCCATTTTCTGTACTATTGTCTTCATTATCCTACCTTTAGCTCCTCTTTTGATCCTATGCTTCTTTATTGACTGGTTTTCCTTGTATTATAATACTGTATGATCCCTAAGTGAATAGCCCAAGCCATTTTTTCCTGATATTCCTCTGTGAGTAACAGTTCTGCTTCCCTTGCATTGGATAAAAAACCACATTCCACAATGACAAGCGGGCAGGCGGATTTCTTCAGCATATAATAACTGTCATTTGCCTTCGCAAGCCTGTGATTCCCATCGTTTATATATCCTTTGATGGCTTCCTGAATCGTCTCTCCGAATGCCTTCCCTTCTGCTGATTTGGTATAGTAAAACACCTGTGCTCCGGTACTGCTGCTGTCTGTAAAGCTGTTTTGATGAACGCTGACTGCTAACACTGCATTGCTCTCCTGAATCAGTGCCACACGGTTTCTCATGTCCGCTGCCTTTTTCTTCTTATCGGTTTCCGAATAAAGGCCCTCATCCTTCTCTCTGGTCATCACAACTTTAAAATCATTTAACTCCAAAAGATTTTTTAGCTTCTTTGCAATCGCTAAATTCACATCTTTTTCCTTTGCATCATTGACACCTATCTTACCAGGGTCAAAACCGCCATGCCCCGCATCAATTACGATGACCGGCTTCCCTGTATCGGAATCCTGATCAGACTTCGTAAAAATGCGTTTCATGACGGATACACTTTCATCAGATAACAAAAGTACCGCACAGAATACCAGGATAAGAAAAATAATATTAAAATATTTTTTTGACATTTGAAGAATTCCTTCCTCATCTTTCCTAATATTCTATGAGACTTCCTGTTATCTAATTCACATATTTCTGAATTACATTCCAGATACTTGATTTTTCAAAACCAAGTCTCCAGCCAGCAACTCCGGCTAAATCTGCCGCATGAATTGCTTTCATCTTTGCCTCTAAGGATTCATCTTCCTCGAGCCAGATCTTATAGAGCACATCATCAATGGTGTACTCTGCATAGTACTGCGCAACGCTTTCTTCCCATTTTGGAGTTACGCCGTTTTTGGATAAGACGGATTCTGCCGCATTCATTCCAAGTGCCTCGGAAGTAAGGGAAGTCACCCCGTCTGTTGTGGTTTCCTTCCATAACCTTGTATAGAATGGAACCGCCATAATCACTTTTTCTTTATCCACCTTTGCTAATGTATTGGTGATCGCATCATTGACATAACCGATGGATGCCACGCTTCCGGCTGTCTCAGAATTGCTGTGATGTTCATCATATCCCATGATGATTACATAATCCACAATCTTGCCCTGTTCGATATAATCATAGAATGCATTATAAGAGTATGGGGGATAATTATCCACCGATAATACAATCTGATTGCTTCTGCATTTTACAGAAAGTTCCCTGATAAACTGAATGAAATGAGGACCGGTCTCTAAGGAAAGGTTCTCAAAGTCAATGTTGATGCCGTCTAAATTATACTTGATTGCTTCCGCGATCAGCTCATTTACAAGACGTTCCCTGCTTGAACTTTTAGAAAGCACTTCATACGTATCCACAGCAGGATCAAAATTATCGACAAGCGCCCACACTTCCAGCCCTAAATTATGTGCCTTTTCCACATAGCTTTCGCTTGCAAGGGAAGATAGCGTTCCGTCCGTGCTGTTGATGCGGTACCAGGTTGGAGAGATCGTCGTTACTCCCTTTGTATTGCTGATCAAATCCGGCATATAAGAATTGGATTCCTTATTGGTTACCTGATGCCATACCAGATTAACGGTATAGTCTTTGGAAATGGAAGAGTAAACAGGCTGTACATAATCGCTGTGCACCGTATCATAAAATGACTCGGATACGTATTTCTGCTTTACATATCCAATTACGCCGTCCGCCGTCATAACCTTTAAAAATCCCTTCTGATCGGTTCCGCCTGCATCGATTAAAAGAAGGGTATCCCCTGACTGTACATCCGCTAAAATATCGCTCTTAATATTTCCTTCATAACGAATCTGCGTATTCTTATTCACGGTCACATAAAGATAATCTCCCATCGCCGCATGAACCACCACGCGTTCCGGTTCCTTATATACTTCATAGAAGAATTCTGAATACTCATCCACAAATGGAAGTGCCACATAAACACTGTCCCCGATTGTCTTCACGATGGCATAGTCCTTGCTTTGCTTATTCTTATTCACATAATAATCTTTACTTCCCACTTCTGCCTTAATCACTTCAGAAGGTGTTGTATAAATTAACAGGTTTTCAATGGAATCCCAGTAAAAACGATGATTGAATCGCTCTTTCACTGTCATAAGATCCATATACAAAGTTCCATCCATTAGAAGCGCGTTCTTCTCATAAATGGCACTGTCCATAATGACCATGGCTTCCCCTTCCGGAACGTCATAGTACTCAGTAAGCTCCATTCGTTCATCACTTGGCGTATATTTTTTCACAAGCACAATGGATACTGCAACAAGGATTAGTAGCATTGCAATTGCTGTCCCAATAATCGTCTGTTTGGCCTTTTTCTCCATAAGTAACCTCTTTTCTTCTTTATTCTGCTGTGTTTTATGACAGCTTATCATCACCCGTTATTATAGCATTTTTTTACTTGACCGTCATTACTAATTCAACATAAAATGCTTAATTCTTTCTTAATACGCCTTATTTCTCTGCTTCCAATAAAAGAAGCCTATCATCCACGCCTTTTCCTTTTTATTATCTGCATATTGAGGATATACATTCTAAGGACTCCTGCATCTGGATCATACGCTTCTTCATTATGATTCGTTCTCTGCCACTTTATACACTCCACACTGCCATTTACCTTGCTTCCCTGATTCGGTGCGCATTGGACGCCTTTGATATTGTTTTATTTTGTTTCCTTTGCTTCTCTCCCAGGTCAGTTCTTTTGGTTTAAAAAAGTTTGTACCAGATACCTTTTCTTGATATCCGGGGCTTCTTTTCCCCATCTCCTTTGTATCTGACTGATATGTTTTGAAATCGGATCTGCATGCATTTGTGATATGTTATACAAATTCCTTTTACAAAATAATCCGGTCAAATAAGGCAATGGCAGCGGCGGAAGGTTTCTGCACATTTGGTTCGAATCCAAGATAACACGATGGTATCGCGCTCTTTCTTACAATTCTTTTGTATCTTCGATACTTCTCCCGGTCTGTCAGATTTAAAACTAAGGACCAGGATCTAAAGTCATCAATCTCTTCGGCAAGTTCCTTAAGCAACCTCTCATCACATCCACTCCATGGGCTGATATGACTGATCAGCAGTTTTTTATCGGTTAACATCAGTTCATCACGAATTGCGTTGTAACAGCTTCCGAGTTCCAGAATACAATAATCGTAAGGACTGTTGCACCAGGATGCAATTCTGTCCTTTTCAACATTCCTTACATATGTAATATCCCGAAATGTGAAGGTTTCACCGCACTCCTCCTTAAGGCTGCCTGTCATCTTCACAAAGTCATCCCTGCCGCCTGCTTCCACTACAAGAACCCGCTTTCCTAAAATCCCAGTCAGGTACTCTGCTAAAAGGTTGCTTACATAGCTTGTGCCGGCAAAAGGATGCAGCCCGAACACTCCGATTACCTGCGTTAACATCTGCTTGTCCTTCTTTAATTTTTTCTGCAGAATCGGCTGCCCTAACATGATCTTCTCCCCTTTCCGGCGTACTCTTTTAAACGATTTTATTAGTATTCATAAAGAGCGCCTAACACTTCCTTAAACATCATCTTTGTAGCGGACTTGCGGCTTAGTGTCGGCTCTGTATCATAAGGAATGCGGTAGCAGTTTTTGGATTCCATATTCCGTATACATCTGCGGTATTCCTTTGCGTTTAGAAAATTAAACAAATACTCTACCTGCTCCCCCTCGCTATATAACAGTGCCTGCTCCGATGCCGCCAATTCCCATGGCTTGGCTCCGAGTACAAGCAGCCTCACATCCTTCTTTAAAAACTCTTTCCGATTTTGCTCATCTAATACACCATAATCATATACAACCGCTGTAAAATGCTCTCTCAAATACTCAAAAGAGACCTCATCAAAAGAAGAGAATAACGTAATCTGATAAAATACAAAACCCTCGTCTTCCCTTTTTACCTCCTTTGTTCTCTGAACCATCCTTCTTACGGTATTATGCTGATTTTCTTCTATGTACGCACATCTCTCTCCCATCTGCTGCAGATGCTGACATAACATCAGTGCGGTGTGAGTGGCCCCTATATGGGGTTCTGAACCGGCAACGGCAAATTCCTTAAACTCTTTGGTGAACGTTTTCTTATTCTTCCCTTTCTGGATGGCCATCAATTTCCTTTTTAACACTGCCACGGAAGGATACCGCTCGGAGGCATGTTCCTGCAGACAATGATTAATAATCTTCTTTACCTTTCTGCTAAGACAGTCTGCTTCATCAATATTCCTCTTCTGGACTGGAAGATAAGTTTTACCAAATGCCATATAGTACATCAGCATACCAATGCCATAGATATCCGCACGCTCGTCAAGGTTCCCATTCCGGTACTGCTCCGGTGCCGCAAACCCGGGAGTTCCAAACGTATATGTCCTGCCTTCCTTCTGCGTTTCCTTAATCGCGCTGCCAAAGTCGATCAGCCTGACAGCCCCTTCCTCAATCAGAATGTTATCCGGCTTTAAATCGAGATGATATACCGGTTCATCCAAAGAATGGAGGTAAAGGATCAGATCGCACAGCTGAAGGCTGTAGGAGATAATCCGCGCCTCACCAATCTGTTCATGGCTTAGATAGGCCGAGAGCACTTCTCCACTCATATACTGTTCCACAATATAATAAGCGTTCTCATCTTCTTCCATATCATAAAGTTCGGGGATACAAGGATGTGATAGATTCTTCAAAAGATTTGCTTCCTGATAGAGACAGGTTACATAAGGAGATACCTTAGAAATTACTTTGATAATACGTCTGTTCTGCAGTTTCTGATGGACAGCCAGATAAACCGCCGTATCTTCTCTGGCGCTGAGCTGTTCTAAGATCTGATACTTGCCAAACCATAATTCTTCCTGCATTAATTTTTCCTCGTCATAAAGGCATATTGGACTTCCAAAAAGATCATTCTTCCGTAATGATTCCAAGTTCCGAATGATACCGTCATTTAGAATCCTGAATTTATTATAGGAAATAATTGTAATAAATGCAACACATTTTATGCGCTGATTTTGCACAAACTTATTACAATATTTTAGTCATATTCATGAGGTTTTTTATGTATTCCATAAAACGACATATAACGCAAAAGCCTGATTTTATAAGCATTTTTTTTGAAATGTGTCTTGATTATTTATTGACTTATATCTGAAATTACATTATACTTTGTTTACAAATAACAGAAAACTTGAAGAACATAGTATTCGCCAAGAGTCATGAAGATTGAAAGGGGTGTGATTCTATGAAAATTGAAAAAATCAGCGATACCCAAATTAGGTGCACACTAAACAAAGAAGACTTATTAAACCGTGAGCTTCGGATCAGTGAACTTGCTTACGGCAGTGAAAAAGCCAAAGCACTCTTTCGCGATATGATGCAGCAGGCATCTTATGAACTCGGTTTTGAAGCAGAGGACATTCCTCTTATGATAGAAGCAATCCCGGTTTCGCAGGACTGTTTGGTCCTTGTGATTACCAAAGTGGAAGATCCGGATGAACTGGATACCCGTTTTTCGAACTTCACACCTTTTGCAGATAAAGATGAACTCTCCGATGATTCCGATGACAACGCCTACGCAGATGAACTGTTAAACTGCTGTGAGCAGATGAGTGAGCTGTTCGGAAGCAGAGACCTTCCGGAACGCAAGGCACCGGCTCATACAAAGAAATCAGATAAAGACAAAGCAGGAAGTGCTTCCGAGATAAACATTCCATTTAAGCTGACGAAGATTTTCTCCTTCCACTCTCTTGACGAGGTGATTCAGTTATCGAAGATCATCAAACCATTTTATCATGGTCAGAACACACTTTATAAAGATGAGGCTAATTCCAAATATTACCTCACCCTTCTGATCACCGACCATAAGCCGGAAGAATTTAATAAAGTATGCAATATCATCTCCGAATATGGAAGAGCGGAAAAGAATAACTATGCCACTATCCCTTATTTTGAAGAGCATTTAGATAAGATTGTGGACAAAAAAGCCGTTCAGATACTATCGGCTTATTAATGAGATATGATGGCTTAAAAGCCTGTAATATAAGAATGAATACGAATATAAAAACGACCGTCCTAAAACTTTTTTGGGACGGTCGTTTTTATATTCTTATCACAACTTTATGTATCTTATTTTGCTGCTAGGTAAGCATTGATCTTATCAATTAATTCATCTGGATTGATACCATGCACCATCGCTGCTTCTTCTAAAGATTCTCCCTGCGCAGATGGACATCCGATGCAATGCATGCCGGATTCTAATAAAATAGGAATAATATTCTGATCTAAACGAATAATCTGAGCAATTGTCATTTCCTTTGTTACTGCCATTTTCGTTACCTCCTTCATTGTTTCGCTTAACGCCATTATAAATTATCCATTTTCTACCGTCAAGGAGAATTTGTCCATTCCACTTTCTGTCGTTTTTCTACTTTTTTATGTTGTTTTTCCCTTCTTTTTGTTAGTTTATTACTCTTTTTCTCAGATAATGTAGTTTTATACGACACTAATAAATTTTTGCTTGTATTATTCAAGAAATTAGAGTAGAATTAGATGAATAAAATTTTAAAGGAGGGGAAACACTATGGCATACGTAATTAACGACGGATGTATCAGCTGTGGAGCTTGCGCTGCTCAGTGTCCAGCTGGAGCTATTTCTGAAGGAGCAGATCACTACGTAATCGATGCAGATACATGTTTAGATTGTGGTGCTTGTGCAGCTACTTGCCCAACTGGTTCTATCGAAGGCTAATAGATGATACCCAAGCAAAAGGTGACCGATTCGGTCACCTTTTTTTCTATTATCGATTTGTCCTAATCTTTCTATATTCTTTTCTATATTATCTTTTATATTCTTTTTTTATTTTTTTTAAAAAACTTGCTCTCTTTCTTCTTCGGATCCTTTGTAGCCGCTACCTGCTGCCTCTGCTGCTGAAATTCGCGAATCGTCCGGTCTAACTGTTTAAAGCGTTCTTCTTCCCGCTCTTCTCTCACTCTCATATGATAATCCAGCTCTTTGATCATGGTTTCCGTAATGACATCCGTCATCTGCACAGTCATCTTGGCCGCTACCTGTTCTCCATTCTCTTTCATCGCATCCGCCACGATTTCCTTCATAATCTGATGAAACTTCATCATCTTGTCTTCATTCTGACTATCTGTCATCAATTCATGACCATCCTTTACCGCCGCCGGCCTTGTCTCCGCGGTTTCCGACACAATATCCTGATCCTCCATCGGTTCTGTCTGTTGGAAAGCTTCCTGGTTGTCCTGCTCATCTCTCGCATCCAGAATCTTCTTTTCCATGCCCCTTTTATCTTCTGAATATTTCAAATCGCCTTCTTTTCTCTGCTTACTCACAGACTCTTTGCCCTCCGGTCTTCCTACTTTCTTTTGCTCATCCCCTGCATCCGATTCTTTTTGACTATTTAAGTTGCTGCCTGCTTTTGATTCTGTTTTCCGCTCTGTTTTTACATCTTCCGAATCATTCTGATCTATCTGATGCACCTGGTTCTCTGTTTCATCTATGTGCTCTAGCTGCTCGTCCCACTTTTCCTGCTTTTCAACTGACTCTCTTTCCTTCACTTCCCTCTCTTCTGCTTCGCTCTCTTTCACACATGCTGAGGAATCGGATGCCTTGTTGTTTGTATCCTTTTGCTGCATGCTCTGCATCTTACTCTCTTTTCTTAGCTCTAATCCAGAAAAATCTTGTACATCCTCCTTCTCCCTGGCCGCTGCTACATCAGGCTCCGCCTGAATGGATTCAAATTCATTGTTAAGGCCAGCACTCGTTGATTCCCCTAACTGAGTCTCATCCGGCTTCTGCTCATCACTCTTCTTTTCCGCTCCGGTATCCTGTTCCTTAACACCTACAAGGCCAAGCGCAATATTAAGCTTGTCCCTTAAATCAAAAAGACGTTTGGCATCTAGTTCTTTTACCTTATGCATCTTCGGTATCAGGAGTTTTATTGCCTTTAACTCAAAACCTTTGTCCCGTAATGTCTTGACTGACTTAAGCAGTTCGATATCCTCCTGCCTGTAATATCGATTCCCCATCTCATTGCGGGAGATTTCAAGATCTAACTCTCCTTCCCAGTAACGAAGTACATGAGATTTTACGTCTATCATTTTCGAGGCATCTGATATCATATATCTTGTCTCCTGCATACGCGACCTCCTAATCCATATTTTTCCACTTGCTATAATTATAACATTCCCACCCCCTTTTGCAACAACCCCTCCCCATTTTCCATAAAAACTGTCGACATCCCATCCCTAAACCTAGCCCATTTCTGCGTTTCCTGACATTTAAGGAGGGGCTCCCATGCCTGCTCCATTCATCCCCCAGGAGCATTCCTATTCCACTGTTCGGACGCAGGAGCGGAAAACAGAGTGGAAAGTCTCTCCCTATCAGATAGAAAAATGCTGTTCGCTATTCAGAGACTCCCCCTATTTTCCGTCTTGAACCGCACATCCGGAACATGAACATCCATGTGGGATGAATGGAGGCAGACATGCGACATCGCAATGCATTTCACTAAGTGAAACGCGTTGTGATACGCACACACTGGCGTAGTGCAAGGGATAGAAGACTTTTGAGGTGGAAAAGATATCATGGTAGAAAAAGAGGTTAAAGTATGGGGAATAAAGTCGAAGGAATGGATGATACAAAAACAGGAGAATCGGGCAAAATAAAGATAACGTAGTAAAACAAGGGTAGGTGAATACAAATACGAAAAAAGGCCCCAAAAAGAAAAGAACAAAAGAAAGGACACAGCCAGCGCTGTGAGCTAACGTTGAAAGCTGTAATAATGTAGTTCATTGTAAGCGTATAAAATCCGGTTTTCCCGTAAAACCTAAAAAGAATGTACAGACCAATTACCCAAGGAGAAAAGAGAACATATGAAATTAGAATTAAAAGATTTATCCATCCGATACTTAGATGAATATTGCAAATATATAGAAGAAGCGCAGACTACTGATCCTGAGGAGTTCGGCGAAGAAGAAATCAACATTGTAGAGTGCGCAGAAGCCACCAAGAGCCGCTTTTCAGATCCTATGTATAAAAACGTATCCTGCATACTGGCCATCATCGACAATGAGGTCGTTGGAAGCATAGAATACCATTACTATGGCGCCTTCCCAACCGGCATGCGCATGGCATATATAAGCTGTATCCATGTCCTTAAAAAATACCGTCACTTCGACGTAGCCGCCCAGCTCCTAAAAGAAGCCGAACAGCGAATGCAGTCGGCGGGAATCAACGAATACTGCCTTATCCGCTCCACAAAAGAAATATCCCCATCCTTCTACGACGACTTTACCTCCGACAGCTGCACGTCCCACACAATCCTAAAGAAATCCCTATGTAAAGACATCACCTAGCCCCGCACTTACCCGTACTTCCTCTCCCTGACGCTCCCCCCCTCCCTCGCCTCTTTCTCCCCATCGCCCCTACCATCTGTGCGCCTCACAATGCGTTTCAAAGAAACGCATTGTGAGGCCGCACGCCACCCCCGGTGCCATGTGGCAGCCAGATTTCCGAATGTCCGGCTCGAGACGGAAAAAAGGTGGCATATTCTTTGAATAGCAGACAGTGCTTTCCTGTCTGATAGGCAAAGAATATGCCACCTTTTTTCCGCTCTCGCGTCCGAACATTGGAAATCTGGCTGCCGCATGGCACCGGGGGTGGCGTGCGGCCTCCTCTAAATCTAACGTTCGAGGTTGGCGAACTTAGTGAACTGGGATAACCAGGCGAGTTTTACGGTGCCGGTCGGACCATTTCTCTGTTTACCGATAATGATTTCCGAAACACCCTTTTCTTCCGAATCGCGGTTATAGTAATCATCACGGTAAATAAACATAATAACATCGGCATCCTGCTCAATCGCACCGGATTCACGAAGATCCGATAGCATCGGACGTTTATCCGGTCTCTGTTCCACCGCACGGCTTAACTGGGATAATGCGATAACCGGGCAGTTAATCTCTCTGGCTAGTGCCTTAAGAGAACGGGAGATATCGGATACCTCCTGCTGTCTTGATTCTGCTTTCTTGTTGCCACCTGTCATTAACTGAAGGTAATCGATGATAACAAGGCCAAGATTATGCTCTAACTTAAACTTACGGCATTTTGAACGAAGTTCGGTAATCGAGATACCCGGCGTATCATCAATGATCAGTCCGGATTCCCCGACTACGCGGGCACTTTCCATTAATCTTGCCCAGTCGTCATCACTTAAATCACCGCTACGGATTGACTGTGAATCAACTTTTGAGTTCATCGCAAGAATACGATTTACAAGCTGATTCTTCGACATTTCCAAACTAAAGATTGCAGTTGTAATCTTTGACTTTACGGCTACATATTCTGCAATATTTAGTACGAACGCGGTCTTACCCATAGATGGTCGGGCCGCAATTAAGATAAGATCGGAAGGCTGAAGACCTGCCATCTTATAATCCAGATCATAGAATCCGGTCGCGATACCCGTAACGCTTCCCTTTGTACGGGACGCTGCTTCAATACTGTCTAACGATTTGATAACAACATCTTTGATGCTGACGAAATCGCCTGTGCTTCGATTCTGCACGATATTAAAGATATCCTTTTCTGTCTGCTCCAATATCACATCGATTTTTTCCTTATCCAGATAACAGCTGTTTGTAATGCCCTCTGTCACCTTAATAAGACGTCTTAATAATGCCTTCTCGCTTACAATTGAAGCATAATAACGTACATTAGCGGAAGTCGGTACCGCACGGATCAGATCCGAAATGAATTCAAGGGAACATAATTCCGGCGGAACCTCTTTTTCTTTTAATTTATTCTGAAGAGTAACCAGATCAACTGGCTTTCCTTCTGTAAACAGTTCAATCATCGCATCGTATAAAACGCCATACTGATGCTGGTAAAAATCATCACTTGTGATCATTTCGGACGCTGCGATAATTGCATCCCTGTCCATAATCATGGAACCTATTACAGACTGTTCAGCCTCTTGACTATGCGGAAGTATCTTCTTGATAAATGCCTCGTCCATACTCTGTCACCCTCTCTATAAACTGTCTACTTTTACTTTTAACTCAGCTGTTACCTTTGGATGAAGTTTGATTGGAACAGTATAGGTTCCCATATTACGGATTGGGTCGCTTAACTGTAACTTCTTCTTATCGATGTCATAGCCATGCTGCTCTTTTAATGCCTGCGCAATTTCCTTAGTGGAAACGGAACCGAATGTTCTTCCGCCTTCACCGGCTTTGATCTTAAGAAGAACGCTCTTCTCTTCAATTTCTTTCTTTAAGTTCTGTGCTTCTTCTAAGATTTCCTGCTGTTTCTTTGCTTCCGCAGCCTTCTGAAGTTTTAAGTCATTTAAGTTCTTTGCAGTTGCTTCTAACCCTTTATTCTTAGGTAAAATGAAGTTTCTGGCATAACCGTCACTTACCTTAACAATATCACCTTTTTTTCCTAATGCTTTTACATCTTCTAATAAAATTACCTGCATTTAAATTTCACCCTCCTGTGTCATCGTTATCAGTACTTCTTTTACTTTTCCCATCGCTTCTTCTACGGTACAGTCCACTAACTGCGCACCGGCAACGCTCATATGGCCACCGCCGCCTAATTTCTCCATGACTACCTGTACATTCAGCTCATCAATGGAACGTGCGCTGATATATATCTTTCCGTTAAACTGCGTAAATACAAACGATGCTTTTATTTCATCAATCTCGAGCAGATCATTCGCCACCTGTGCCCCTAATACGGTTGGAGATTCCACACCTTTAGTACCGCATTCTGCAAATGCATAATGTTCCATGAAAATCTCGGTAGACGTAATGGCCTGCGCCTTTGTGAGATACTCTGTCATATCCGTACGGAATGCCTTACGGATTCTTGTCACGTCAGCACCGCTTCTTCTTAAGAATGCTGCAGCCTCAAATGTACGAACTCCCGTCTTGGTCAGGAAGTTATTCGTATCGATCATAATGCCCGAATACATCGCATCTGCCTCAACCTGGCGAAGCTTTAAGCCTTCTCCGATATACTGTAGGATTTCCGCCACCATCTCACAGGATGAGGATGCATATGGCTCGATATAAGAAAGCGCTGCATTCTCAATCGCTTCCCCGGTCTGTCTGTGATGGTCAAGAATCACGATTGTCTTAGTTAGTTTCAATAACTCCGGACATTCGGTATAGGACGGACGGTTTACATCTACCACGACTAAGATTGTGTTCGCATCTACCGCCTCAATCGCCTGTGCGCTGTTTAAGATCATATCCTCTTCATAATCCGGATTGTTCATAAAACGGCTTAACATCGGTCTTACGGAAGTCGTAACCTCATTGATGACAATATGTGCTTTTTTATTCAGTGTCTTTGCAATGCGGTACACACCGATCGCAGCACCAAATGAGTCTACATCTCCAATAGAATGTCCCATAATCACGACTTTATCCTTCGCTTCCACGAATTCCTTCAGTGCATGGGCTTTTACTCTGGCCTTAACCCTCGTATTCTTTTCTACAGAGACGCTCTTTCCACCATAGTAATAGATCTTCTCGCCTTCTTTTACGACTGCCTGATCGCCGCCTCGTCCAAGTGCTAAATCAATTGCTGCTCTGGCAAGCTCATATCCACGGATATACGAATCCGCATTCACGCCAAGTCCCATACTGATCGTAACGGACATCTCATTTCCAATATTGACTGCCCTTACTTCTTCTAAAATGGAGAACTTGTTGCTCTGCAGCTGTGGTAGGTATTTATTCTGGAATACGAATATATACTTGTCCTTCTCTAACTTCTTAATCACCGCATCAATGCTCTGCATATACTTATTGATCTTACGGTCTACTAACGCGGTTAATAAAGACCGTCTGACTTCATCAATACTCTCAAGTGCCTCTTCATAATTATCAATATACAAAAGGCCGATAATCTGCTTCTGATCGGAGTTGGCTTTCTTAAGTCCCATATTCTCTGTCTCATCATACAGATACATCGCGATCAGGTAAGCACTCTTATCCTTCTCTTCTTCATTCAGCAAATAATAGTCATCCTCGATATCCGGTGTCAGCACCTTTCGTAAAACCACTTTATAATTTGCTTCCTCAAAGCTTAAATGAAGTTCCACATCCATCTCATTATTTGGAAATACGTCTTTTGTCACCTCTGGGAATATATTTGTGATTGATTTCTTTGCCTTCTGTTCAGAGCCAATAATATCACAAAATTCATCATTTCCCCAGAGCATTCGTCCATTTGCATCCAATACTGCATACGGAAGAGCCAACTCCTTTAAGAGCCTTCTCTGAATATTCCCGTAATTAGTTGCAAATCGCACCATATCTCCAATAATGGTAGGCCGTTTCACAAAGTATAACAGCAGAGCAACGATAAAGTACAGTGCTACAAATAAAGACATCACAATGCTTGCCTTACGGTCAATCATATAAATGCACAGATTCATAGCCACAAGCAGTATGGTAAGCAGAAGCGGCCATCTTAAGTAGGACCGGAGTGCGCCATACAGTTTATTTTTATTCTTCATATTGATTGCTCCTTCATTCGCCTGCATGCAGACTGTACAGGATATTTCTTATAAATCCTGCTAATTGCACCCTACATTATACCATTTATCCGACTGAAGTGAAAGTATTATTTCTTAGAGCCATGCCTGACAGCTCTTCTTAAGGTTACGCTGTATTTAATCGTCCCCCTTCTGTTCATCCATTTTCTCTTATATTTTGCTCACATTCCTCAAATTGCAAGATATATTACTAATAAATGATCTAATATAAAGGAGATAATCTGAGTCATCATTCCATAAAACAATTCTGCTCAAACTGCAGTTTTATATAACCAAACGACAAAAAAGAGGCCATTGCATAAATGCAATGGCCTCCTAAAATTAGCTTAATTACTAAGAATTAATCTAATGTGTATGGCATTAAAGCGATGTGACTCTTTTGAATTTCATTATGAGTCATCACGTGCTATTACTTGTTAAAATGCATGAATTCCGATCTTTCTATATTTCATCTGATGTCATTACATTTCATCTATTATTCAAATTTTGGTGTCAAAATTGGTGTCAGACTTTTATTGGTATCTCAGCTTATTCATTAAGAAATCGCTAATTTATTCAATAGATCCATCTCTTTTTTTAGTGCCTCTTGATTACAGTGAGTATAGACATCCATTGTTGTGCGTAAATTAGCATGCCCCAAAATACTCTGGGTAGTCTTAGGCTGTAAACCTTCCTCAAAACATCTACTTGCAAAAGTATGACGAATTATATGAGGCGAAAATAATTCTAACAACTCAGGTTCCCTTTCATGCAACACTGCATTGAGCTTCTCATGCTCATTATAAGAGTTTATAACTCTTTTTATTTCTAAATTAACACCATCTGGTGTATACGGTTTACATCTTGAAGTTGTAAAAACAAAATCCGAATAACCATTTATAACAATTTCGCTCTTGGTTCCCAATAAGTTTTGGTTCTGCCTTTGCTTCAATAATGCTTCTTTCACTTCTATTAACATAGGAATTTCCCTAATAGACTTTACTGTTTTAGGTGTTGTAATAAGATAGTGATGCCCGTCCTCATTCACCTTTCTAAGATAATGAAGAGTCTTATCAATCCTAATAACTTCATTCTCAAAATCAATATCATTCCATGTTAATGCTGTTATTTCTCCTATTCTAGCGCCAGTTCCAAAAATCACCGTAAATAAGGGAAGATATTTTTTAAAAAAAACATCCTGCTTAACATATCCAAAGAAAATTTCTTGTTCTTTTTTTGTTAATGCTCTTCTCTCTTTCTCCGGAGGTGTCGCAACTTCTTTTAAAATATTTTCTGCCGGATTTTTTAGAAGCAAATCATTATATACCGCTTGATCTAGTGCGCTTTTTATCAGATTATTGATTATTTTTAGGGTTCCCGTTCCAATTGGATTAGTTGAATAGAGCAATCCATTATAAAATTCTACAATCTGTGCTCTCTTAATATCTTTAAGCATTGATAAGCCAAGTGCATTAGCAACATACCAATTCCAATACTGTACATAATTATTATAGGTTACTTCTTTTATTTTTTTCTTCTTATATACTTCTAACCATTTCTTAAACCAATCATTAAGAATCATAGAATTGTTATAGTTATGCATATTATTCTGAATCTGATATTGTGCATCAATTAACTTCTTCTTAATCTGCTGTAAATTCGTATCATAGATAACATAACGCCTTCCGTTTAAAGTATACCTAGCCTGGTATCGTCCATCACTTCTATAACTTATTCCCGGGGGTAATACTCTCCCTTTATTATCTACTCTTCTTTTAACTCTTGCTCCCATGTGCTCTCCTTATTAGCACCACTTCACAAAAATCATATATGTATATTATACTCTTTTGGGATATGGTGTCAAATCATTTCTATTATTTTCCATTTTAATATAACTTAAAAATTTAATATTGATTACTTTACATATTGATCTATTATTGACTAATTGAATCCACATAAGACTTTACTCGATCCATATTTACCAGTACGCGTCTACCAATATAAACCTTAGCTTCAGCTTGTATAATTAACTGATTAGCGGTATGTCTTCCTGCTCCAACATAAGATATAAAGTTTTCCATTGTCATTAAAATAGGGGTACCTTCCACTTCTGTACTTCGTGTTTTCTCCATATAGCTCTCCTTTTTTCTTAAGTTATTAAGTGTCATCTCATTTCATCTATATGGTAGTCTCAATTATTTATTTTTTGTCAATACTTCATTTCATTATTTTAACTAATATGTAAATAAGTCACACTTATATAGGTATAACTCTAATAAAAAAATAGCTATCCTATAATATACAAAATGAAACATATAAAAAAAGAGTCTGCCATAGGGCAGCTCTCTTTTTTGACTACATACTAAGTACTTTTGATATAAACTCTTCTTCTGATAAAATGATATTATAAGGTTTATATTCTCCGAATATGTCCATATCTGTAATTGTTAGAATTTGAATACCTTTATCCAGTGTCTTGATTCCAAGAGAAGAAACAAGGCAAGCCAGTTCTTTTCCTCTCTCAGCTTTAACAGCTATACAACCTTCTTCATTATACTTTTTCGCTATTAAATAACACACCTCTTATCACTCCTCCGAATTTTCTAAAAAACTAATCTGCTCATTTTCATGTATTCTTCATAAATATTGTCTATTAATAGCTCTTACGCCTCCTCAGCATTATATCATATTATCCATAGTTTCTGTTGCTCAGATAGATTATCTACGCATACCTTTTAACAAATTAGCTTTAATATACTTTTTTTTATTGACAAAGATCTGTTAATTAAATGATGCTATAATTCTACACTATTATTAGGAGGCACAAATGAACGTTCAAAAAACAATTCATCAGCTTACGGTTGAAGACTTTATCAATCTATCAAAAGAAGTAATAAACTCACCTTTACCTAAAGAAAATGACTCTATTGCTCCTGCATCTGAAACACATACTCCATCCACCTCTGATGTAGCTTTCTCCACTGCTCTTACAAAGGAGCTCGATAGATTCCAACCCTTTCAGGGGCATGCTTTTCCAGATTATAAGGATACTTTTTATAAGCTCCTTAGCCCTTGTGATTATACTTCTATCAGCGACATTCAAATAACCAGGAAATTAGTTCTTCTTCTTTTACTTGGAAAATATACATATGCTTCCTTCTTTCAGATATATTCTTTGGGCATCTTAGGTTCTGACTATACTTCTGCACAAAGCCTAATACAGAAAGTAAACGAAAAAGATAATCTTATAAAGAGGCAGTTTCTTAATCGTGGTTTTTATACCGATGTATACGCTTTAACCAATAAAGGGTTAGAATATATCAAAAAATATATTCCCATTCATTTATTAGATACTGCTAATATTAGAACTGCTAGTATAAAAAAAATATCAAGTTCTCAATTAGAGCATAAAACCTCTATACGGGATGTCGCCTACTATTTATTAGCTGCTCCCCATAATGTAAAGCCTGATCGACTAGAATTTGAATTCAGAAAAGATTCTTTGCTAAAACCATGTCCTGATGCCGATTTAGTAATAGGAAATACTACACTATACTTTGAACAAGATATGGGAACCCAAGTAGTTAGTAAAATAATCGATAAATTAATTAACTACAAAGATAATGACTACTATTATTCCATAGTCAGACCTGGTAATGAATTATCCACCCCTCATGAGCTAGGTCATAAGTCCATTATCTTTTTATTAAACAATTACTGCACTGGTTCTTCTTCTAATATCTTCGAACAAAGATATAAAAAGTATTTAGAAATATCTAATTTTTTAAAAACAATGTTTAATATGGATCCTAGTAGTTCTTGTAATTTACTAGATTTTATGGCGGATTGTACTGAAAGAGCTGATAATACTCATGCCAAAAAACTTTGCGATAAATATTACACTTTTGTGACTATGGATTCCTTTATCACTTTCCACTCTCTTACTATCAAACAATTTGAAGAATATAGGAAAAAACTTAGATCTATTTACCCATTATTCGCCCAAGATCAAAGACTTTCTTTGTCATGCTCCCAGAATAATAAAAGAAGACTAACGATTATAAAAGCAGTCCTTGACTACTTAAAGTCTTGCGCTAAAGATTATATTGAGCTTGAAAGTTTCCTATTATCTGGTGTAGGAATTTATACTGTTGAGAATACAGCGTTATCCGATTTCTTTAACGTAAACTTTTACGAATTATTTCATCATGAACCTCACCCATTTGGCTTTTACAAACGCACCAAAAGCCGACACAAAGATTATGTCCCTGTAAAATATATTGAATATAAAGACAGGTACAACGAACTTAGACATATGGTTCTTCGTAATGTCTACACCTTTGATAATGATGTTATAGTTGCAGTAGAAGATATTTCTCATTGCATAGACTCCTATTTTAGGCTAAAAGAAAATATGATAACTATATTACGTGATAAAAAGAGAATATTAGTGCTCCATTTCAATGAAATACAAGACTTACGCTTGCTATATCGTACTATATGTAATGATGGATACCTTGAATGTATAAAAAGAGAAAAACTTGACTATTCGAATGTACATTGTTATTACCAAGTGTCTTCAAATAACTACAAATACTATACCTGGAATTCTGCATACAATGAATTTCTCAAGTAAACGTATATCCATAAGCAATTAAAAACTCCCTCTGTGTTAGGATAGTTGTCAGTAGGACGGTTTATTATTATAATACTAGAAAGACAACTATGGAGGCATTTAAGAATGGCATACAGTAAAGAATTAAAATCGGCTATCATCGCAAAGATGCTACCGCCTAACGATATATCTATTTCAAAACTAGCGAAAGAAGAAGGAATCCCTGAAGCAACTCTTCATAAATGGCGTGCTGAAGCTCGAGCAAATGGTTATGCAGCTCCTGCATCAGACGCTCCTGCTGAACGCTGGAGTTCCCAAGATAAATTTCTAATCGTACTCGAAACAGCTACTATGTCAGAAATTGAGCTATCAGAGTATTGCAGAACAAAAGGTATTTATCCTGAAGAAGTTCAAGCATGGAAAGATGCCTGTATCCAAGCAAATGGTGGTGTTGCCAAAGAAGCAACTAGACTAAACCGTGAACTTAAGCAAAAAGAGAAGGAAAACCGTGCTTTAGAGAAAGAGCTTCTACGTAAGGAAAAAGCTCTTGCGGAGGCCGCTGCTTTATTGGTGCTTAGAAAAAAGGCAGATGCGATCTGGGGGGACCAAGAGGAAGAATGATTCCTGCTTCAGATCGCAACGAAGCAATTGCTCTGATTGATGAAGCTGTTTCCAATGGTGCAAAATTAAACAATGCATGTAAGATACTCGATTTAACCGAACGAACCTATTATCGCTGGAAGAAGCGATTAAAAGAGACTGGAAGTACGGCTGATTTAAGGCCTACTGCCAAGCGTCCAACTCCTGCAAATAAACTTACTGACGAAGAAAAGAAGCAGATTATTCAAGTTGTAAACCAGAAGGAATACGCAAGTTTATCGCCTGCCGAAATTGTTCCGGCATTAGCAGATGAGGGTATCTATATTGCCTCTGAATCCAGTTTTTATCGAGTACTACGAGAATTTAATATGCAGCACCACCGTGGAAGAAGTGAATCACCAATGACAAAAACAATCACAACGCACCGTGCAACAGCACCAAATCAAGTTTGGATGTGGGATATCACCTACTTAAACGGTCCAATCAAAGGAAAATTCTATTACCTTTATTTAATCTCTGATTTATTTAGTAGGAAAATCATTGCATGGGAGGTTTGGGAAAACGAATCTGCAACTCATGCAAGTGAATTGATCCGGAGAGCCGTATTATCAGAAAAAATTTCAGTTCCAAGAAAGCAACCATTAATCTTACATTCGGATAATGGGAGCCCTATGAAGGGAGCAACTATGTTAGAAACACTATACCATCTTGGAATTACCCCTTCGAATAGCAGACCTAGAGTAAGTAATGATAATCCTTATGCTGAGAGTCTATTCAAAACATTAAAATATCGATGTAATTATCAGCCCAAAGGATTTATCGATCTCTCTGAGGCTCGCTTGTGGTGCAAAAATTTCGTACATTGGTATAACCATGAGCATCACCACAGTGGTATAAAGTTTGTTACTCCACATCAAAGACATACGGGAATTGATCAAAAGATCATTGAGAAGCGTAAGCAGGTCTATGAGGCAGCAAAACAAAAACACCCAGAGCGCTGGACAAGATCCACGCGTGATTGGACACTTCCAACAGAAGTATATTTAAATCCTGAAAAAGCTGAGCACCAAAAAGTTTCTTGTGAGGCAGAGGAATCTGCCTCATAAGATAAATACATTTTTACTGACAACATACTTGACAATCACCGAACTGTAGTTCCTCTTAACTTCATAAACGCAATGCAAAAAGATAGTAATGATATAGGCTTTTCACATCGTTGTCGATGCCTTCGTACCTTTAAAAAGTAGATCTTGACGTTGTTGGGAACACAGGACAGTCCTTTCATCAAGATATTGCATTAAAAAGATTGGGCTAGTTACCAAAATCCTCATTACCACATCCTTATTACTTTCTACCAATGACCTAAGTCTTAGCAATCCTTACTGGATATGCTCAATAGTAGATTCAACAAGCAAATGGACGAATCGTAATTTCTCTTGCAAGAACTTTTCAAATGATATAGGGGATTTACTATTGATTAGCATTTTTAATTCTCAAAAGCTTATTAGTAAATTCTCCCCTTATTCCATTCACTACATTATCTTTTAAATCACTTATCAGAGTAAGAGGGTTAGCTGCCAACTCTAATCCTCTTATCTGTCTCATATATTACTTGTCTGGACAACCATTACATTAATTTCTGACCATTAAAGGATTCAATTTTATCGCAGTTGTTCTATATTATGTCCGGACAACCAATAGACTTTTACTGTTTTCCCTATAATCCAGCTCTTTTTTAATAGCATCAGCCCCAAACTATTTGTTTTTTATACTGCTTAAATATAAGTAAACGTTCAAAAGTATGATATATGCAGCTTCATATTTTTTATATACTTCTCCTTTCTATAATACAAATTAGAAAGCTAACATTGCATATAAAAAAGAGCCTGTTGCTACAGACTCCTTAATACATTAATTATAAACCTTTTTTATTTTTTATTATCTTTTTCATTTTATATACTACTTATGTACTTCTAATAACTCATCTATCTGTTCCTGCGTAAAACTATTATTGAATAAACTCTCAATATGGTAATCTGATCTAATTTCTACACCTTCCTCACTTTTATTCATCTCATGTTCTTAAAATAAGTTCATCTCCAAATGGCCTTTTGAAAAACTTTATTAGCCCAATTAGATTACCTTAATAATATCATAATCTAATTTCTAATTGAATTTAAAATTACATTGATTATCTTTAAACTTTAAGTGTGATTTCATATTATCTGCGCTAGTACAACATTTATTGAACCAGAGCTTACCTTTCTCTAATGCTTATATTTATCCATAACAATCTAAGCTAATCACTATATACAGAATATAATATTTTACGACTTAGTATTTAAAATACGTCTTTTTACACTTTTGTATTAAAAATACATTTTTTACAACAAAATACCCCTATTTACATAAAAGTATTTAACTTTTACTTTTTCTATCTAAAATATTATAAAGTACTCCTAGAGTATATGAAGATAGTAAAGCTTATAAAAACAATATGGTTAAGTTAGTATGCTAACAACTGAACATGAAAAACTGATTACTTTAGAATACTTTGTATTAAAACAGAAGAAAGCGCTAAATTTTAAAAATAGGATACTTAAATACCAAAATATCCAGTTTGAAAATATTGTGGGAACTTTTCTTCATACATACAAAAAACCTTTTAAATCTTATGCAACATGAGACTATTCAAACTCAGACCACTTGTGACATCATATCACATCTTTTTTAGTGCTAAAACAATTATGATACTATTCGAATGAATGATATCTTTATTAATGTCAGCATGTATTGAAAATTCTAAAACAATCATGATACTATTCCAATCTAATTCCAGTTCAAGCTGATGGATATAGCTACAAATTCTAAAACAATCATGATACTATTCGAATCGAGCGCCGTTCATTTCAGTGCCCGGTGTTAACAGCATTCTAAAACAATCATGATACTATTCGAATCCGCTACAACCACATTACCGAATATATGCACATTACGTGAAGGTATTTTGTCGACCACGAATTATCTTTTACAAACTCAGATGAGTTTTGGACTATTTTATCGCTTAACCAATGCAACTGCTTATAAAATAACGTGTTGTCGACCTTTCGGTATTTTACGCCATCATAGGTCGACTATTTTTCATATTTGAATACCACCATGATCATTTTATGTGCAACAAGCACACATGGGCAATATATAAATATATCCCCTTTGGTGAGTGGCCTTGAACTGTATATAAAATACAGGATTTTATAACAGTTCGCCCTCACCCTTGGGCGAGTGGAATCTACCCAGTAGACTAGCCAGTGGACTAGTCACTACTCTACAAATTCTGTGGATAATGCAATATTTCTGCTTGCATTAAAGTCAGCATTTAGTTCTACACCGCAGCACTTACATTTAAACTTGTCCTGAGACAGTCTCTGCCCTTCTTCCCAATGTCCACAGTACGAACAAATCTGAGAAGTATGATACGGATTTACTTTTCGTACAATAATCCCCTTTATCTTTGCTTTGTACTCTATAAATGACTGCAGTTGATAATATGACCAGTTACGTAAAATAAACGAACTTGCATCATATCCTTCCAATTTTTCTATGTTTATATACTTGGCATTGTGTGCAACTGCGAATCTGATTATCTCCTTACTAACCATATGAAGATATGTCTTAACATAGTTCGTTTCGCTTTCTGACAAACGATCTAGTGCCTGTAATTTTTTACTTCTTCCATGACCACCAGTACATTCTCGAAGCTTTTTATTTAATGATTTCCTTTGACTTTGAACCTTAGTCCTGATTTTTAACAAATCATCTTTAGACCCAATAAATCTTCTTGTATTTTTATTAGTATTTAACCCGCATACAGCAGGTACTGCAATCCCTAGATCAACCCCTACAACAGTATTTTCATCTAATACTTTTTCCATCAATGGAATTCCCATAGAAAGATTTAAGATTATTTTCTTATCTTTAATCTCTATCGAACTTCCCTGTATAGAATATACACTTCTTAAAATTTGACATAATTCCTTTCTAAGAGCTAAGGATCTTTTTACGCTACCAAGAACAACTTTAAACTTTATCTTATTTACCCAAGAAACATACACTTTAAAATCTTTGCTAAAACATTTATATTCTAACTCTTCTAATTCAGAATAGTTACAACTAAATTTCAAATCACGTCCTCTTGTCATTAATGGTAATGTTCTCTTATAGTTTGTAATACTACGTTCTCCTCTGGCAAGTCCATTTTTTAGTGCTGATGAAAAATCCTGCTTTACTCTTTGAATAATAAGTGATCTAGAATCTATTCCTTTTGGAAACTCCATAGCTTGCAGTAAACTATTTGTATTCCTTATTTCTTGCTCTACCCACTCCTTATACTGCGGATCATCAAGTTCTGAATTGCATTTATAAAATTGGCTAGCCAGCTGTCCCATAATTAAATTTAGCCCTTTATATTGCATATACTGACCATCCCGAATAAAGTTATATACCCTTGTAACCTCCTCTTTACTGCCAAGAGGATAAAGAGTTATTTTTTTACATAGTGTATTTCTTTTCTGTTTAGTCTCTTTTTTCATTTTTACCATCCCTCTTTATTTTTCTATATATAAATTATGGCCCATACATGTAAAAATAAACAATTTTGGCAAAAATATGTTTTAAATTCTATTATCTAACTTTAAACATACTTGATAAGTTATTATTATGATATCACCTTGTAAGTAATAATAATCTACATAGTCTCCCCCGATAGTATAAAATATTTTGTGTAAACCGGTTTCTCCAGATAATACTGGAAAAGGGAACCGACTTCTTTTAAAATTTAAAGTGACCAAACCATAAATTATGAAAGAAGGACGATTCCCTATGTCATATCTTAACACAAAATTACTGTCAGCACTACTAAATAATGAATCTGTTGATGAAATTTTTCGTCAAGAACTTGAAGCAGCTACTAATGAACTACTATTAACTGAGCTTACAGCCTTTTTAAACTATGAAAAATACTCTATTGAAGGCTATAATACTGGCAATTCTAGGAATGGGTACTATGAACGAACTATCCATTCTCGCTTTGGTGATCTCACTATAAAAATTCCTCGTGATCGCAACGGTGAGTTTTCACAGCAGACTGTACCATCTTATCAACGAAGTACAGACTCTCTGGAGACAACTGTAATTCAGCTTTACAAAAAAGGAATTACAACTCGCGAGATAGCAGATCTCATTGAAAAGATGTATGGCCACCATTATAGTCCTCAGACTATTTCAAATATCACAAAAGCTGTTCAAGAGCAGGTTAATCAGTTCCATACTCGAAGGATTTCTGCCAAATATGCAGTTGTTTATGGTGATGCCACCTATCTAAGTGTTCGTAGGGATAGCGTAGCAAAGGAAGCACTCCACATTCTTATTGGTATCACTCCAGATGGAGAAAAAGAAGTGCTAGATTATGCTCTTTATCCATCAGAGTCTTCTGATAACTATAAGGAAATGCTAGAATCTTTAAAAGCACGTGGTTTAGAACAAGTCCTTTTGTTTGTTACGGATGGGCTTAGTGGTTTTAGAAATGCGTGTCTAGAAGTATTTCCAAAAGCAAAGCATCAGAGCTGCTGGACTCACGTTGCTCGAAATGTAATGAAGCATGTTCGTGCAAAAGATAAAAGCAAGGTCATGGAAGATTTAAAACCTGTTTATCGTGCAGAAAATATCGAGGACTCACAGAAACTTCTAGATGACTTCATCAAAAAGTATCAAAAGATTTATCCCAAAGCCACTAAAGTACTAGTGGGCAATGAAAGTCTGTTTACTTTCTTTGAATTTCCTTCTCAGATACGATGCAGCATCTATACAACCAATCTAATTGAAGGTTTCAATAAGAATCTTAAGCGTGGCACAAAACGCAAGGAACAGTTCCCGAATGAGGACTCTCTGGAACGTTATGTTTGTTCCTTTTGCAGTGATTATAATCAGAAATTTAGTACTCGTGTTCATAGAGGTTTTGCTCAAGCATCAGCAGAGTTAAATGACCTCTTTAATTAATGTTGCACCAGGAGTGGTCTGCCTAGTAGAGAAGTGTTTACACAAAAATCTTGACACTATCTCTCCCCCCTCAACGTCTCTTGCCCTTAGCGTCAAGCAGACTCTTCTAGGTTCTTTGACTAATTAAATTGCTCTCAAGCTGACTCAATCCACTTATTGTTAATAAAACTCATTATACAGATTATTACATGTGGTAAAGTATCTTTAATACTTTTTATATAAGTACCTTCCTGTTTCATCTGTTCAACTATTTGAAGCAAGTTTTTAGTAGCATTTAAAGTTCTTTATAGTTATTTTACTTAATGACGTAGAAAACGTATCAAAATTAAAATATATCTTGATACGTTTTCTAATGTATTTTCTATAAATCACGCTAGATAAATACTCATACTATTGTTATAAAAATATAAGTATCAATAACCGTGATTTGTAATACATAATTGACTATTTTTATTTATAAAACTAATAACCATGTTCTGTGTATCTTCATTGACCTCTTCAATTTCAAGCAACTTCCATCCTTGTTCTCTGCAAATATCCTTCTTCTTTTTAAGTCGCTCAATATACCTATTTTTTAAAAATGAACTTTTTACTCTTTTAAAACCAGTATATTCTATATAAATATTAGTTCCTATAATTCTGAAATGGATCGGCTACAATAAACTAGACAGTTTTTTTAAGGTCATGTAAAATAACATCAATTATTAAAGGAGATTTAACATCATGACTAAAAAAAGACCACGCCGTACCTACACATCTGAATTCAAGCAGCAAGTTGTCCAATTATACCTAAATGGAAAACGAAAATGCGATATTATTCGTGAATACGATATTGCATCTTCCCTGCTTGATAAATGGATTAAACAGTCCCAAACTACTGGTTCCTTTAAGGGAAAAGACAACCGTTCTGATCTTGAAAACGAGTTAATCGAATTACGTAAACGTAACAAACAATTAGAGATGGAAAATGATATTTTAAAGCAAGCAGCGCTGATACTAGGACGAAAGTAAACGTGATTAAAGCAAATGTGCACAAATACTCAGTATCAGCAATGTGCGACGTCCTAAAAATTTTTAGAGCGACATATTATTACGAAGTAAAAGAAAAACCAGACGAGAGTTTATTGATAGCATCTATCAAAGAAATCTTTCGTCAGAGTCGTAATAATTATGGAACCCGTAAGATTAAGAAGGAATTAAAGAAGCAAGATCTGATTGTTTCACGTCGACGAATTGGACGTATCATGAAACAGGAAGGTCTAGTGTCAAGTTATACAGTAGCGCAGTTCAAACCCCATGTTGCAAAATGTAACGAAGATATGATTGCTAATATCGTAGACAGAAAGTTTGATGAACAGCCACAACATAATGTCGTAGTAAGTGATTTAACATATGTACGAGTAGGCAACAGCTGGAACTATATATGTCTTCTTATCGACCTCTTTAATCGAGAGATTATTGGTTATAGTGCTGGAAGAAATAAGGACGCAAAGCTTGTAATGCAGGCATTTTCTAAGGTAGAGACAAGTCTACAGAATATTAATATTTTTCATACGGATCGAGGCAATGAGTTCAAAAACAGGCTAATTGATGAAACGCTTGAGGCCTTCAATATCGAGCGTTCACTTAGCATGAAGGGCTGTCCATATGATAACGCTGTTGCTGAAGCGACATACAAAATCATAAAAACTGAATTCGTTAAGAACAAAACCTTTTCCTCGTTGGAGGAATTGAAAATTGAATTAGCCGATTATGTTAACTGGTTCAATAACCACAGAATTCATTCGTCCTTGGATTATCTAACACCAAGAGAGTTTAAAGAAAATACCCTTAAAAAAGTTGTCTAAAAAAGTGTTGACTATCCAGGTGTCCGCTTATCTAAAATATATATAGTTTTTGGATGTATATTAGATAAGTGAAACATGTTTTGATATGAACTATTACAGTGAATCAGATACAAAAGAGGTCCCCCACATAAATATAAAACCAACCTGTTATAAAGAAGATTTTAAGAAATTTAAATGCTCCTTCTTTTAGCTCTTATTAATGTACTTTTGCTTATTGCCGTCAAATACTCTACCTGCTTATAAGAGATATTCTCTAGCATATGTAATGCATGCTCTATCTGCTTCTTACCATACTTTTTTGGTCTTCCTTCTCTGAAATCCTCCCTTCTCCTTGCTATTTCCTTTCCTTCCTGGGTTCTTTCCACTATCATATCACGTTCAAACTGTGCAAAGCTAAGTAGGATATTGCGCATTAAGGTACTCATAGATGAGTTATCCAATATCCCCAAGTTAAGAACATTTACTCGTATCCCTTTATCAATAAGATCTGTAATCAACTGGCTTGCCTGTGATACACTCCGTGCAAATCTGTCTAGCTTAGTTACCACCAGTGTATCGCCTGATTGAATCTTATTCATCAGTTCCGCTAATTGGGGTCTATCTATCTTAGTTCCGGTGAAGCTATCTATGTATATCTTTTCTGCTCCATTTTCCTTTAACTTCATTTCTTGAGACTCAAGACTATTTCCATCCTTTGCTTGTCCCTTTGTCGAAACCCTGGCATATCCATAAACCATACTCAAATCCTCCATTATTTATGACACTAAGTTGTGACACCCGTCTATACCTTGATTTTACAGTAATAAAAAAGAGGTGTCAATACTTGTAAGTATTGACACCTCTTTGGTCCAATAAAAATAAATTACTAGACTTGACTATAAAGAAAATAATAGATTCACTATTATATCAATTTCTAATACTCATAGCTTAGACACCCTAGCTAAATTTTATTTAGAAAATATTTCATTGATTATTCAGGTCTTTCCACAATTCTGCTGATATTTCTTCTATATCACATTTCAATTCAAAAATTCTATCTTTATCACTTATATATTCAATATTGTTATATTCAAGACTTTCTTTCATCTTTGAAAATATAGCTACTATTTTTTTCTCTTCATCACTATTGTTAGAATTCGAAGCTTTTCTTAGAGTCCTAGCATAATTATCTGGCCCCTTAAATCCAATACAGGTATTAGTTATAGCATTTTTAATTGCTACTGGATAATCATCTGTATTGGTATGTAAATTAACCATAAATAAACTTTCTTCTATACTTTCACATATTATGCTATTAATTTTAGAAATACGATCAGCTTTAGCTTTTAATGTTTGATAGTTATAGTGTTGAATATCTGCTATATTATTATCAGATAGTAATGCTTCTGTACAATTCTGAAAAAATCTAGAATCATTCAAATCACTTTTTATTCCTGTTAAATGTTTAAAATCCTTCTTCTTAAATTGAAATTTATAGTCACTCCCGTCTTCACATATAATCCAAAAATCCTTATTAATCAGATAATTCTTATATAACTTTGCTCCTGCAATAGCCTTATTTCTTAAATAACTCTTTTGATTTGCAGTTAGTTTAATTTTGTCCATTTAATGTAGTCTCCATAAAAAAAGTAGGACTCTTAGTCCTACTTAATTTGCAAGTTTTATGCTGGTTATCAGCCTGGTGTATCAATGATACACAAATTGATTTAGACTTTTACCGACTTCTAAGTGTCTACAACATTTATGCTGGTTGTCAGCCTGGTGTATCCGCGATACACAAATTGATTTGGACTTTTTATGACTTCCAATTGTCATTAACTTTAAGTGCTTGCACACTATAAGATATTACTATCTTTACTATTAGTATATGCATCAATTCTATTTTTGTCAATAATAATTGACTAATTTATTTAATTAATAAATAACTATATAATCTCTCTCATACTACATATAGAATTAGTAATAAACTATCTGATAGGGGGGTGCGGACAATTTCTTGGACAGCCTAAATAGCTATTCTAAGACTTTGTCGGTACTCTAGTGGGCTCATATTTCCAAGTGATATTTTAATTCTTTTTTCATTGTACCAAACTAGGTAGTTATTTAAGATTTCGATAAATTGATTCATGCTTACACCTGCCCAGTTTCGGTTATAGAACATCTCATTTTTCAAACGTCCAAATAAGCCTTCGCAGGCTAAATTGTCAGGGGAACACCCTTTCTTTGACATAGAACGTTTTAAACCTGCTTTCTCCATCCGGGATATCCATCCCGGCCAACGGTAATGGCAGCCACGGTCTGTATGTACCAGAGGATGTTGCTCCTCTTTGAGGCTAGCAATAGCATCATCTAGCATACTGTTGACAAGATTAGCATCGGGAACTGTGCTAATTTTCCAAGCTGAGAGCATGCCATCGAAGCAATCTACAATTGGAGAAAGATACGCTTTCCCCGCTGGAATAGCAAACTCTGTAATATCAGTCAGCCATTTTTTATTAGGTGCATCCGCGCGAAAATCACGCTCAATAATATTGGGGACTGCGGGTGTTATTTCTCCTTTGTAGGAATTGTACTTGGCTCTGCGTTTGGTTTTAACTTTTAAATCGCACTCTGACATAATGCGTCGAACTATTTTCTCTGATATATGTGTCCCTTCCCTTGCTAACAGAGCATGGATTCTCCGATATCCATATATACCGAAATTTTCATTAAATAGTTCAATGATTCTTATACGTAGTACTTCGTATTTATCTGGTAAATTCACCTGTCTGTGTTGATAGTAATAACTACTTTTTGATATCTCCAACTTTTGCAAAAGTATTGGCAGTGAGTATTTATTTCTCAAGGCGTCGATTATCACTGCCTTCTCTTTGTTTCTGAGAACTGTCATGTCGACGCCGGGGTCTTTTTTTAAGACATCCAAAGTCTCCTTAAGGATATCTAGTTCAAGCTGCATGTCCTGTATCTGGGCTTTCAGCTGTTCAACTTCTTCAGAAGAAGATAATTGCCCTTCCGGTAACTTGCCGCGGGGATCATCACCATGATTTATAAGTGCTACAGCTCCTTTGAGAATGTATTTTTTTCGCCAAGTATAGATACTGGCTCTGCTATACCCGATTTCTTCTGATACTAATTGTACACTCTCACCAAGTTCAAAACAACGATGAATTGTCTGGAGCTTTACTTCAATAGGAGGATGCCTTGGGTGTTCCGGCGTATTATGAAACCTTTTTCTAGGGACTTTTTTCCTTAGGCGGAGAATCTCGCTCGGAGATCCAATCATATAGGCATTTTCGTGTTGGATAACCAAGTGTTTGTATAACTTTAGTTACGGATTTACATTTGTCATAAAGTTGTAGTGCCTTTTTTCGTTGATACTTCGAATACACTCTGTAATACTCCTTTCAAAGCCCAAACAAAGTCCAACTTTATGTCCGCCCCCCCTATCAACTATCTATACTCAATAGAAATAGCTACCATAAACTTATAGTAGCTATTTCTGACTCATTCACTAAATTACAATTCCCTTATTTATCATTCTCTTCTCAATATTAGTCAATCCCGAATACTCTAATACTGATGTATTTTTCAATAAACCACAAGTGACTTTCCTGCATAAATGCCTCTTTGGTATAGTGACGCTTTGTATATCAAGCTTACCCAAACTGTCTATTTGCACATGCAAAAAACGTCCGGGATTTTCACCTGTATGCAATAATTGATCCAATACAAAATCAATATGCACACCTTTGTCACGAAAAGATTTAACTATCTCTTCAATGCAACTCATTGTAGTTCTCAAACTAAAAAGTACAACATAAGTAAACTTTTCATTTTGTAAATTATCAGCAGGTAAAGTAAATATTATATAATCTACAGACTCACATGTTTGCTCATTTGTACTATTTTTTTGCTGCTCTATAGTACAATTACTGGTAAGTATCATTCTCAGCGCTCCTTTCTTTAAAACTTATGCATAACACTCATCAATCAACTTTAGTATATCCTTTATTATTGTATGGGCTTCTATAATAGACGGTGTCACTTTTGTCGTATCATATGCAGCTAGTGGATCATTCCAATGTGTATGTGGATTCCTTGTATTATGAAAATACGTATATGCTCTTCCTAGATAAATATATTGTACATCTTCAATACTTCCGCCTTCAGGCAAATAAGCCGGGTCTAATACATAACTATTAGTGCTCTCCGTCACAAAGCACTTAAAATTTATTTCTCCGCTAGCATCTCTTGGCATTTCAACCCCATATCTACTTAATGCTATTTTAATTACTGCCTCTAATGTTCTTTTGGCTGGTTCTATTAAAAACGTCGTATCATATGTCTCTTTTAAATTTAATTGTAGATTATATACTGCTTGATGTAAATAATTTGCTACTTTTGCAGGTAGCTTATCATGGGCATGTGGTAAATACATAATATACTGTTGTTCTACAACATCCAAATCTATATTAACAGTATAGACAGTATTTTTTAAAGTAGTCATTACCTCTGGCTCTAATAATAATGAAATATATTCTATGAAATTATCATATAACACCCCATGCTTTCCTTGCATCAATATCTTATCCTTCATCATATAAAATGTAATGTGTAATTTCTCTTTTATTGGATAAGTAATTTCCAATATATATTCTATTTTATCACTTTTATTTTCTATATTAATGGTTAACGTTTTATAATCTTCTGATAGCAACTCAAAGATAGATTCAAGTTCCCCTTTCTCAACTCCCTCTACAGTCACACTATTTTGATGTGCTACTAATGATGCAGGCTTTTCTTTACCTAGTGTAACTTTTGCAGAATTCATTGCCTCTTTATAATATAAATTTGTTTTTATATTCGAATCTATTGTAAACTTCACTTTTAGAGTCTTCTCAATACTTTTATACTTTTCAATATAGGCCTTTAAGTGCTTAGTCCTTGCTTTCCAAGCCCCCTCAATTAGTCCCTTAATACCAGGATTAGTAGAGAATATATTAATAGAAGTAAATTTATTCCTTAAGCAGTATTCAAATGCATAACTTACTCCTTCAACCAATCCGACTATAACGCCATGTTCTTTCTCATTTTTTTCCAAATGCACTGTTCCTGTATAATTCTCTACGTTAATTTCAGTTATAACTAATAAACTAAATGAACACACATCTATTTCCTTAGCAGTAGCACTTGCGATATATACCGATACATCACTTATCTGATTTTCCTTTTCAGGGTAGCTTATATTGTCTGCTGGCATCGTTTTCTCTGCATTAGTATCTACACTCTCACTTGAAATATATGCCTCTGCTTCCTCTTTTGTATTAAATGCCTTATATTTACTTCCTGTGAACCCCTTTACTTGCTCTTCACATAAATCCCACGTATCGTAAACACCCGGATTTCTACCTATTTTTACAGCATAATACTTTCTCTTTGCCATAGGACTCCTCCCTAACTGATAATTGTAAAATGCTATTACTCTAATTTGTTTCCGTTATATCATAGAGTAGGGAATAAATATATGGATAATCTTAACTATTTTTTAATTCTAAATTGCCTCTAAGTAATACTCCTATAGAATCTATGGCATTGAATTACGAACTAAAAAATATAACTTATTTAATGCCCTTCATACTACAATCTGAATTGAAATATTATAGGGAAATAATTTGCACATTTAGCACTTGACTTCCATCCGAAGAAATGATATATTCACCAAGAAACATATGTTCTGCATTATAAAAGGAGATATTATTTTGAAAAGTTCTGTAGTTACTCTCTTTACTAATTCTGATATCAATCTTCTTTTAGCAAGCGAAACTGCTAAAAACACAGATATCTATGGTAATCTTTATTCTACTTTACAACACTCTAATGCTAGTTGCATCAATTCACAAAATATCACCTCACTAAATTTTGATAAAACTGCTATCAACGTTATAAACTCTAGCAGGAAAGAACTAATAAATAATATTTCAAATGAATGGTATGTAACTCAAAGTACCTCTATCTCAGATACACACTGCCAGCTCTGCAATGCTCGTAATAAGTATATATGCTATATACGTAATAAAAATAATAATAAGGTCTTGCACATTGGAACCAGCTGTGTTCACAAATTTCCTCATATAGAGGGCGCAAATGATGCTCTAAAGCGCGTTAAACAAACCAAAGCCAATGAATTATTAATAATGCGAAAAAATGACTTTATATCACATATAGGAGATCCTATCCCAATATTTCAAGACCTGGAAGTTCAGCTTTCATCTATTCCCATTGTATTACCTTTATCTTTAGAGCATGGCTTATCGGATAGCTTCACTTCTCTTAAGGATATTTATGCTCACTGGCTTAAATATGGTATCCCTAGCATAGCTGAAACTACTGAACAATTTTTTAATGTACTTCATTCCTATCAGAACACCTATAAAGAAGCACTGAGTTTTATTAATCAAAATCACTCTACCCCGTTAATATGTAAACGGCAATACGGTCTTTGGCTTAAGCAACATAATAAAGAGGAAGTCTATAATAATATTTCACAAAATAACGGAATATTTACTCTACAATGTCTCCAGCATCTCTATGACAGTAATTTTTTAAAAGAACATCAATATCTACTAGATAATTTTCTTTCCATATACTCTCTAAAAATCTACACTATAACGGATTCATCAATTGAATTTATTTTTTATAACGAGGATAAATTTCATAACGTACTTATATTCCAAATGCCAACCGAATCATTTATGTACAATATAGGCTCCTATATAATTTTGTCTCAAACTCCACCAACCTTAATATATAATTTACCTACCTTTAAACTAACTCCCAGCCTAAATAGCTTTGATACAATTTACCTGCCTTTAAAAAGGCTTTTCCGTAATCAAGGTTATGACATTCGTCTTAGAAATAGCAACTATACAGATACATTCTATTTTCGTTTATCAGATGAATCTATACTACCAGCTAAGCATAATTACATCTTCAACATCCTTAAAAATTCTGTATTCCAATCTAATTATACGATTGCAAAGTCTATACACAATATAATCGGCAATATTAAAAGGTCGAAAAACTGGATTTCTAAAGAGCAGCAAGAAAAGTTTGCAGGTCTAAGTATTACTATAAAAAACAAACCAGAATAATAGCAATTTAATTCCTATTTTTAGCTTTTGTCTTTGTTAAGGACAACCCTATGGATTGTTCCTTGACAAAGCTTAAGTTTATTACCAGCAGCATATAGCTAATACGCATAAATGCTGCATAACACATTAAAGAAGTATTCATGCTTTTCTACCATTTCCTGGAGAAGCTCCTCATCATATATCAGTATCCCCCCTCTATGATCCACCTCAAAGGCCCTACGAGTATTCATTTCAATAATCATATAGCTTCCCAGCTCCTTACGCAATATAACCCCAAATCTGGCCCTTTCTTGACCATGAAAATTATCATAATAGCACTCAACCTTATTCCAGTAGTAATCGTCTCCACAGACTCTGTATGATGGCGCATTTCCCTCCATATGCTCTTTATAATCCATGTACTTCTTAAAGACTTCTGCCAGCCCCTTTGTATCACAATTCTTCCATACCTGTACTAATTTTTCTCTCATAATAACGCTCTCCTTCGCTTATATATTTGCAAACGTATTCCTACACTCCCCCACTATCAGCCCCACTCAAAGCTCTGCATAACCTACCTTACTCCAAGTTCAATACTACAAGAATTGCTGGATATCTATCTGTCCTAAAACCCCACTATTCTTCCAACTTAGATTTGTCTTCAAATACCTGGCAGCTCCCACTGTACGAGTGACTTTTAATAAATTCAGGCTAATAAGTTTATTTACATTACGGGATATATTTGCTTTCTCTACACCCAGGAGTGTTGCAATCTCGGTTAAATACATCTCCTGGTCTGCAAGCATAAGCACAATCCTATATTCATTTCCTGTTAAATCTAATATAGCCAAATCATTTAAATAGCTTGTACTAACTTTCATTCTCCCTCCAATTTGCACATTATTAAATCTCATAACATGAGTTATTATTTTTCATAACATCTAGCTTGTAGCTTGCATATTCATTTCTCGATGCTGATTTGCATATAGGATTGCGTCTTGATTGACACGACGGTGGTAATCCGATTCGATTCCGTTTATCGAATTCCATAAACAGTTCTGCACAAACTTCTGCTCATGATAAATCTCCCCTCGGAAATTGCTAAATTGCTCAAGGGCTTTCTGGAACATATAATAATCTATCGATAGGAATTTCTTTACTACATGCGATTTGCTATACTTGGCGTTATTAAATACTATACAATCAGAGTTATAACGCATTATGTCTAGTATATATTCAATCCATTCATTAATCAGAGCTTCCCCATACATTTCAGTCAGTATGTCAAATTCAATATTATCCTTTATTGTTTTCCTACACTCCTCAATCTCTTGATCTATTACTGAAGAAGATGTATTTAAAAGAGATACAGTCTCACCACTAGTCTCTGTCTTTTTATAAACTCCTGTTTTATCGGATTCTTGATTCCGTTTTTTACTTCTCCTAGAACCCGTTTTTTTTGCATCTTGATGTTCTTGCTCTCTGTTCTCACCATAAGAATGTTTATCTTCATTAATTTGACTACTTTTTTGAGCCTGATCTTTGTCATTAATCTCCTCTTTGTCTGTTTTTTTATCTCCGCTGAATTGACTATTTGAGTATTTTTCAAAACATTCATCCTTAAATATACTACTATTAAGGTATACAATTGCAGAATCTCCCTGACCACGATTAACCTTTCTTATTACACCAATTCCTTCTTGCTCCCCTAGCTGTGCTAAAACTTTCCTTGCCTTATCTTCTTTGCAACGAAGGAGTTGCTGTACCTCTTTTAAAGAAAGTTCAATATACACATAGCCTCTTTGATCCTTCATGCCCCTTTTTATACTATAATAAGTCTGATCTAAAATTACACTCAATAGAACAACCGCTTCAAGTGGCATATCACTATATTTTGAATTAAATAAATATGCCTTAGGCACTCGTAAAAATTCAAATTTATCTTGTAACGTTCCTTGGCAGTATGTAAACTGTTCTTGCTTCATTGGCTTTAACTGTTCAATCAGCTTATCTGGATTCAAATTTTTTGGTTTCTTTACTTCCTGTACTTCTATGGTTTCTGCTATTTCTAATTTCATGCTTTCTATCTCCTTCGACTTGTCTTATTCAAGCCAAACCAATTGGATTTGATATTTTGTAGAAAGTATGGTATACTAAACCTAATTGAAAATTTAATCAATCGGCCAAAATTGATTAGGGAGCGTAAGTTATGATATAACTTACGCTTTTTCTTTCTACATTTATAAGTCATTTGGTTTGTCTGCATATATGATTTTTGATAATGGATTTGAAATTTGATTTTTAGAATAATAAGATTTTGAATGCAATAAATGCAGCGAAGTAATTGAAATTTAGATAACAAAAAACGCCATTGCATAAATGCAATGACGTTTTTTATATTCGGAGCACTTTCATGTACCATTTTGAATTCCAATTGAATTGGTGTCAAAGTGGTGTCATTTTAAACAAGTGCCTCATGAAATTAGCTTAATTACTGAGAATTAATCTAATGTGTATGGCATTAAAGCGATGTGACGAGCACGTTTAACAGCTACTGTAAGAGCTCTCTGGTGCTTAGCACAGTTTCCTGTAATTCTGCGAGGAAGGATCTTACCTCTTTCAGAAACGTATCTCTTTAATTTGTTTACGTCCTTGTAATCAATACCTGTATGGTTTTTATCTGCACAGAATACGCAAACTTTTTTTCTTCTACGAGTAACTCTTCTCTTCATTGGAGCGTCACCCTTATCTTTGTTGTTCTTATCAAAAGACATTATTATTTCCTCCTTATCCGATTCTAAATCTAGGCCTGGTGCCTGGATTTATTCATAACATATCAGTTTTTAACCTGTTACAATCGGGGACATGCCCCTATTGTTCCAAGTGTCTAGTTGAATGGTAACTCTTCATCAATACCATCTGGGATATTCATGAAGCCATCGCCTGCTGCTGCACTAGGTGTAGGTCTTGATGTAGGCTGGAAACCACCCTGGAATCCGCCCATATCACTGGAAGCGTTTTTGCTTTCTGCAAATTCCTGTTCTTCAACAATGATCTGCACGCTATATACCTTCTGACCTTCTTTGTTTGTATAGTTATCATTCTGAATTCTACCTACAACAACAACTTTCGTTCCCTGTTTTAAGTATTTTTCAGCGAATTCTGCAGTTCTGCCGAAGCATGTGCAGTTGAAGAAGTCTGCCTCAGGCTCTCCCTCACGCTTGAATGTTCTATTTACAGCTAAAGAATATCTGGCAATCGCTAATGCGTTTGCTCCCTGTGAATATCTAATTTCAGGATCTCTAGTAAGTCTGCCCATTAAAATGACTTTATTCATTTATGGAATACCTCCTAATAATTAAGCGTCCTGTCTAATGCATAAAAATCTGATAACGTTTTCCATAATACGAACTCTTGATTCGATTTCGCCTGGAACTGTAGCTTCAGCATCGAACTGGATGAAATAGATATATCCTTCTTTCATCTTCTGGATTTCGTAAGCTAATCTCTTCTTACCCCAATCATCAACGTTAGTGATGTTGCCGCCGAATTTTGTAATAAGTTCCTTTACAGTTTCAACTGTAGCATTTTTAGCTTCGTCCTCGATTTTTGCATTTACAACTAATGCTAATTCATATTTGTTCATAGTTGTGTGCACCTCCTTATGGTCTCTGGCCCCTCACTTAAGTGGGGAGCAAGGAATAAAATTGTATAACATATCACGGTTTCCTATTATAACAAAGAAATTCTTGCTATGCAAGGCCTAAAAATTGTAAAACGTGATCGCAAATAGAGTTTCGGCAGTTTTCCTAAAAATTATAATAGGAAATAACAAATTCGTAAAAATATCTTTTGCTGCCTACCAGCGCTTCTTTGTTCCCGGACAGTAATTCTTCTTCATCACTGCCCTTAATTCCACAAAACAGCCGCAGATCCGGCACATTCCGTTCATTAAGTTATCGCATTCCTTACATAAGGAAAGCCTTCTTTCGTATTCCTTCTCTTCTGCTTTTAGATCCGGATCGATCTGACGGATATATTCATACAAATTCGAAAAATAAGCAGATTCCGGCATGTCCTTTGTAAGACATCGCCTGCAAAACCGTACTTCCTCTTTTCCTCCTGCCCCTTCCATCTATTTATTCCTCCGTTTTCTCCTGCTTTGGAATGATATGACGAATGCTCTTTTCCACCTGTTTTCTAGGCAGCATGATCTGATGTCCGCATCCGCGGCACTTCAATCGAAAATCGATGCCGACTCTTAAAATCTCCCATTCGAAACTTCCACAAGGATGCTGTTTTTTCAGTTTTACAATATCCCCAATTTTTAAATCCATGCGATTCCATTCCTTTCTTATCCTATGGTCTGACGTGAGCGCCTTAATAGCTGTTATTATATCATGAAAAAGCTAATTTTCCTATTGCAATTTGGATATATATAGTGTAGGATATCAATAGACGATACATAGTTTTTATTACTACATGGAATATTATTAATAACCACATGTCGTATTTTATCAATATATCTTACCTCATAGAAAGAAGGAATGATTATGAAAGCAGAACTTGATACAAGAAATCGTACACACACTTTTCATTTCAAAGACCCGGGAAGCGCAATCACTCATCTGATTGCGGTGATTATGGCCGTGTTTGCCACTCCTCCGCTTCTGATACGTGCATTCTCACAGCACAACACAGTATATGCCATTTCCATGATTTTATTTATGCTTGGCGTCATCGCCCTTTACACAGCGAGCACCGTCTATCATTCCTTGGATATCTCGGAAAGCGTCAATACAAAACTTCGGAAAGTCGATCATATGATGATCTATCTGTTAATTGCCGGTTCCTACTCCCCGATCTGCCTGATTGCATTAGCGAACCGTTTTGGATATATTCTGTTTGGGGTCATCTGGAGTCTTGCATTCCTCGGCATCTTCCAGGCACTGTTCTTCATCCACTGTCCAAAGTGGGTCAGCTCCACCATTTACATTGTAATGGGCTGGATGTGCCTATTCGCCTTCCCGCAGATCTTATCCTCCCTCTCCACAGCCGCATTCCTATGGCTATTAGCAGGCGGCATCATCTACACAGTCGGCGGTGTCATCTATGCCTTAAAGCTTCCGATTTTCAACAACCGTCACAAAAATTTCGGTTCCCACGAAATCTTCCACCTCTTCTGCATCGGCGGCACCCTCTGTCACTACATCCTGATGTATTTCTACATCGTAAACATGAAGTAGCAGCCTCCACTCATTCACTCATCCATCCCTCTTCTTTTTTGCTTTTCCCTCCATTCCATCCGTCCACAGGGAGAGAGTAAGAGGGAGAAGACGGTGGTTTGTGACACGACGTTTTGAAATGTCCGGCTCCCTCCTTTTTGTCCGCTCATGCGTCCGAACATTTGAAACACCGTGCCGCGAACCGCCGTCTCCTCCCTCTTACTCTCTCCTGTCCCCCTTTTGAATCGTCCGTAATAAAATAAAAAAGAAAGGATCCCCAAGGAGGTCCTTTCTTTCTAATATCTATGTTAAGCAACCGAATGAACGGTTTGTTGGAATAAAAAATGGTACTACTTATGGTAGGAAGAATTCGGTCGCTAATTTTTAGATATGTATCCGAATTCATTACCTACAATATAATATGTGGATTGAATTAAGATGTGCGTTTCAAACATGCATAATAATCTGATTTTTTTCGCACCTAAGATCCCCTGAGACTGTCAGGCAAGGTTCCCCTATCTGACAGCCTCTAAAGATCCTACTCATGGCAGCCTGTTAATTTATCATTTGCAAAGTTCTGTAAATTATTCATCCTTGATTAACAGCATTGGGTTCACGGTCTTTTCGCCCTCAAATACCTGGAAGTACAGATGCTCACCCTCTACGGTATAATATTTCGTTACCTTCGCGAGTGTTCCAAGAACCTGGCCGCGTTCAATCAGATCGCCGACCTTTAAACCTGTATCTGCAAGCTGTCCGTATACCAGATGATAATTATTTCCGATTGCCATCGTAACGGTAAGCCCTGTCTGCACATTTTCCTCAATATTCGTGATAATGCCGCGGGCTGCTGCAACCACTTCTTCTCCCTGCGCACCCTGGATCAGGATTGCCGGATTTGTCTTAAACTGCATTAAAGTTGGATGATAAATTGCATGGTCATCGCTATATGTTAAAATAATATTTCCACGGAGCGGCCATTGTAATCCGTCTTCCACACTAAAGCTTAAGCTTTCCAATGTAGCATTCATAACAGGAACGGATACCTCTTCCTCTGCTGCAGGTTCTACTCCCGCCACTGCGTCCGTCTGTCCTACCTCTGTCGTCTGCTCACTTACTTTGGTATTCTCTTCTGCATTTGCAGTCTGATTTTGCTCATTCGATGCAGTCTCATTCTGGGTCTGATTTTCCTTAGCCTGTCCTGTAATACCTTCATCCCCTGCATATGTGCCCTGTTCTGAATCAGCCACCTGATTCTCACTATTTTCTTCCGTCAGGATTGGATTCTCATCGAGATCTACCAGATTCTCTTTCTTTTCTCCTGAGTTTAAATTTAGCGAAATGAGCATCACTGTCACAACTACAAATACCGCAGACAGCAAGATTGCGAAAAAGCCCTTTTTCTTTGCCAGTTCACTTAACTTTTGTTTTTTCACTGTTTGCACCCCTACCTTTCTAGGTTAGAATTATGATAAGCATTTTTATAGCTTCAATTCTATTTTCTCCCAAGGCAGACATTTTATACATTGCTCTCACTTCTATTCACCAAGAATGCACCGATTTCTCCAATATTCCATCGCTTTCTGACGTCGGACAGTGGCTTATGGGCATAAAAAGAGCAGCCAAAATCATCAGAACCATCCGGCTGCCCCTCTCCCCTTCTATTAATCCAATCCTGAATCCATCTTCTGACAGACTTCCCGTAACTTAGCCCGGTATTCATGCGGAGTCACTTCCTTGTACTCCTTAAATTTCTTAATAAAATAGCTGAAATGCTCAAACCCGCACTCTAAGCATATGTCCATAATCTTCTGATCGGTTCCTGACAGAAGCTCTGCTGCCTTTTCAATCCGATAACGGTTTAAATGCTCCACCGGTGTGTTCCCCGTCATCTTCTTAAAGAAACGACAGAAATATTGCTCATTCATATTAGCAGTTTTCGCCAACTCACTTATGTATATCTTCTCCTTGTAATGCTCCTCTATATAGGAGAGAATTCCTTTGATGACCGATAGGGAAACTTCTAATGCTCCCTGACGCTTCCGGTTTTTCTCACATAAGAGCTCCCTTCGCTCCATAACCGCAATCATCTCTAACAGACAGGCTTTACAGGCTAAAAGCCATCCTTTCTGCTTTTTACCTGCCTCCTCTATAATCTGCTCATACCACATTCGAAGCACCCTTCCTTCCGCGCTCGCACTTGAAATCACGCTCGGAAACTTTATTTCTTTCGTAAGAAGAGGCTTAATTACCTGACTCTGCTCTTCGTCAAATATCTCAAAACTAAGCATTCGAAGATCAAAGACCACAGCCCTGTGCATACTGTATGGCCTTATTCCCTCTAACTGATGCATCTGTCCCTGCCCGATAAAACACAAGTCCCCTTCTCTCAGACGGAGCCGTTCCATATCCCGCACTAAAATGAATTCTCCTTTTTCAACAAGAAGAATTTCCACTTCCTCATGCCAGTGATGTGGTACAAAGAAACGTTCTTCCCCCGGTAAAAACTCATATGTCTGGATCGGTGCCAGCACCGTTCCATGTGTAACCTGTTCTTTTCGTGTAAAATCCTGCATCTTATCCCCCCATGCTTTATTTTTATAAAAGTCAAAATACTGCTACTTTTACGCAAAATAAAGCAAGAAACTTCCATTTATTGATAATATAATGTCATTATAAACATTAGATTACGAAACAACAACTATTTAACGCCTAAAATAAAACAGACGGCGAGGACAAAAATGATTCTGTCTTCGCACGGGAAGGAGAGTTTCATATGATTCAAAAATATCGCTACGGCCATCCATTTGAAACAGAAGCCGTCATCATGCCAGTAAAAGATACATTGGGAACGCCAGATTTCCTTACAGTCAGCAACAAAGACACTCTGATCTTTTCTTATGAGATGGATAAGGCGGATATCGTATACGGACTTGGGGAGGCGAATCGCGGGATAAATAAACGCGGATTCTGCTATAAAAGCTTCTGTACCGATCAGACCACACACTCGGAAGAAAAGCAGTCCTTATATGGGGCTCATAACTTTCTTCTAATAAAAGGAAAGCGCTCTTTTGGTCTTTTTGTAGATTATCCGGGGCTTGTGACGTTTGATATCGGTTACACCCGCCTTAATCTTCTTACCATAGAGGTCCCGGATGCCAATCTTAATCTTTATATCATCACCGGTCCCTCTCTTCTGTCCATCACAGAACAATTCCGCACCCTTATCGGCCGAAGCTACATTCCGCCTTATTTCGCCTTTGGTTTCGGCCAGAGCCGCTGGGGATATCAAAATGCCACCGATGTCACAGCCGTTGCCAATGGGTACCAAAGTCATGACCTTCCGCTCGATATGATCTATCTGGATATTGATTATATGGATCACTACAAAGACTTCACGGTCAATACAGAGCGTTTTCCGGACTTTCCTCATTTCACAAAAACCATGAAAGAACGCGGCATACGGCTGATTCCGATCATTGATGCGGGAGTAAAAATAGAAGATGGCTACTCTATTTATGAGGAAGGAAAAGAGCATGGATACTTTTGCAAAAAAGAAGACGGCGACTTCTTCACTGCCGGCGTATGGCCGGGAAGAACTCATTTTCCGGATGTGCTCAATAAAGAAGCAAGGGAATGGTTTGGCAGCAAATACGAATTTCTGATCTCACAAGGCATCGACGGTTTCTGGAACGACATGAACGAGCCGGCCATGTTCTACTCCGATGAAGGAATCGCAGACCTTCTGCAATCCGTCTTTAGCATCGACCTCGCTTCCTGTCATGCCGACGACATGTTAGCCCTCCGCGACAAGATCAACAGCCTTTCAAACCGTCTTAATGACTATAAACTTTTCTATCACAATGTAAATGGAACCCCGGTACGCCATGATACCGTTCACAATCTGTACGGTTACAATATGACCCGTGCCGCATCCGAAGGCTTTGAAAAGATTGCTCCAAACAAACGTTTCCTGCTGTTCTCCCGTTCCTCCTACATTGGTATGCACCGATATGGCGGCATCTGGACCGGCGATAACTCCTCCTGGTGGTCCCATCTTCTCCTCAACATCAAGATGATGCCATCCTTAAATATGTGCGGTTTCCTCTACAGCGGGGCTGATCTGGGGGGCTTTGCCTGCGACACCACAAAAGACCTGCTTCTTCGGTTCTTAGCCTTTGGCATCTTCACGCCTCTTATGCGCAACCACTCCGCGATCGGCACAAGAAACCAGGAATGCTACCAGTTTGAAAACTGCGAGGACTTCAAAGGCATCCTCCGCCTGCGCTACCGCCTTATCCCTTATCTGTACAGTGAATTTGTCAAAGCCGCCCTTCATAATCGCATGTTGTTCATGCCGCTTGGCTTCCTCTACGAAGACGATACGACTGCCTCTCATATTGAAGATCAGCTTCTCTTTGCCGACGGTTTAATGCTGGCTCCGGTCTATGAACCAAATGCCATCGGCCGTCACGTCTATCTTCCGGAAGATATGCTCTACCTAAAATTCACTTCCGAGGACACCTATGAAGCAGTTCCGCTCAAAAAAGGCCACCACTACATCGAAGTCTCCTTAACCGAAGTGCCAATCTTCCTTCGGAAAAATCATTTTCTTTTATTAGCCAATGCTGCAGACTGCACCGCTAACCTTGATAACACTACCTTCACCCTGATCGGCGAGAAGGCATCCTCTGGCACCCTGACTCTCTACCGAGATAACGGCTTTGAAAAAGACTACGACAATCCGTCCCACTATACCACAATCCAGATTACAAACGGAGTCATCACCACCTCCGATCCATCGTTACATCTTACAGCCGAACTGTACTAGCATTCCTATTCCTACTACTCCAAATAGCGATATCCCTTCTTAATCTTTCGCTTTTTATCTTTTACTTTTTTACTTTTATTTTTATATCCTCACGAAACGCATCACCTCTTGTCCTTTCTCCGTCCGGCGTCCAAGCGGAAAAATATCCAGGATTACTAAGCCAAAGAACTGCCTGGCGAAGCGAATGGGGGACCGAAAGCGATGCATTTCCCGAATGTCCGGTTCATAACGAACAAAAAGGAGGGAGTATCTTTGAATAGCAGACAGCGTTTTCCTGTCTGATAGTCGAAGATACTCCCTCCTTTTTGTCCGCTCACGCATCCGAACATTAGGAAATCCATCGCTTTCGGTCCCCCGTTCGCTTCGTCAGGCGGCCCTTCATCTTAGCAATCCTGGACCTTTTTCCGCCCTCCGAAGCCTATCCAAGATTACTACTTCACTTCGATGCGTTTCGTATCTTTTGAGATGACCTCAAGTTTCGGCATTGTCACTTCAAGTACACCGTCTTTATATTCAGCGGTGATGTGAGCCGTATCAACGTTGCTTACATTGAAACGTCTTACATAAGAAGTCTCACTCCGTTCATGTCTGATATAATTCTTTTTATTCTTTTCCTCTTTCTCTTCCTTATGCTCTGCCTTAATGGTTAAATACCCATTATCCAGCTCCAGGTTGATTTCCTCTTTCTTAAACCCTGGGAGTTCTGCTTCCAGAACGAAGTTATTGCCCTTATCCTCGATATCGGTCTTCATCATCTTATTGTTAGAAAGTTCAAAATTATTAAAGAAATCATCAAATATAGAATCAAATACTGGTCTTTCTTCTCTATCAAATAATACTGGTCTTAACATACAAATCATCCTTTCTATTATAAAAATGCTTTCTGTGCATTCCTTAGAGAGATTTTCTAACTCATAGGAAAGTTCTACGAGCTTTCTTATGAATTAAAAAATCGAATTAACATGTTACCACTATTATCGCCTGCACTCCGACCGTCATCTGCGGTCGGAATGCAGGGGCATCAGCCCTTTTATCCATTATCAGATAACCTGTCTATGCTATGTTGATGCCCGGACAGGACGTTTGCTTCTTCCATCCGCATCGCCTTCTTTCTAACAATCAATATTACCAGATCCGATCATGCATTATTGAATTGGAATCCGGTAAGAATTATCAATCACCTGCGGATCAGACTTTGGCAGATAAAGCTCTAAGATACCATTGCGGTATTCGGCATTGATCTCGTTCTTTCTGATACCGGAAAGATCGAAGCATCTCTGATAAGAGCAGGTTCTGCGTTCTCTGCAGATATAATTTTCAGTATTCTCATTCCCGCTATCGGTATGTTCGGCAGTTACATATAACATATCACCGTCAACCTTCAGATTAATATCTTCCTTATTGAATCCCGGAAGCTCTGCCTTCAGTTCATAAGCATCACCTTTATCAATTACATCCACCCTGAAGTTTGGAAATGAATTGAAAGCGTTGTCCCCTGTCATAAACCCTCTATCGAAATCACGAAACACGTCTTCAATGAATTCCCCAAAAACCGGTTTGTCATAATGATTAAACAATACTGGTCTCAACATAATGACCACACTCCTTTTTTTGTTGAATTTCTAAAGGTTTTTTAACTAGAATCCTTTAAAATTTCTTTTGATCTATTTGTTATCTATGTTATACATCTTATAGAACACGTTGTCAATAGTTTTTGAAATCAAAATTATTAAAAATATATAAAGTCTGTCAATTGCCCCCCTCCCTTATCTCTGTTCTCTAGTATTTTCCGGAAACTATGGTATAATAGGAATGGTCATCTTGGGATGATTAATAGGGAATTGTGCATTTTTTTTGCAACAATTGCTGATAATAAAGAGAGGTTTAGATATGAGAATAATCTTAGTCGTTTTAGCTTTGGTGCTCTTTCTGATTGTGACATTTCCGGTTTATCTGATATTGCTTTTCATCGGTCTGTTCAATCCGCATCTGAAAACAAAGCTGTCCCAGCCGATCGTTGCGTGGGGATTCCGTTTTGTTTTATTCTTTGCTGGCACAAAGCGTACCGTGCTCGGACTTGAAAACATACCAAAAAATGAAGCTGTCCTGTATGCAGCAAACCACAGAGGATTTGCTGATATCCCGATGGGCTACATTTCCGTTCCTACCCTTACCGGTTTTGTTGCCAAAAAAGAAATGAGCAATATTCCATTTTTCAGCTGGTGGATGCGTAACTTAAACTGTCTGTTCTTAGACCGCAGCGACTTAAAAGCTGGCCTTAAGACAATCCTAAAAGGGGTAGAACAGATCAAAGCAGGCTACTCCGTGTTCATTATGCCGGAAGGCACAAGAAATCAGGGCGAAGAGATGCTTCCATTTAAAGAAGGAAGTTTAAAGATGGCAGAAAAGACCGGATGCGCGATCATCCCGGTTGCGATCACCAATTCCGACGCTGTTTTTGAAAGACAGCAGCCATGGGTTAAGAAGGCACATGTCATCATCCATTATGGAAAACCAATTTATCCAAACGAACTCCCAAAAGAGGAACGCAAATTCCTTGGTGCAAAAGTCCGTGAGATTATTAAGGAGATGCTAGAGGAAGACCGTCCTTTATTATAATTTTCTTTTTGAGTATTTTCTTTTTTTTGAATTGATGATACAATAGATTCCGAGGCAGACATGCTAATTCGGAATATTGTATTACATAATGGAAGGAGGTTATTTATGCAGACTTGGCAGATTGTTTTATTAGTTGTATTAGCGATCTTAGCAGCAGGATTTATTGCTTTGCTTATATATGGTAACAAGCTTCAGAAGAAGTCACAGGCTTCTCAGGCTGACATCCGTGCAACTGCTCAGACATATTCTATCTTAGTTATCGATAAGAAGTATATGAAGATGAAAGAAGCCGGATTCCCACAAATCGTTATCGATCAGACTCCTAAGTATCTTCGCCGTGCGAAGGTGCCGGTTGTTAAGGCGAAAATTGGTCCTAAAGTGGCAACTTTAATGTGCGACGAAAAGATCTTCGACTTAGTACCGGTTAAGAAGGAAGTAAAAGCTGTTTTAAACGGTATTTACATGATCGACGTAAAAGGCGTACGTGGCAACCTTGAAAAGAGACAGCCTAAGGTTGGCTTCTTTAAGAGAATGGCTCGTAAGTTTTCTAAGAAGTAAAGAGGGTATATGTTTTTCAATATCCAGCTGGGGCTCGGATAAAAAAAGAGGAAGTCTTTCAATAGCAGACAAGAATACACTGTCTGCTATTGAAAGGCTTCCTCTTCTTTTTGTTGATCTTACGATCAAAGATCCAGAAACTTATTCTTTCCCCTCTATTTAGACTGCACCTTTATTTTGAGGGTACAGTTAGCGGCGAACTCATAATTGATATCAAGGGCATAAGAAAGATCTGCAAGAAGAGTCGTGAAATCTTCCCCCTCCTTTGTAAGACTGATATCTGTGGTGGTAATCCCCATCATTAGATCGCCAAATGGGGTATTGTAATAAGTCATATGGTTCTTCCCGAGTTCGAATACCATATGCACGTTGCTGGTTCCCTTCTTCACCAGATCTACCTGCTTATCCGTAATCTTTAACGTACATTTTGTCACCGCATGGATGCCCTCTTCCTCGATCAGTTCCTCATATATGATGTAATGCTTTCCATTTCGGAAATAATATTCGCCTGGGCAGATTACCTCAATTGCTTCTGTTTCCTTTTCGTCCAGTTCAAACTGTAGTCCTGAAATGGATACCAGTACCTCTTTTGTCATTGATTTATCACCTTTCTGAATTAATCAAATGTTATTATGTTTACATCCTTTGTCTGGGCTATGTCACAAGGAAGGATGGAGTTTGCAAATATGCAAAACTTCTCCGCACCGTCACTGACATAAAACTTATGATCCGGCTTGGCTTCCTCTTGTGCTAATAAATCCTTGGAAGAAAGCAGATCATATAAGGTTTTTGCCGTCTCATAAGCAGGATTTACAAGTGTCACCTTGTCTCCTGCCACCTCATGAATAATATCCCGGAGTAACGGATAATGGGTGCATCCAAGCACCAGCGTATCAATATCTTTCTCCTGCAGCTCTGCTAAATAGCGGGATGCCACCTCTTTTGTCACCGAATCATGAATCCAGCCCTCTTCCACCAACGGAACAAAAAGCGGGCATGCCCTCCCAAATACCAAAAGAGCCGGATCCATCTCATGCAGAAACTCTTTATAAAGCCCGCTTCTAATCGTGCCTTCCGTTCCTATGATTCCGATTCTGCCGTTTCTTGTTGTTTCGGATGCCGTCTTTGCTCCCGGTTTTACCACGCCGATGATCGGTACATCGATTTCCTTTGCTACGGTTTCCAAGGCAAACGCGCTTGCCGTATTGCAGGCGATCACGATTGCCTTTACCTTCTTTGTCTGCAAAAACTTGATGATCTGTCTCGAATATGCCGTAACGGTCTCCTTAGACTTGCTGCCATATGGCACTCTGGCGGTATCGCCGAAATAGACGATTTCCTCCTTCGGCAGCTGGTGCATGATCTCCTTTACGACGGTAAGACCGCCAACGCCAGAGTCAAACACCCCAACTGGTAAATTGCAAGACATGATTAAAACCCTTTACCCTTTCTAACTAACATGCTTTTCCTCTTAAAAAGGATGACTGGATTAATTTTTCCACAAGCTGTGGCTTGGAAATGCCTTTTGCCTCCCAAAGCATTGGATACATACTGATTGCAGTAAAGCCCGGAAGGGTATTGATTTCATTGAATACCACATCATTGGTTCCGTTTTCTAAGAAGAAATCAACTCTTGATAAACCAAATCCATCTACCGCACGGAAGATTTCCACTGCTTTTTCACTGATTTCTGCTGCTTTTCCTTCTGGAAGCTCTGGAGAGATAACCGTTCTGGATTCTGCATTGTTGTATTTCGCATCGAAATCATAGAATTCTGCTGCTGCTAAGATTTCGCCAACACCGCTTGCCTTTGGCTCATTTCCGCCAAGAACCGCACATTCCACTTCACGGCCCACAATCGTTTCTTCCACTAAGATCTTACGGTCGTGTTTTACGGCTTCTAATAAGCTTACTTCTAATTCTGCCCTGTCATGCGCTTTTGATACGCCTTTGGAGGAACCAGCATTGGAAGGCTTTACAAATACCGGATAATCTAATTTTTCTTCTACTTTCGCAACCGCTTTTTGCATATCCTTTAAGTCTCTGTCGTAAACCGCTACATAGCGAGCCTGACGGATTCCTAATGTATCCACGATGATCTTGGTATAGAGTTTATCCATGGAAACTGCAGATGCTAACACACCGCATCCTACATATGGAATGCCTGCTAATTCAAGAAGACCCTGAACCGTTCCGTCTTCTCCGAATAATCCGTGAAGCGCTGGGAATACCACATCAACCTTTTCTACTTTTACCTGCTCATTATTGATTAAAAGCACTGCTTTCTGAGAGCAGTCCGGTGAAATAACGGCAGTTGTCTTTCCATTTACCCATTCTCCGGAAGTGATTTCTTCTGTATTATTTACATGAAGCCATCTCCCGTCCTTTGTAATACCGATCAAAAGGACATTGTAATAGTCCGTATTTATATTATTAATTATTGTAACTGCTGAAACACAGGAAACCTCGTGTTCTGAGGACCGTCCTCCAAACAGTACAGCAACTGTCTTTTTATCCATGATATTCTTCCTTTCTGCCATACCTATTAACTTACCAAAAGGCGACTAAAAATAAATATTCTCGTCTTTTTTTGCTTGTTCGTTCTTTTTATTTTACACTGTTACCCCTAAATATTCAATGCCCAATTGGGAGGAACGGGCAGTCCAAAACATGCATTTATTTCCTTCTCCTTCGGCGGGTTCTTGCTTTCAAATCGTATCCCGATTACTCCATTCTATGATGCCTAGCCATTTCTGTTCCCTTATGCAGGAATCATTTAGAAGAGCATTTTTTCTGCAATTTTTAAACCAGACGGCATAGGACTGAGAAAATAAGGAAATACTCTTGATAAATAAAACGAAGCATTCTTACATATATGACTGACATGCTGCCTGCTTCTTCATTTTCAGGAGGTAATTATGAAAGCCTATACTTATTTACATGTAAAATATGAAACCGCAAGACATTTCCTGTCCCAGTTATCTTCCCTTTCCAAAAAGAAAAAAATGCAACTGATCAAAATAATCGTTCCTTCCATCACCATATTCGGCTATCTTATTTATCTGCTTGGAAGCATGTTTTTATCCGGACAGGCACTAAAAGCCGATACTGCGATCCCGACAGATGTGATCCAGCAAGGCATTGCAAAAGAGATCATCCGCTTTCATGTAATCGGAAACAGCAATTCAGAAAAAGATCAGACAGTAAAGCTAAAAGTGAAAGAAGCTGTCATTGAGCAAATGAAACCGTATCTGTCCAATGTCACCTCGAAAGAAGAGGCAAAGGAACTGATTCTTACGCATCTTTCAGAAATTGAGACTACCGCCTCGAAGATACTTGTCGAAAATGGCTTTGACTATGGCGCCACTGCCATGGTTGGCTACAGCACCTTCCCAATCAAGCAGTACGGTGACATTGTGTTGCCGGCCGGCGAATATGAAGCACTTCGCATCGAGCTTGGTACCGCTTCCGGAAAGAACTGGTGGTGCATCATGTTCCCACAGCTCTGTTTTGTGGATACGACCTACCATGTGGTTCCGGAGGAATCAAAAGAACAGTTACAATACCTTTTAACAGACGAAGAATACGATGCCATATTAGAGAAAGACACCAAAGTAACCATCCATTTTAAATTCGTGGACTGGGTAAAGAATCTATTTGACTAAGGTATTTCTTGCAAAACACATGCTTCCCTTTTATAATTGTCATAAATGACGATTGTATACAAAAGCGATTGCTTAATAAAAACGATAAGGCTTCGGCCTGAAAGCGAAGATAAGGAGTCCCCTATGGATATCATAACTTTAAAAGCGTATGCGAAAATCAACCTGGCACTTGACGTGATCGGACGCCGTCCGAACGGCTATCACGATGTAAGGATGATTATGCAGACCATACAGCTTTACGATAAGGTTACCATGAAACGTACCAGCACGCCTGGCATCATGATGAAGACCAACCTGCATTACCTTCCAACGAACGAAAACAATCTGGTATATGCAGCCGCCAAGCTTTTTAAAGATACCCTCCACATTGAGGATGGCGTCTATATCAACTTAGAAAAGAAAATCCCGGTAGCAGCCGGCATGGCAGGAGGAAGTTCCGATGCCGCAGCCACTCTTTTTGGCCTGAATGAGCTTTTTGACACCAACCTTTCTCTTGAACAGTTAATGGAACTCGGTGTCCAGATCGGTGCGGATGTACCCTTCTGTCTGCTTCGCGGCACCGCTCTTTCGGAAGGAATCGGTGAGATTCTCACCCCATTAGCGCCAGCCCCATCCTGCTACTGTCTCATCGTAAAACCTCCGGTTAGCGTATCCACCAAGTTTGTATACGAAAACCTGGTACTGGATGAAACAACGAACCACCCGGACATTGACGGCATGTTAGAAGCCATCGCTTTCAATGACCTAAAAGGCGTAACATCCCGTCTTGGCAACGTCCTAGAGCCAGTAACCCTAGCCGAATGTCCGGAAATCGCCCAGATCAAGCAGGAAATGCTCGATCTCGGTGCTATTGGTTCCCTGATGAGCGGCTCCGGTCCAACCGTATTCGGTCTCTTCGACAACCAGAAAAAAGCGGAAAAAGCCTTTTACCAGTTCAAAATCGGCGAATACGGCAAGCAGACCTTCCTCACCCGCTTCTTTAACAACAACACCGCTCACTCCCATCAGGATCTCGAATTCGACGAAGAATTCTAATCCTTTCCGAAGATTTTTGAGGAGACGTCCTCCCTTCTCTGACGTCTCCCTATAACATCTTCCTCTTAACAGCCCAGAATCGCCTCTCCCACAGGTTCGTTCTGGGCTGTTAATTTTTCTGCTTGTCCTTCTTATTATCCTATACTCCCATTTCCTTTCCTGTTTTCCTCTGCTCTCTATTCCTTTTTCTTTTTTTAATTCCTCCTTTGAAAAATCATGCGGCTCTTTGAAGTTCTCCCTCTATATTCTATAATCTCAAGAAAGCATTACGTCCTTATTTCACGTTTCGCTCACTTCTTCATGCTCTCCTTCTTTCTTCTTCTTTTTGTTTCTCTTGTAATTCGTGTACCCCCCTATAATCGTAGGCCCCCTCATAGCCTCTCAACATCCAACACTCTCTAAAATCAGCGGGAGGAGGAAGAAAAATGCCGGCATGGTTTGCAGGGCGGGCAGGAGAGCATGGTGAGCGGCAGGAATGGCAGCGGTGGATGCGGGGCGCTATATTTTTCAAGATGTCCGGCTCATGACGAACAAAAAGCCGTCAGTCTTTGAATAGCAGACAGTGCCTTCCTGTCTGATAGTCGAAGACTGGCGACTTTTTTGTCCGCTCATGCGTCCGAACATCTGAAAAATATAGTGCCCCGCATCCACCGCTGCCGTTCCTGCTGCTCACCATGCTCTCCTGCCCGCCCTGCAAACCATGCCGGCATTTTTCTTTCTCCTCCCCCCAAATAGTCTGTTTAGCATCTGTTGTGTCCAGTGGCATAATATAATTTTGAGAGGCATATAATGAGGTAGACAGGATGTGGGATGCCGTACTTTAAAGACGGGCTTTGGGGGCTGCGTCCTTTGTTGTAAAAGCTTAAGCACAAGGAGGGAATCACTTGGAACTTATTACGAAGAATATTCACATGAATAAATTAAAATGTAAAAGCAGTTTGCAGATGACTCTTGATGATGATTTCAATGTTCCAGATTCAAAACCAGATATCAGCAAACTGATCAAAACACAGGGCGAGGTGAAATTTGATGATCAAAAGATAATGAACGGCAAACTCTATGTAAATGGTTCCTTACATTTTTGCGTTCTGTATTTAAGTGATGAATCCGGCCGCCCGATACATAGCATAAAAGGGCAGATTCCATTTAACGAGACCGTCAATCTGAATGATAACTGCAATCAGGATAACGCGAATGTAAAATGGGAGATCGAAGATCTGAACGCCGGCATCATCAATTCCAGAAAACTTAGCCTGAAAGCTCTTGTCCGCCTCTTAGTTTCAGTAGAAGACATTTACGATGAAGAAGGTGTTACCGATATTGAAAATGCAGAAGACGTCAATACCATTTCCAAGACGATCGACATCACGAGCGTAGCAGTCAACAAAAAAGATTCCTACCGTTTCCGGGATGAGATCGTCCTTCCTTCCGGGAAAAGCTGCATTTCCGAGATTTTATACGACGAAGTAGAATTAAAGAATCTAGACATCCGCCTCTTAACCGATAAATTCTCGATCAAAGGGGAACTTGGGGTATTCATGCTCTATTTAGGCGATGGAGAAGAAAGCCCGATCGAATACTATGAAACAGAGCTTCCGTTCAGCTCCACCATTGACTGCAACGGCTGCAATGAGGATATGACACCGGACATCAATCTGATGATCACCGGAAAGAATTTAGAAGTAAAACCGGACTCCGACGGTGAGGAGCGAATCATCGATGTGGAGACTGTTTTAGAGCTGAATATCAAGATTTACGAAGAAACCCAGTTAGATATCCTAAAAGATATGTACTCCCCGAACCGCGAGATCACCCCGATGTTTAAGGAAGCCAATTATGAGAACCTGTTAATGAAGAATACCAATAAAGCCCGCATCACCGACCGTATCAAAATCGCCATGGATTCCCCAAGACTTCTTCAGATCTGCCACGGAAGCGGCGAAGTAAAACTAGATGAGGTCTATCCGGTGGAAAATGGACTCCAGGCAGAAGGTGTGATCGATATGAGCATCCTTTATATCTCTGCGGATGACAACTCCCCGATCCAGGCCATCAAAGCCTCCATTCCATTCTCCCAGCTAATTGAGATCAAAGACCTGAAACCAACCAGCGTATTCGATATCCGTGCTTACTTAGAGCAGATCAATATTATGATGCTGGACACCGAAGAGGTCGAAGTAAAAGCGAATATCGTATTTAATGTAATCGTATTTGATCAGTTAAGTGAAGACTTCTTAATCGACTACCGCGAAGAACCGCTTGATCTAAACCGCCTGCAGGCTATGCCAAGCATGACTGGCTATGTGGTAAAACCGGATGATACGCTTTGGAAAATTGCTAAAATGTATCATACAACGGTGGATACCATCAAAGAGATCAACGATCTGGAATCCGATTCTATCTATCCTGGCGATCATCTGCTGATCATCAAGGAAATCAATCCAGCTTTCTCTTAGGCTGCCTCTATGTAAAAGAGGGAAGTATGGCAAAAGATTTTGTCATACTTCCCTCTTTCTCAGTATTCATCCGTTTTTCGTCTGATCCATCCTGAGATTTGACTTTATTTTTCGTATCCTGATTTCCAAGATTCTAACTTGCTTACCGTTAAATCAAGCGTCTCTTTGCAAAGCCCTGGAAGCTCATCTCCCCAGGATTTTCTTGCCTGTTCAAAGCCTTTCTTTACAGCTGCGATCATAGTATCCGCCTTTTTCGGATCATTGCCGCTTAATGCCTTCGCAAAGGATACCATTCTTTCAGATGTCTGTTCCACTCCCCAGTATCCATCCTCAGAGATATCGGCTTTCGCCTGTTCCACTATCTCTTCCGATACTTCTAATGTGCCGGCACGAAGTTCTGCATACATCTGTCGCTCACTAAGCACAGCCGTTCCCTGTTTCGCCATCATATTCTCGACCAGATTGCGAAGCGCAGCCGTCTTTTCTTCTACTTCCTTCTTCATCCTTTCAATTGTCTGACGATCCGCTTTCTTCGTAACGGCAGAGGTCGCTTTTTCGCTCTTTTCATAAACAGCTGCCGCTTCTTCCTTTGCCATTCCGGTCACGGTGCTTGACTTCTTTTCCTTTTCGTTTTTTGTGGTCTCTGTCTTATATGCAAAGTTCGCATAAGTGTTTTCCTGAATTCTCATCTAATCCCTCCGTGGCTTTTCCTGTCACCATCCTTGGTTACAGTCCGATTTATTCAGTATATCGGCTGATTTCTGTTTTTATTAAAGACCCACTGTTTCTTTTCTTACCTAGTTTCTACTCTTTCGTTCCAGCCTCTTTCGGAAAAGAAAAAAATACGTTTATCGCAGACTTTTTTACTCCCTATCCCATCTCTTATCAAACCGCATTTCTTTATCACTCGCAGCCCTTCCCCAAAAGTGCCTGTAAAATGGCTTCTCTGCTTCTTTCCCCCGCCATGATCACATGTTTGGCCTCACTGATCATACCAAGCGCATGGGCATCTGAATCCCGAATCAGCCGACAGCCTTCTAAATAGGGGTTTTCCCTCTTTAATTCCTCTTCTCTTCTAATTCCTGCTACTTCCGCAACCAAAAATGTACTCTCCTTCGGTATAAACCCCAGATTGCTTAACAAGCTGTTGCTTCCCTTTTCAATGTGCGCCGGAATCATCAATCCATGATAGGTGTCTGCTAACTTTGAAAGCCCCGAAAATGGGATATCGGTCGCCTGAATCAAAAGCATCTCCTCTTCCTTTATGATCTGATCCTCCTCATCCATTACCAGCTGTCTTCCGAAAAATTCCGGTACATTCCTTACTTTGATCAGATGTTCATACACATAGGAATCAAACTTTTCAGCCTCACAAAGACTAGAAAAGAGGAAGAGCACATGCACTTCCTCCTTTGTTGTTAATTCCATCCCCGGTATCACAAGCATTCCATGCCTTTCCCCCTGTTTGATTGCCGCCTCACAGTTTCGGCATGTATTATGATCCGTGATTGCAATCACATCAAGCCCTTTCAATTTTGCCATCATTACAATATTGGCCGGCGTCATATCTTCATCCCCACATGGGGACAGACAGGTGTGGATATGAAAATCATAATAAAGCCTCTTCCATTCATCCTTTTCCATCATAATTTCTCATATACGGCAAGTGCCGTCTCAAAAATCGGCTTATCCGATGCTAAGACCGTAATGTTTTCTTCTTCCGCCTTCTTTGCGGACTCCTCATCAAGCACGGTCCCTTCCGCTAAAATAATGCATCCCGCATCGGCTAACTGTGCCACGGCAAGTGTATTCCGATTTGCCATCACAGTAACCCACGCCATCCCATTTTTCATATGGGACATCGCAATGCTTAAAAGATCACAGCAATATACCCCTGTGATTTTGGCATCCTTTCCTCTTGCAATCACGGTATACGCACCACTTGATAAAAGATCACTGACTGTCATTGTTTTCCCCCTTCTCTTTCTCCGATTCCATTTGATTCGAAAGCTGATCCACATACGCACGCAGGATATGGATGCAGTCTTTCTCCTCCGCGATTCCCCTTGCAATATCCTCCGCCAACGCAAGACACGTCGGTGCCCCGCAGCATCCACAGTCAAGCCCCGGGAACTTCTTCATCAGCTCTTCCACCTTGGCCATACGGTTTAAGCTCTCCTCTAAGCTGCTTCCAAGCGTGAATACCGGCTCATACTTAACTTTCTTTGTCCAATACGGGTTTAAGTCATAAGAAACACTGTGATTCCTTGCAACCGGCAGATATTTTCTGAGAGAAGCAAGCTTTACTTTTGCCACATATGGATTTTCCACCGTAAGCACGCCTCCTACACAGCCGCCGTTGCAGGCATTTAGTTCAATAAACGCTAAATTCCGAAACTTCTGATCCTCCATATCTTCCAACACCCGTATCACATTCTCAATGCCATCTGCCGCCAGATAACTGTCCGTTAGCAGTCCTCCTGCCTCGCCGCCGCTGCTTCCCCAACCGATCCCGATTTTCCCTGCCGTCGTCAGGTCCTCCAAGAATGGCTCTTTTGCCGCTTCTTTCATATTCCGGATTAATTCCGGGTAAATGTCCTTCATCGCCAGCACCTCGTCCACATCGGTGGATTCATAGCCAAGCGGATTCTTTGCCGCCGTCACCTTAGCCGGACATGGAGATAAGAAAAAGATGCCGATCTTTTTTGAGGGAAGCCCTGTCTTTTTCATCGCTTCCTTTCTTGCGATTTCGGCTGCCAAATCAACCGGTGCCTTAATCGGAAGCAGATGCTCAATCAGATTCGGGAACCGGACCCTGATAAGCCTTGTGACCGATGGGCACGCGGTGCTGATTAACGGCCATTTTTCCTTATGTGATTCTAAATACTCTCTTGTAAGGCGGGATACATATTCTGCCGCACATCCTACCTCAAATACATCGTTAAACCCCATCTTGATCAGTGCATGTAAAACCAGGTTCACATCGTCGATATTGTTCACCTGTCCATATAGGCTTGGTGCCGGAAGGGCTACCGTATAGTCATACTTTTCCCTTGATTGCAACGTGTCATAGGTAGAATATTTCGCATGGTGTTTGCACATTCTGATACATTCCCCGCAGTCGATGCAGAATTCCTTTGTAATTCTTGCTTTTCCATTCCGTACCCGGATGGCCTCCGTCGGGCAGCGCTTAATGCAATTGATGCATCCTTTGCACAGGCTTTCATCAAGCCGGACAGAGGTGTAGAATCCACTCATGCCAACCCCCCCTGATTTGAACTGTTTTCATATTCTCTATCCAATCTTCACCACAAGGGTGACTTTTGTTCCATACCCCGGTTTTGTATCAATAATCAACTCATCGGAATATTTCTTCATATTCGGCAGTCCCATTCCGGCCCCAAACCCAAGAGCCCGAACCTTATCCGGCGCCGTTGAGTATCCTGCCTGCATCGCAAGCGCTACATTCTCAATGCCAGGACCATGATCTTCTAATACAATGGTGATATCCGATGTTGAGATATCCACATCGATCATTCCTCCATTTGCATGAATCACCATATTAATCTCCCCTTCATACATGGAGATTGCAACCTTTCTTATCGCTTCCGGGGGCACGCCCATCTGCTTTAACTTCTTCTTTACCTCTCCGGACGCCTCTCCGGCTCTTGTAAAATCATCTCCCGGTATCACATAGCTAAGATGAATCTTTTCATTCAATAGGATGCACCTCCGCGTAATCCGCTCTCGTATAACATCCCGCATGCCGAGAACATCCGGTGTCCGGTGCAAAGAAGCGGAATCTCACATTCCTTCGCGAGCTCAGTCATTGCCTGATCCGGCTTCTTCCCCCGAACAAACACAATACATACCACATCCATCATCTGTGCCGTACGGATCACCTGTGTGTTGCAAAGCCCGGTTAACAGTACACACTGATCCTTTACGAAAGCCAGTACATCGCTCATCATATCCGCACCACAGGCGGTATGGACCTCTCTTTTCAGATGTTCCTCTCCGCAGATCACCCTTGCGCCCAGCACATTCCTCACATCTTCAACCGTCATCTGACATCCTCCGCTTCTTAGCAAAATGCACATTTTTAAAATGGAAATATCTTCTATTTAGTATAACATTGCCAGTCTCATAAAACAAGGAAGGAACCCCTCTCGTTATAACCAAAATTTGTTAACTTTTTAACTTGAAAATGGAATTTCGCGCTTGCAAATTGTGAAAAATAGTCTACAATAAATGTATGAACCTTGTATTTTTTTAACATTTTCCTGGTTTCATGTTGGAATCCACGTTTTATGTTCCGGCATTTTGTTAAATATATATCACTGTGGATTTTTTACGAATTTCATGCTATAATACTATTGTTTTTCGACAACATGATAGTTAGTATAAGTGGCATTTTAATGCCTGTTTCTATTGTTTGTTAAAAAATAAGCAAGGAGGTTTTTAGATGAGCTCTCAGAACAAATCAGTTCCTTTTGCAGGCACAAAAGAACAGGAAACTGCTCTTCTTGATGTGATCGCATCCTTAAAAGGCGAAGAAGGCTGCTTAATGCCAATTTTGCAGAAGGCACAGGAAATCTACGGCTATCTTCCAGTAGAAGTTCAGACCATCATCTCGAATGAATTAGATATTCCTCTCGAGAAAGTATATGGCGTCGTGACATTCTACTCTCAATTCTCCCTTTATCCAAAGGGCAAGTACAAGATATCCGTATGTTTAGGAACTGCCTGCTATGTAAAAGGCAGCGGGGACATTTACAATGAACTGATGGACAAGCTAGGCATCACATCAGGTGAATGCACACCGGATGGCAGGTTTTCCTTGGAAGCATGCCGTTGTATCGGTGCGTGTGGTTTAGCACCTGTTATGACAGTAAACGATGATGTTTATGGCAGACTTACTATCGATGATATCGATGAAATCTTAGCCAAGTATAAATAGCTATGATGACGGAACTCTCTCTCCATATATTAGATGTAGTCGAAAATTCGATTCATGCTAAGGCTACTCTGATCGAAATTACGATTTGTGCAAAAGTAAAAAGTGATGTGCTTATGATTAGCATAACCGATAACGGATACGGAATGACAAAAAAAGTTTTAGAACATGTCACGGATCCGTTTTTTACTACCCGGAAAACGAGGAGTGTCGGTCTTGGAATACCATTTTTCCGATATGCTGCCTTATCCAGCGGCGGCCATTTTCATATCACATCGAAACCAGGAGCCGGAACAAAAGTGGAGGCTGACTTTTCACTCTCCCATATTGACCGTCTGCCGCTTGGTGATATAACAGGCACAATATACACGCTGATTACATGCAATATACAGACAGATTTCGTTTACATATATCAGATTGATGACCGGACATTTACTCTTGATACAAGGCAGGTGAAAGAGATTCTTGACGGGATACCATTAAATACCCCGGAAGTCGCCGCCTATCTTAAGGGTTATCTGACAGAGAACAAACAGATTGTGGATAATGGATATATTCTATAGTTGAATAGGAGGATTATGCATGAAGTCTCTGGAAGAATTAAAAGAAATCAGGGAGCGTATGCAAAAGCAGCTTGGCCCGCGTAATGAAAGCGATGCCAAGATCCGTGTGGTCGTGGGAATGGCCACCTGCGGAATTGCAAGCGGCGCCAGACCTGTATTGTTAGCACTTTCGGATGCCGTTCAGAAAAAAGGGCTTACTGATGTTATGGTAACCCAGACCGGCTGTATCGGCCTTTGCCAGTATGAACCGATTGTGGAGGTACTCGAAGCCGGAAAGGACAAAGTCACGTATGTAAAGATGACCCCGGAGAAGGCGCTTGAAGTCGTCGACCGGCATCTGATGCGCGGACAGGTTGTTTCCGAGTACACCATTAATCAGTACATCAAGTAAGAAGGAGGCTGACCGTATGTATCGTTCCCATGTCTTAGTGTGCGGAGGAACCGGCTGTACTTCCTCCGGAAGCGCACAGATTCTTGCTGCGCTCAATGAAGAAATCAAAAAACAGGGCTTAGACAAAGAAGTGGCTGTCGTTCAGACCGGATGCCACGGTTTATGTGCGTTGGGCCCAATTATGTTAATTTATCCGGAAGGCACGTTCTACTCCATGGTGCATGTGGAGGACGTCCCGGAAATCGTATCCGAACATCTCTTAAAAGGCCGTATTGTAAAACGGCTTCTCTATACCGAAACCGTGACCGATCAGGGACTCAAGTCTCTAAATGAAACGGAATTCTATAAAAAGCAGCATCGAATCGCTCTTCGAAACTGCGGCATCATTAATCCCGAGAATATTGAAGAATACATAGGAACCGGCGGCTATGAGGCACTTGGAAAAGCACTCACGACCATGAAGCCGGAAGAAATCATACAGACTTTAATCGACAGCGGCCTTAGAGGACGAGGCGGCGGCGGATTCCCGACCGGCCTTAAATGGAAGTTTGCCGCGGCAAACAAAGCGGATCAAAAATACGTCTGCTGCAATGCCGATGAAGGGGATCCAGGCGCCTTTATGGATCGTTCCGTCTTAGAGGGCGACCCACATGTCGTGCTCGAGGCAATGGCTATTGCCGGCTATGCAATCGGAGCCAGCCAGGGATTCATCTATGTCCGTGCCGAATATCCGATCGCCGTCAAACGTCTTACCATCGCTATTGGCCAGGCAAGGGAATACGGGCTTCTTGGAAAGAACATCTTTAATACCGATTTCTCCTTTGACATTGAACTGCGTTTAGGCGCAGGTGCCTTTGTATGCGGCGAAGAGACTGCCCTTATGACCTCCATTGAAGGAAACCGTGGCGAGCCGCGTCCACGTCCTCCATTTCCGGCCAAAGAAGGTCTCTTTAAGAAACCGACCATTTTGAATAATGTAGAGACATATGCAAACATCCCGCGTATCATCCTAAATGGCGCAGCCTGGTTTGCTTCCATGGGAACTGAAAAATCAAAAGGCACCAAGGTATTCGCTCTTGGCGGCAAGATCAACAATACCGGTCTTGTAGAAATTCCGATGGGCACCACATTAAGGGAGATCGTGGAGGAAATAGGCGGCGGCATCCCGAAAGGAAAGAAGTTTAAGGCAGCCCAGACCGGTGGTCCTTCCGGCGGATGTATTCCCGCAGAACACTTAGATATCCCGATTGATTATGATAACCTGATCTCCATCGGTTCCATGATGGGGTCCGGCGGCTTAATCGTCATGGATGAGGATAACTGCATGGTGGATATCGCGAAATTCTTCCTGCAGTTCACCGTAGATGAATCCTGCGGCAAATGTACGCCATGCCGTGTCGGCACCAAGCGTCTATATGAGATCCTCGATAAGATCACAAAAGGAAACGGCACATTAGAAGACATAGATAAGCTAGAGGAACTGTGCCACTACATCAAGGATAATTCCTTATGCGGACTTGGACAGACTGCACCAAATCCGGTTTTATCCACCCTCCGTTACTTTAAAGATGAATATATTGCCCATGTTGTGGATAAACGCTGTCCAGCTGGCGTATGCAAGGCGCTCTTAACCTATGTGATTGATGCAGACAAGTGCAAAGGCTGTACGCTCTGTGCAAGAACCTGTCCGAACGGTGCAATTGAAGGGAAAGTAAGAGAGCCTCACATGATTAATCCTGATAAATGTATCAAATGTGGCGCCTGCATGGAGAAATGCAGATTCGGCGCTATCAGCAAGAAGTAAGGAAGGAGGTTTCTATGGCTGACATTTCGATTAAAATCAATGGCCTTACCGTAACTGCCCCGGAAGGCTCAACCATATTAGAAGCTGCAAGACTGGCTCATATCGAGATACCGACTCTTTGCTACTTAAAAGGAATCAACGAGATCGGAGCCTGTCGTATATGCGTGGTAGAAGTAAAAGGCGCAAGAACCCTTGTGGCATCCTGCGTCTATCCGATAAGTGAAGGAATGGAGATCTATACCAATACAAAACGCGTGACAGAATCCCGAAAGAAGACCTTAGAGCTGCTGCTTTCCAATCATGATCGTTCCTGCCTCTCCTGTGAGAGAAATGGGGAATGTGAATTGCAAAAACTCTGCAAGGATCTTGGCGTAGAGGATGATCGGCTTTATGAAGGGGAGCGTTCTCACTATGAAATCGATGACTCCGCAGCCCATATGTACCGGGATAACAACAAGTGCATTCTCTGCCGCAGATGCTCCGCTGTCTGTGCGAATGTGCAGGGAATCGGCGTGATCGGTGCAAATGAACGTGGATTCCATACCAATATTTCTTGTGCCTTCGATATGGATCTTGCCGATACCGCCTGCGTAAGCTGCGGTCAGTGTATCTTAGCCTGTCCGACCGGCGCCCTTGTTGAAAGGGATGACACAAAGGAGGTTCTTAACGCCCTTCACGATCCAGGCAAGCATGTCATCGTCCAAACTGCGCCAGCTGTGCGTGCCGGTCTTGGAGAAGCCTTCGGTCTTCCTCCTGGAACCGATGTGACCGGCAAGATGGTAGCTGCCCTTCGGATGCTTGGCTTTGCCAAAGTATTTGATACCGACTTTGCCGCCGATGTCACGATTATGGAAGAAGCCACAGAATTCTTAGATCGATTTATGAATGGCGGTACGCTTCCGATCATCACATCCTGCTCCCCTGGATGGATCAAATACTGTGAACACTACTTCCCGGAACTAATTCCGAACCTAAGCTCCTGTAAGTCACCGCAGCAGATGTTTGGAGCGATTGCTAAGACCTATTATGCAAAGAAGGCAGGTATCCCGCCGGAATCCATCAAAATGGTCAGCGTGATGCCGTGTACCGCTAAGAAGTTCGAGATTGGACGTAAAGATGAGGATGCCGCTGGTGAAGGAATCCCGGACGTGGATATCTCCATCACCGTCCGGGAATTAGCCCGCCTGATCAAGCAGGCCGGCATCGATTTCAATTCCCTTCCGGACGAAGAATTCGATGAACCGCTTGGACTTTCTACGGGTGCTGCCGTGATTTTTGGTACGACCGGTGGCGTCATGGAAGCCGCCCTTCGTACCGCTGTGTACAAACTCACCGGAGAGAATAAAGACTCGCCGATCGATTTCAAAGAGGTACGCGGCTATGACGGCATTAAAGAGGCCACCTATGAGATTGCAGGTAAAACCATTTCAATCGCAGTCGCCTCTGGCCTTGGAAATGCCAAAACCCTTCTTAAGCGAGTCGAATCCGGAGAAGCCCATTATGACTTCATCGAGATCATGGGATGCCCTGGCGGCTGTGTAAACGGCGGGGGTCAGATCCGTGTACCTGCCTCCGTTCGAAACTTCACCAATATTGCCGCCCTAAGAGGTGCCGTCCTCTATCATGCCGACTCCGAAAAACAGGTACGCCGTTCTCATGAGAACCCAGCCGTCCTAACCCTCTACCGCGACTTCCTTGGTGAACCCGGCAGCGCTCTTGCCCACCATATCCTGCACACCAGCTATGTCCCACGCACCGTAAACCCAGTATTCCGCTAATCTTTTACTAATCTATTGATAAATCAATATATTCCGTCTTGTGCCTCATTCCCTAACTGCTGATTTATCCCCCCTCATTCCAGTTCTCTCAAAAGGAAACGTTTCAAAAACCATGCCTTCCTTTCACGCCATCACTCTCCTCCATCAAGATCAGGCGTTTCAAACATCTTCGTAGTAAATGATTCAATCACTCTGTATCTGCAGGCGGAGTAACGAATCCTTATTACGTATGTTTGAATTATTGCGTATGTTCAAATCGCTGCAGAGTGATGGCATATAAGTGAGGCATTGCCAAAAGGGGGGGACTGTCACAAGATGAGAGCGGGGACACGAAAGCATAGTGTTACCGAATGTCCGGCTTATGACCAACAAAAAAGGATGGATTCTTCCGCTATCGGACAGCGATTTCCTGTCCGATAGCGAAAGATTTCATCCTTTTTTGTCCGCTCACGTGTCCGGACATTGGTAACACTATGCTTTCGTGTCTCCGCTCTCATCCTGTGACAGTCCTCTTACCAGACTTCCAGTCTTTCAGAAACGGAATAGAATAAGCTATTAAAACATATGATAGATTAAGAAGTTTTACGGAGAGAACTTTATGAAGCAAAGGAAATTTGCACGTATCTTTGTCATCTTTTACTTAATCGCCATGTGTCTGATGCTGTTTGGCTGCAAGAAGGATGAAACCCAAATAAAAAAAGTCAGAGATCTGGAATTTACCGTAGTGGAAGAAGCCGATTTGCCCGAAAATCTGCTGAAAACAATCAATGAAAAGAAAGATAAGCCATTTACCTTCTCGTATTTCATTGATACCGATTACCTGTATATCTGTGTCGGCTATGGCGCACAAAAATCCGGCGGTTACTCCATTACCGTAGATGAACTGTATCTGGCTGATAATGCCATTTATATCGACACAAATCTTTTAGGACCATCCAAAGACGATCCCGTAACGCAGGTTGTTACCTATCCTTATATTGTAGTGAAGATCGAATACATAGATAAAGTAGTTGCCTTTAATTAATCTGTCCTATAAGCTTCCGCAAACAGACAGGGAAAGATATTCTTCTTTCCCTGTCTTTCTCTCTTATCTATCCCCAATATAGACAAAAAAAGATGTCCTTTTTTGTCTACTATGTTTCTTGCAATCCCGCCACGGTTTGGTAGAATATGGTTAATTACGCAAACTTCACAGTTTGAATGAATCATTGGTTATGCTGCTATTTTGGCAGACAGACAGGAGGCTTACATGAACCGTTTGGAATTTGAACAGATCACCACCAGACTTAAGAATAATATTTCCACTGTCGTTATTGGAAAAGATGACGTCATAACAAAAGTCCTGACCGCGCTGATCGCCGGAGGACATGTGCTTTTAGAAGATACACCTGGTACCGGAAAGACACTGCTTGCCAAGTCACTGGCAAAGTCCATTGACGCCAAATTCAAACGTGTTCAGTTTACGCCAGATCTGCTGCCTTCCGATATCACAGGACTTAATATCTATAGTCAGAAAGACAATGAATTTCATTTCATTCCCGGCCCGGCATTTACGAATATCCTATTAGCCGATGAAATCAACCGCGCCACACCAAGAACCCAGTCCAGCCTTTTAGAGTGTATGGAGGAACATCAGGTGACCGTGGATGGTGAGACCCGTGCTCTGCATAACCCCTACTTTGTAATCGCAACACAGAATCCGATTGAGACAGCCGGCACCTTTCCTCTTCCGGAAGCACAGCTTGACCGTTTTATGATGCAGCTTTCGATGGGATATCCAAATTCAGATGAGGAACTTCAGCTAATCGAACGTTTTCTGAAAAATGATCCTCTTGCCTCTCTTTCCCCTGTATGCCAGACCGAAGATATTCTTGCCATGCGAGAATTCTGTAAGGATATCTATATCCATGCATCCGTTCGGGAATATATCGTATCCCTGATCCAGGCAACCAGGAACCATGCAGAGATCTCAGTCGGCATCAGCCCTCGTGGAACCCTTGCCTTTGTAAGGGCACTCCAGGTATATGCAAGCTTAAAAGATCGTTCCTTTGTCACTCCAGATGATGTAAAAGAGCTTGCCTATCCGGTGCTTGCCCATCGTATCTTAACCTTTACCGGTTTTTCAGGTGCATCCAAAGAGCATCCTCTGCTTAAGATCCTTTCTTCCGTACCGGTGCCATCCGAAGACTTTCAAAACTAGAGGGAGGGTTCTGTTATGAAACTGATCCTTACCCTTTTGTTCTGCTACCTGTTTTACCTGGCGCAGGACAAGGTATATAAAAAACTGTGGAATCGCGGCTTAAACATACATGTCTCCTTTGATGACACCGCGGTGATCGAAGGGCAGTCCACTTATCTAAACGAGGTTATTGAAAATGATGGCGCTCTCTTGCTTCCGATCCTTCAGGTAAAGCTTCAAGCACCGAAAGAGTTCGTATTTGCAAAAGAAAGCAATACCACAGTTACCGACTGTTATTATCGAAATGATGTGTATTCCATCATGCCTCATGAGCGCATCACGAGAAAGCTTCCTCTTCTTTGTAAAAAACGTGGGTGTTTCTTAATCAGCCAATTAGACATTGTATCCAGAAACCTCTTTATGACAAGCATATTAGCCGATCATAAGGAAACCAATGCACTGATTCATGTCCTGCCAAAGAAGATTCCGATGAATGAGATCTCCCCAGCCCTGATCTCTCAGTTTGGCGAGGTAATCCGTAGAAATTCGCTGTTCACCGATCCATTTGCATTTAAAGGCATAAGAGAATACCGCCCACATGATACGATGCATAACATCAACTGGAAAGTATCCGCCCGGTATCAGTCCTTATATGTAAATACCTATGATGCTACCAGCTCAAAAGAGATTCATCTTTTCTTAAATCTGGAGATGAACTCTGTCTTTCGGAAGGAAGAGCTGCAGGAGGAAAGCATTCGCATCGCGGATACGATTGCGGACCTGTTTATCGCGAAGAACATCCCGCTTCACTTTTACTGCAACGGGCTTGATAAATTTACGAAGAAAGCATTTACAATGGAGGCCGGCTGTGGCAAAGGTCATATGAAACAGATTGACATCTCCCTGTCCAGACTGGATTTAAACCTTCCTGCAAGCTCAATCCTTACCATGCTTGAGCAGGTTACCAAAAAGAATCCGTCTCACACAGAAGTCATCCTGATCTCTAACTACCGAAAGGATGATCTGATTTCCTATTATAAAGAACTTGCTGCAAAGGGCTATCCGGTTACCTTTATTATACCGGAATATTTAGACCATGAAGTTTTTACAATGCAGATTCCGAATGCTTATAAATGGGAGGTGAACTATCGTGAAAAGATTTCTGAAATATAGCCTGGATGGCGTGGATTTAGGCATGACCTATCTTTTCAGCATCATTTCCATCTTTTATATCATGCATCTGTTTGGTCTTAAGACAGAATATATTCTTTTGCTTACCCTGGGAGGCGTGCTGCTTTTCACCTACTGTTTCCGGCTCACCATTCCTAATCTTATCGCTTTTCTGATCGCACATATGGCATTAATCGCTGTCATTATCCTGTCACCTCTTATGATCATTACAAAATCTGTGACTGCCCTCTATGCAATTGTGCTGTTTATCAGTTCTATGCGATATTTCACAAAACTGCGAAACTCCGTTACGATTATAATGCCTTTAGGATTTGAACTGCTTTTTATTATATGCATGCTCCATAATATCTCTCCGGTTTTAACAAAGGCTGCTTTTCTAGCCGGGATTTTGTATGCGGCTGCCTATCTGCTTCGCACCTATCTTATGAATATGAACGTATTTTATCTCGATGGATGCGCTACGGATTATATACCGATCCGATCGATTCTGAAACGAAACAGCATCTGCACCTGCAGTCTGATTGCAATCCTTCTTGCCGTTTCGCTCTGTCTGCAGTCTGATAAGCTTTCCTCACTTCTTACGTCGATTGGCCAAAGCATTCTGTCCGGATTTGCTCATATTGTGGTCCTCCCCTTCTCTTTTCTTCCAAAAGGGAATCCTAACGCTTCTCCCGTGGATGGTCCGGAATCCGGTAATTATACGATTCCATTCCCGGATGCGGATCCAAACCCAATCGTAGAATTTATCGGTGACCTTCTGTTCTTCATCCTTGAAGTAGTTGTTCTGTGTGGCTTTTTAGCACTCCTGATCTACTCCATTTATTCGTTCTTTAAGAAATTCATGCATGCAGATGCCAAGCCAGACCTGAAAGATTCCGACTCTTCTATTTTAGAGTTTAAGGAAAAGATTGTTTCCACGAAGAAACCCAAAGAAAAGGAAGATATTCCAAAAGGTGACTTACGCAAAAAAGTCCGATTTCTTTATAAGAAGAGAATCCATCAGCTTCAAAAAAAGGGATACCAGACTAAGGAATGCCATACCCCTTTCGAACGTGCAGATGAAATTGCTGTCAAAATGAATGTAGATGTTCATGCTTTGACAAAAGTTTATGAACAGGCCCGCTATAGCTGTGAACCAATTCACAAAAACGATATTTCAAATCTCTAATCAGACTATATGTAGTAAGTTCTGATAACTTTTATCAACATTTAGTGGTTTCTTCTAAAATTTGGTACATTCTTATAAGAAACCAGTTTTCTGGCTTGCTCTTTCTATTATTTTTTTATTCTTTCACTCACTTTAGCTTGTTGAAAATCCGGAATGCTTTTAATAATAGCCAAAAAACCTTCGTTATTTTTAGTACTTTTTACACGATTTTCAAATTTGTAAATACGTGCAAGACTTTCCATTTATTGACTACCCCAAACAAATGTGCTATATTTAAATCATTCGGTGGCATTCTGCTTGCTGATACTTGCATAACTGGATAACGAACAACTAGCTATGGAACGTAACTTAGTAACTTAATAACCTCGCATGTCAGCCGTTACAGTCTACTCTGTATCGCTGCGGATAGGAGTGAAAAGATGAAACAGCCAGATAATATGTGTCGTGTACGTAATACAGTAGTTCGAAATATAGGAAAGCGAGTAAAGATTAAAGCAAATAAAGGTCGTAATAAAGTGGATGTAGCAGAAGGCGTCATTGCAGCAACTTACCCATGTGTCTTCCTAGTCGAATTGGATCAGGCTTTACATGAGTCAAAGAAAACTATTTCATTCAGCTATACCGATGTCCTGACAAGAGAAGTTGAACTAGTACTATGCTAGTATTTATAATAAGATATATTCAAAAAAAGAAGGAAAGACTAGATCATATAGTTTTCCTTCTTTTTTTGTTTCCGTTTTCCTTCTCATCCATTAAGATATAAGTTGACGTGTATTGTAAAACAATGTATAATAATAATAATTCTTATTATTGACCCGTAATTTAACATTTCACCATAGAAAGGAACTCAATTATGGCAACAATAAAATACAGCCGTCAGAGGGAGTCCATTAAGAACTATCTCGCTCACACAAAAGAGCACCCAACTGCTGATATGATATATATGAAAATACGAGAAAGCTTTCCAAATATCAGTCTTGGAACCGTATACCGTAATTTAAACCTATTAGCGGAACAGGGTGAAATCCGCAAGCTAAGTTGCGGTGATGGATGTGATCATTTTGATGGGGATATATCACCACACTACCATTTCGTGTGCAATCACTGTAACTGCGTTATGGACTTGAATATGCCTTCCCTTGATCATATTGATACTCTTGCAAGCGCTAATTTCGCTGGAAAGATTACGAATCACTCTGTCCTTTTTTCCGGCCTCTGCCCCGACTGCTTGGCGAAAGAAAAGCTTTCGTAGGCTTCGCAGGGAACCGAAGAGTAGAAAGAGGAAGCAAAACAGAAGGCGCGTCAAAACTTTCCGGCTATGTGTTCCAGATATTCGTACGCATACGCGAACAAAAAGCGGCAATTTCTTTGCCTGTCAGACAGGAATATACTGTTCGATAGACAAAGAAATTGCCGCTTTTTTGTTCGCCAGGAGCCGGATATTTTAAAACACCCAACCGGTAAAACTTTGGCCGCTCTTCTGCCACATAGCAAAAGCCAGACGATATAAAATCAAGTCATAAAAGTATTAAATATTACTATAATGAATAAGAGATAAAATGCCGATATTGTTTTAGAAAGAATGAACGGCAAAGAAATGATTCTTCCTTATATGCATGACATCTAAGCATCTGGGATGAGGCACGCCCTCTTAATCGTCATATCTGGAACCTGGAACTTTTTTAAAAATAATAAAAATTACTGATTTAGGTGTTGACAATAACGTTTTTGGGATATATAATAACAACATCAGTAACGATTACTATTATTAACTATTTAATAACAAATAATAAATCATATTATTTAAAAAGAGGAGATTAAAATTATGAGTAAATTTGTATGTGCAGTATGCGGTTATGTATTTGAAGGCGAAGCAGCTCCAGCAGAATGTCCAATCTGTAAAGCAGGCAGCGATAAATTCTCTGTTCAGACAGGTGAAATGACATGGGCAGCGGAACACGTAATCGGTGCAGCTCAGGGCGCTAGCGAAGATATTATGAAAGATTTAAGAGATAACTTTACAGGTGAATGTACAGAAGTTGGTATGTACCTTGCTATGGCTAGAGTAGCTCACAGAGAAGGTTACCCAGAAATCGGTTTATACTATGAAAAAGCTGCTTACGAAGAAGCTGAACACGCTGCAAAATTCGCTGAATTACTTGGTGAAGTTGTAACAAACAGCACAAAGAAAAACCTTGAATTAAGAGTAGCTGCTGAAAACGGTGCTACAGCTGGTAAGTTTGATCTTGCAAAACGTGCAAAAGAAGCGAACCACGACGCTATCCATGATACAGTTCATGAAATGGCAAAAGACGAAGCTAGACACGGTAAAGCTTTCCAGGGCTTACTTGAAAGATACTTCGGTAAATAATTCAACAAACAGCATATAGCTATTATGTAACTTAGCTTTCCCCTAAAAAGGGTGCTCCCCTAGCACCCAATCCCTTAATCTATATATTGTTCTAAAAAGCCCCGGCTGCTCTTCCCCTATTTAGCAGCCGGGGCCTTTATTTCTTATATTCTTTTCTATTTCTTCTATTCCTTTTCTTATTTCAGACTTTGTCTTCCGCTTTATTTTACTCTGAAAGTCTTCGGTGCAATCCGGTAAACTAAGATCAGTGCCGCACCGATATAGAAAATAGTCAGGAACAGGATAACGAATAATGCAGCCCTTGGCGGTCCTTCAACCTGAAGGGTCAGATACGATATAAAGTATGTGATTGTATTTACGATATTAAACAGCGGATTCTTAACATCTAATTCGGTTGTATATGGCTGTAGGATATAATATAGAAACAGATTATGAACGCTAAAGAAGATGGATAGCACGATAACCAAGATTCCCACCGGAACGCTCTCCCATAGGGTCATTCCAGAGATTACTCCTGTCACAATCAGCATGACCGCCAGCACAGCCGCCGGGATCAGATTCGCCACCATAATGCTTTGAAGGCGTGATGTAAAAGTAGAAAGAACTGCCCTCTTTTCTTTGTAAAATCCATAACGAAGCAGGCTGATATCACAATTATAGAATAAGGCTTTTGTCGCTTTTGGTGCCGTGGAAAGCACGTACATGATAAAGACAAAGCTTAAATAATATCGTTTGATCATAGCTTCATATCCTTCCTGCAGCCCTGGAAAGGCAATCAGCGCTCCGATTGCGGCCAGACCAAGTATCGTAATGATTGCTGTCTGAATTTTTACCGGCCTTGCAAGCTGCCTTCTGTGCCTTCTGAAAAATAATGCATTCAGATAGTCATATCCTTTCTTATCTTCATAAAGGCTTCCATTCAGTTCTTCCTTTGTATAGCTTTTCTCATCCAGCTTGACTGCCTGGAATGCAGCCTGTGCCTTTACCTGCTGTACATCTGTAGAGAGGCGCTCTAACAGATTGCTGTCAAGTGCCGCCTCTTTATAAAGAGGATAGCGCCACGTCATTCCCATGGAAATAAGACCGATCACTCCTAAGAATGCTGCTATGATCTCCATAACAGGCATGGTAAGCGGCAGTTGTTTCTTAAGCCATACCGGAATATAACAAGCCCCTAAAAGACAAGTTCCTATGCCTATAAGCCTCCATGTCTTCTGGTGTAGGAATGCAGACTTTTTCTGATACCATACTAAATCCAGCCACTCAAAAAAGCATTTAAACAGTGCTTTCATCAATACCAAAAAGAATACTCCTAAACGGGATACCCCCAGGATTCCGGCGAAGATGGAGAATGTGAGGGCTTCTAACACCACCTCTAATATCTGTCCGGTTATATATTCCGAAAGAACGAACTGCTTTGCGTTTATACGGAATACTTTAATACAAATAAAGCGTGTCCTGTTTGCTTCTAATAATTTCAAGTTCACGATAGGTCCTGCAAGCAAATATACAAATAAGTACATATGAAGAAAATAAGGTGCAAGCTGATTTATCTCAACTGTTTCCTCCCGTATCAGCAACGGAACCCCTACTGCAATAAAAGCACAAATCCCTACTCCCATTGCTTTCTTTAGGATCTGGTATAGAATTCCTATAACGGTCAGGATTCCTCCGAGTTTCGGATGCTCATATCCCATCTTTCGAAACAGCTTCTTTACAAGAGGAACTCGTTTTAAGAAGTACACAAGAGAGTTCAGATACATCTCCGCTTTCAGACGGTATGAAAATCTAAGCGTTTTTAACATGAACATCCTCCTCACTTAAGATCTGTACGAGCTTCTCTTCAAAATGGCTGTCATGAAGCATTTCATGATCCAAAAGCTCTAATGTCCCATCACTCAATGCTACAATCTCATCGCAAAGATCGGTTGCCAGCTGCAAAATATGGGTAGAAAAAATAATAATATGATCTTTCTTGATTTCCTTTAACAGATGTTTCATCTCAAGCGCCACCACTACATCAAGAGAGGTTAACGGTTCATCCAATAGGATGATAGGCGGCTTCGCGATTAAGAACATCAGCATCTGAATCTTGTTCTTCATGCCATGGGAATACCCTTTTATCAGACTGTGGCGATCCTCTTCATTCATCTTGATCAGTTCAAAGTACGCATCGATCGTTCGGTCTTTCTGAATGGTTTTCTGATTCACTTCCATGTAAAACTTGATAAACTCATAACCGGTTAGAAATTCCGGCAGAATTGCAGTGGAAAATACATATCCTACCTGATTAGAAGTCAGTCTTCTTTCCTTTCCTTCCTCCCGCAGTACAGCCTCTCCTTCATCTGCCTTCAGTTCGCCTGCCAGACAGTTGAATAACGTTGTCTTCCCGGCTCCATTTCGTCCAAGAAGACCATAAATCTTTCCCTTTTCAAATGTGAAAGTAGCATCTTTTAATACTACCTTTTCCTCAAATGATTTTTTTAAATGTGTTAACTGTAGCTCCATTTGCGACACTCTCCTTACTCCTTATCCAATTGAATGAAAAAGCCGTCTGAATTTCTGCCCTCCCAATCCATAAACTGCAGAAATACAAACTTTTTCAGCTTTCCCCACTTTCTTCCATCATAAAATACTTGTATTTTGAAGTCAAGAAATGCTTCCTTAGACTTTCCTTAAAATCTGATTACAACTGACATCTTTCGTGGTATAATACATAGAACTCTTAACACTCGTGTTATTTCTTATGAAATGACGCAAAAATACATATAACTATGAGGTAACATATGGCAAAAGATATGACCAACGGCAACATAAAAAAGCATCTGATTCAGTTTGCAATCCCAATGATCTTAGGAAATCTGTTTCAGCTGACTTATAATGCAGTAGACTCTATCATTGTCGGAAAATTTGCGGGCAAAGATTCGTTAGCTGCAGTCGGATGTGCCAATCCAATCATGAACATTATCATCTTTTTTATTATCGGCATCTGTATGGGAGCTTCCGTATTGATGAGCGAATTTTACGGTTCCGGAAACCATGAGAAACTAAAAAAGGAAGTCTCCACCACGATGTTAGTCGGTTGCGGATTCACCATTTTTGTCTCCATCCTTTGTTTCCTGTTAGCAAAACCAATCCTATCCCTGATTCATACACCAGATGAGATTTTAAAAGAAGCGGCAACTTATCTGTCCATTATTTGTGCCGGTCTTATCTTCACATTCTTTTATAATGTATATGCCTGCTCCCTTAGAAGCATTGGAGATTCCAAGACACCGATCTATTTTTTGATCATCTCTTCCATCCTGAATGCTTCCCTTGACTTAGTATTGGTAGCAGGACTTAAAATGGGTGTCATCGGTGCTGCACTTGCGACTGTGATTGCAGAAGCCACCGCTTCTATCTTGTGTATCGCATATGTATATAAAAAAGTGCCTTTACTACAGCTAAAACGTTGCGAATTCGTAGTGGAGCGCTCCCTTGTCAAATCCACCATTAACTACAGCTGGGCAACGGCCATGCAGCAGACTGTGCTCTATATCGGAAAAGTACTCGTACAGGGTGCTGTAAATCCGCTTGGTGTCGATTCCATCGCTACCTTTAATGCAGTAAACCGAATCGATGATTTTGCCTTTACACCACAGCAGAGCATCTCTCACGGACTTACTACCTTTGTGGCCCAGAATCGCGGCGCCATGGAAAAATCCTCTGATCCCGATAACCGCACCCATTATAAAGAACGAATGACAAAGGGATTTCGTACCGGCCTTCTCTTAGAAGCCTCCTACTTTGTCATCCTATGTATCGTTGTATTTACACTGGCACGACCTATGATGAACCTTTTCGTACCGAAAGATTCGTCCTCCGTAGTCGACTTAGGCGTTACCTATCTGCACTTTATGGCCGTCTTCTACATCCTGCCGGCCATGACAAATGGTGTGCAAGGGTATTTCAGGGGAATGGGACAAATGAAGACAACACTGATTGCGACCACCGTACAGATGATCGTCCGTGTTCTCTGCTCCTATCTCTTAGCCCCTCGCTTTGAAATCAGTGGCATCGCCTTTGCCTGCCTTGCAGGATGGACGGCAATGCTGATCTTTGAGGTACCGGAATATTTCCGATACAAAAAAGGCCTAAACTAACAGGAAGCATTCTGCCGAACAGGAAAAAGCTCGGCAGAACACTCCTTATCCTTATACATTTCTATATCACTGGAGGTTTTATGAACAATTTTCATTATGACATTCTATTATTCGACGCAGATGACACCATTCTAGACTTTAAAGCAGCCGAATATGACGGCATCCGCTCCCTATTCTCCAATCATAATATTCCCACGGACGACGCAACTATCTCCCTTTACGAAGAAATCAACCATTCCCTCTGGAAGTCCTTTGAATTAGGAGAAATCAAGCGTGATGAGATTCTCTACAAACGTTTCGCCCTTCTGGGTAAAGCTCTGAATCTGTCCGTTGATGCCCATAAAATGGATACCGACTACCAGTTAGAGCTAAGCAAAGGCCATAAAACCATCCATGGTGCCAAAGAACTGTTAGAATCCCTCAAAAAGACCCATGACCTCTATATCGTCACGAATGGTGTCGCAAGCACCCAGCATTCCCGCCTCACCGCTTCCGGTCTTCTTCCTTACTTTAAAGAGATCTTTGTCTCCGAAGCGATCGGCTATCAAAAGCCTAGAATCGAATTTTTCGATCATGTTTTTTCTCATATTCCTCCCTTTAAAAAGGACCGTGTCCTCCTAATCGGCGACACCCTCTCCTCCGACATCCTAGGCGGCCAAAATGCCGGCATCGACACCTGCTGGTACAATCCTCACCACAAAGAATCCGTCCCATCCATCCACTGCACCTACGAGATTGAATCCCTCTCCGACCTTATGGCTCTCGTCTAGCAAGTATAAAATTTTAGTTCCTTAAATTTTATACGCAATAAAAAAGCACCCGCTAGACCGGGTGTTTTTTTACATCCATTTTTCAATAGGCCATCCTTAATCCGAATCATCACCACTTCTACAAACTTCTGCTGCCAGTGATTTTTCTCTTCCCCCTAATATATCGCCTTCTTCTTCTCCTATTTTCTCCCTTTCACAAAACCTTCCGCTTGTCTATATGGGTAATGAGAGCATACTTATGCACTCCCTCTGTTACTGCGTCTGCATGCTGCTTTTTCAGGTCAGGTTTTGGGGTATTGTTAGCATTACCTTAAAGCCGCCGTATTCGCTATGTTCCATTATTGTTTTTCCGTTGTGACCGTCCATAATCTGTTTCACAATCAGTAATCCTAAACCATGTCGCTGTTCGCTCGTATTCGTATCACATACCATGTAATGCGGCGTATGATTGAGCTTGTCTATCTGTTCATCGGAAGCTCCTACACCGTTATCCTCAACACAAATCATACAATTACTGTTATCCGTGGTGACCGATACAAAAATTGTACACCCGTTTTCATTGTGGTTCATACTGTTTTGAATCAGATTTGAGATGGCCCGTTTTAATAAAGCCTTATCTGCATTAATCTTGCAAGCAGTTAATGCATCGCTTGTTTTCCATTCAATCGGAAACTTATCATCAATATCCATATTCATAAAATCTACAACAACTTGACGCACAACGGCGACAGCATTTTCCTGTCTTTTCATAAGCGGCTGCATATCGTATTCCAGTTTAGAAGCAAGGTTGAGATCGTTAATCAGATTCTTCATTCTCTCACTTTGTTTCACAATGACAGCAGCCTTTTTCTGTTCCGCTTCCGAAAGGTTGTGGGAGCTTTCCAACTGTCCGGCATATCCCATAACCATTGACAGCGGCGTTCTAATATCGTGAGAGACGCCCGCTATCCAATTCGCTCTTGCCGTTTCCTTCTTCCTTAACTGCTCCTGCTGTTTCTTCAAAATATCAGAGGTGCGGTTGATATTAGAGGAAATTTCAGAAAGCACCCCTTTTTCGGGAATATGAACGCCCTCTCCGGAAGACAGCTCTTGTATCCCCTTCGTAATCGGTTTTACCGACTTTAAAAGCTTCATATTGGCGATTACATAAATTGCGAGGATGAGAACGACATTGACAAGCAGCACCGTTAGGGCAGTTTGTGGCAAATTGGCAATCAGATTGTAATTCCAACTTGCCCTTGTATGCTTCCAAAAGCTGTCTTTTGGAAAACCGAGGACGACGATACCATTTTCATTTTCGCCCGTATAGGTTGGATAACCATCAAGATAGCCCACGCTTAAATTGGCTATATCGGACAACGTATACGCATTCGGAATGGTGACAGGAACATTTTTAGTTTTCCATGCAACTTGTAAGGTTTCATCATCAATCAAAATTGCCCATACGTCATTGTCTGCCAATTTTACGGACATCTCTTCGGCCAGAACATAATCCCCA
>SVEB01000040.1 GCA_015057635.1 Lachnospiraceae bacterium | reverse complement strand
TTCATTCATATATAATTCTTCTGCGGCATCACAAAAAAAGTAAGTAGCCTCATAGTCTACCTGTACATTTTTAAAACTAGCACGTTCCATCACACGAACTGTTTTCACCTCATGCTCTTCCATGCAGCAGGTACATAGACGTTTTTCACTGCGGATCACTTTCATGTCCATGAAAATACCTCCCTTGTTTATTCCTATATGGAAACATCTCTGGTACAAATGCCCTCTCAGCAAAATGAAACGACATTACAAAAGTTGTGGAATTCCCATACATACCAAACAGCTCCACCCTTATCTTAATATATACATCGTGGTTACCATTATAGACCTTTCCAAATTCCCTCATCTCACTCCTATTGGGGAACTTAAGATCTGATACAGTCCTCATATATTCTTCAACAGTTAGCATTTTCAATTCTTTTTTCAAAGCGTCCACAGGATTCTCATCTGGAAATAATATATTAACCGTATATTGGTTCGTATATTTATCTCCTCGCAAAAAGTATCATTTGATACCTTTATAGTACAACGGCTTTTGCCTTTTGTCAATCAAAAAGGCGTTCAACATACATGCTGACGCCATTTTTAATGTTGCTAACTAAAGAAGTTTTAGTTGCTTTGCTTCTTTCGTATATTCCATAAGCTCCAATCTGTTTCCATCTGGGTCTACTAACCAAAATTGATAAGAGCCTTCTACGCCAAGTGCAATCTCTGTATCTGGCTTAATACCATTCATGATAACAGCATCCCATGCCTCATGAATATTAGATACCTCGAGACAAATATGCTGATAACCATAAAAATTAGTATCTTCCTTGTTCTTTTTTTCTTGCCCAACAGAATGGAAAAATTCTATATATTGATGGGGTGCCACTTCAATGTAATCAATATACGGCATTTCTCCCATCATCTTAAGTCCAGCCAGTGATTCCCCATCAATTGTTCCTGCTTTCTCCAGACTTTCTGCAAGCTGTCCATATGTTAACGTATATGCTTTCTTAAGTCCTAGTCCTTTACAATAAAAATTCTTCATATTTATTTCATCCCGTATTTGTAAGGCCACCTGCGTTGTATATTTTAGTGGAGAAAATGCTTCCCGTTCTTTCTCCTCTGTTAATGGGATTAATGAATTAGTACCATACTCCGTAAATTGAATCTCATTTCCATCTGGATCAACTACAGCAAATTCTTTTGCTCCATCTGGAACTACATGGATATCTTCTTTTATTTTAACTCCTTTATCTACTAGACCTTTATAAAATACCTGGATATCGTCTACTTCATAATTCACTTTTTTGAAACCATAATATTCGTTCAGATTCTCAATTTCATTATGTTTTACCCCAAGGCTGTAAAAAAGTTCTAAATATTGATGATCAGAAATTTTCATATACTGAATCCATGGAATAGATGAACCTTCCGGAAATGTTGTTTTGAGCTGTAAAGCTTCTTTCTCACCGTGCTGAGTACGAACTGTTTCTACCAGATCATCTGTAGTTAACAAAAATAATTTTTTCATTCCGATAACCTCAGAATAGAAGTGAATCATCTCTTCTTCGTTTTTCATCTGAAATGAAATATGACCTATGTTTGTAATTGGAACCGTTTTCTGTTCTAAAGCTTTTGGAATCTGACACGTCGATACAATATCCACAAATATTCCTTTTTCACCACCCTTCAGGATTGCTTCCAATACTTCGAGTACGTGAATTGCCATCTCTTTGGATGTTCGATTTGGTCTGTTGTTCTCGATTGCTTCTGCCATCTCTGCCGGACCAATCCCTCTTGAATTCTCTTCATATGGTGTAAATTTCCATAGTGTTACTGGTTTTACCGGAATTCTTGGATCCATGCTGTTTGGCAAAAAACGAACCTTTCCGCCAAACTGATTTGGATCTGATAGATAAAGAATTCCCCTTGTTCCATAAATTGCAAAATATGTTTCATCTGTTAAATTACTTTCTGCATTTATGTGTAATGTTCCAGTAATTCCATTTTTCAACTGTAGAATTGCTGATACCTGACTCTCATTTGGTGACTCAATTGTCTGACCAAATTCTGGCGATCCTGGAAGTATATTTACATGTGTTTTATATGGTGTTCCTACAATTCCCCCCACTCTCGAAACTGGTCCAAGAAGATTTACTAATGCGGTTAAATAATATACTCCATAATCAAATAGTACTCCTGTTCCTGGTCTTCTCAAAAACGGGTATAAACTGAGCAACAAATCATTGTTACGATTTGCTGAAATTGAAAAAGAATGAATTTTTCCAAGTATCTGATCTTCAATTGCTATTTTCGCAGACTGAAGAGAACTTCCCAAAAAAGTATCCGGAGCAGAGCCAAGATAAAGCCCCTTTTCTTCTGCTAATTTAAGTAGTTCAGCTGCTTTCTCTGAATCATTTGTTATAGTTTTTTCTGTATATATGTGTTTCCCTGCATTAAGAACTTTTTTAATAACATCAAAATGAGCTCCCACTGGAGTTAGATTTACTACCATTTCAATCTCCGGATTATCTAACAGCTCATCAACACTGCATCCCCTGATTCCAAATTGTTTTGCTCTTTTCTTCGCATTCTCAACGGATAAATCTGCAATTGCAAGCACCTCAATATTATCAAATTTTTGAGTCATATTTTGTAAATATATTTCGCTAATGACACCTGCTCCTATAACACCAATCTTCATCATGTAAACCTTCCTTTCCAATTAGCAATAATACTCACTTAGACATTATATCTAATTTATCAAAGATATGCTTATATGTATTGTATTATTGTATCATATATTATAGAATTGAAACATGTTATCTCTTATATCTGCAAATTATTGAAAGTTATCAATACTAAGATTCCAGATTTTTCATTGGTGTTTTGATCACTTCCTTTCTTCATTTTAGTTTGGCCTTAAGAATGCAAAAAAGACATCTCTGATAGTATTTCTACTAACTGAAATGTCTTTAACTGGGTTTACAATAGGATTCCTCTCGGGTACCTAGGTCTTTATAATTCTTTGCAATAAATGGCAGGATTGGTACAAAATCAGTAAAGAAACGGTACAAACAGAATGCAACTCGCCTTGGGAGTGATTCATAAGAATCCCTACCCAACGATTGTCAAAAAGTCGCCAATTATAAAGAGCGTACATCGTGCCAGGGCCAGCTAATCCGTCAGCACTAAGGCCTTTGCTTGATTGAAAACGTTTAACCGATGAAGTTGTTCCACTTCCAAAGATGCCATCTACTCCATTTGTATCAAATCCCCGGCAATAGAGCATCCCCTGCATAATATGAACTGCATTTCCCTTATCTCCGGATTTCAATGTTTTTACAGCTGCTTTGGAGCCAGCTCCAAACACACCATCTGCAGTCTTCCTTTTCTGCTTCCCGCCTTCTAACCAATCCGTCAAGCACCTTACCATCAGCATAAATCCACTTGTCGAATTCATTGGCTGCTCCGTTAATATCTCCTTGGTTTAACTTTTTAAGAAGCGTAGCAAATACTGAATCAAAAAAAGTTTTATTTTATATAAAAAGAAAAGCCCTCACTACTGGTTCATTCAGCAGAAAGAGCTTTTCTTATTCTATTGTTAGGATCGAACTATAAAAGTTCCATCATTTATTTATTTCTCCAAACTCTTCATCGTCGGGAACAACAACACATCCCTGATCGCATAACTATCCGTAAGCAGCATTACAAACCGGTCAATACCAATTCCAATACCGCCAGTCGGTGGCATACCGATCATCAGCGCATTTACGAAATCTTCATCCATCGAATTCGCTTCATCATCCCCCGCTGCCAGAAGTGCCTCCTGAGCCTTAAATCTCTCAATCTGATCCAGCGGATCATTCAGCTCAGAATAAGCATTCGCCATCTCCCTCTTTGTAA
>SVEB01000039.1 GCA_015057635.1 Lachnospiraceae bacterium | reverse complement strand
GCGTCCGCTGCATTATGAAGGCGGGTTCTGATTCTCTCCGGCATATTCTGCTTATACTTATACTGAAGGGAATGTTCCACCGTCGCCCAGAAATTCATTGCCAGTGTACGAATCTGAATCTCTGCATGAATCTCCTTCGTGCCATGCAGCGTCTCCACATTATAACGAACAATCAGATGATAGCTGCGGTATCCGCTCTCCTTCTTATTTCGAATATAATCCTTCTCACTGATAATCACCATATCGGTCCTGTTACGGATCAGATCCACCACTTTAAAGATATCATCTACAAACTGGCAGATAATACGGATTCCTGCAATATCTTCAATGGATTTCTCCAAAGCTTCTAACTTAATCCCCTTTTTCTGTGCCTTTTCTAGGATACTCGAAATCGTCTTCACTCTTCCGGTAACCTGCTCAATTGGAGAATACATGCCGGCTTTTCGATAAGCATCAATAATATGATTAAACTTTACTAACATCTCATCAACCGCCAATGCATATGGCTCCAAAATCTCTCTCCATAATTGTATTTCCATTGAAATCCCCTCTCCAGATGTATCATATTTTTCCGACAAGAATCTCTTCTTCCGGAAATGGGCACGTATCCTGTGATACGCTTATTTCAAACTAATCTTTTTACTCTAAAAATGACTGCAGTGCCTCATTCATCTTTAGCATGTCAGGAATCAGCACTTCCATATTCCGTACCCTTCCCTCTTCATACATGCCATCCATCGGCATCCGCATTGTCTCTATCTTTCGAATTCCTGCATCATATGCTTTCTGCAGCAACTCACTTAATTCATCTCCGGACAGATCCGTTGTCACGTAAGGCAGACAATCATTCATCACCTTTGCCATCGAGGCATATCCTAATGACTTATACTTCTCGAATATAGCCTCTAAAAGTATTCTCTGCCTGGATGTTCTTCCGAAATCGTCAGTCTCATTATCTGCATTACCCACATATCGTATTCTGCAATATCCGAGTGCCTGATTCCCATTCAGAGTGCAATATCCTGCCTTAACATTCCTGTTTTCTTCCTTCGATATGTAATTTGTCTCATTCAAATACGCTGCTTCCTCTTTCGTCAGATAAACCGATATTCCTCCCAGCTTATCGATAATCTTCTCAAAATCATCGAAACCAACTAACAGGCTGCCGTTCATCTTAAGTCCGAAATTCTCTTTTAACGTCTCATATAACAGTGAAATTCCTCCCAGTTCATATGCTACATTCAGCTTATTTTCCTGGTATCCAGGTATTTTCACATACAAGTCTCGCATAAAAGAAGTCAGCTTTAATGTTCCTTGTTCTGTGTCAACCGTTGCAACCATAATCAGGTCCGTTCTTCCTCTTGCAGTGCTTGAACCAATTGCCTCTTCTCCAAGTAACAGCAGATTGACGTTTTCCTCCTGCTTCTCTTCTTCCCCCACATCAGTTGGTATGATTTCTTCCGGCAACGTTACCACAGGCGTGTTTTCTGTAGCCATCGCCTGAGCCATATCTTCCTCATAATTTATTCTGCTTGCCGCATACTGAGCTGCAATATGAATCAGAGCATGTCTGCCAGGTGTCGTGAATAATAAAAAACTACCTGTAAGGGCAATGACTGCCGAAATAATTCCAACCACTTTCAGCGCACGAGGCAGCCGGTAATGATTTTCTGAAACGATATCTTCTATTATTTCCTTTTCGGATGTTTTTGCCTCATATGCCTGCTCTGCATCGAACTGGCCGACTAAATGCCTTGATATATCATCTAAATTGACTTCATCGTTCAGCTCCTGGTCCTTCTTTTTCTGCTCCTCTTCCATACTGATCCACGGAATTTGACTCTCTAGTTCCAAACTGGAATAATTATTGTCTTCCTCTAAGAATGCTTCCTCTATATTCCGCTTAAATGCTTCATCTTTGGACGGATCATATTCGTTTTTCTGCTTTTTGCAACTACTTTGGTCTGGGGTCTTCCTGTCAGATGTATAGTCTTTTAATTCGTCATCTTTCATCGCTCTCTCCTGATTCCGCATAATTGCTGCAAAGAACTTGTCTACAATAGAAAATTTAAGGCTCAAGCATACGCTCATATTATACCATATTACCGCACCAATGATAATACATTTTATCCATTTTTAATAATGCTCTAATGAAGAGGCGGTAGGAAAATCGAGGGGAAGGAAACGAGAGCGGGACGATGGGATATTTCCAAGTGTTCGGATGCATAAGCGCACAAAAAGCACCTCCGTCTTTGCCGCTCAGACAGAAAGCCACTGTCTACTATTCAAAGACGGAGATGCTTTTTATTCGTCATAAGCCGGGCACTTCGCAATTATCCCACCATCCCGCTCTCTTTTTCTTCCACCGATTTTCTATGGCGATTCCTTTCCCTCCCCACTTCATTATAATAATAATTGTATGGGTATGAACTGATATAAGAAAAATAGAAATACAAAAATCGATTTATTCTTTCGATAGCAGACAATGACTTTCTGTCTGATAGCTGGAGAATAAATCGATTTTTGTTTGCTTATAAGTGAGAACATTGGGGAATATAATGCTCCGAAATACATACTTTCTTCGTGCGACAATCCTTACGGCGTCGTAGTAACACCAAAGTCCGCATCGATCTGAGTCTCTGTGCTTGCATCAGTATCAGATGCCGGTTTATCTAAAAAGATGAACTGGTAGAGGAATTCAATGTTGGCATCCCAGTCTGGAACAAGAACGGCACCGACATCGTAGCGTTCTGCTGTATATAATTCATCCGTTGGAATTCTTGCATTATCAATCGTAGTGATTCCATTTTCTATTACGGCTTCGATAGCGGCAGAGATCTGGCTGGATGTCAGGTCTGTTGTGACATAGCCAAGACATTCGTTCATAATGGAAATCAGCTCGAATACATTCTTAGATTTGTATTTTTCAAATAATGCATTTAATACTCTTCTCTGACGAAGGGTACGACCAAAATCGGAGTTTGCGCCGCCAAGAGTTGGTACTTTACGAACACGACAATAACCTAATGCCTGGTTGCCGTTTAAATTATTCCAGCCAGCTTTTACTGTACGGTATGCTGGATTGGAGATATAGTTGGTTGTTCGTAAGTAGGAAGCTTCTGTTTCACCAAGTTCAATTTCAACACCACCAAGACGGTCGATCACTTTTTCAAATGCATCAAAATTAACAGTTGCAAACCCATCAAGGCGAATCTTGTAATTAAGTTCTATTGTATCAATTAAAAGATCAATACCACCTTTTGCATAAGCTGCATTTAACTTATTCTTGCTATGTCCCGGAATCTCTACATACGTATCACGCATCAGAGATGTGAGCTTGATTGTATCATCTAATGTATTGATGGATGCAATCATCATGGAGTCGGTACGATTACCGCCTTGAATCTGCTCAATGCCGACTAATAAAAAGTTCGTCACATAATCTTCGTGTCTTTTATTCGGATCATCCTCTTTCTCATCATCTGCAATAATGAGTGATCCATTATCTGGATTTAAACTACTTCCATTGTTATTATCCATCTTGTCATGAAGATAACTTCCGGCAATGTTGTAGATAATTCGGCGTCCGGCTTTTGTGCCGCCCAAAAATCCAACGATTAAAACAAGACAAAGCGCAATGATTCCCGCAATTTTGAATCCTTTATTTTTTTTCTTCTGTGTTATTTCCTCATTATCTCCATTTTCCGTAGAGTCTTCTGCAGAGACCATTTCATCGCTAATCTGAGACTTTAACGATTCCGTAACTTCTGACAGAAAGTCATCCCCTAAATCAATATCCTTAGGAAAAAATAAGGAGTCATCCGTCCCTTTATCGTAGGATGTATCATTCTCGTCATTTATTCTCATAATTAAACAACCTTCCCTTTCAAAGTGACATTAAAAGAGTTTCGCAATTTCCTATGTACTAAAAAAATTGTCGAACTTTATCAGCTAAGTCATGATACGATATTTTACCAAAAAAGTAAAGCAATTTTTTAAGAAGAATTTCTTAAGTTTTCATGATTATTCTTTGAGTTTTCCCGCAAAAAAATGTTGCAAAATCTCTGGTAAATAAGAGATTTCACAACATTTTTAACGTATGAACCCATTTATGGCGAAATGAAATCATTTCATCCAATTATGCATAAAATGAATCCAATTCACTATTTCATAGCTTCTAATAATTTTTCTAAGAATTTATAAACACGGATTGCAGATTCAACATCAAGCTGTTCTCTTGGACTATGAATATCCTTCATATCTGGTCCGATGGATACAATATCGATATCCGGAATCTTCTCGCTGATCAAACCGCACTCAAGACCTGCATGGATCGCTTCCATCTTACATGGATGACCGTATTCTTTTTCGAATACTTCTGCGAATAATTCACGGAATTTGGATTCTTTCTTATATTCCCATGCTGGATAATCGTTTGTTGCTTCGCATTCACCGCCAAGGAATGTGATCAGATATAATAACTTATCTGTCATATACTGCTTGTAGCTTGATTTAGAGCTTCTTAATGCATAGTGATACTGTGCCTTATCTTCATCAATGGAGAAGATGCCAAGGTTTAAGGAGCTTTCTACTAAGCCTTCAATATCAGAACTCATAACCTGAACGCTGTTTGGAGCCTGGATTAATACAAAAAGGATTTTTTCAAAGTCAACTGCATGAACTGCATTCACTTTTTCATTTCCGCCTAAAGTAACAGCTAGGTTCACGTCTGGTTCTGCGCTTGATAATTCTTTCTTAAATACTTCGTTTAATTCCTGCACTTTCTTTACTACTTCTTCTGCAGATTCTGCATCCACTAAGATAGTCGCTTCCGCATACGCTGGGATCGCATTATCCTTCTCGCCGCCCTTCATGCTTACCATGCTGTAGCCTGCTGTTTCAGATAAGCACATTAACGTTCTTGCAAGTAAAAGAGTCGCATTTGTTCTGGATTTATGAATTTCTGCTCCGGAGTGGCCGCCTTTTAATCCGCTTACCACGATCTTTAAGGATGTGCCTTCCATCTCCTGTCTTCTTACCGGAAGTTCACCATAGACACGAAGTCCGCCCGCGCAGCTTACTAATACTACGCCTTCATCTTCGGAATCCACATTGATCATATGCTTTCCTTTTAAAAGAGAAGGATCTAATGCTTTTGCACCATCCATACCGGTTTCTTCATCGGTTGTGATTAAGATTTCAAGCGCTGGATGCTTGATTGTATCATCTGCTAATAATGCAAGACCGTATGCTACAGCAATACCATCATCGCCGCCAAGTGTTGTTTTGTTTGCATGAAGAATATTGCCTTCTAAGATCAGCTCTAAGCCGTCTTTTGTAAAATCATGATTAGAATCTTCTTCTTTTACACAAACCATATCCATATGTCCCTGGATGATAACAGGAGTATGCGCTTCATAACCTGCAGTCGCATCTTTGTAAATGATTACGTTTAATGCTTCATCCTGTACATATCTTAAATTATGATTTTTAGCGAATGCTACTAAGTAGTCGCTGATTCTTTTATTATCTCCGCTTCCTCTTGGAATGTCAGATATTTCTGCAAAATATCCTAACACATTCTTATAATCGATGTTCTTTAACATTTCTTTTACATCACTCATTGCAATTCTCCTTTTACATTTAGTTCTTAAAGCTGTGGATTGGGGCAGGGATTCTGCCGCCGCGATTTACGAAATCATCACAGGAGAAAGCATTCACCGGCATAATCGGTGCATAACCTAATAAGCCGCCAAACTCTGCTGTATCGCCTACTTTCTTTCCGATTACCGGAATCAGACGAACTGCTGTTGTTTTCTGGTTAATCATGCCGATTGCCATCTCATCCGCGATGATGCCGGATATGGTTGTAGCCTTAGTATCCCCAGGAATCGCAATCATATCAAGACCAACGGAACATACACATGTCATAGCTTCTAATTTTTCAAGAGTCAGACATCCTGCATTCACCGCGTCGATCATTCCCTGGTCTTCGCTGACCGGAATGAACGCTCCGCTAAGGCCGCCTACATAAGAAGACGCCATAACGCCGCCCTTCTTCACCTGATCATTTAAAAGGGCTAGAGCTGCGGTTGTTCCAGGTGCGCCAGGATGCTCTAAACCGATTTCTTGTAAAATCTCCGCAACACTGTCGCCAACTGCCGGAGTCGGGGCCAAGGATAAATCCACGATGCCGAATGGTACACCTAATATCTTGGATGCTTCCATTGCCACTAGCTGGCCGACTCTTGTAATCTTAAATGCGGTCTTTTTAATAGTTTCACAAAGCGTTCCGAAATCTGCTCCTCTTGCGCTCTCTAATGCTGTCTTTACAACACCAGGTCCGCTGACACCCACGTTTATGATCGCATCTGCTTCCGTGACGCCATGGAAGGCGCCTGCCATGAATGGATTATCGTCGGGTGCGTTACAGAACACTACTAGTTTGGCACATCCTAATGAGTCATATTCTTTTGTATATTCTGCAGTACTAAGAACAATCTCACCGAGCAGCTTGACTGCGTCCATATTGATACCGGTCTTGGTAGACCCTACATTAATGGATGCACAGACACGCTCGGTTACAGAGAGTGCCTCCGGTATGGATTCGATCAAAAGACGTTCGCTTCTTGTCATCCCTTTGGAAACAAGAGCGGAATAGCCGCCGATAAAGTTCACGCCGACTTTCTTGGCTGCTGCGTCTAATGTCTTTGCAATGGTCACATAATCTTCTTTTGTCTTACAGGCTGCGCCGCCTACTAAGGCAATTGGTGTAATGGAGATTCGTTTATTCACAACCGGAATCTTGAATTCTTTCTCGATCTGGTTTCCTGCCGCAACTAAATCTTTTGCAACAGTGGTGATTTTTTCATAGATCTTACGGTTTAATTCCTCTAAATTGCTGTCTGCACAATCCAAAAGGCTGATACCTAATGTAATGGTACGTACATCTAAGTTTTCCTTTTCGATCATCTTATTTGTCTCTAACACTTCATTAATATTGATCATGCTCTTTCATCTCCTTTTTTATCATTCGCTCTGTCTTAGATACGGTGCATCATGTTGAAGATTTCTTCACGCTGTGCTTTGATTACAACGCCGATTTCCTCACCAATCTGCTCTAACTCATTCGCTAATGCTAAAAATTCCTTTGGAGACTCGCTTGTATCTACGATCATCATCATATTGAAATAACCGGAAACAATCGTCTGTGTGATATCAAGGATATTCACTCGATTGTTTGCGAGATACGTACAAACCTTTGCAATAATTCCTACCTGGTCATGACCTACTACTGTAATAATTGTTCTATTCATATTGCCCTCCTATATTTTAACCATCTTTGATGGAATATCTCTGTTGGCTACTACGATTTCCGGTTTGTAACTGCATCCTTTCAAATGATTTTCCACTTCCACGCGAACAGTCTCATACGCTAGCTCTGCATAATTATTTTCTTTGCTTAAATGGGCAAGAATGATATTCTTTAAGTCTTCATGCAAAAGCTTACAGATTAATTCCGCGCTTCTTTCATTGGATAAATGGCCTTTGTCGCCGACGATACGCTGTTTTAAGTAATACGGATATCCGCCTACCATTAACATGTTTACATCGTGATTTGCCTCTAGATACAGCACTTTAGAACCGGATAATTTTGATACAATATAATCATCATAGGTTCCTAAATCGGTTGCCATTCCGATTTTTTTCCCTTCCCGTTCAAATGTATAGCAGACCGGGTTGCAGGCATCGTGCGACATTGAAAAAGGATTTACCGTGATGTCGCCGATCACAAGCGGTTGATCTGGCACAACATAGCGCAGCAGGCTTTCATCGATTCGTCCGACACCACCGTTCTTTAGAATCGCATTGATTGTCTCCACTGTTCCGTAGACCGGCACGCCATAACGCCTTGCCAATACGCCAAGCCCCTGGATATGATCTTTATGTTCGTGTGTGATCAACACTCCCTTAAGCGTATCAGCCGGTACTTCAATCTGTGCAAGCCCATTCTCAATGCGCTTTCCACTGATTCCGCAATCCACTAAAAGATGTGTCTGCTCACTTCCTACATAAATACAATTTCCACTGCTGCCGCTTGCAATACTGCATAATCTCATAAATACTTCCTCCTTCGATGCCATCAGTCATCAGTAGGAAAAGTATATTACAAACTGTTTAAAAATTCAACCCATCAAATTCTCATTTACCAAAACCTTCCTACGCTCTAGAGTCAATCGTCACCGCATTTCCACCAGAGTCTTTTGACTCATACATCGCGTTATCTGCACGGTTTAACAGTTCATTGATCCTTGTGCATGTATCCGGATAACACGCTAATCCGACACTGACTCTTGTTCTCACAAGATCTCCCTCATGTTCGATCTTAAGCTCGCCAATCTGCGTCCGCAGCTCTTCCATAATTGCTTTTGCTTCCCCCACATCTTTTCCCGGAAACACAAGCACGAATTCCTCCCCGCCGTAACGCCCGGCGATTCCTTCGTATTGTTTTGCTATCTGACTTGCCAGTCTGGAGATCTCTTTGATGACCACATCACCAAACAGATGTCCGTATGTATCATTTATCTTCTTAAAATGATCGATATCAAATAACGCGATGCTTAAGGCAGTGTCCTGCTCCACGGCTTCCTTGGAACACTGGTCCACAAGGTAATTTAAATGTCCCCGGTTATAAAGGCCGCTTAAGGCATCCTTGTGTGCCATCTGCTGCATCTTAGCGTACAGATTCGCATTATTTAATGCAACTAAAAACTGGGATACGATTGTTTCATAGAAACTTAAGTTATCCTCAAAATAATCAAAGGATCCATGTCCACATAAAATCGCCCCCATCGCTGTCCCCTGATTGACAAGAGGTAAGATCATCAAAGAGCATACTTCATTGTTCCGGATAAATGGATACGTATTTTCTTTTATATAATTGTCCACAAATACCTGTTTGGATTCCACATAAGAATCCAGATAATTGTTGCTTATGTACTCTTCTAATAATCGGTTCGCATCTTCCGAAAGCCTTGTTCGGATCTCGTAGATTGCGGTCTCGTTTTCCACCACTCCTGGTTTTAATACAATCGCGCATAAATTTAATCCGCTTGATTCCAATACGGACTCCGTTATGTATTCCATCAGCGTATTGATTTCCAGGGAGGTTGATATGTACTTCATAATGCTATTCTGAATCATCATTTCAGAATTGACATTATTGATCTTCTGATTGGCTTCCTCCAGTTTGATTTTCTGCAGACCAAGTTCCTCGTTCGTACGTTTTACCTTTTCCTGCTGCTCATACAGAGCGCGGTTTGTTTCCTTTGTAAACTCCGCCAGCCTTTTTTGTTCAAATAAATTCTCCTCATAGCCTGCAATCTGTTCGCCGGTCGCCGCAGCAATCCGGTCTGCCATATATAAAAGCATCCCAAATGCACATACAAGGCCAAACATATTCTCAGAATAAACTTCTTTCTGCGCTATCTTTAATAAGACCATGATAACGGCAGGAACTGTTCCTGCTGCCAAAACCCCACTCCGGTGTTCCGGGTTGGTGATGTCATACGCATAGAACAGCTCCAGCATTGTTATAAGACTTGTTGCTACATAAAAAACCAAACAGCTTGATATTCCTTCTTCAAAGAAATAATATGTAAAGATTGTTAATTCTACGCCTCGGATGATAACCCACGGCACTTTTCTTTTCCATAAAGAAAAAATTTCACATACAATATCGGCAAACAGAATGGCGGATGCCATAATCAGGCATCCTTTTCCCATTTCCACATTGTTCTCTATCAATGCCCGGACTAATAAATAAACTAAGAACACTCCCATCATTCCAAGACGTATCTTTGAATATTTGCCCAGATAGCGATAAGTATCCTCCTGTTTCATAACGTGCTCCTTCCAAGTGACTTGCTCGATTTCAGCCATTTACACTGTATTCCCTCTTTCCAGTGTAAATGCCATTGCCTAGCTGATACTATCTTTCTTTTACTTTTCCCAATAGATTTTTACATAATCTCCGTTATCAATTGGTTTCGTAAACTCTGCATCTTCGCCATTACATGTTATGATTACCCGCTGTCCGCGAACCGTACTAAAGTCAAATGAATACACATCCAAAATATCCACCAGGATGTAAGATTCCTTTCCTGAAAGCGTAACGGTCTCATCGTTTACAGTAACCTTTATGGTTATGGTATTGTTTGTTTTCTTATCTTCTGTTTCTTTTGCCGAATCGTCCTTTGACGGTTCTGTTCTTTCTTCTATATTTTCTTCGATCACCAGTTCTTTCGCTATTGTCTGCTGGCTCTCTTTATTTTGTTCATTTCTATCGAAACTCTGTTTATAAAGCGGATACGTCACGCTGAAATTCTCATAAACCTTGTCTTCCTTCTTAGCCGGAAGCTGATTGATTAAGATTCCTTCCTCGTAATGTAAATCCATAAACTCAAGAAGCTGTCCAAGCGTATAATAAGCTCCTGTCTCAATCACATCGTTCTCTTTAATTTCGTAAGATTCTGGAACAAGTTCTCCATTCGCAAGCATAAACTTCGGACAAATCACATCTCTTCCGTTTACGACAAAATGGATTTCCCCTTTGTATTCCGGCAGTTCCGAAATCATCATCTTCGCATCCTCTCCTGCTGTGGATTCTGCAATATGGATGATGTCATTCGATGAAATCGGAGCATTCATTGCTGCGGGCACATTGTTCACCTCAATGAACGCAGCTTCTCCGGCTTCTCCGCGACGCATACGCGGCGCTCCATTTACCGTAAAGTTTAAGGTCTTTCCACGGCGTGGAAATAATGCTTCGTTCGGGAATCCGATTCCCATTGCGGCATCCACTACCGTCAGCCTGTTATTGTCATACAGCTTCACGCTTTTTCCATTTACCTGAACACTGATAAAACTGTTCTTCTGTTCATAATAATTCAAACAGATACCGATTGGCGTCACAAGAAGAGAATCTTTCGTGATATCTTCTAAAAACTGAACATTTCCTAATACCTCTGCCCCTCTTAATGCCACTCGTTCTACTGCAAGTTGCAAATGCTTTGCGATTCCATCCCGGAATGTCGGAATCTTTCCACCACCACCAACGATAAATACAGCGCTTACGGACTTGCCGCCGTTTAATTCTTTAATGGATTCTGCAATCCGTCTTGTCATGGTATCTACAACTTCCTTTGTTTCCTCTAACACCTGTTCTGCAGTCACCTCATGCGGAATTCCGATAATATCCTCATACGTGATAACCTCGCCGGATAAAGCACCTTTCTTGATCTGCTCTGCCACCTTAAACTCTACCAGATGTTTCTGTACCAGTGTCTCGGTGATTGCATCTCCAGCCATCGGAATCATGCCATAAGCCACAATGCTTCCGTCCTTTGTGATTGAGATATCCGAAGTTCCTGCTCCCACATCGATCAACGCGATATTCAAAAGGCGGAACTTCTCCGGGATCGCCACATTAATAGCCGCAATCGGCTCCAGTGTCAGATTCTCCACAATAAGACCTGCTTTTTCCACCGCAGAATATAGCCCTTCAATAACATCATCCGGTAAAAATGTAGCCAGTACATCTGCCGAGATTTTTTCTGCCTTATGATCCACAAGATTTCCCATTATGTAATCATCCAGATAATACTTCACAACTGTGTATGCCACGCAGTAAAAACTAAATCTCTCATCCTTTGTTTGTCTGTGAATCTCCTCATATGCCTTTTCCACACCAATAAGCTCTAACGAATGCACATGCTCCTTTGTCACAGTCATTTCCATCGGCATCTCATAATCCGCCCGAACCGTAACGGTCTTTAACACCCTTCCGGCCGCTGCAATGCATACGCGGCTCAACTCTATATTTAACTTCTGTTCTAACTCATTCTTAACTTCTGCTATCGTCTGAGCAACCTTTCCAATATCATGAATCTGCCCATCCAACATCGCTCTGGTCTCATGATATCGCACCGACTGTGCCGCCACTATAAACTCTTGGTCGTTCGCTTTATAACCAACCGTACCTACAATACAGCTGGTCCCAATATCAAGACCGAAAACATAATGTTCCGGAAGTTTTGTTGTTTCCATGTAAACACTCCTTACTATTACTGCTCAGAATATTTTATCATATATGGTATTTATTTGCTAGTTGTTTATTTATTTTGTCGATTTTTAGCCTATCTGGATTTTGCTTCTTCTCTTCCGTTTTTTTCGCGTCTCTTTTCCGCTTTTCTTTATTCTATTTTGACTTTGTCTTTGTTTTTACTTTTTTATCTTTGCCTTTTGTCCTTCCCTTTGCCTTTGATTTTGTTTTTGCACAAAAAAGATGCTTCCGCATACTTCCGCATCCATCCGCATCTATCTCATCATTCCGTTTGCTTTATCAAGCGATGTTCCTCTTCGTTTTTGTATCTTCGTTCTTTCCATCGAAATCTCTCACCAAATAAGTAAGTGAATTTTAGCATGAGAGGCAGTGAATGCGGGAGCCCCTTCCCGCATTCAACGTCTCTTATGGCACATTCACTCACATATTATCGTCCTATTATCTGCCCAATTATGTCCGCCGGTGTAGTTTCGTCTGGATTTTCGATGACCTTGGTGGCGATATCAAAAAACTCCTTCTCATTTCTCTGCTTTACAAAAAGGGTATCTACCTTCTCATCCGAATATCCGCGGCTTTTTTTCAGGCGTTCTCTGCGTTCTGACTCCGGTGCATGCACATACCAGACTTCATCACAAAACTCCTGATATCCAGCTTCAATCAAAAGTGCTGTTTCAATCAACACCGCTTCCTTATTCTCTTTTCGAAACCTTGCGATCTCATTTAACACATATGTCCTTACAAGCGGGTGTGTCAGCGAATTTAACTTCATCAGTCTCGTCTTATCCTCAAAAACGATTTTCGCAAGCTTGCCTCGGTCAATCTCACCATCCGTACTAAGGATTTCCTCACCAAACTCTTTTACAACCGCAAAATAAGATGCCCCTCCTTTTTTCATCTGCTCTCTTGCCACATCATCCGTATAGATCACTTCCCAGTGCATTTCCTCTCGTATCACTTCTGCCACCCAGGACTTTCCGCTTCCAATCCCTCCGGTCAGACCAATCACTCTCATGTTTTCTCACCTTTTCCTGTAATTTTTACCTAAGCCAATATCTTAGGCATAGTATCGTCCCTTTTGTCTCCTTAATATCCACAAGTGCTCATTCATCCTTATTACGTTTCGGATAAATGAGCACTTATGATTTATTTATTATTTTGCATCATACCAGTTGTTTCCGATATTCACATCTGCCACTAATGGCACCTTCATGTCGGCTGCATTCTGCATCTCTTCCTTCATGATCTTCTTTACTTCTTCCACTTCCGGTTCATATGCTTCCACAAGCAATTCATCGTGGATCTGAAGCAACAGTCTGGATTTCATGTTGCGTTCCTTTAACGCCTCATTCACACGGATCATCGCAATCTTGATGATATCCGCTGCGGTTCCCTGGATTGGAGAATTCATTGCGATTCTCTCTTCTGCGGAACGCTTCATAAAGTTTGCATTGTGAAGATCCGGAACAGGACGTATTCTGCCAAACTGTGTAGTCACAACACCCTGTCTTCTTCCCTGATCTACAATCCTATCTAAGAAATCTTTTACCTTTGGATACGTTTCAAAATACTTTGTAATATATTCCTCCGCTTCATTTCTGGAAATATTTAAATCCTGTCCTAAGCTGAAGGAGCTGATACCGTATACAATACCGAAGTTAACAGCCTTTGCATTGCTTCTTTGCAGGCTTGTAACTTCTTCAAACGGAGTATGGAATACCTGAGAAGCAGTCAGTCTGTGGATATCCTCTCCACTCTTATATGCTTCAATTAACTTCTCATCTCCTGACATATCGGCTAAGACACGAAGCTCAATCTGTGAATAATCGGCATCTAAGAATACGTAACCTTCCTCCGGAATAAATACCTTACGGATCTTTCTTCCTAATTCCATGCGGATTGGGATGTTCTGAAGATTTGGTTCTGTACTGCTGATTCGTCCGGTTGCGGTAATGGTCTGATTGAATGTTCCGTGAATACGCCCGTCTGCTTCAATGTAATTCGCAAGTCCATCCGCATACGTAGACTTTAACTTCGTTAACTGACGATATTCTAATACTTTTCCTACTACTTCGTATTCTGCCTTTAATTTTTCTAACACCTCTGCAGAAGTAGAATAGCCTGTCTTTGTCTTCTTTCCAAATGGGAGACCCATCTTTT
>SVEB01000038.1 GCA_015057635.1 Lachnospiraceae bacterium | reverse complement strand
TTATTATGCGGACAATATATGTGCCCTTTTCGAAAGCAGTTGCTGCAACCGGTACAATATGGAATATTACAGTCTCTTAGATGAATCGTAGTAATATTCAAGGAAGAATCCATTCTTCTTAAATACGATACCACAAGACAGGTCAGACGCCATGTATTCTGCTCTCGCGGGCTGCCATCCAATACTAAAATATTCATTTCTTTCCCCTCCTTGCATTTCCATAATAAATTTCTTTCCTGTTCGTTACGGAATCCGTTCCGTTAAAAAGCCATACACATCCGGGTAGGATTTTGGCCGGCTGGTCGGCGTTGCCTGAATCACATATACAATATCCTTTTCTGTGCAGACCGTGATTTCCTGGCCTCCGTATCCTCTGGCTCCGTAGAAGCCATCAAAGATCCACCACATATAGCCGTAGCCTCGATTGCACCTTCCCGGAGAAACTGCCTGTTCCACATAATCGGATGACACAATGCGCTTTCCCCGGTAGATTCCTTTATTTAAAAATAACTGCCCGATCTTCGCCATATCCCTGGCACATAAATTCGAGTCCTGCTCCCTCTCCGGGGCATTCAGGCTGATATTATAGCTCGTATGCTCACAGCCAAGTGCCCATTTGCCGCTCTTAATTCCTAACGGCTCATACAGATACTTGCGGCAGAAATCATAAGAAGTTCCATTTGTAGCATAGCCAATCACAGCGGATAATAAAATCACGTCCCATTCCTTATACTGATAACGGCTTCCCGGCCGATATGCCATCCGCACATCCGCAAGATAGCTGATCCAGTCCTTCTCCATTCTCATCTGTTCCACCATCGGACAGTGATAATGAATGCCTCCGTTCCAGTAAATCCCCGAAGTCATTGTCAATAGATTTTCTATCGTGATGCGGCTGTGATACGGGTGCCTTCTCGCCCCAAATGCCGGCAGATAATTGCCGATTGGTTCCTCTACACTCTTTATAATCCCTTTATCCACGCAGATTCCGGTGCAGATTGATAAAATACTTTTCCACACCGACTTAATCGGGTTCCCCCTTAATGGAGTAAAACCATTATAATATCGTTCCAACAAAATACTTCCATGCTGCATTAAAAGCACACTATTCACTAACGGATACTGTTTTTGCTTCAGGTAATGATCCAGATCAGATGTCAGGCGTATCGAATCAAACATCAAAGCTCTCCTTTCAGGCTTTCATAAGGTAAGGTGCGATAACTGATTTCGGATTTTTCCGAATCTCCTCTGGTGTTCCGGCAGCAATGATCATCCCTCCGTCGCTTCCGCCTCCCGGCCCCATCTCGATCAGATAGTCGCAGTTCGATAAAACATACGGGTCATGCTCCGTTACAATAATGGAGTTTCCCTCATCCACCAGCTCCTGCATCAACTTCATCAGCTTTTCCGTATCATAATAAGAAAGTCCGGTAGTCGGCTCATCCAAAATATAAAGAGGCATCTTATCCTTCTTGCGACAAATGCCTCTTGCTGTATTTTTTGCTAACTCCGTCGCTAATTTCACCCTCTGGCTTTCTCCTCCGGATATGGTCGGTGTCTTTTGTCCTAACTTGATATACCCCATTCCAACACGCTTTAACGTTGTTAAAATCTGCAAAATCCCTTTCACATTCCCCTGTCCCTGTGGAATGTTTTTAAAAAATGGAATCGCCTCCTCGACTGTAAGCTCCAATACATCCCGTATCGTAAGCCCATCAATCTTCACCTCCATTGCCTGGCTGTTAAAGCCTGTCCCCTTACATTTCTCGCAGACCTGATCAATAAAATTCCCGAATCCCACATAGAGATGGATCACGCCGTCTCCCTTGCATGTTCTGCATCCGCCTTTCGCATTAACCGAAAATAAACTTTTTGTATAGCCCCTTTCCTTTGCATACTCACTTGCCGCATACAGATCCCGTATCTTATCAAACACACCGGTATACGTAGCCGGACAGGAAGTTCTGCTCCTTCCGATCGGTTTCTGATCGATGATCAAACACCGCGATATATGCTCGCTTCCCTCTAACTCTACGTCCACCTTTTGTGACATAAAATCATCCTCGCCATCATCCACGCACCGGCTCCTTAACACCTCCTTAAGCTTTGGCACAAGCGTATCTGAAATCAGGCTGGACTTCCCGCTGCCGGACACCCCGGCGATGCCAACCATCACACCAAGCGGAATATCCACCTTTAGATTCTTAAGGTTATGAAGCTTTGCCCCGCATATCGTAAGCCTCTGCTCTGGCTCCGGCCTCTTATAGTCTCTCTTGATCTTTTCCTTAAACTCCTTTCCTAAATAAGGAGAAGTCCTGGATGTCTGACACTTTAAAAACTCCTCATACGTCCCCTCAAACACTTTCCTGCCGCCTAAATACCCAGCATCCGGCCCAAGATCCACGATATAGTCCGCATTTCTCATAAAATTCATATCATGTTCCACCGCGATCACCGTATTGCCTCTTCTCACCAGGTTTCTCACAATCTCAATCAGCTGCTGTTTCTCCACCTCATGAAGACCAATCGTCGGTTCATCAAACACAAAAATAATCGAATCCATTTCCGCAATAATATAACTTGCCAAAAACAATCTCTGAATCTCCCCGCCGAACAAAGTCGGCACCGGTCTCGAAAGAGCCAGGTGATGAAGCCCAACATCCACCATGCAGTCTAACTTCACTCCAATCTCCTTAAGCAAAGGCGAATCTTTCTCCTTCTCCATTGCCTTTAAAAAGTCCCGTAATTCCCGTATGTACATATCCTGTAATTCCGTAATCGTCTTCCCGCCGAACCTCGTATTGGCAGCCACTTTACCAAGTCCCGATCCATTGCATCTGTCACATTTCACCCGTTCAAAATGCACCCCTCTGCACTCAAAACTATCCTGCCTTCCTTCAATCCGGGTCCTCTCTTCCGAAAATGGTATCACCCCGATAAATCCATTCTCCTCATCCCCATACATAACCTTCTCTTTCGCTTCTTCAGACAGGCTTCCAACCCTATCCTCGAGTCCAAATCCGTACCGTCCCATCAGATCCGCCCACTGTCTCCTGAAAAACCGGTGCAGCCAGAATAAATTCTGATAAATATCCTTTACCCTCATATCATCGCGGATCACCTCATTCTCATCATAGCGGTAAGCAAACCCTTTTCCCAGGCATTTCGGACACATCCCCTTCGGTGAATTCACCAAAAACATCTCCATCGAAAGCGGTTCCATCTCATTTGTCTGCTCATTCTGCACATTCTCATCCTGTTCCCCATAAGTAGCAAACAACGCCGCAAGCATATTATTAATTTTTGTCCTTGTCCCAACCGTACTTCTCGGATTCGACTGCCTGATCACCCTCTGTTCCACCGCCACCGTAGGTGACAGTCCCGAAATCTCATCAAAATTCGGCACCTCGTCCACCATAAACTGTGTCCCCGAAAACATCAGGTACCGTCTCTTTCCTTCCTCATACAACGTATCAAACGCCAAACTCGATTTCCCGCTCCCGGAAACCCCTGTAATCACCGTCAGCTTCCCCTTCGGAATCCTCACATCCACATGCTTCAGATTATGGATCCTGGCATTCCGAATCTCAATAAACTCCTTCATATTCTCACCTTATCAACCTAAATCACAACCATTCCACGCACCACAAATCCCTTATGTTCCTCATCCAAAATCTTTTCTCACGCACTCATTTCCTATAAAAATTATAACACTAACCGCTCTCGATTCCAATATTTGTATCTCTCTCTTTTATCTTTATTTTCCCCACTATTCTACTCTCCGTGCATCCACAAAGTCTCACCTTTCAACCATCCTGCCATTCCCTCTCCCTTTCCTACTCCAGTATCTGCGCACAGCAGAATATTTCGCCCTTCAGCCACCCTGTCATGCCGCACTCCCCTCCCCTCACCAGCCTAGTGTCTGCGCATCGCAGCGCGTTTTTCAAACGCGTTGCGATGCCGCACCCCACCCCCTCCGGTGTCCCGCGCGGCAAGATACATTCCGATGTACGGCTCGAGGCGAACAAAAAGAGGACGCAGTCCTTGAATAGCAGACAGTGCTTTCCTGTCTGATAGTCAAGGACTGCGTCCTCTTTTTGTCCGTCCTCGCGTCCGAACAGCGGAATGTACCTTGCCGTGCGGGACACCGGAGGGGGTGGGGTGCGTGCACCTCCTAAAAACTCTACATGCGTCCGTTGCCTAGAATGAGTGCGAAATATCCCCAGTCCCAGGTTAGGGATTCGAAGCTTCCGATCAGGTAGTCGTGGATATCCTCCTCGTCGTAGCCGGTCATACGAGAGATCACCACAATATAATCCCTTACCATCTCATATGAAATCTCCTTCTTTCCATCCTCCAGCCATTTTAAGAACACCGCGTGACGAATGCTTGCGTACTCCAGTGCGATCCACTGTGCCATCACGATCATCCCTTCCAGGCTTGATTCCGGAAGAAGACTGCTATGGAATATCTCTGCTGCGAGGTAATTGCGCATCAATCCATCATAAGCGCTAAACCGCTCCTCAAACGCCTTTATCTCGTCTTCATTCACCGAGTCGATTCCTTCCGAAATCCGTTCTGCCATCTGTGCCACCGGTTCCAGATAACTCTCATAAAGCCCTTCCTTGCGGTAGTTTTCTGCCAGATCAAGAAACAGCTCATTATCCTCCTCCAATGTATTCAGTCGGAAAAACCGCATCCCGTCAATCACCTTAGAAGTATCCGAAAGGATTTCATCCGCCTCGTACTTCTTAATATCCTCTATCCCAAACTTTTCTTTATCCGAAAGTTCCAGCATCACATAAAAAGCCATCATAAAACTTTTTGAGATGCTAAACCGTGTATCCTGGATCAGCTTCATCATATAATCACGCATATAGAATAAAACATCTTCCTCTTCCCTCTCGCCGACAAGAGAAAACTTCTCACGTTCCTTAAGAAAATCCACGATTGTCGGACAGCTTGTCGCCATCGTATACTCGGTGCGATTCTCAAACTCATGCGTCTCTCTCGGAAAGATTGCACAAGTCTTAGAAAGAGCGCCATCTCCAAACTTCATTACAAGTCTGCAAAGGCTCTCTTTATTTAAAAACGGACATTTCTTTTCCTTGTTCAGTTTAATTGTTCCATAACCGTCCTCACCTAACTTCACGCTGTCCGTTAACTTTGTCTTATCGTCTTCTAAGCTAAGACTCTTCCATTCCTCATACGTATCCCCGTCAACCTCGATTCGCCACTCCTTGCAGCAGGTCATCGAACACTGATCGGCGGTGCACTGAAAGGAATCATAAAAATCCGGTTTCATTTCTCTTATCTTACCACTGTCTTTTTTATTATCCATCATCTTCTCGTCCATTTCCTCGTCCTTTTTTATCACCATCAATAGGAGCCATTCTATTCTTTTTTAACTTAACTCCCTTGTCGTCTCTCATTGTATCCTACTTTTTGCTCTGCCGCAATCCATTCCTTGCAAATGCCAAAACTCCACTACCTTTTTGACTGCCTTCTATGTAAAACTTCTAAATCCGGTCCAATGAAAATACAATCTTAGATTTTCCTTCTTCTCCTTCATATACGCTGCTATAAGTCTCAATACCGAATATACTTGCCTTCGTCTTCTCATCCACCACAAGGTTCTCGATATTCTTCCTATGGGCCACTATCAGATTTTTTTCATATGGTATGCTAGAGTGACCGCCAATGAATGTATCAAATTCCAGTTTATATGTTCTGCCTAACATCTCATACAGCTGGTTCATTTTCAAGGAGCCTTCGTTAAAGAGCCATTATTCATCGCATCTCCGGCAAGAAGCAGCCTTCTTTCCGGGATCAACAACCCAATAGAACCTTTTGTATGCCCTTCTAAGTCGACCACCTTAGCTGTCATTCCTCCAAGATCCATTTCCATGCCAGCACTGATCTCTTTTAACTGAATGCGTACCGGTTCCTTCCTCTCTTCTTTTGTAAAGTATTTGATGATGTCCCACTCCGCTTTCTTTGCATAAACTGTATCAAACCAGTGATTTCCCAAACAGTGGTCCGGATGCCCGTGGCTGTTTATGACGATATACGGAGTATCAACATTCTTCTCCACAAATGCTCTCAAATTCCAGTTGCCATATCCGGTGTCCCATAAAATTGCCTTCTCTTTTCCTTTTAACAGTGTGCAAAATACCCCATCTTCCTCTTGAATCTGCCAGATATCATCATAAATCTTTACATAACGATACTCTTCCATCCGTTCTCCTCCCTGCATTAACGTTTATCACACTACTGCAAAACCAAACTTCCAGTATTTTATTTTCTTGCGATAATAATAGCCGCTCCATTGATGCATGCATTCAGCTCCACATCCCGAAAACCTGCATTTCTTATACAGGCCATCTCATGTTCCGGCGTAAGGGGTGTATCAAAATGAACGAATACATCGTCCCTGATTTCCTCTTTCCTTCTCTTTTCCCTGCAAATCGAGAATAACAGCGTCTCTTCTTCCTGACAGCACGCGAGATAATCGGCCTGCACATACACCCCGCCTTCCTTCAGGCTGTCATACAGCTTCCGGAACACAACTTCCTTTTTCTCTGCCGTAAAATGATGCAGCGTCTCAAAGGATACCGCCACATCATAACACGCTTTTCCAAAGTTTTCTTTAAAATAATCTCCCTGCCTTACCTTCACATTATTCTCGGGATGTTTGTCCTTTAGTTTTGTAAGCATTACCTGGGACAGATCGATGCCGGTCACCTCAAGGCCCGGAATTTTTTTTAAGATCTCATCTAACTCTAACCCCGTTCCACATCCGATATCAAGCATGGTTTTAGCATCTTCCGGCACAAGCCCTGCCAGATATTCATATGCTTCCTGCCAGACCGACATATGTTCCTCATAGCCGTCTACCCGTACCCGAAAGAATTCCGTCATCTCCTCCAGACATTTTTCCTTTGAATGTTCTGCCCATTTTCGCAGTTCCTCCATATAGGTATCCACATTTTTACGAATCGTAACTGCTTCCATCTTCCCATTCTCCTTCTAAAAAAGAAGCACTCTTTGCTAAAGCATGTCCATATTCAGGCAAGATCCCTGCCTTAGCATTCTAATAAAACCAACGCTTCCTCCATTTCCTTTGCTACATCTTTTTCCTCTCCGCCCCATTCCGTATCATAATTTAAACATGGGCAAATATAGGTGATTCCATCCTTTTTCATCCTCTTGCGGCAATGAATATGTCCACAGATTCCATATTGCACGCCATATTTTTGATAGAGCTCATGCAGCTTTTCTGTGCCGATAAATGCATTGAAATAATACCACATCTCGTTTGCTTGCTGCACCGTAAACTCAGGGATTGGAACCATATGTGTCATCACGATTTTATGCTTTGTCTTACAGTCCTTTAACTGCTGCTCAAGCTTTCTTAACATTTCTTCCGACTTGCCTTCATTATCCTTTGACCAATCATTGAAATTGAAGTCCTGCCAGGTACGGCCTGCATGGCTCATCCGGTCAAACTCTTCCTTCGTATAGCGTCCATATCCAAAGGAATAATCATACCAGCCGATATCCCCGATTAAAGTGATATCCTCTCCAATCACTTTACTGCCGGATGCCAGACAGTTCTCATCCTCACAAAACATCCGATACATGTCATCTGTCTTCCTGCCTGTATCATATTTATTCCACAGATCATGGTTTCCCGGCACATAATAAACCGGAATCTGCAGCTCTTCCTTTAACTTTTGTACAGTCTCAATCGTTAGCTTGACCTTTTCACTAATATCACCGGCTACCAATAACAGATCCGCTTCTTTCTTCCTGCATCTATCAATTAACGCCTCCACAACCTTATGATTTTTATTGATATCAATATGCAGATCCGATATTATGGCTATTTTCATCATATTTCTCCTTTTCTTGCAATTTCCGGATGATTAGGATTCATCCAGTATTTTATTCACGGTATCCAGAGTAGAAAGAATTTTTTCCACTAATTCCGGGGTGAGCATTCTAAAGTTCATCGTAAACCCAGGGTAATACGGACATTTCTTTTGACCGTCAATATCCAGCGCCGCTAATGGTCTTTGTCCGGTCTTATCGGTCTGCACACAGTACCGGCATCCATCACATGTCTTTGTATATTTTTTAATAAACTCTGCCACTTCCGGCACCATCTCACCACTATGCTCCAGCACTTTTTTAAACATCGGCATCCGTATCCAGATAAAACATGGCTCTAACCTTAATTCTTCATAGCTTACCTCAATTCCGGAATAAGTCCTCTCTGCCCATGCACTCTTTAGTGGCTCCTCTTTTTTACCATGCTGTTTTATGTAATCAAGACTGATCTTTTTGCCATCCCGGCAGTCAACACGGCGAAATCCCCGTTTCTCCAGTTCTCTGCCTAACTTAATCAATTCTCCATCTGCTACAAGCATCCTATCAAATGCTTCTGCCGTCCATTCTTGATCCGGTTCAAACACGCACCTGCTGAAATATAAGTATGCTTTATCTTCCTTCGGCCCGTCTGTAATCGGTATGATATGCTCCCTTGATATACCGGCAAGCTCCTTTAAGCCTTCTGCACATTCTTTTGACATAGTAAGGATCACCTGATCTCCTTTTTCCAATGTCATGCCTGCTGCCTCAAGCACCTTCCTAAATGTTCTTTGTGGCACATCTGCATGTTCAGAAAGCTGAAGCCCTTTCTCACATACCTCACTGGCCTCGACCAGATTAAAAAAGGATTCTGCCACTTTCTCAACCTTTGCAATCGCATCCCGAATGAATTTCACATCCTTCTCACGGCCTTTCTGCGATTCCCAGGCGCTAAATGTCACGTCCGGCACTGGTTTGTATCCTAAAGCAGCCGCATCCTCAGCGATTGTTTCATAAATCTTTCTAATCTGCTGATATGCGGCCTGTTGCTTTTCGTCTTTTGGCATAGGAGCACAGGTCCCTAAAAAGTAGGAAGCTGCCCTCGCATAATTATTGGCATAGCTTTGTCCGTTTTTTATCACCATTCATATACCACTCCCTTTATTTGATAATTTTATTGTAAACTTGTACTCGGATGCTTTCAATAAGGAAGCGCTCATTCTTTCCAACTTATTCCATTTATTTCTTCTAGATTTGCTCTTTCCTCTCTTGCAGATGACGCATCCCCCTAATCCCCCCCTGTCATGCATGGTTTTCTATTGATGTGTCTTGCTTTCTCTGCTTCTTTTCAACTCCATATTTCATACAAGCCTTTACGCAAAAAGACTATGAAGAAATAATAATGATATCTCATTTCTTCATAGTCTGTTTTTCTTCTGCAAATATAATTTATTTTACCCGTTTTGCCATTGGATGTCCTTCGCTAAACTGAACCAGATCCCACAGATTTCCGTATAAGTCTTTAAATACGGCTACCTTTCCATAATCCTGCACCTTTGGTTCCCGTACGAACTCAATTCCGATTTCTTTCATTTCCTGATAATCACGTTCAAAATCATCCGTCCCTAAGAAAAGAAATACTCTTCCTCCTGCCTGATCTCCGATAAATGGCTCCTGCTCTGGTTTTGATGCTCTTGCAAGCAGAATCGTCGTACCATTTGATCCTGGAGGCGCTACCACGACCCACCTCTTATCCTGTTCCGGCTGATATGTATCCTCTACTAATGTAAAATGCAGCTTCTTTGTATAAAACTCAATGGCTTCATCATAATCTCTGACAACTAATGCAATATGCACAATCGACTGTAACATAAAAATTCTCCTTTTCTCTTAGAAATCATTCTTATATAAAACTTAAATAAATTATTTTATTTTCTTCTCCATTAAATAAAACATTCCTTTTCTCCAGTGCACTTCTCCTGTTTTTTCAAATCCCCGCTTTTCATACATTCGAAGTGCCTGTTTATTCTGTGAAAATACATCCAGTCTGATGCTCCCTGCTCCCCGTTCTGCCGCCAGGTTTTCCAGATAGTCCATCGTTTTCGATCCGATCCCCATTGCCTGCATAGTGGCATTGACACACAATCGATGTACCACATAGAAAATATCTTCTTTCCATTCTCCATTTGCATACTCTTCATCATACTCTTGATTTAAGACAAATACAGATGCAAATCCCTGATCCGTCTCTCCAACATAAAGCTGCTCTTTTTTTATATCTTCTTCAAAATCTTCCTCATTGGGATACCGTTCATCCCACTGATCAATTCCCTCTTCTTTCATTTTATTAATTGCACCACTATAAAACTGCATAATCTGCGGCATTTCATCCAATTGAGGCTTTCGAAAAGTAAGTTCCATTCTTCTTCTCCTTTATGAAAATATATCGATCACTTACATCTGATTATTTTTGAATTCCTAATCACTGAAATACCACAATTATACTTTATATGGTATTATTATGCAATTATCTTTCTGAATCTGTTTGAATACTCCCTTTAATTTTTCTTTTTCTGTGCTTTCAGACGCTCCTTTTCTTCTTCAATCACACTCTTATCAAGCCTGCTAAATAAAATTGATATCTCCGGCAGTTTCACTCCTCCTGCAACAGTCTTTGGCTCCCACTCCTTCGTAAGCTGTAACCACCCTAACACCTTCTCTGAGGAAAATGGAAGAAATGGTGCTAACAATACAGCTGCATTTCCAATGATCTGCACACACTGATATAACGTATCGTCACATGCCTTCTCATCCTCCGTCCTTGTCTTCCAAGGCTGCTTCTTATCAAAGTACTGATTTCCAAAACGGATGAATTCAAAGATGTCCTCAAGAGCCGAACGGATCTCACCTTCTTCAATCTTCTTCCCAGCCTTACCATACAGCTCTTCTATCTTTGTTTTAATCTCAGCATCCACTACTCCATCCGGCAAAATGCCATCCCGGTACTTCACAAGAAACGCAAGCGTGCGGTTCACCAGATTTCCATAAGCGCCCAGTAACTCACTGTTATGAGTCGTCACATACTCCCTCCATGAAAAATCCGTATCCCGTTTTTCCGGCCCGTTGATCAAAAAGAAATATCGCAAGGAATCCGGATCATACCGGTTCACCAGATCTTTCACCCAGATTGCCCAGTTCTTGCTTGTGGATATCTTCTCTCCCTCCAATGTGATATATTCGCTTGATATGATCTTATCGGGAAGATGATACCCGCTTCCTTCCGCAAGCAATAACGATGGCAGGATAATCGTATGAAATGGGATATTACCCTTTCCATGCACATAATAGTGAAGCGCATCCTTTCCCCATAGCTCTTCAAATGACAGCCCTTTCTTTTCACATACCTCCTCACTCACTGACAGGTAGCCAAGTACATTCTCCGCCCAAATATAAATCTTCTTATCCTCATATCCAGCCTTCGGTACATCAATCCCCCAGTCCAGATCTCTTGTTAGCGCCCTGTCCTTTAACCCTTCCTCAATATATCTTCTTGTAAATGCAATCGCATTCTTTCTCCACTCCGGATGACTTTCAAGGTAAGCCGTCAGCTCCTTCTCCAGCTTCGAAATTTCAATATATAAATGTTTGCTCTTTGTTAAAACCGTCGGTGTATGACAAACCGAGCAATATGGCTCGATCAGATTCTCTGCCTCTAATACTGCTCCGCACGCATCACACTGATCTCCTCTTGTCTTTACGCCGCATACCGGACATTTTCCTAACACAAGCCGGTCCGTCAACACCTTTTCACACTTCGGGCAGTACACCTGGGGTACTTCCCGTTCGTTCACATACGAACTCTGATACAGCCTCTTATGAAATTCCGTCACAAATTTCTTATGATGCTCAGAAGAAGTCTTATCATACCCATCATACGAAAATCCCAGCTTCTCAAATAATTCTTTAAACTCCTTATGATAAAAATCAGAAATAGCCTCGGGCGTGGTCTGTTCCGCCCTTGCCCTTATGCTTACCGGCGTCCCATGACAGTCACTTCCCGATACATAACAGACCTCATTTCCGATCGCCCTGTGGTATCTTGCGATCACATCTCCCGGAAGCAACGATGCCAAATGCCCAATATGCAGCGAACCGTTTGCATAAACCCATGCTCCTGCAACCAATACTTTTTTCTTTTTATCCATAACATTCTCTCCTTTCCAATCTCTAACCTTATTTCTGTTTCTCTTCATTCTTCATTCTTTATTCTTTTACATTCTTTTCTTTTTCTTTTTCTTTTGCTTTTTACTCATTACTAGTGTTCATTCACAATGCGTTTGCCTTTCAAACGCATTGTGATGTTCCGCTCCTACCAGCTGGCAGCGTCCGCAATTTATTTTCCGAATGTCCGGCTCGATACGAACAATGGTGCTAAAATCCTTCCATAGCAGACAATGTCTTTCTGTCTGATAGGGAAGAATTTTAACGCCAGTGTCCGTATCGCGTCCGAACATTGGAAAATAAATTGCGGACGCTGCCAGCTGGTAGGAGCGGAACATCCCCTGAATAAAAAAAGGCCTTCGTCTCCAAACAAATGCTGTTTAGAGACGAAAGCCTGGCTTCCGTGGTACCACTCTAATTTACCGGTTATTTGCATAACCGACCTCTTTAGCTACGGCCTTAACGGCGATAGCCTATCACGTTAACGGGTGAACCCGTCGCAGCCTAAAGATCACTCTCTCGGTGCGTAGCTCCAAGACCATGTTCAGCAGCTTCCATCTTACCCATTCTCAGCTAACTGGGTTCTCTGTAAAGACATTCCCTGCTTACTCTTCTTTTCATCGCTTTTTTCTATTAGATGTATTATATTCCTTTGATTCCATTTGTCAACCTAATTTTTACAATTGTTTTTTCTTTACAATTCTTTTGCTATCCCTTTGCTATTTTCAATCTATTTTATATCCCACACATAGCTTTTTGCTATTTGCCAATCTCAATAATATACTGCTATTTGACTCATTTCGGCTCATTATATGCCCACCAGTCCGATTCTTCTAAATTCATTGACCGCAGAATTCCATTCAGATATCCCATGTTATACATCACATGGCGATTCTGAGATGCGATAATATCGGCATACGTCATAAAAAATAATGGAGAATCGATATGCTTTCCTAAATCGGAATCCTGAATACCATAAAAGAAAGCATCTATCTTTTCCTCCAGTATGCTAAGATATGTTTTCATATCCGTTCTTGAAATAAAGGCTTCTTCCGGGATCTCATATTCAAATTCCGGTGGGATGCCCTGTCCAATATCCGAAAGTGGGATAAACTCCGTTTTATATTCCTTACGAAACCAGAAATCCATAAAATATACACAATGATATACCTGGTACCAGAAAGGCACTCCATAATAGTATTCCTTCCAAACCTCATCCGGACAAACATCCACCATTTTCTTTAGCATATGATAGGTCGACATAAATTGATTTCGCTCTGCTTTAATTGCAGGATTTACATTCTCATTCATCTGTTTTCCTCCTAGACTGCTACTTATCTATTGTACAACCTTTGGGAGATAAATGGTATTCTTATTTGTAAAAAATCGGAATTACGCAGACACCTGATATCATGTAAAAGAATTAATCTATAATGGCTTATCTGATTTTTTAGACGGCCAATTCTTTCTTTGAAACTTCCTCAATAAAAAAACAGCTGGCAATTATCTTTGCATAAACTGGCTTGAAAACTGGGACACCCTAAAAGAAGCTTATGATAAATTAAGAAAGCAAAGTGGAGATATTGAAATTCAATATCTCCACTTTAAATAAAATCCCTTTAAACAATTTTATAACCGTTATCTTTCAGTAGCCCCAGTGCCCTTTCATAGTTTTCTTCTTTCACAAGAATATAATCCGTATTATACGTGGATACTGCAAAGATCCCTATTTTATTATCTGCTAAAATAGTTGATATTTTTGATAGGATACCAATTAATGAGAAGTCTAACTCCCCTTGTATTCTCATTGCTCTCCAGCCATCTTCTCTTTCTATTGTGTTAGATGGCACTGTGTCGGTCAGGCATACGAGCGATAATTCTTCATCTGTCTTACCAACAAATAAAAACTTGTCTGCTAAGTTCACTTCTGAATAATCCCTTACTTTGCAAACGGAAAAACGTTCTTCAAATCTTTTCATTTCCATGTAAGTCACCCTCTTTGCTATCAATAATATTTTTACTATAGCATAAATGCATGGATACTAAAATATATTTATCTGCTATAATCTTTTATAAAAAGGCAAACTCGAAGTTTAGGAGGAATGTGAGTTGAAGTATAACATAAAGCAGCAAAAAAAAATTCCTCCATGTTAATAATGGAGAAAGTGCCCGGATTTTATAGCATTTACAGCAAGGTATTTCTGAAGATCATGCGTACAACTGATTTGCAAGTCAGTACTCAGAAACATGGCAACGGTTTTTATGATATCACAATAACAAAATGCCTTTGGCATACAGCCTGTGTTGAAAATGGCTGCGAAGAACTGTGTCGTCTGTTTTGTGATGTAGACGATGTAACCTATGGAGGATTAAGAAAGATCGGATTTTTCCGAACACAGATACTGGGCTATGATGAAAACTGCTGTGACTTCCATTTCTTCCGAAAATAATGTTCTCAGCGATTACTGGTAGATTGATAATTGTTTCTGATATACTACAAACTTTTATATGATAAATACCTTCTAACGTCATTTTACAGACCCTAGAAGGTATTTTATGCGATCAAGCTTATAAATGAGTATCCAAAATATTTTTTTAACCACGGACATGTTTTTCATGCCATTCTTTTTTTAGTATTGCAAACTGCATGGTATTTTCATACTTTGGTGTACCGTCCGGGTTATTCACAAAAGAAATAAACTCCATAAAACAGCCTTCCTGCCTCATTCCTAAACGTTTACATAATTTCTGGGAAGGCAGGTTATCATCTTCTACATAGGCATAGATTCTTCGGATACTCATCTCATAAAACAGGTAATCAAAGTATGCACTTGCAGCTTCATAGGCATATCCCTTTCCACTGTATTCCTCAAGGAAGTTCCAGCAGATGCTATAGGTATCCGGTTCTTCCTTATGACCAAAAAGTGTACCGATGAATCGGTCACAATCACTTAGACAAACTGCAAGTTCATTTTCCTCCCAGGATGACTGGATATGCTTATATACCTCATCGATTGTATTGACCTTTCCATCCATAAAACAGTTTACACGGGGATTTGCCAGAAGGCGAAATAATCCTTCTGCGTCTTTTTCTTCCACATCTCTGATGATCAGTCGTTCTGTTTCTATCATTGTCATAGTTATTTCTCCATTCTTCACTTTTTTATTCTTATACTCCCATCTCGAAAAGATCAGCCCTTATCTCACCATTTTGGACGTCTGCCAGCATAATCTGTTTTTGAAAACAGTTTTTTATCCTACATTATCATACCACATATTTTCCTTTAGCCCCACCTAATTTTCATTCTGAATTTTGTCTATTTAGACCGATAAAGAATAAAAAAATACCTTCTAAAATCATCTCACTGATTTCAGAAAGTATTTCTAATTTCCCGTTTCGCCTCTATTCGCCAAACTTATCCATCATATACTGACCACTAAGCTGGATGCTCTTAATCGGATCGTTATCCACCCAGTTTTGGTGCGTTTCCAGCACAACACCCTCTACTCCATTTTTTATAGCAATTTCAGAGAGTGTATCTAAATCCATATTTCCATTTCCTAATTCGGTCGCATTTTCTTTTAGGATTGGCGTCATATAAGGACCTGATTTGGTATAGCCACGGTCATTGATATGCCATAACTTCATTCGGGTTCCCAGTGTTTCCATTAGCGCTACAACATTAGCACCGCCATCTACCATCCAGTAACTATCAAATTCAAAGTTCACATATGCAGCATCTGTTTTTTCTATGATGACTTCATACGCTGTTTTATCAGATGTGACCTTTTGTAATTCCACATTGTGATTATGATATAAAAGACGCACGCCTTCCTCAGAAAGTGCTTTTCCGGCCTGATTGAGACGCTCCGCCAGTTTTTCCACTTCTTCCAAATCACTATAATCAAATCGGTACATACCAGTTATCACGACAGTATCTGTTCCAAAACTTTTTGCTTTATCAGCGATTGCTTTCGCATCTTTCTCAATGGCTCCTAAGTCACTGTGCAGGCTTACGACCTTTAGACCGCTTTCCTCCATTAATTTTGGCCAATCCAGCTTTCCGCCGTTTCCAATCGGCATTCCGGAAAACTTTGTCATCAGCTTTACTAAAAGGGAAGACTTCTGAATCATAAAATCATTTAATTCAATTGCATCATAGCCTGCTGCCTTGATATTACGCAATGTTTGTAACGCATTCTCATAATTATTACACATGGTTCCGATCATAATCTGCTGAACTGCAGTCGTAATATGTCCCCCATTATTCTCGTCATCGTTATTTTCTCCATCATTCTCTTCTGCGTTCTGTTCTGTTTTATGTAATTCCATAATTCTATTTACTCGAACGGTCTCTTTGATTTTCAAACCAAAAATAACGATTGTCACGAGCATCATACACGCAACGACTACTTTTAGTATTTTTTTCATACGTTTTTTCATTTTAGGACTCCTTTTCATTGACTTATCTCGTTCACACTTTATAATAATATCAACATCTGTTGATTTTACAACCGACAGATGTTTTCAAAATGTTGAATTAGGAGGCTCTATGTCAGAAAAAAATCATGCCAATCAAAGGGTCAGACTGACAAAATCTTTGATCCACAAGGCTTTATTAGAACTATTAAAGACACAGAATATTAATAAAATATCCATCCGAGAATTATGCCAGGTTGCAGGAATTAATCGCACTACCTTCTATAATCACTACGGGAGTCAATATGATGTAATAAACGAAATTGCAAAAGAATACGTTGAAAGTACCTCCTATACCGTAATCAAAGATCTGGAAGCAGGCAAAAATATTATGGAATGTCTGACTCAGGTTCTGCAATATATAAAAGATAATCTTGAATTTACAAAACTTGTGTTAGGACAGGATAATTATGATCTGGTTGGCTGCCTCACCATCTCCTTGCCAAAGTTTGATGAGATGGTGATCCGCAACCTTCCACCTGAACTGGATTTAGATCAAAAGAAAGCAATTTCTTCGTATGTTCAATATGGTACTGTAAGACTTCTGAAAGAATGGATTCTTTCAGATTGCATGAAATCTCCAGGAGAAGAAGCAGCATTAATTTTATTTGTTGCAGGGAGAACAATTGGCGGGAGATAAGCACATCTCAAAAATGCATCTAATAGAAAAACCTTCTGCACCACTTTTATTGATGTAGAAGGTTTTTGTCAGATTATCGTATTACTCATTTTACTCCAACCAGATATCTGCTCACAGCGCATATTTGTAACAGTTTCGCCAACATTTTATAACTTTTTTCTAGCCGTAATCAACCTCTATAATGGTAAATCCTTTTTTACAAACCGGGCAGCACCTGCTATATAACAAATAACTGCGACCGCCACAAGAACGCATATTTTCCATACGAAAGCCGTATCCACACTGCCGGTTCCCACTGTTGCAAGGGAATCAATATCATATAATCCGATTAATGTCAGCTTATTGAATATGGACAGTTCTTCGATTCCCATTCCTGTACTGACCATGTTTTCCGAGCCAAACATGCCTAATAAGGAAGCAAGGAAGAACCAGGTAGCAATACCACCGCCGAATCCTATTGCCTTTTTGCTTTGCGAAAACAGACAGCTGCCTAAATAGCAGATTCCACAAACGGCTTCCACTAATACATACATGCCTGCGAACAGCGCAAGGATTCCCGGAACATTTACCTCGTCAAAAAATAGAAAGGAAGTTGCGATTCTGGTCATGCATACAACTGAGATTATAACAAACGGCACAATAATCATAAATACTGCCTGTGTGATTGCAACCGCAGATCTCTTTGTTGGGGTAGACAATACATAGGCCATAGAGCCTCGATCTACCAGTTCCGCGATCAGTGAGTTTGCCAGGATTACTACTAAAATAAAGATAGGGAGCAGACCGATTACCGTATAATACATTTGATTCAACATTGCTGTTGTGTCCATTTCTCCCATCCGTTTTACAACATCAGGAGAAACTCCCATTATTTCTAATGTAGTCGATAGCATTTCTGACATCGTAAGTTCTTCCTGGTCAAATACCCCTTTTGTCTGGGCTAAGGCATAGGAATATTCAAATTGTTTTACATAAGTATCAATACTGATATTAGACTGCTTTAATCCTGTAATTGCCTCTTCAAATCCTTCCACACTTAAGGTAGTGCCTGCCTGTTTATTCAGCATGCTAAATGCGATATCATATTCACTGGTATCCGCTTTCGCTATAAAATCGTGATAAGATAACTCTCCCTGCGTCATCTGATCATAGGTTGCAAGAGAACCTAAATACGTATAAAACTCCTCCTGATATGTGGATACATCCACCTTTGATGTAGCGGACTGCATAATACTCATAGCAAAATTAATAATATTGCTCATCAATACCATAATGATCAGAATTGCAATACATAAAATGTAATTCGATCTGATATTTTGTTTCATTAATGGTTTTGAGAAAAACCGGGTCACTCTATTCTTTTCTTTCATACCCTTGCGTTCCTTCCTTGTAAATCTGCATAAAATGTTTCTGTAATGAGAGATGAACTTCTTGTAAATATTGAATCTGATAGTTTTTCAGCACCCCAAATAACGAATTCAGCTCTGTAGTCGAAATGTTTATCTGACAGGAACTGCTATCATGACTGCTGATCACAAAACTTGTATTTTCAATAAAACGATCCTTCTCCTGAGAATCTGCAAATTCCACTATGAATTTTTTCTCTTTTGGATGTCTTAGATCATATAAGGAAACGATATCGATGATATGCCCATCCTTAATCATTGCCACACGGTCACATACCTCCTCAATTTCTTCAAATATATGACTCGACATAAACACCGTATGCCCCTTCTTCTTTTCCTCCCGCACTAATTCCAAAAAAGCATCCCGCATCAGAGGATCCAGCCCGGTTGTCGGCTCATCTAATATCAGTACTTCTTTTTCTCCCATCAGCGCTGCTGCGATTGCTGTTTTTTGTTTCATGCCTTTGGACATACGCTTTAAGTTTGCGGTTGGATCTAACTGCAGTAGCTCGATCACATGATTCATATAAGAAAAATCCGTAACGCCTAAGTACTCCGCCTGCGACTTTAAAAATGCAGTACCCGTTGCAAGGGACGGAAATGCAATCTCTCCCGGAACATAGCTTACCTGTTTCATAATCTCTGCGGACTGTGTCCAGGAATCCATTCCACAAACACGGGAACTTCCCTGATCCGGTTTAATAAATCCCATCATATTACGGATTGTTGTCGTCTTTCCCGATCCGTTCGTTCCGATAAACCCGAAGACTTCCCCTTTTTTAACCTCAAGATCAATATCAAAGATACCTCTGCCTTTTCCATAATCCTTGGTCAGTCCATGCGTCTCCAAAATAATATCACGCATTATTTTACCCCCTCGAATATTTTATCTTCTTTATAAAACTGCATGAAATAGTCTTCCAGTGTAAATGGAAACTCTGTAAAGTCTGTTATATGAAACGATGCCAGATCCGTTATAAATGCATTCATTTCACTATTCTTTAATTGTACTCGCGCGCGGAGTTTCTCTTCATTTACAGATACAAACTGATAAGGCCGTGATGTGAATTCCTTCCACTGTGATTTATCTTCAAATGTCACACGATAAATCTTGTCACTTTCTTTTTTAAGTATCTTGGGATTAAACTCGGATACGATTACACCATCGCGAATGATTGCAATTCTGTCACATGCTGCATCAACCTCATGGAAGATATGGGATGATAAAAAGATCGTCTTCCCTCTTTTTTTCTCTTCTAAAATATACTCAATAAAAATCTCCTGCATAATCGGATCAAGCCCGGAAGTCGGCTCATCTAAGATCAGAATATCCGGATCATGCATAAACGCTGTAACAACAGCAAGCTTTCTCCTTGTTCCAAGACTCATCTGCTTTAATGGCATGTTTGGATCCAGTTCAAATCTTTGTAAAAGCTTCTCTAAATAAGAAGTATCCGTTACACCTCTCATCTTCTGCATCATTTTCAAAAACTGTACGCCGGTCATTCCGGCCGGAAATGCAATTTCCCCAGGAAGATATCCTACTGTATTCTGAAGCATTGCCGAATGCTTCGTACTGTCCATTCCCATAATTTTTGTATCACCGCTCTGCGGTTTTGAAAATCCCATCAGATGACGGATCGTAGTGCTTTTCCCTGCCCCATTCGGTCCAAGGAATCCAAAGCATTCTCCTTTCTCCACTTGAACGGATACATTAAATACGCCTCTTCCGTGTCCATAATCCTTCGTTAGATTATTTACTTCTATCACAGCCATTTTGAATCACTCCAAACTTATTCTTGTTTTATCCAACACGTTGTTGTACGATGTTTATTATAGGAATCAGGATTATATTTATCAACCAACAATCCTCGTCACTTTGTCGGATAGAAAATCAGGAGGTCCCAAATGAAAAAACAGCCAGAAGTAACCGCAGCGACCCGTCAGAAACTAATCGATGCATTTTGGAGTGTATTCACGACAAAAGATATTGATAAGATCACGATCGCGGAAATCACCAGAATTGCAGAATATAACAGGGGAACGTTCTATGAATATTTTGTTGATATTTATGATCTATTAGATCAGGTAGAAGATGACCTGATTCTGCAAGTAAAAGGACAGATTGAAGATATTTTAGAAAAAGATTTTCCGAAAGACTTTCCCAAAGACCTTAGCTCTTATTCTCTAAAGTGTGCTAAGATTTTCAGACAATATGAAGATAAGATTTTTGTACTACTTGGTCCACATGGTGACCCTAAATTTCATACAAAGCTACAAGATGCTTTTCTCACCGTGTTCAATCAATATGCAATCATTCCGGAAGATATACAAAACCTGGATTATTTGATCACCTTTGCTTTTTCCGGCATAGTTGGAATGCTGACGCATTGGTATGAAAAAGGAAAAGATCTGACGGAGGATGAATTTGTGAAAATGGTGCAGACACTGGTAGCGGTTGGGGCCGTTGGATATACAAAGGAATCTCTTTAGTCCCCCTACATATTCTTATTATGGGATAGATACCATAAATTCCGTTCATAACGTTCATAGAAAAACAAAAAACCTTCGGAATCATTCTATTGATTCCAGAAGGTTTTTGTATTTATTTTGTATCTTTTTTATATTCTTTCCATGCATTCACCATTTCCATTGTTAATCGTCCGCATTTTTGGTCTTTTCATTCATCTGTTTTCCTCCTAATCCGCTACTTATCTATTGTACAACCTTTTGGGATAAAATAGGATTTGTTTATACGTAAAAGATTGGAGGTATGCTCACACCATTCGGTAATTTACAGAATTTATATGTGTATTCTTATTATGTGATTGATACAAAGGAGTTTTTAAAAATCATGCTGCCTAGCTTATTTCTTAGAAATTTGTCCTTCAAAACATATATTGCTCTCATCCAAGGCTATACCACTTTTTCCTTTATTTTTTTAGTGTTGCCAATCTTTTTACCTGCTCAAACGCATACTGCTCTGCACACAGGGGATACACATACCCCCAATTCTTAGCGGCTTGCTTTGCAGCCGTAGAAAACAAATTCATCGTCTTTTCCATGGCTGTTTCCAGATTAGTTCTCTCATATTTCCCATAAGCATGGTTCAATGCAGATTTTACTTCTGGCTCCAACCATTCATCTATAAATCTTCCATCATGCCATGTATCAAAGTTCAGGCCTTGCTGGGATTTTTTCCTGTATTCCAGCATTTCTCGCAACAACGTTTTCATATAGCCATCAATGCAATTCTTTGCTGCCCAGATTTCCCCACGCAATAATTTTTTTTCAGCCCAGATGGCATGAAACCAAAAAGTATGTACAAGATTTTCAAATTCATCCACTGTTGGTTTTTGATACGTTGCATGGACTGGCACCATGTTTTGCATAAGCATCTGGTATCCGATTTTATCAACTATTACTTCAACTCCTCTGGCATACCATGATTGGATAATGGAACTCTGTGTGATTTTTTCTACATCCTTTACATTATAGAAAATAAAATCCATATCCATTGCGTTATCAAAGAAGATCCTGCGTTCAAAACCCCGGGCTGCTGTGGGTTCCACAAATGAAATCTTGTATTCTGCAATATTTTTCAGCCATCCATCTGTCTTCAAAAAATAGTTTTCATCACTTACAAAAAAAATGATGTCATAGTCTGAATATTCATCAAAACTTTTTTCTTTTCGTGCTCTGGAACCGAAAAGTACCATTGCCCTAATACGTTCTTCCTTTTGTGCAAAAACTTTAATTTTATCAAATAACATTTCATAGGTCTCCATTTTTACCTTGCGCCTCCTTCATTTTACTTCTGATACTCAATACCTCATCCTTCCAGTGCTTTCAACACAGACTAAAATTTTAAGTGGTTAATTTTAGGTTTGTAATTATTTTCTTTATCCTACAATCACTTATAGCATAATAAAAAAGCCTTCTATTATCATTCTTTGATTCTAGAAGGCTTTCGTTATCACCTCTATTTATGGTATTAACTCATATTTCATTATTTTATTACTTTTTCAAGTTCAATTCAATTAGTATCTGCGTGTATAGAAAACCCACATTATCCTTTTCTATATTTTAATCCCATAAATAAAAAGCTAAGACGATCAAACATTCGATCTGTGGTAATATGTCTGATAAACACATACGGTTTTGCACAATATCCAACCAGATAACGAGTCTTTGGTTTCCTCGCCATTACTGCTTTCGTTATTACTTTTGCGATTACAGCTGGCTCAGTAAGTGATTTACTTTGATACATTTTCTCCAGATACTCTGCTGTCCTTATTGCATTTTCCTGATAGACACTCTCTACTGATTCTTTTCTTAAATTGGATGCTGCTATCATTCCCCATGCAGTCTTGATCATGCCTGGCTCAATCACAATTACATCGATATTGAATGGTACTAGATCCATGCGAAGTCCATCACTGAATGCCTCCACTGCATATTTCGTTGCATGATACCACGTGCCATAGGGAGCGGTTAATCTTCCTCCCATAGAAGCTATATTTACAATCTTCCCATAGTTATTTTTCCGCATGGATGGCAGCACAAGCTGAGTTAGCCTTCCAAGGCCAAATACATTTACTTCAAACTGCCTTTTTACTTCTTCGATTGGAATGTCTTCTACTGCACCATAGGATCCATACCCTGCATTGTTCACTAAAATATCAATTCTTGACTCTTTTTCCAATATGTAATTGACACATGCTTTTATAGAAGATTCATCTGTGACATCTAAGGAAAGAATGTGCACTCCCTTTTCTTCTAATTTTTTCATCCGTTCCAGTCGTCTTGCTGCTCCATATACCGTTACACCTTCCTTTAACAGACTGAGTGCTGTTTCATATCCCATACCAGAAGAAGCTCCGGTAATTAATGCTACTCTTTTATCCATTTTTTTCTCCTTCCTTTATTATCTGACACTGTGTCATTTATTTTTCTTCATCATACATCTTATCTGACACAGTGTCAATAATGTTTTCTTTTTTTTCTTTTCATGATATAATAAATTAAATTAACTCGATGTAGGAGAAGAAAATATGGATTTTGTCAGAGCAAGAACAGAAGCACAAATGCAGGCAAGACAATTAGATATTATGCAGGCGTGCAATTCCTTATTTGAACAAGGCGGATACGATGCAGTAAATATAAAGGCCATCTCCGAGATGACCTCTATTACCCGTCCATCCTTTTATACGTATTATAAAACCAAAGATGAAGTATTACTGGATCTATTAAAAACCGAACTGCTTTTTTGGAAAGAGGAACTCTTAGAGATGATTGAGACCATATCTGAATTATCTTCAGAGCAGTTTGCTGAAACTTTTACTCATATGCTTGCAGCCAAAGATAAGATGCTGCACCTTTACAGTTTATTATTTACCTCATTAGAACAAAACTGTCGAATAGAGAAATTAGTAGACTTTAAAAGAAGTATTATGCCTACTATGATGGTATTTACGGAGTTTCTATTAAAATGTATGCCTTGGCTGACAGAAGATCAGGCCGCGCTCTTAAATACAGAACTCATTACCTATGTCCTTGGACTATATCCCATGTCTCATTTAACAAAAAAGCAGTTAGACGCAGTTGAGCTATCCTCAACAGGATACCATTCCCCTGAATTTGAACCTTTATGCAAGCTTGGTACTGTTGCATTTATAAATGCTTTACGTCAATAGGTTCACTCTCTTTGGAATAATGTCTCTTCTTTAACATAACAAAAATACCTTCCGCATACACTTACTATCTCGCAAAAGGTACTACAATCTCAAAAACTATCTGCAATCTAATAGCAAAATAGAGCGTATCGGAATTATTTTTCCATACGCTCTATTTCTGATTTTTCTTATTTATTTCATTCATTCCTTATTCGCTGACTTTTGTGTTCCTTACCGTTTATATCTGGTTTATTATCACCAAACTTCTCCTGCTTATACTTTGCACTAAGATGGAGACTTTTGATCGGATTGCTATCCGCCTCTCTATTTATAATCCTCTACATCAAATTCCCGATCTTTATAATAATATTTCCTATCCTCTTCCGTGATCTTACGAATAACCTTGCATGGATTTCCAACCGCAATGCTCCAGTCCGGAATATCCTTTGTCACAACACTTCCGCCGCCAATTACAACGTTATCACCGATCGTAACCCCCGGCATAATTACGGTATTTCCGCCGATCCATACATTATCCCCGATCGTGACCGGAATCCCGTATTCATAGCCACTGTTCCTGCTGTCTGGATGAATCGGGTGCCCCGCTGTGTAAATGGATACATTCGGTGCGATCTGTGCATTTTCTCCTATCGTTACTTTTCCAACATCCAGAATGGTTAAATTATAATTTGCAAAAAAATTCTCGCCCACTTCAATATTCCAGCCATAATCGCAGTGAAATGGCGCTTCGATAAAAATGGTGTCCCCCGTTTTCCCTAATATTGCTTTCAGCATTTCCGGAACTTTTCTACGTTCTGTTGGCGGAAGCATATTAAAATCATAAATTTTCTTTTTACATTCCAGTCTCTCTTCACCTAAACCATCTAACCACGCTTTGTATGGCAGACCTGCTAACATTCTTTCTTTTTGATCCATCTTAATTTCCTTTCTTCCCCGAGACTTTTTATTAACATTATACTATACCATCATGGGAATACCACTAAGAGATCAGACTTAAGATTTTTTCAAACTTCTTAAATACATATTGATATGCAGCTGCTCCCTTAGACTGAACCGTAATCGAATTCATGCCCACATGGCTTTTCGCATTCTTTTCTAACTTCTCAAGACCTTTAAACTGAAACAGATGCGGTTCCAGGCTTAAAAATCCTTCATAGCCATTCTTATCAAGAAGTCCAAGTATCTTAGCTACATGACCGTCTCCCTCTCCAGCCGGTACCACTTCTTTACTTTCCCATAAAGCATCCTTGATATGCAGATATTTGATATATGGCTTTAATAGTTCATATGCCTCCATCGTATCCTGATCACACTGCACAAAATTAGCGAAGTCAAACGTACACTGAAAATGCTCTCCGTAGAAACGCTTCATCAATTCCAGACACCGAGGCGCCTGATCCCCATAGATGCCTTTTTCATTTTCATGCAGCAAAACGATATCATTCTTTGCTGCATAATCAACCATCTGCTCGATTCTTTCAAATACAATTTCGCGGTAATCTTCTTTTCTTCCCCCTTCCGGCAGATAAAAACTAAACATGCGAATATACGGTGTCTCAAATACTTTTGCTAATTCTACTACGTGCTTATACTTTTCGAAATGTGATTCGAATTCATCCGTCACACCGATTTTCCCAATCGGAGAACCAAGCGCTGAGACCTTCACGCCCTGAGCATCAAGGCGTTCCTTTACTTTCTTAGCTTCTTCCATCGAGAAATCTGCAATATTGATTCCATCTGCGCTT
>SVEB01000037.1 GCA_015057635.1 Lachnospiraceae bacterium | reverse complement strand
CATTCCAAAGCAAGAAGAGACAGTCGTAGAGCAAACTGGAAAATGACTGCCCCTAACTTAGTTAAGTGCAGCAAATGTGGTGAACTTATGATGCCACATAGAGTATGTAAAGCTTGTGGTTCTTACAACAAGAAAGAAATCATCTCTACTGCAGAATAATCCTTTTGGAATATTAAATACCAGACCCGGTGTCCTTGTGGCACCGGGTTTTTCGTTCGGAGGGTATCGCCCAGCGACCCGTTGCGGCGCAGCTCGCATCCTTTCCTTCCGAGGGGACGGCGAATGGATGGTCCGAATGTTCGGACGCATGAGCGGACATTCCGGACCATCCATTCGCCGTCCCCTCGGAAGGAAAGGATGCGAGCTGCACCGCAACGGGTCGCTGGGCGATATCGCAATGCGTTTGAGAAACAACGCATTGCGATGGAGACACGGGTGAGTGGAAGACGGGATGGGGAATGGATAAGTATAGCCGCGAAGGCATAAAGTGATAAAGATAAAGAATAAAGAATAAAGAATGAAGAATAAAGGTGTGGGGATAATGTCAGAATCATTTGGGGAAGTTATACAAGGGACACCGAAAGATATCGACTTATGGATGAAAGTAGTACATAATGTAAGCCCTGGTTTCCCAGGGCTTGAAACAGAGGAGGCGCTTGAAGAACATAAGAATACTGTGTTACGATTTATGAGGGAAGGGCGTGCGCTTTGCATAAAAGAAAAGCAAGGTCAATCCATAGTTGGAGTGCTTCTATATTCTAAAAAGCATAATATGATATGCTGTCTTGCTGTCGATCCTTTCTTTCGTCATCAGGGCATAGCATCCATGCTTTTAGAAGAAGCTATCCGAAGTTTAGATATAACGCGCTTTATTACCGTATCTACATTTCGCCAAGAAGACCCGAAAGGGGCGGCACCCAGAGCTCTTTATAAGAAGTTTGGCTTCGTCGAAGGCGATTTGACGGAAGAATTCGGCTATCCCAATCAGGTTTTCCTTCTTCCGCCTTCTATAAGCTGATCTGCCAAATTTACGAGATCCTGTTACTTACAAAATAATCTCTTGATCAGGCTCGAAAGATAATTCTGCATGGAAGGAAGATCGGTGAGCAGTTCAGGGGTGAGTTCAAAGAGGGCGCCCTTGTCCTTTGGTGTAAAGCGGAAGGCGGGCTGCATGGTATCGTCAGACTGAGGCAGATATACCGCTTCTTTTTTGAGGTAGCAGTTTTCTGGTTTCGCTTTAACACGATATTCCTTTTCTACGAATTCTGCTACGCTCTTATGAATGGCCTTGTCCTCCTCCGGCAGATAGTAATAGTCTTTATAATCCGGATAAAAATACTTGGCGCTTCCCCGGTAAAGAGGAATTAAAAGATAGACATCCTTTTTGGAAGCGCGAAGCGTGATCTCAAAATCTACTTCTTTTAAAGAAAGTGTCCGGCTGGTTAATACTTCTGCGGGGATAGCGAAAGGAAGGGTGGCATGCATGCAGAATATGGTATCCTTAATGAGGCGTGCGCCATTATAGGTCAGGTCTCCGCTAAACAGGCCCTTATAGGTGATAAGTCTGCTGATGGCAAGCAGCCCTTTTAAGTCATCGGCATTATGGAGAAGAAGTACATATAAGAGCTTCTCGGATTCGGTCTCAGGCATGGATGGAAGGCCGGAATGCTTTGGAATCTTATATTCGTCCTCACCTAAAAGTTTACGATGCTTCATCTCGTATTGGTGCTTTCCGACGTAACTTGCATAGACTGCAATCAGGTCGCCGCCGGAGAAGGTGTCGAGGCGGTTAAGGCCGAATGCAGCCTCCACAGTCTTCTGCTTTAGATTCTCAAAGGAGAGCAGTTTCTTATAGGGAAGAATCTCTTTGTAGATATCTAAGCTTGTAATGGACTCAAAGTCATAGCGCAGTTTATAGCGCTTTACTTTGGTTAACAGATAAGGGATGTCAAATCCCTGCCCGTTATAGTGTACAAGTACTTTATAGTCTTTTAAAAATTCAAAGAAAAGTGTGATGACTTCTTTTTCTTCTTCGATTCCATCGGAAAACCACTGTTTTAAGTGCCAGGAATCTTCTTTATAGTAAATGCATCCGATCAGGTAGAGATAGGATGAGGATGCAGATAACCCCGTTGTCTCAATATCGAAAAACAGCACATCTTTCTTTTGGTAAGGAAGAAGGTAGGGGGCATCGGAATCTATTTTATAATCTCTAAGTTGCATTTTAATCCTCCTAAAAACAATGTCGGCTTTTGCATAGGCTGCTGACATAAAAACATATTGTTTCTGCTATTTTAGCACAAAGGATAAGAGTACTGCAAGAAACCTTAGCAATAGAAAAGTAGCTATTTTTAGTAGATTAGAGAGAACAGGATAGAAAAAAGATAGGTAATTTTAATGGAAATATAATTTCTTTAGATGGTTATTCATGGTAAAATTGAAGTGAATTATAGTGTGTCGTGGGAACGTGTGCTTTGAGACAAGGAAAGAAAATGCGTGATTTCATGGCAGAAAGAAGTACAGGAGAGAAGCAATGTGGAAATTAAGTTTTCTGGGAATCTCATTTTTTGAGATATTTTATTACTTTTTTATTTTTAGTTTTTTTGGATGGATTTACGAAAGTTTGTTTGTGTCAATTCGTGAGAAGAGATGGACCAATAGAGGTTTTTTAAATGGTCCGATCATTCCGATTTATGGAGCAGGGGCAACACTTTTATACATAGCATTTTTTAATGACAGGACAGTTTCACTGACGGAATATGCGAATGTCAGAAATATTACGATTATTTTTCTGTCAGGCATGATCTTAGCGAGCATATTGGAGTATGTCACTTCTTATGCGATGGAAAAAATGTTTCATGCGAAGTGGTGGGATTATAGTGATTATCCTCTCAATATTCAGGGAAGAATAAGCCTGAGGTCGTCTGTGTTTTGGGGATTTTTATCGGTCATTATGGCAGAATTCATCGCTCCTAATGTTTCGAAATATATCATTGACAAGATACCGTTAAGAATTGGACAATATGCAGGGTACGTGATTTTTGTTGTATTTTTAGGGGACTTTTCCGTGACGGTATGGTCGACATTAAAGCTGGATCAGAAGCTTACAAGCATGGCAAAACTGCGAGAGGAACTGTATGAGTATGTACAGGGAAGCCGAATTTACGATTTACAGGAAGAACTGCGGTATAAGTTAAATAAGAGTAAGGCAGCAGAGTACCTGGAGGTATTGAGAGAGAATGTGGACCGTGGATATGAGGCTCTTCAGGCAAAATATAAGAAAGAGAACAATGAACAGGGGATGCAGGAGAAAAAAGTGCTGCGTTTAGAATTAGAGCGCCGCATGAAAGAATTCACTGCAAGGTATAAGGAACAGAAGACAGAAGGGTTACATGAACTGATTCACAAGCGTATCTTGCGCGCATTCCCGAACATGAAAGCAGTAAATCGTGAAGGTGTATTAAAGGATTATCGTGAGAAGCTGCGCAGAAAAAATAAGCATTGGGAGTGATAGGATGGGAAATCATGAGAAAGGTATGGTAAAAAGCTATCTAAGTGGTTTTTTAAGGGTTGCGCTGGTCGCTGCCCTTGTTTTACTACAGTTCGGTGTCATTATCTGGCTTTCATTATGGTTAACTTCATATACCGTGTATATCTATTCGATTATTGAGATTGCCAGTATTATTTTGATGATCGGGCTTGTCAACGCAAGCAAGAGCCAGTCGTATAAGATGTCGTGGATCTGCATTATCCTGATTTTGCCGCTTACCGGTCATATTATGTATGCACTGTGGGGCAATTCAGACATTAAGAATAAGATTGAGAAGAGAACGCTTTATAAGTTAAGGCATGGGAATACATTTCTGGAGTATAACGAGAAGGCAGCAGAAGAGTTTACGAAGAAATATCCGACCAAGTCAAGGATGATGCGCTTTATGGAGTCGCAGAATTTTCCGTTGTTTCAGAATAACGAAGTAAGCTATTATCCGATGGGGGAGAATACATTTGAAGCAATCTTTGCGGATATCAGGGAGGCAAAGAATTTTATTTTTATTAACTTCTTTATTGTGGGAGAGGGCGTCTTGTGGGATAAGATGCACGAACTTCTAAAGCAGAAGATTAAAGAGGGCGTGGATGTTTATTTTATGTATGATGATTTTGGAGCGACACTTCGTACCTCAAAATATTTCAAGCGGAATCTGGAGGAAGAAGGATTTCAGGTGCGGGTATTCAATCCAATCCATCAGTATACCGAGAAACTGTATATGAACTATCGAAGCCACCAGAAGATTATCGTGGTGGATGGAAATGTAGGCTATACAGGAGGCATGAATCTGGCAGATGAGTATGTGAATCTGGTAGAGCGGTTTGGAAGATGGAAGGACAATGCAGTCCGTGTGGAAGGTGATGCAGTATGGGGACTGTCTGTTATATTCCTTCAGATGTGGGAAGTATGTTCGGAAGGTCCGCTCATGGACTATACTCCATTTAAGCCAACGAAATCATTTCCCAAAAATGATACGTATTGTCAGGTCATTTCAGATGGGCCGGCCAATAATCCGAATAATCCGATTGAATCCGTTTATAAGCAGGTGATCTATTATGCAAAGAAGTATCTGTATGTGACCACACCGTATTTGGTAATCGAGGAGGATATGCAGGAAGCGCTGATTGCGGCTGTAAAAAGTGGAGTGGATGTTCGGATTATCACGCCGTATATACCGGATAAAAAGATGGTAAAGCTTTTGACAAATTATAATTATGGAAAGCTTTTAGAGGCAGGTGTTAGGATCTTTGAATATTTGCCGGGATTCATTCATGCCAAGACGATTATCAATGAGGATTGTGGAATTGTCGGCACCATCAATATGGATTACCGAAGCTTTTATCTGCATTATGAATGTGGCGTGTTTATGTGCAATCGGGATGTGATCGATGTCATTAAAGCGGATTTGATGGATACGATGAAGATCAGCAGAGAAGTGACTTATGAGGAATGGAAGGCAAGACCGCTTCATATCAAGATGGTTCAGAGAATCATTAATCTGTTTGCTACTCTTATGTAAATCACTTTGTTTGACTTTGGGTTGATAAGTTTATGTTTGTGGGCTATAATAGAAAACAGAACATAAGTTTGATTTTAAAAGGCAGGACAATACATGATATCATTTATAAAAGGCGAACTAGCAGAAGTTAGAGAGAATTATATCGTCATTGACAATAACGGAATGGGCTATGAGATTTTTGTCCCACAGACAGTATTAGAAGGGCTTCCATCCATTGGAGACACGGTAAAGATTCATACGTATATGCAGGTAAGGGAAGATGCGGTATCCTTATTTGGGTTCTTAAGCAAGGATGACTTAAATATCTTTAAATTACTGATTACGGTGAATGGGATCGGTCCAAAGGGTGCGGCAGGAATCTTAGGCGCCATTTCTGCGGATGATCTGCGTTTCGCTGTATTATCGGAAGACGCGAAGGCAATTGCAAAGGCACCGGGCATCGGAGCAAAGACAGCAAGCAAGCTGATATTAGAATTAAAGGATAAATTCAAGTTAGAAGATGCATTTGAGATGAAGCTTCAGAATACGATGATGAGCGCGGAAGCAAAGAAAGAAACCGAAGGAATCCGAAACGATGCCGTTCAGGCGCTTGTGGCACTTGGATATTCCGGTACGGACGCAATGCGTGCAGTGAAAGCAGTAGAGATCACAGAAGGCATGACAACGGACGAGCTGTTAAAGTTAAGTCTTCGAAATATTGGATTGTAGGATGGCTGAGGGATAAGTATGGCGAAGAGAATGATAACAACAGAACTGATGGAAGAAGATATCAAGCTTGAGAGCACCCTTCGTCCGCAGATGCTGACGGATTATATCGGGCAGCAGAAAGCGAAGGAAAAGCTAAAGATTTATATTGAGGCAGCCAAGCAAAGAGGAGAGTCACTAGACCACGTTCTTTTCTTTGGACCTCCGGGTTTAGGTAAGACAACCTTAGCCGGAATCATTGCCAATGAGATGGGCGTGAATATGAAGACAACAGCCGGACCCGCGATTGAAAAGCCGGGCGATATGGCCGCGATCTTAAATAATCTGCAGGAAGGCGATGTTTTATTCATCGATGAGATCCACCGTCTGAACCGTCAGGTGGAAGAGATTCTTTATCCGGCAATGGAAGACTATGTGATTGATATCGTAATCGGAAAAGGTGCCGGAGCAAAGTCGATCCGCTTGGAACTTCCTAGATTTACATTAGTAGGAGCAACGACAAGAGCCGGTATGCTTACCGCTCCGCTTCGTGACCGTTTCGGTGTAGTAAGCCGACTGGAATTTTACACAACCGAAGAACTAACCGATATCATCACCCGTTCCGCCAGTGTGTTAAACGTGGAGATTGAGAAAGAAGGAGCGATTGAGCTAGCAAGAAGATCACGTGGTACCCCACGTCTTGCCAATCGTCTGTTAAAGCGTGTCCGAGATTTTGCACAGGTAAAATACGATGGCAAGATCACAAAGGAAGTGGCAAACTTTGCATTGGATCTTTTAGATGTGGATAAGCTTGGGTTAGATGAGATTGACCGTTCCATTCTTCGCACCATGATCGTGAACTTCAATGGCAGACCGGTTGGAATCGATGCGATTGCGACCACGATCGGTGAGGACTCCGGTACGATTGAAGAAGTATATGAACCATATCTGGTGCAGAACGGGCTCATTATCAGAAGCCCTAGAGGACGAATGGTCAGCAACTTGGCGTACCAGCATTTAGGACTTCCGATTCCGGAGATACAGAATCCGTAACTGGATATACAGTTAAGAGTAGGAAAAAAAACTTGTTTTTAGTAGAAAACTGCGTATAATAGTAGACAAGGGTTTTCGATCAGTAAGTACGAAAGTTTATAGAGTTCCAAGTAAGAGAATGGGGAATCTCAGAGGTGAGGATGATATATGACTAAGCGAACAGATGTTGAAGTAATCATTAATGACAAGAGATATACATTAGGCGGATATGAGAGCGAAGAGTATTTACAGAAAGTTGCATCCTATATCAATGCGAAATACGCAGAATTCAAAAGTAAAGATTTTTACCGGTCACTGGATTTTGATATGAAGATGGTGCTGATGCAGATTAATTTGGCAGATGACTATTTTAAGATGGTGGATCATCTGAAAGAGATCACTGACGAAAGCAATCAGAAAAGCAATGAGATCTTTGACCTGAAGCATGATCTGATTCAGATGCAGAATGAGTATGAAGCTGCTGAGAAGGAAATCGAACGATTAAAGAGCGAGAACTTAGAGCAGCAGAAGGAAATGATCCGTCTCGAGGCAGAGTTAAAGGGCGTAGCAAAGAAGCAAGGGAAAGCAAGACGTTAATTCTTAATTGAATGAAATAAAATGAGGGCTGTCAGTGATATGACGGCCTTTTTTACCTTATAGAGGATTTTAATCTGTAAGGGCTAGAAAGGAAAGTAACATGAATAAGATAGAAATACTGGCTCCGGCAGGATCCATGGATGCCCTAAAGGCATCCATTAATGCGGGATGTGACGCGGTTTATATTGGAGGATCCATGTTTGGAGCGAGAGCGGCTGCAAACAATCTAGATGAGGAAGCAATGCTAAAGGCAATTGACTATGCCCATGTAAGGGGAAAACAGCTGTATATGACCGTAAACACCCTGTTAAAGAACGAGGAATTAGAAGAACATTTATACCGTTATATCAAGCCATTCTATGAACACGGCCTAGATGCGGTAATCGTACAGGATGTGGGTGTTATGAACTATATCCATAAACATTTTAAAGACCTTCCGATCCATGCGAGCACACAGATGACGCTTACGATGGCAGAAGGTGCGAAAATATTTGAAGATATGGGCGTGACCAGAATGGTAACATCCCGTGAGCTTGGTCTTGATGAGATCGCAAGAATCAGAAAGAATACCAAGCTTGAGATTGAATCTTTCGTGCATGGTGCATTATGTTACAGTTTTTCCGGACAGTGTCTGATGAGTTCTATGATTGGCGGCAGAAGCGGTAATCGTGGACGTTGTGCACAGCCTTGCCGTATGGAATATTCCTGCAAGGAAGGCGGCAAAACCGTATCCAAGAAAGAAGATTCCTATATCTTAAGTCCAAAGGATATGTGTACGCTTGATATGGTAGCGGAATGTATTGAAGCCGGAATTGACTCCTTTAAGATTGAAGGAAGAATGAAGCGATACGAATATGCAGCAGGTGTTGTAGCTGCATATAGAAAGCAGATCGATCAGTATCTTGAATTAGGACCGGTAAAATATCGTGAATTCCATAAGAAGCATCCGGAAGTGTTACAGGAAGAAGTGCGTATCTTACAGGATTTATATAACCGTGGTGGTTTCAGCACCGGATATTATAAAGATCATAACGGCAAGAAGATGATGTCGATGCATCGTCCAAACCACAGCGGGGTTTATGTGGGTAAAGTCGTTTCCGTAAAGGGCATCAGCGCGACGATCGCGCTCGAAGAAGATGTAAATGCACAGGATGTTTTAGAGATTCGTATGGGAAATGATGTCTACAGCGTGAAGCGTGGTGCAGACGGAAGAATCGATAAGAACACAACAAAGAAGAATGCTTACGAATTCACCGTAAAATGCGGAGAAGAAAAAGGCAAGATGTTAAAGACCAACTTTATGCCGGGAAGCAATGTAAAGCCGGGTGATGAAGTATATCGTACGAAGAATAATGAGCTTCTGACAGAAATTAGCGAGGATTACTACGAACACGATGCAAAGGTCAAGATGAGCGGTATGTGCGTGGCAACACCGGGTGAACCATTACTTCTTACCCTTACAAGTCATGTGTATCCGGAATATAATGAAAAAGAGATCACGATTACTGTGACCGGCGATGTTGTGGATGCGGCAATGAAACAGCCGATGACCGAAGAAAAGATCAAGGCACAGCTGATGAAGACAAACGATACTCCATTTGTATTTACGGATTTAGAAGTGTATCTTGGCGGGGATGTATTCCTTCCGGTGAGCAAGTTAAATGAGATCCGAAGAATGGCGATCGCGAAGTTAGAAGAAGAGATGGCGGCAAGCTTTAGAAGAGAACTTGTTCCATATGAAGGCCAGAAAGCTGATACTTGTGAAAAGAAGGAAAAGCAGCTTGCAATCACAGCATATATAAAATCCGAAGCACAGCTTCAAAAGGTACTGGAAAAAGAGGAAGTGGGAACGGTTTATCTGGATATGGTGACCTTCTCCTTTGAACAGCTGATTCCGCTTGCAAAGCGCGTTAAGAAGGCAGGAAAGAAAGTATTCCTTGTGACTCCTCACATCTTCCGTTCGGAAACCTATGATTTATTCAATCAGAAGAAGGAAATGTTCATGGCGGATGAGATTGATGGTTTTGTCATCAAGAACTTTGAATCCTTGTACTTCTTCACAAAAGAGAATGCAGCTTCCTTTGCAGGAAAAGAGATGCGTCTTGACTACAATATGTATGTGATGAATAAGGAAGCAAAGGAATTCTACAAAAATAGAGGAATTTCTCATACGACAGCATCGGTGGAATTAAATGCAAGTGAATTAAGAGACCTTGGCATTGAAGATATGGATATTGTGGCATACGGACGTCTTCCGGTTATGGTTTCCGCGCAGTGCGTGAAGAAGAATACTTCGATCTGCCGTCTTGCTGAAAAAGGAAAGGCAAAAAATCCGGATGAGGAGCTTATTTTAACGGACAGAATGGGCAAGAATCTGGATGTAATCACAAACTGCCGTTTCTGCTATAATGTGATCTTAAGTCCGGACTGTATTTCATTAGCTTCCGTAAGCGAGGATGTATTATCTCTTGATCCATCCGGCATCCGTCTTGACTTTACACTTGAAAGTGGAGAAGAGACAGAAGCGGTATTAGATGAATTCGTAGATGTCTTTTGTTATGGAAAGGCTTCGAAGATGGATGAATCGTCTTATACGAAAGGACATTTCAGAAGAGGTATTATGTAAAAGCACTTCGCTAATGGAGGAGAAAGATGGATAATTTTATTATTGAATTATCGAAATATATACTGATCATCCTGATGGCACTATATACGTATTATGCATTCCGGGTTATCCTTAACAAAAGTAAGAAGAGAAAGAATAAGATCTATCGGCATATGGATGTGATCATGTATGTGTTTCAGGCACTGGGCTATTTGTCCCTGTATTTGACCAGCAAAGAGGAACAGCTGATTATATTCTATGCGATCCAGCTTGTTGTATTTTTAGTGCTAGGAGCACTGTTTAACGTTTGTTACCCCAAGAAGTCAAGGCTTATCTACCGGAACATGATGATGTTGTTTATGATCGGTGTTCTGGTTATTACAAGACTTGACTTTGCAAAAGGTATCAGGCAGTTTGCAATCGGAACCATTATTTTATTTGTCAGCCTGATTATTCCATTCTTAATTGAACGGTTTCGGCTGTGGAGCAATTTAGCATATACCTATGTCATTGTAGGGCTTGCGACTTTGATTGCGGTTCTGTTATTCGGTACGACGGAGTATGGAGCAAAGATCTGGATTGTGATTGCAGGAATTAAATTTCAGCCATCTGAATTCGTAAAACTGTTATTCATCTTCGGTATGGGTGCACTATTAAGTGCGCGGACGGACTTTAAATATATCGTGAAGGTGACCGTGATCGCGGCCCTTCATGTGATTGTCCTTGTATTGGAACGAGATTTGGGCGGTGCACTGTTATTCTACGTGACCTATCTTGTTATGTTATACTGTGCTACAAGAAAGCCAGTTTATCTGTTTTCGGGTCTTGTATCCGGTGCGGTAGCAGCAGTGGGAGCGTACTTCTTATTCTCCCATGTTCAGGTACGTGTGGAAGCATTCACGGACCCATTTTCAGTCATTGACGGAGCGGGCTATCAGATTGCACAGTCCTTATTTGCGATCGGAACCGGCGGATGGTTTGGGTTAGGCTTTGGAAAAGGTCTTCCGACCAGCATTCCGGTCGTAGTAAGCGACTTTATCTTCTCGGCAATTTCCGAAGAGTTCGGTGGACTGTTTGCAATCTGCATTATCTTAATCTGCGTCAGCTGCTTTATTATGTTTGTTAACATTGCTACCAAGCTTAAGAATCCGTTCTATAAATTAGTGGCAATGGGATTTAGCACGATGTATATCTTCCAGGTGTTCTTAAATATCGGCGGTGTGACCAAGTTCATCCCATCGACCGGTGTTACCCTGCCGTTGATCAGTTACGGCGGAAGCTCGATTATGAGCATTATCATTATGTTCAGCATCGTGCAGGGATTATATGTGCTTCATATGAAGAAATCCGGGGAAAGTGCGAAATTAGAGACGGAGGAGACAGAAAAGAAGAGAGCCCGTTATAACAGCTCAAGCTTCGCATTCTCCTATGTATTTTCCTTTTTACTCTTTGGTGTGATCGGCTACTATTCCTATTTCATCATTGCCAAAGGCGGCACGGTCATCAATAATACCTACAATCCAAGACAGGATTTATTAGCGACTCAGGTAACAAGAGGCAAGATCCTTTCTGCGGACGGCATGATTTTAGCACAGACCGTTACAATGGAAGATGGAAGCGAAGTGAGAGTGTATCCATATGGTTCTATGTTTGCGCATTCGGTAGGACGTTTTTTAAAAGGTCGGTCCGGAATTGAGCTTTCAGAAAATTTCACTCTTCTTACTTCCAACATCAACGGTCTCGAGAAGCTGACCAATGAATTCGCCGGCGAGAAGAATCCAGGTGATAATGTAGTCACTACCTTAAATACAAAGCTTCAGCAGGCAGCATACGATGCATTAGGTGATTATAAAGGCGCGGTTGTGGTATTAGAACCATCTACCGGTAAAATACTCGCAATGGTATCAAAGCCGGATTATAATCCGAATACGGTATCTGCTGACTGGGAAAAGCTTGTGAATGGTTCTGATTCTGCCTTATTAAACCGTGCGACCCAGGGGTTATATCCGCCGGGATCCACCTTTAAGATTTTAACTGCGCTGGAATTTATGCGTGAGAATCCAGGTTACGACAGCTACTCGTATACCTGTAAAGGAGAAGGCGTGTTTAACCATGTGGCAATCCATTGTGCAGGAAATTCTGTGCATGGAAGTGAGAACCTTTTACAGTCCTTTAAGAATTCCTGCAATACTTCATTTGCAAACTTAGGAACTTCTTTAAATATGGATTCATTCCATGCCCTTTGTAATACATTTTTATTTAACACTACACTGCCAACATCTTTTAAGACTTCGGCAAGCAGTTTTGTAGTGGATAGTACAACCGATATCAGCGAACTTCCACAGACGGTGATTGGTCTTGGAAAGACAACCATAACACCCCTTCATAATGCACTGATCGCAGCAACAATCGCAAATGGCGGCGTTATGATGACTCCATATTTTGTGGATCGTGTGGAGACTGCACACGGGGATACCGTAAGTAAGAACCGCCCACAGGCATATGGCTCGATCATTAGCGCAGACGAGGCGGCAATGCTCACTGAGTTTATGAAGGAAGTGGTAAACAGCGGTACCGGCACAAAGCTTAACAATATGTCAGTTGACGTAGCGGGAAAGACCGGTTCTGCAGACTATGAAATCGGCAAGAACTCTCATGCATGGTTCATCGGTTTTGCCCCTGCGGACACCCCGGAAATCGCGATCTCCGTTATCGTGGAATCTGTCGGCACCGGCAGTGCCTACGCTGTCCCAATCGCTAAGAAAGTCATTGAAGCTTACCTCGCTCAGTAAATGATTTAGAACATGTCATGCCAGGCGCCTGGAGGGCGGCGACGCCAAGAGGCAGCCAGGCGACGATGGATTTGCTCGGACGAGGGTCCGGCGTCCATGCCCTGTGTGGAAGGTCTGCTTGGTCCAAGCGGCAGTGGGGAGAGACGGCGGGTATATATTTTCCGGTGTTCGTCACAAGCCCGGACAAACGGCGGGGGATTCTTCGACTATCAGACAGGAAAACACGGTCTGCTATTCAGAGAATCCCCCGCCGTTTGTTCGCCTTGATGCCGTACACCCGGAAAAAGATACCTGCTGTCTCTCCCCACTGCCGCTTGGACCGAGCAGGTCTCCCACACAGGGCATGGACACCGGACCCTTGCCCGAGCAAATCCATCGTTGCCTGGCTGCCTCTTGGCGCCGCCGCCCTCCGGGTGCCTGTCGTGGAGACACCGAGGAAGTGAGACGGAAAAAAGAGAAAGACAGGAGAACAAATAAGCGGTGGGAGTACATAGTGTAGTCAGTCTGTTTGGGTGGAAGATACTGAGTTTTGGTGAGTCTGTAGAATTTGTACTTAATTTTGAATACATTAGAATGACAGATAGAAGGTAGGCTTCATGTCTTTAGATAAGGATTGTAAAATAAGCCTAGAAGGATTACTCTTTAAGTTAAAGACTTATATACATTAATAAATCAAGAAAGGAGTAAAAGGAAGACATGAATAATGAATTAATTGGACGCTGCGGATTTTTCTGTGGCAGCTGTCCTACTTACATAAGTGGTCAATGCAGTGGGTGTATGAAAGAACATAACACAAGCGACTGCTATACACGAGACTGTACAATTAAGAAGAAGTTAAATTATTGTGGAGAGTGCTCACAGTTTCCCTGTGATGTCATATTAACGAAGCCGCATACAACTGTCTTAGATAAGGACTGGCTTCGGTGGAAAAAAGAATCAAACACAAATCGATAAAACAAAGAATACAAATTCAAATCCATGGAGGAAAACCATATGAGCTTTTGGATATTTATGTTTTGCTGTAATCTGCTTATTCCCTTAACCATGATAATCGGCGGAAGGATCATGTTAAAACATCCGCCCAAGAAGATTAACGGAATAAGTGGCTATCGAACATCAAGATCTATGAGAAACATGGACACATGGCATTTCGCCCACGAAACATGCGGAAGACTATGGTGGAAAACAGGCTGGCTTATCCTATTCCCATCTATCATCATCCAACTCCCGCTCATTCGAACCAGTGACAACCTAATCGGAATAGCAGGTCTACTCCTTGTCACCATCCAGTGCATACTACTAATCGCCTCCATCTTCCCCGTAGAAAAAGCATTAAAATCCAAATTCAATGAAGATGGTTCCAGAAAATAAAAAGATAACGAGATAAGAGAGTAGAGAAGAAAATAAGTAACAAGTAAGTAAGTAAGTAAGTAAGTAAGTAAGTAAGTAAGTAAGTAAGTAAGTAAGTGAACGATCGATCAATCGATCGAACAGACGAACGAATACTTCCCATATACGTCCCTTTTCATTTTTAGTCCCACCGTAATTCCCACCGACATAGTGACTGCGCATCGTAACGTGTTTCTCAAACGCGTTGCGATGCCGCACGAATTCCCCACCCGCCGGCGAGCTGCTGTCCTTGGGAGACGGTGTGCCCCAAAACAGCCGGGGAAGAGCGGCAGAAGGGATGGGGATATTTTTCCCGATGTCCGGCATCAAGGCGAACAAATGCGTCTGCCAGTCTTCGAATAGCAGACAGTGCATTCCTGTCTGATAGGCGAAGACTGGCAGACGCATATGTCCGAGCTTGTGACGGACATGGGAAAATATATCCCCGTCCCTTCTGCTGCTCTTCCCCGGCTGTTTTGGGGCGCACCGTCTCCCAAGGACAGCAGCTCGCCGGCGGGTGGGGAATTCGTGCGGCACCTACTAAAAACATTTAGTTGATTTAAGAATGTAAATGATGTATACTAGAAAACAGGTAGAGTTACACCAGAAAACAGGAGGCATTGCGATGATAGAAGCAACGAGCTGTGGTGGTGTAGTTATTTTCAGAGGTAAAATCTTATTACTGTATAAGAATTACAAGAACAAGTATGAAGGCTGGGTATTACCCAAGGGAACCGTAGAAGAAGGCGAAGAATATAAAGAGACCGCGGTTCGAGAGGTGCGAGAGGAAACCGGCGCAACAGCATCGATTATTAAGTATATCGGCAAAAGTCAGTATACATTCAACACTCCGCAGAACACAGTGCTCAAGGATGTTCATTGGTACCTTATGATGTCTGATAGCTATTACAGCAAACCACAACGAGAAGAGTACTTTATGGACTCCGGATATTACAAATTTCACGAAGCATATCATATGCTCAAGTTTACCAATGAAAAACAGATTTTAGAACGTGCGTATAACGAGTATGTGGATTTGAAAAAAAGTAATCTTTGGGGAAATAAGAAGTATTTTTAAATCATAAGCAGGATGCGGACGCACCCTCAATTATTCCATAAGGATACCCTTAAAGCAGATGAAATATTCTGTTTAGGGGTATCTTTTTTATATTCCGTTTGCTATAATATGGAGGCAGTACAAAGTATACAATAAAGAAGGTCGGGCATATGAAAGATACGAAAATCGGGCATTTGATCAAATTGCTGTGGGATAAGCTGATGACGAGAGAGATGATTACATATGTGATCTCAGGAGTTTTCACAACCATCGTGAACTTTTTAGCTTATGATTTTTTCTGCAACCGGATCGGAATACCAAATCTGATTGCAAACTCAATTGCATGGGTATTAGCAGTATTATTTGCGTACGTAACGAATAATTTCTGGGTGTTCCGGGATAAGAGTCACAGCTTTGAGAGTGAAATCGTGAAGATGGCCAAGTTCTTCGGAGCAAGACTGGCTTCTTTTTTTGTGGAACAGGCAGGCATGTTTATCTTTATTGATCTGCTGCATTTCAACAATCTGATTGTAAAGGCAGTGCTTGCAGTATTTGTAATCATCATCAATTATGTATTAAGCAAATTGTTTATCTTTAACAGACCGCAGAAGCATTAGTTAATTGGACAAGCAACAGTTAATCTCGGGAGAGTTAACGATAAAAGATGCATTAGCGAATGTGAGAAGCTATAGCTGACGGGATAAACCATAACGGACTAAGGACAAACTTCGTGCTGATTTCGTTTAGATTACGAAGGAAAAGTACAGAATAGATAGGAAGATAGAAACTGGAGGAAATAGAATGGAAAAAGCAATCGTTACATTAAAAAAAGGTGAAGGCAGAACATTAAAGTCCGGCGGCCTTTGGGTATATGATAATGAGATCGATAAGATAGAAGGGGATTTTGAAAATGGCGGTTTAGTGGAAGTACATGACTTCGATGGTTATGTAATGGGAACCGGCTTTATCAATACCAATTCTAAGATTCGCATCCGTATGATGTCACGTGTAAAAGGACAGGAAATCGATGAAGCATTTATTACAATGCGTGTAAGAGATGCATGGGAATACCGTAAGAAGACAGTGGATACAAGCAGCTGCCGTATTATCTTCGGGGAAGCAGATTTCCTTCCGGGCCTTGTAATCGACAAGTTCTCGGATGTATTAGTTGTACAGTCCTTAGCACTCGGTATCGACCGTTTCAAAGTACAGATTGTAGAAATACTGAAGAACATCTTAAAAGAAGACGGTATTGAAATCCGCGGCGTTTACGAAAGAAGTGATGCCAAAGTACGTCTTCAGGAAGGTATGGAACGAATCAAAGGTTTCATCGGGGAACCATTTGATACAAAAGTACAGATTATTGAAAATGGTGTAAAATACATCGTTGACGTGGAAGACGGACAGAAGACAGGTTTCTTCTTAGATCAGAAGTACAATCGTCTTGCAATCCAGAGAATCTGTAAGGGAGCTAAAGTATTAGACTGCTTTACTCATACTGGTTCTTTCGCATTAAATGCGGGAATCGGCGGAGCAGCAAGCGTTACCGGTGTAGATGCATCTGAACTCGGTGTTGCACAGGCAACGGAAAATGCAGCTTTAAACGGTTTAGACAAGACGGTTAAATTTATCTGTGAAGATGTATTTGAACTTCTTCCTAAGTTAGAAGAAGCAGGAGAAAAATTCGATGTTATCATCCTTGACCCTCCTGCATTTACAAAGTCCAGAAATTCCGTAAAGAACGCGATCAAAGGATATCGTGAAATCAACCTTCGTGCCATGAAGTTAATCAAGGATGGCGGTTATCTTGCAACCTGTTCCTGTTCTCATTTCATGACACCGGAATTATTTACAGAAACAGTCGGACAGGCAGCACGTAACGTGCATAGAAGACTTCGTCAGGTTGAGTATCGTACTCAGGCACCGGATCATCCAATCCTTTGGGCGGCAGACGAATCCTACTATCTGAAATTCTACATCTTCCAGGTAACACAGGAGAAATAGGACAGAATCAATTATGACTGCCATTAGGCGGGGGACTAAGCATCTGTATGTATATCATGAGATTAAATAAGATATGCAATGCAGATGCTTTCTTCTTTTGTACGCAGGAACAGTCATGGATGTTATAAACAGAAACAAAGCAGGAGCATAGATAAAAGATAAATGGGAAACTACCAGGTTTATTGCCAAACCATACCTGCTTATTAAAATTTGCAAAGGAGATTTTATTTTATGAAAATAAAGATCTATGATAAATTGTCGGATTCAGCTAGAATAATTCGCGAAGAAGTATTTATGAAGGAGCAGGGATTTCAAAACGAATTTGATGAGATCGATGACAGAGCGAAGCATATCGTGTTATATACAGAAGAGGGAAAGCCCGTTGCTACATGTCGTATTTTCAAAGGGGAATACTCAGGGGATTACATTTTGGGAAGGTTAGCAGTAAGAAAAGAATATCGGGGAAAGAATATTGGTGCAACGATCGTAGAAGAAGCGGAAAGATGTGTGAAAGAATTAGGCGGAAATACACTTTCGTTGCATGCACAATGTCGAGTAAGCAAATTTTATCAGAATCTAGGCTTTTCAGAGTATGGAGAAGCAGATGAGGATGAAGGCTGTCCTCATATCTGGATGAAAAAGGTGCTATCGCATTAAGCGAGCACCTTTAAACTTTAAAGTAGGAAGCTATTTTTTCATCCAGATCTTAATCGATGTATCAGGCAGGGGCACATGATAGATTGTGGTTTCTTCATAATCGAGGAAGAACACGCCGATAGAGGTAGTATGGATGGATTTATAGTTGCCTTCCTTTTGGAGGATAACATCACCCGTTGTAGTATCTAAGAATTCAATCCGGTTATGATCACCGCCATCAATTTGGTAGATCAGATAGCGTCCATCTTCGGTAATATTATAGGTAGAGATAAAATCCTCAACAAGGATTTCCTTTTCTAAACTGTCCCGGTCAATGCGACAGAGCGCGTAGCCATCGGACAGGGAGATATAGTAGAGCCAGTGGTCCATAAGAATTGGCATCATGGTATTACCATCATAGTAAAGAGCGGTCTCCTTTGTTTCAAGATCCATCGTATAAATGGCGTGGTCTTTCTCTACATTGGAATAATATAATATTCCATCCTCAATACAGGCAGGAAGGATCGCATTCTTAGTCAGCTGTTTTTTTCCCGTCTTGTTTGTTCCAATCGTATAAAGATTAATAGCTGTGGAAGTCGTGTAACGCTGATAGAGCATTTCATCTCCCGCAAGAACAGTAAGTCCGCATGCTTCTGTCTCTAAAACCGTCTTATCTGTTCCATCCTTATCAATCTGAAACAGCCCGGTATTATAAAAGGAAAGAAAGCTTTTCAGACTGCTCTCCTTGGCATGATTGGCGCAGGAATAGTATACATGCTCTTCATCCGCATTCAAAAATCGCACCTTATCACTCGTAACCTCTGTTAAATTCGAGCCGTCCAGATTCATCTGATACAGCGCTCCGTCCTCTGCAAGGTTGCTAAAATACAAAATCCCATCACTCTCACAGAACAGTCCTCTGTTATATAAATTTCCCGCAGTATTCCCAGGAGTATAATCCGAAGGCCCATTATCCTGCCCTTTATGTCGGACCGCCATCCAAATGCAAATCCCCGCAGCAATCACGAACAGCCATACAAAAAAACGGTGTTTATTCTTTTTCATATATGTATTAATTCCTTTCTGTATGTTCTCAGCCAATTCCTTAGGAAATAAAAACTTCCTAGGTGTTCATTCTGTAAAAAGATTTTATCCAGTTTCCTATATAAACATCCATATCTATATATAGAGAAAAATCGATATGGATATAGATATTTCAAAGTGAGTTGTAACCTTTCACCAATTTATATGATTTCTATAAATTCAGTACCAGCTCAATCTATCTCACAATGTCTCTCATTATATCCTACCTTCACCCCACATGCAATCTGTTTTCCGTCTCACCAGTCTAGTGTTCCATGACGATGCGTTTTGTCTTAAAAAACGCATCGTCATGTCAGGGGAAAGGAGGGGAGAGCGAGCGCCAGCGATGCGGCACGGAGGCATGGCAAGGGACGTGGGGCACAGGGAGGCCGGCTGTCCGGCTCAAGGCGAACATTTTTCTAAAAATCTCTGAATAGCAGACAGTGCTTTCCTGTCTGATAGTCGGAGATTTTTAGAAAAATGTCCGAGCTTGCGTCCGAACAGCGGCCTCCCTGTGCCCCACGTCCCTTGCCATGCCTCCGTGCCGCATCGCTGGCGCTCGCTCTCCCCTCCTTTCCCCTGACATACACCCCATCACCCTAAATCCCCCGTCTTGCAAAAAACTGGGAGGATAGGTATAATGGTAAAAATAATGTTTGAAAATAGGGAGAAGATTGCGAAGATGGAGAAGACAAACGTAGTAGACTTATCAGAGAGCAGAAAGACAATCGATCAGATCGACAAGCAGATCGTGCAGTTATTTGAACATAGAATGAAAGTAGCAAAAGATGTAGCAGAATACAAAAGAGCAACCGGAAAAGCAGTCTATGACAAAGAGCGTGAAGTGCAGAAGCTAGACACATTAAAGAACTTCGCCACCGATGATTTTAACCGTCATGCGGTAGAAGAGCTATTCGTGCAGATCATGTCCATGAGCCGTAAGGCACAGTATGCGATGCTTGCAAATGACTACACGGAGAAGACATTTTCAAGAATTGATGGGCTGCCACAGGGGAAAGATACAAAAGTAGCATTCTTTGGCGTGCAGGGATCCTATACGGAACAGGCAATGGAGGAATGCTTTGGAACGGAAATCACCTCCTATCCGGAAGATACCTTTAAGGCAGTTGTAGATGCAGTTATGAATGGGGAAGTGGATTATGGGGTGCTTCCGATAGAGAATACAACGACCGGCGGGATCACCGACAGTTATGACCTTTTAGTACAGGCCGATGTATGTATTGTAGCAGAGCATGTAATTAAAGTAGAGCAGTCCCTGTTAGGAGTAGAAGGAGCAAAATTAGCAGATATTAAGACTGTTTATTCTCATGCACAGGGAATCAGACAGTGCAAAACATTCTTCGAACAGAATCTGGCGATTAAGACGGTAGAAGAAGGCAGCACGGCAGGGTGTGCTAAGAAAGTTTTAGTGAATGGGGATAAGACGATCGGAGCCATTGCAAGCGTTCGTGCGGCAAACACATACGGTCTTAGCGTGCTGGCAGAGAATATCAGTGATGAAGACGTCAACTCCACAAGATTCATTATCATTTCTAAGAAGAAGCAATATATCAAAGGTGCAAATAAGATGAGCATCTGCTTTTCCCTGCCTCATGAAACCGGAAGTCTTTATAACATGCTGTCCCATATCATTTATAATAGCTTAAATATGACTAAAATTGAATCCAGGCCATTATCCGGAAAGAAGTTTGAGTATCGTTTCTTTGTTGATTTTGAAGGGAAAATAGAGGATGCTGGAGTTAAAAATGCGCTTAAGGGGATTGAGGCAGAGTCTTTAGAACTAAAAATACTCGGAAACTATAGATGTGTGTAGAACAAGATGAGACAAATTAGTTTTTCATAATTTCTTCAGCACTTAAACACAAAATGTACACAATCCTGCGGTAAACTATGTTCAGAAATAAAGGAAATGAATCAATAAAACACAAGATAGATTGCTAGAATAAAGGAGATGTTGAATATGAATGAAGACAAGAACATAATCGACGGTGTAAATTTTGTAATGAGAGATGCTGAATCAAATCAGCCAGAAAATAAAGAGAATCACAGCATAGTGGAGAATATCTCTTCTAAGGCAGACATAGAGAATAGAAATGGAGATGATCATATGTCAATGAATATGGATGGTAGAAACTATGAAAATGGCAACTATGAAAACAGCACATATCAGACAAATGATACTTATGAAGAAAGCGCAAGAAACGTATATACCGATGACTACTTAAAGAAAGTGGAAGAAGAAGGCGTGATCGGCAGTAATGGCAAGAAGAGCGGAAAAGGGAAAAAAACAGGTAAGATTGCTAAGAAACTAGCAGCATTAGTAGCATCTGCAGCCGTATTCGGTCTGGTAGCGGGCGGTGTGTTCCAGGCAACTCAGTATAAGGGGACTTCTTCTAATACAACAACACAGACGCAGACAAGTACAAGCATAGGAGCAACAGCAAGCACATTAGGGAACAGCAATTCAGGCAGCACAGTATCTACCTCAGCCGGTAGTATATCTGTAACGGATGTATCCAGTGTTGTTGAAAATGTAATGCCAGCAATTGTTGCAATCAACTGTTCCGCAACTCAGACTACTTATGATTTCTTTGGAAGACAATATGATCGGGAAGTGTCAGGCAGCGGTTCTGGTATTATTATCAGTGCAACCGAGGATGAATTATTAATCGTAACCAATAACCATGTAGTAGATGGGGCGACTGCAATCGAAATCGTATTTGATGATGATTCCAAGGCAGTGGCAACCGTAAAAGGTACCGAACCATCTTCTGACTTAGCAGTGGTAGCCGTTCGTATGTCTGATCTGACTGCTGAAACAAAGAACAATATTAAAGTGGCTACATTAGGTGACTCCGATGATGTGAAGATCGGTGAGATGTCAATTGCAATCGGCAATGCACTTGGTTATGGCCAGTCTGTAACCGTTGGTTATATCAGTGCCTTAAATCGTAAAGTGACGGTTGATAATGTTACATTAAATCTTCTTCAGACGGATGCCGCAATTAATCCAGGTAACAGTGGTGGAGCTTTAATTAATGCAAATGGCGAGATCATCGGTATTAACTCTGTAAAATATACGGATACCAATGTAGAAGGTATTGGCTATGCAATTCCAATCTCTACTGCAATTCCTATTATCAATGATTTAATGAACCGTGAAGCGTTAGATGAAAGTGAAATGGCTTACCTTGGTATTACAAGCAAGGTATTGGATACTTCTTTCGCTGATACATTCGGTATTCCAGAAGGTGTTTACGTATATGAAGTTCAGTCTGGCACTCCTGCAGAGAAAGCAGGCCTTCACCAGGGGGATATTATTACCGGTATCGCAGGCAGAACGGTAACACAGTTCGATGAGTTAAAGAATTATCTTGATTACACCAAAGCAGGCACAACGGTTGAGATTACCTATAAGACCCTCGAAAATGGCACCTACGTTGAAAAAACTACAGAAGTTACGTTGACAAATCGTCCTAGCGAATAGGAATTTCGGATTTCGGACTGCGTAAAAGGGGCCCGAGATAGAAACAGGCGGCATCCCGTGGCGGGACGCCGCCTGTTTCTATCGTTTCAATTTTCATTGTAGTCCTGTCCCCGAAACTTTTATATGTTGATTATGTAAGACTAGTTCATTATATATTTCCACGTATTTACAATCAAGCGGTTTCATGTTGGGTCTTGTTGAATTTTTTGGGGGAAGCTTTGATTGTGCGATGGATTTAAAAATTTGCGAACATTTTTGAGCGTGTCGGATATATTATTAGTATGTAAATGTTTTTTGGAGGCTACAATGAAAAAGCGAATCGCAGCAATTTTCCTTGTATTACTTATGATAGTGGGGCTTTGTTCTTGTTCAGGGACCTCGGGGCTTACGAAAGTGAATCTGAATGAAGTAGCACATTCGATTTTTTATGCACCGATGTATGTTGCGATTGAAGAAGGCTACTTTAAGGACGAAGGGCTGGATGTGAATCTTGTAAATGGTCTTGGTGCAGATAAGACAATGACAGCTGTGTTAAGTGGTGATGCAGACATTGGCTTCATGGGATCAGAAGCATCTATTTATGTATACAATGAAGGCGCGGAAGATTATGTGGTGAATTT
>SVEB01000005.1 GCA_015057635.1 Lachnospiraceae bacterium | reverse complement strand
CGTCGATTACTAAGATTTTTCTATGATCACGATTATTCATTACCGCGGAATAAATTGGGACCATATGATTAAACGCCTCACATTTGATTCCATATCCCTCAATAATATTATGATAGTTATAAGGAAGCATGGTCGCACACCCTACATCATCATACATCAGACGCACATCCAACCCTTCAGCCGCCTTCTGCTTTAAGATCTCTAAAATCTCCCCCCACATTCTTCCTTCATCTATAATAAAGTATTCCATAAAAATGAAGTGTTTGGCCGAACGAAGAGCCTCTAACATATAAGGGAAGTTCTCCTCTCCGCTTTTAAAGTAAGTAGCCTTTGTATTCTTATAGATTGGCGCATCTGCATAATCAATCAGATACTGTACCTGATTTTTAACCTTCGGATCCCGTTTTGCAATCTCCTCCATAATCGATTCATCCTGAATGATATATGGCCTTGCCTTCTTCATCATCTTATCAATCTTAGCACGCATCTTTGCCGATGGACGCTTATTTCCTAACAGAAGATAAAGAATTCCACCTAACAATGGAAAGACGAGGATTGGTACGGTCCATGCCAGTTTATATGCCGGATTTTCTCGTTTGTTGATGACCACTAAAAGCGCTAAGATGCTTAATGCCGTTAATGCAAAATCCACCCATATCGAGTACTCGGTCAGCTTAAGTATGACATTCACTACCCATACCACCTGCACTAAAATTGCAAATCCTACAATCACCATTCTGCTAAATAACAGTTTCTTTATTTTCACTCAATTTCCTCCTATATTCACGCACTCTGACTGTAATTTTGGTGTTTTTCCATTCCTATTATCTCGAATGCAAAGTTTCTCTGCTCCTTCGTATTTAATATTCCTATTATAAGTCATGAAACACATATTGGCAATATCTATCGGAATGAAACTATTTTTCCGTCCGATTTCTTCGTTTTATTCTTCATAGTTAGGAAATTGGTCTCTTTTCTTTTTGGAGAATCGTGGTATGATGATTGTAAAAAATTATTACAAGAAAGCTGGCGGTAATTATATGAAGCAATATGATGCTTCCACGGCGCTTTGGGATCAGGTTTTTTCAGAATATGAGCCTGTGGATTTAGAAGGTGAGAAACTCGAGGTTGAGCCAACTTTTGATACGTGTCTTGCACTTTTTGCAAAAGAATCAAAACGTGTCTTAGATTTTGGCTGTGGTACAGGAGATATTTTATTTCAATGTGCTGATTTTGGTTATCTTACATATGGCATGGGGATTGATCGTTCCCATACCGGAATCGAATTTGCCAGACAGATGACAAATATCAATCATTATCATCATCTGGACTTTGTTACAGGTGATGACCGAGACCTGATTCAGATGGAGGATGAGGACTATGACGGCATCATCTTATCCAATGTGCTGGATGTGGTACCGGATGATGTGGCTTCGGTTATCTTAAGAGAGCTGACAAGAATACTCACGCCCGGCGGACTGATGCTTGTGAAGCTGAATCCTTATGAGGACGATTCCAAGCTGTCGGAATATGGACTTAGCCGCTTTTCTGATAATTTATATGAGGAGGATGGCGTTCTTCGTCTCCGTAAGTTGTCCACTGACGAATGGAAAAAACAGTTTTCCAAACATTTTATAATCGAACGCTATCTGGAATTTCCCTACCCTTGGCAAGACGGCATGAACCGGCTGTTTTTATTACGGAAGAAATAGTAAAGTGGGAGGTCAGAGGAGGTAAGAGGGTGCGGGAACGGGCGGCATCGTTGTTCAAATGTTCGGACGCATGAGCGGACAAGAAACGCCTCCGTCTTTGCCTATCAGACAGGCATACCTGTCTGATAGGCAAAGACGAAGACATTTTTTGTTCGTCATGAGCCGAACATTTCGAACAACGATGCCGGCCGTTCCCGCACCCTCTTACCTCCTCTGACCTTTTCTTTTGTTTATGGAGAGATTTTTGTGCACAATATTACAGGTCCTTGAATTACTACAATGCCACATCAACGAAATACTACATACCCTTAGATTGCTGTAGTCACTCATACGAGTTGAATATAACTCAAATTTTGCGATTGTTTTTTTGCTTACCTGCCAGTATTCCGGGCATTCACAGGACAAAATCAAAGCGAAGATAGATTCCATCCCGTGAATGCCTCATTCACCAGGCTATCGAGCCCAAAATCAAGTGGCAAATCTGAGTTAAGATAGATCCGATTTGTCACGGTAGTAATTAATCAGGCAACCTTTTTCGATGATTTCGCGTTCGTCGTCTGTCATGTCACCTAAGGATAGGGTGATTTCGGAATACTGACCATCAGAACTGATAACGGAAGCAAAAATCTGATTTTTCCTTTCGCGAATGGCTGTCTTGATATCCTTTATAAAGAGGTAATCGCCTTTTTGACACACGAACTCATCTGGGAACAAAAACGGAAGCATGCCCCAGTTGATCAGGTTGGAGCGATAACGTTTGGTTGCGTATTCTTTTGCAATGTTTGCGAGTCCGCCTAATACTTTCTGACAGCTGGCAGCCTGTTCTCTTGCGGAACCGTCTCCTGGTTTTACCGCATAGATAACAGAACCGATCTGGGTGGCAAGAGGATTGAATGGCTGCTTTGCTTTAATTATCTCAAAAGTTTCTTTTAGCTCCGGCACTGCTGCAAGGATGTCTGCTTCCGAGGATGCTGTTTTTCTTGCCTCTTCGGCTTTTCTAATTTTCTTCGCCTCTTTCACATACTGTGGATCTTTTCTGGATAAGGTGAATTCTGCGAGAGCTAGAGGATTGGAACGATAGGAAGATGTCTCACCGGATGGAATCAGCTCATCAGTTGTGGTAACGGGATCTTTTATAACAGATACGATCTTTAATAAGAGATCATCGGTTAGGGCTGACATCTTCGGCCAGTCTACAATGCCAGGACCAAATTTGATTTCTTCCGAGGAGTCCGCTTTTCCGATTCCATTATAGACACGGTGATCATAAATGGATTTATCAAAGAAATAGGATGGCTTTGTAAAGGTCACATCCATATTCTCAGCACTTGTCAGATATCCTTTATTCGCCGCTGTTGCTGCAATGGATCTGGCATCCATTAAGGCAACGGATGCAATCTGGCCGTTTGTGATCTTGGAACCTTCACGATTCGGGAAGTTTCTTGTGGAATGACGGATGCTTAAACCGTTATTCGGAGGCACATCTCCTGCACCAAAGCATGGGCCGCAAAAAGCGGTACGCATAGTGGCACCGGACTGCATGATCTTCGCTGCTGTTCCATTTTTAATAAGTTCCATGTAAACAGGCTGACTTGCCGGATATACGCTTAAGGAGAACTCTCCGTTTCCGATATCATGTCCGTTTAAGATGTCAGCAGCATCGCAGATATTTTCAAACCCGCCGCCGGCGCATCCTGCAATGACCCCCTGTTCTACATAGAGTCTGTTGTTATGTATTTTATCCTTTAAGGAATATGGGACTTTTTTGCCAAGACTGATAGCTGCTTTCTTCTCCACTTCCTCCAGAATATCATATAGATTGGCATTTACTTCATCAATTGTATAGACATTGCTTGGGTGGAATGGCATTGCGATCATCGGCTTGATCTTTGTCAGGTCCACATATACTAAGCCATCATAATAAGCAGTCTCTTTTGGTCTTAACTCCTTATAATCTTCTTTTCTTCCATGGATTTCATAAAACTCTTTTACTTTCTCATCTGTCTGCCAGATGGAAGTCAGACAGGTTGTTTCCGTTGTCATAACATCGATTCCGATTCGATAATCCACACTAAGATTATCAACACCATCCCCGATGAATTCCATTACTTTATTCTTAACAAATCCATTGGCAAATACTGCACCGATAATAGCAAGAGCAATATCCTGCGGTCCTACCCCGTGACGAGGCTTTCCGGTCAGATACACCGCAACTGTCTTTGGCATATCAATATCATAGGTCTGGCTTAACAACTGTTTTACTAACTCCGGCCCGCCTTCTCCTATCGCCATTGTTCCAAGGGCGCCATATCTGGTATGGCTGTCAGAACCTAGAATCATCTGCCCGCCTGCTGCTAACATCTCACGCGCATACTGATGAATAACTGCAAGGTGAGGTGGCACATAAACACCGCCATATTTCTTTGCACAGCTAAGGCCAAACATATGATCATCCTCATTGATAGTACCTCCTACCGCACACAAACTGTTATGACAGTTTGTCAGCACATACGGAACCGGAAATTTCATAAGCCCGCTCGCCCTTGCTGTCTGAATAATTCCTACAAATGTTATATCATGAGAGGTCAGCTTATCAAATTTGATTTTTAACTTATCTCCCTTTCCCGAACCATTGTGAGACATCAATATGTCATACGCAAGCGTATTCTTTCCTGCCTCTTCTTTTGAAAGGCTTCTTCCTGTCCTCGCTTTCAGGATGGCATCTGTCTCATTGTTACATTCTACGATTTCACTTCCGTTTAATACATAGGCTCCTTTGTCTATGAGTCTGATCATGTTACATCCTCCCTTGTCGCATTCAGTCTATATCTTGTCAGCCATTCCTTCTGCTCTCACCTGTTAGCCTTGCAAAAAGAACGTATTTATAAATAATTCGGCTACACGCAAGCAATTGCAACATGTAGCCGAACTTATTTCTTATAAAGTCTTATTCAATTTCTTCACCTAAGTGTAATTCATACACATCGTTATTACAGTATGTCTGGCTGGTGGAACCAAATAAACCGGTTGTTGCTTTTACTTTCATGCTGACAGAACCATCCGCTTCTTCATAAAAGCTTACTTTAATTTTACCTTCAAAATCATTGTTAAAATATCCGACATCGAATGTTCTTTTTTCTTCTCCATCGAATGTCACTTCGATTATGAGTCCCGCTTCCATTCCTTTTAATGCATATTTTTCAAGTGTAATGCTTGCATCCGTATTCGCTGCCAGCGCATCATCGAATAAAGCATCGGATTCATATTCTTCATCATAATTTGCAAAATACATCTTTACAGATGTAATCTCTTTATCTGTTTCGTTTGTGATTGTCAGTTTTCCCTTTGATGTGCTTTCTACTACCATAAGTACGACAAAAGCTATCATCACAACTGCTATAATGCATGATATGAGAAGAGTTTTCTTTTCATTCACGTCTAGTCCTTTTTTCTGATTTCCCATAGCTCAATTTCCTTCCTGACTATTGCTTGCGTATCTTTCATAAAGGAATTGTGCCGAACGCATATGTACATAAAATTGCGTCGGACTCACATTCCCACACGCATTATGTCAGATAATATAATAATCGGAACGAGCTTTCGAATCAAGTCTTTTTCGACTAAAAAGTGCATATTTCAAACATTTTTCACAAAAGTCTAACTATTTTCCTTGTAAATTCATTTTTCTTGCTTTTTATATTACCACTATTTTCTAATATCTGTCAACATATACTTTACCGCTGTGCCGCATTACTCTAATATTCATACTGTTTTCATTCTTCTATATTTCTTATTCTGTCATTTTTTATACTCCATCCTATTTGGTTCTTCTTTCTCAGTCTTCTATAATCTTGGTTCTTCTTTCTCAGCGAGATGGTATTTATCCTGAAATCGTTTGCATACTCTTCTAATGCATTCGCTGGTAAAATGAATATAAAACCGATCTGACTCCGTAAGCATCAGCTGATTTTCCCCGTTCATTTGCTCAATTGTCTCCAGTAAATGATAAATAACACGGATAGAATCTGCATATAGCACATGTTTTAGCAATGCCATCACATCATAGCCTGTCAGCAGCAGATAGCGATAATAGATATATTTTTCCGATTCCGGCACCGTAATGCTTACCCGAAGGAATTGCTCCTGCTTAAAATCAACCTGAGAAGCGATATCAAAAAAATCCGTCCTTGCGATCTGTTCCATATGAAAGATCAGTTCTTCCATTGGCTCTTTGTCAACGGCTTTTTGAATCTTTTTGGCAAGCAACCTAAGGTATAGCACTCTTCCATCCTCTTTACAAAGATCACAAAGCTCATTTCTTGTAAATACACTTAAAGACTCCAATTCCTCTTCCCGTAACTCCTCTAGCTGACTTTCGGATGGTATTCGGCCAGCTATATATTTCTGACGGATATCCCGATAGAGATTTCGCAGGCCAAATGTTTTTTCGATCTGAAGCAGCTCTTCATATAGATAATGCAATTCCTCGCACCCTGTCTCTTTTGAATCTGCAAAAAAAGAATCTAACAACCTGTCCACCGCGCCCGTCATAAAACTGCTTGCAGCAAATGTCTTATTCTTCACATACATCCTTCTTAATTCCCGGATCAGATGCTCTAATTTCTGGCGCAATGTAATCGTTTCTTCCTGATCTGCCTTTTTTATTTCCATTTCAAAGCAGGTAGCGGCATACTCATTCCATCTGTTTTCTTCATAAAGGCAGGAAAGCATCTCTTCTTTTAACACGCTCCATCTGTTGTCCTGAAACACTTCATTTTGCTCTAGTTTTGCCGCTTCTGTGTTTTTCATAAAGCGTCTTGCTAACACATCGGTAATCTCTTTTCGAAGGAACTTTGCTTTCTCCATGCAAGTTTGCATCAGTTCCCACTCTTTTTTGGTCAGTCCTTCCTCTTTTTGCAGATATCCTCGTAAATAATTATGCAGAAAATAAATGCTGACCGAACGCATATAGCTGGAGAAAGAAGCAGAGTAAGAAAGGAACCGAAGAAAGATCTCCTCTGCGGCCTCCCTGTCTTTTATCAGATCTTCTCCATTTCTTAGCCTTGTCAGCAAACAATCAAACTCATATCCTGATATGACAAACGGGATCACTGCTTCATTCGATTTAAACTCAGCACCATTCTTTTCTAAGAATACCGACAGGCTTCCCTTCTGATCAGGATTTATTAAGATTTCTGTCAGCTGGTTAAAAAACATGCCTGATTTCTCATCCGGTTCCTGCTCTAAGATATGATAGTTATTAACGGATTCCATATTAAAATAATAGTTCTGCTTCTCCTTTTCAGACAGCACATTCCTCCGATTTTTACTTCCTAAGAATACTACATTCACGCCATGAGGCAGAGGATTCGAGTTCGGCTCCTGTATTCCAGGTGAATACGTGACAAATCCTATCGCCCTTCTCCAGCAGATTGGCATTCCTTTCATCACATAATACATCAGCTCTTTGGCAAAATCCGAATCCTCTTTCGTATCGCTGCTTCCAAAGATATAGGTTCTGCTCCGTTTTCTATAACAGGAATTCACGATAGCATATAAAAACAAAGGAAGGCACTCCGTAAGCCCAAAATGATTTAACACTTCCGTAAAAGAGTGCTCCGGCAAATAAGGAGTAAGAACAATCTGATCTCCCAGTGCATCCTTCTCTTCCATAACCGAACAGAATGTCTGCACCTGAAACGGAATCGTTCTATCTGCCACCAGTCCTTCCTCATCGCCCCTTGTAAAAATATACTTATGACTTATGCTGGTATCCCTCCTGCCGCTTAATACGCTTGTCAGCGCTTTTACATAAGCCGTCTTCCCGACAACTGCAGTACATCCTTCCTGCGTCATGGTATGAT
>SVEB01000036.1 GCA_015057635.1 Lachnospiraceae bacterium | reverse complement strand
TTCTGCCAGGCAGGTATGTTATATCGACCAATCCGTCCAAGAGACATCGATTATTTAAAGGATTTAGCAAGAGAAATGATCCGTTCTACCGGTCATGAAGAAATTTCTTTAAGCTCCTTAAGTTCTTCCGATTACAATGAACTTCCTGAATTAGTATACTTCTTAATCGATGAGTTTAAGAAACAGGGCGTGAATATTTCTCTTCCATCCCTTCGTATTGATGCATTTGCATTAGATGTTATGCAGAAGGTACAAGATATTAAGAAGAGCTCCTTAACATTCGCTCCGGAAGCAGGTTCTCAGCGTCTTCGTGATGTTATCAACAAGGGTCTTACAGAAGAAGTAATCTTAAAGGGTGCAATGGATGCATTCATCGGCGGCTGGAATAAGGTTAAACTTTACTTTATGTTAGGTCTTCCTACTGAAACAAAGGAAGATATTGAAGGTATTGCAATTCTTGCAGATAAGATTGCAAGAGAGTACTATACACTTCCAAAAGAAGAACGTAACGGAAAGTGTCAGATCACAGCATCTACTTCATTCTTCGTTCCAAAGCCATTTACACCATTCCAGTGGTCACCTATGGCAACGAAAGAAGAGTTTTATCAGAAACGCCGTATTGTAAGTGATAAGTTAAAGGAAATGATCAATCAGAAGAGCATTCGTTACAACTGGCATGACAGCGAGACTACTGTATTAGAAGGTATCTTTGCAAGAGGTGACAGAAAGCTTTCCAAGTCTATTTACGATGCGTATAAAGCAGGTTGTATTTATGATGCATGGAGCGAATACTTCAAATATGATGTATGGCTTGACGTATTTGAAAAGAACGGTGTTGACATTGACTTCTACACAACAAGAGAGAGAAGTGAAGATGAAATCTTCCCTTGGGATTTCATCGATATCGGCGTAACTAAGAAGTTCCTATACCGTGAATACATGCAGGCAAAAGAAGAAAAAGTTACACCAAACTGCCGTCAGAAATGTTCTGGATGTGGTGCTATGAAATTCGATGGCGGTGTCTGCGTAGAAGCACGTGGAAACTAAGAGCGTGGAAAGAGTGAGGTATAGATATGAACGTTAGAGTGAAATTTGCAAAATACGGAGCGGTGAAATTCATCGGCCATCTTGACGTAATGCGTTATTTTCAGAAGGCTAACAGACGTGCTGAATTAAATATTGTGTACAGTCAGGGCTTTAACCCACATCAGATCATGTCATTTGCCGCACCACTTGGTGTTGGTCTTACAAGTGACGGAGAATATGTGGATTTAGAACTGCATGAAATGGATACACCGGAAGAAATGATCAAGCGTCTTAATGCGACTATGAACGAAGGTTTCTTAATTACTGGATTTAAGGAACTTCCGGATCCACTTCCAAATCAGAGAAAAGAAACTGCGATGTCACTCGTTGCGGCAGCAGATTATTTAGTTTCTGTAAAAGATGGCTATGAAATTGTAACAAAAGACGGAGCGTTATCCAAAGAGGAATTTGAACGTCTTTTCGGGGAATTCTATGCAAAAGAAGATATCACAATCTTAAAGAAGACTAAGAAAAGTGAAAAAGAAGTAGATATTAAGCCATTTATTTATCAGGCTGATTTTACAAAGGAAAGCTTTTACGCAAACAATGAATGCAAAACAGAAGTAGCAGACGGAACCGTACATGCACAAAGTTACGAAAATGGCAAAAAGCTATATTTAAAGCTTGCGACTGGAAGTGTTACAAACTTAAAGCCTGAATTAGTAATGGAAGCATTTTGCCAGGCAATTGGTGCGGAATTTAATGAGTATGCTTATCAGTATCACCGTATGGAGACATATGCGAACATTGCATATCGTGGCATGACTCAGGCACAGATTACAAAAGCGACAGAAGAGAATACCCTTCCTCCTCGTAAATTAGTGCCTTTAATGGACGCAAACCTGTAAGCATAGTAAAATTGCAAAGCTTGGAAAGGCAGTTTTATGGGCAATAAATTAGTGATTACAAAGGAAGACTTCGGAATTGTCTCCTCTGTATTTGATGGAAACAACATGATTCAGGTTCATGTAGAAAAAGAAGAGAAAGCGACACTGTTAGGCAATATCTATATTGGAAAAGTGAAGAATATCGTAAAGAATATCAATGCAGCTTTCGTTGAGATCGCAGATGGCACTATGTGCTATCTGCCTCTTGGCGAAGTAATCGCACCGGTATTTACAGACTCCAGAAAAGATTCTAATATCCGGATCGGAGATGAGCTGATTGTCCAGGTTACAAAAGAAGACATTAAGACAAAGGCTCCTGTTATTACAACAAACTTTAATTTTACCGGAAAATATACGGTATTAGCTCATGGAAAGGCATCTGTCGGCATTTCCTCTAAGATTGAGGATGAAGCGGAACGCAAGAGACTCAAAAAGCTTGTGTCTGGCTATGTAGGAGAGCACTACGGTTTTATTCTGCGTACAAATGCAAATCATGCACCGGATGAATGCATTGAAGCAGAAATCAAGCTTTTAAAAGAGATGTACGATTCCCTTCTTCAGTACGGAGTCAAACGTACCTGTTATTCTCAGGTTTATAAAACACAGCCGGCATTTATCTGCGCGATCCGTGATGGGTTTGCACAAGAGTTAGATGCAATTATAACCGATGATCCTGTTTTATATGAGGAAATGAAGGACTATCTTTCAAACTATCAGAAAGAGGATTTGGAGAAATTGAGTCTGTATCAGGACCCCACGCTTTCTCTTGGCAAACTTTATGGTGTGGAAGCAAAACTAGAGAATGCCTTAAAGGAAAAGGTATGGCTTAAATCCGGCGGTTCCCTTATTATCCAGCCAACGGAAGCACTAACGGTAATCGACGTGAATACCGGAAAAGCGGTCAATGGCAAGAAGAAAGTCCAGGAAACATTTTTAAAAGTGAATTTAGAAGCGGCGGAAGAGATTGCAAAACAGATTCGTCTTCGCAACTTATCCGGGATCATCATTGTAGACTTTATTTCTATGGATGACAAAGCAGCTCAGAAGAAAGTAATGCAGCTATTGGCTGAACTATTCAAAAAAGATCCAATCAAGACAACCTTGATTGATATGACTGCTTTAAATCTTGTAGAGATCACAAGAAAAAAAGTAAGAAAACCACTGCATGAACAGATCAAATAGTCATTTCTCAGTATGAACTAAGCGATATAAAAAAGAACCAATCCCTTGCTCACAAGAGATTGGTTCTTTTTTATGCAAATTCCTGATAATCTGCTTTCATGTCTTTTTTTGTCTTATACATATAGGAGTCTGCTCGTTTTAGAGTATCTGTAATATGCAAATCTCGTGATGTATCAAATGATGCGATTCCATATGCAAAGTTTACATGTTTTTGATTTCCTTCGAAAATAAACTTAACAGGCTGAGTGAGTTCTTTTAACTTCTCGTCTAGCAGAGATTTGCTCTGGTTATTCAGAATGACTACAAATTCATCTCCACCTATGCGGTAGCAGTCACCTAACCCGTAAAAACAGGCAGATAAAAAATTCGCACAACGGATAATATACTGATCACCTACAGCGTGACCATACTGATCGTTGATTTCTTTTAAATCATTTAAATCCACAGACAGGATTGAAGTGTGGAATTTTAAATTCGCGTCACCTTCAATTCTGTTTAATTTCTCTTCAAACGCTGTTCGGTTCCAGGTGGAAGTCAGAATATCATGATATGCCATGTTCTCATACACCTGCGCCTTTTGGCCTAAAATCATCATATCAACACTACTGTGAAGTGTATTTACGCCAAGAATAGCGATGTAGATAAATAAGCCAATTCTAATAAAGAGTGCGCTGTCATTAAAGTACTGAAGATAGTATCTTGATAAATCAATCACCATTGTAATGATCAAAATAATGAATGCCCATGTATTGCTTGCATTTCGACTGAAGAAATACTTTAGCCTTACACCTTTAAAATTTGCCATAATCAGTGTAATAATACTGATTATGAAATACACATGGATCAAGAAGAGGCTTTCTTCAAAGTAAAGGATTTTACTGAAATGAAGAAAATGAACCAATATGAAATTGAAAAATAAATAATAAAGAAGTTTCCGAGCAACATTCTTTACGTGATGATTTTGGCTTTCCATAAAATAAAGTGAAAGGGGAAGCGGTAGCAGCAACAGTGTTTCATATGTGTACAGATTGATTGCAGTTATATTGTTATAAAAATACTGTAAAATCTGCGTTTCCGAGATGGACCATAGGAAGACAAAGAAAGACAGCGTCGACAGATGAAAAAGGCTCGTAGAAGAAGGCAGCTTTCGGATTGCAATCCACATAAAGAATAAAAAGCAGCTTAATGCAAGTAAGAAGATACTCGCTATAATACCAAAAGCATTCTTCTTTAATATATGTAACGACAATGAACGAAGATCTCCATAGAATACAGAATCAATCGTGTCGTACTTATGCATATAGGAAGTAAGCTCAATCTTTAGCTCTTTTTCACTATAATCAGAAGAGAGCGGTATAATATGCCACGCAGATCCTGGTATTGGGAATAAAGAGTTGGTACGATAGCCATACTCATAAATAAGTTCATTCTCAACATAGACTCTTACACTTTGATGGCTTGTTCGGAATAAAATACCGTTCGTCTCATCAATCGAATATGGTAGTACTTTTGTCAACAGCTGCTGGTCAATCGCATGCTGTAATGGATTATCGGAAGCGTATAATGAATCATCAAAATCCAACACAACACTATTGAAAGTCCAGTCATCTTTGAATGAATGTGTAGAATACTGTCGGATTCGAACGCTTTCAGAAGACGATAGATTACATGCATACAAAATAATAAAAACAGCGACTGTGAGCATAATAGTAACAGAAAGGGTAATTCCCTTTTTCTTATCCATATGTATGTATCCTCCTAAGGGGGTTCGCTTATATGTATAATATGGTTTATTGTATAATTAACTTGAAAAAATTGCAAGAAATTAATTATTTAAAAAATTGTTGACAAGTATATTCAACTATGATAAAATTTATGAGTGTGCCGCACAACGAGGTTTTAAGCATCACATTTTTATGTGATCACCATAGTTGGCGAGTAATGATAATGGGAGGTGCCATATGTACGCGATTATAGCAACAGGTGGTAAACAGTACAAAGTAGCCGA
>SVEB01000035.1 GCA_015057635.1 Lachnospiraceae bacterium | reverse complement strand
TCCAGATTCTCTTTTATTTTTCTTAAATACAGTTTTATGGCGTATTTTCTTTGTTTGTCAGTCATAAAATACCTCTATGAAAATAATACATACAATGTATAAAAAAGTCAATAATATACATTATATGTATAAAAATATCAATATAATCCACCAAAATAAGATATATCCATATCTATCATTCCTTGATTGGATTATGCAGCATAATAGATTTTAATATAGGATTGCATCCTTTTATTTATTTTGTTATCATGATTGTTGGTCTTATATCCAAGAATATGAAAATAAAACAGAACAATTTTATTGTTTTCACTGTATAAGAACAAGCATTTTAAGTAAATCTAATTAACAATTAATAGTACTACACTGGAGAAATTATAGTATGAACCAATCTCAAAATCAGTTTTTTCAATTTTTTATAGAGCCAGTAAAACCAGAGTGTGAAGAACAGGCAAAGGAACTGTTAGCTGAGAATTTTGCCAGACAGCAAAATGGGACTTTTAACAAGGAGTATTTAGCTGGAATCATCCCTACTATGCTCTCCTACGTGAAAGAAGAAAGTAAAGAAGAGATTACAGCAATTATGAATGACTTTTCTAAAAGATTTTAATCAACGTGGAATAAAAAGAATGATATATTAAGATAAAAAAGCAGCCTGTTTTAAGAAAATGTTTCTTTAAGCAGGCTGCTTTTTTATTTTTCTGTGTTTGGAATCAGTTTATGACCTTTCTGTGATTCCTTTTCTATTTTTATGCCTGACATGGAATAGCTTAATACCTTACGCGGGCAGGAATCCACACATGCACCGCACTGGATGCATTCTGCGCTTCTAATCTCCCCCTTCTTTACCATTTCCGCCACATCAAGACTCATTGGGCAATTTTTATTGCAGAATTTACAGGAAATGCATTTCTCCTTTTCTGCTTTGATATGTAACTGTGGGACATGTAAAAACTGACCGATCTTTGATCCGATTATCATAAATGGTGCCATCCAGCAGAAATAATGGCAGGCTATTCTCTTACCGGCACAGATCGCAGGCACGAAGATCAGCAGGATCACGCCATAGTAGATGATATAATTATAAATGCTGCTTACGGAGATTCCATGATCGGTCATATAAAATGGGTCGATGCGATAATCTCCTTTTCCAAAGATATAGCATACAACGATTGCAATCATCCAGATTGTCCAGATGATGTATTTGACTGAGTTTCTCCATTTCTGTTTCGGATGTTTGTCATTTGCAAGCATGGTACATTCCTGCAGCCCGCCCATTGGACACAGATAGGAACAAAAGGTTCGGCCAAGAAAGATGGAGCCAACTAACATAAGACAGAATACAATAAAGCTTCCGTTCACGACATGCTCCAATGCACCCTGAATGATCAGGTATGGTGAGAAGTACCATATGGTGATCGGAAATAATAATAGCGACGTAATCAGTAATCCTTTTCTTATTTTTTGACGTTTCATTACAATCCCTCCTATTTATAATATAACGTCTGATATGAAATGATATTGTGTGCGATCCCAAACAGTATCATAAAACCAAATGCATAGTAATTGTGCAGCCACAACGCGGCAAACAGAAAATAAATGACCGGAAAGATAGCAAGCGGCATTGGAATGAATAAGAAACTGCTTCCAAGCAACTTAATATTTCTCCCACCGATGAAATAGCGAATCCAAACAATATAATATAGAATCAGGAATAGAATTGCGATATATAGAAATGGGCTTTTAACATCTATTTTTTTCTTGCTTACTAACAGGCAGATTGCTGTTGCATAAGCAATGCGACTGCCTTGTTCTATCATAGTGAGGATTTGATTGCCGCTTACTCCCGCACCTCCTTGTTTTCTCTCATTCACCGGTGGTAACAGAAAATAAACGATATTAATAAGCATCGGTATAAGGAAAATAACAAAGCCACGTATTGAAAATCCCAATTTCATCTTTACTCCTCCTTTCTTTTTGTGCCAAGAATATTCTTTGCTTCCTCGCACCATTCTAAATACGTTTCATACACGCGTGCACCAAACATAGCGGTAAGCATATAGTACTTATGTGTCTCTTCTTCCTGAAGGCTTTCAAGAATCTTTACGGAACGCTGTAATTTTGGAAGTTCGCCTTTGATCTGGTCCTCAAATCTCTGAATATGGCTAATTGCAACATCACTTCCTGCTTCATTTCCAAAGAATAGCTTCAGCATTGTTTCATATCTTAACTCATCCTTTACCACTGGCGTATCTAGCCACTCCTTTAAATGAGCCTTTCCTTTTTCCGTAATCGTATATCGAATCTTGTTTCGACTGTTTTTTGTTTCGGTTTCTTCTTCCTTACTCACCATTCCATTCTTCTCAAGCATCCCAAGCGTTGGGTAAATGCTGCCGTAGCTTCCACCCCAAAAGTATTTTAATGTGGTATCGATTCTTTTCTTTATCTCATATCCGGTTAAAGATTCATGACTTAATAGACCTAAGATCACCTGATCCATTCTTTTTTCATTTGCCACAAGTAGACCTCCTTTTTATTTGGTTGATTTATGTATCAGTTTGATATATCAATATGATATATTTGTATATAGCATTTGTCAATAAATCCCAGTAAATTTTTGTATAAATTGGATTTTATAAAAAATGGAAGTTCCTTGTTATTAAAAAAAATAGCATCGTACGTCTTGATTCTCGTACGATGCTATTTTTTTAGTTAACCAGTTAGTTTTACTTTCGTATAAATAGATTATTGCTATTTTTTATGTTAGAATACTTCTTTTTTCAATTATATTAATTAAGACTCTGCTGCCGGCTCATATCCCTTATAAAACAGTTCCAACGGTATGTGAGTCTGATAATCCGGTGTAATCTCCAGTGTCTTCTCTCTGATCTCCTGTTCCAGCTGATTTTCCAATGTTCTTTGAATGCTATGGGATAAAACCAATTTGTGAAAGTATCCAAGGCGAGCGAGTTCCTCTTTTGTGAAGGACTGCTTTAACCGTTCATACATAGTTCGGTTGGATTTATCAATATATTGCCGGAATTCTTCCGGAATCCTAATATGCTCTGCCTCCTCTTCTGAATTCTTTAGAAGTTCACTATAAATTCGTTTATATTTTTCATTATTTGAATGTACCATCTTAGCCACAAACTGATATTTCTGGCAGATTTCATGAATCGTCCAGTTTTCCTGGTAGGCAGGAATGATAAACTCCACATTATCCCGAAGCAGATCAAGATAATCGTCATCCAGGATCTCATTGACAAGATCATCCTGATCAAAAATGGAGCGATCATGCATATAGTGATCGAGCAGCTTCTCTGCCCTGGCTGATGCAATAATCTCCTCGGATAGTTTCCTTGTATATTCCAGACTTTTGTCATGAATAATACTGTTCATCTGCAAATGAGTAAGCCCGCATCCGGATATGTAGCTTGCAATGGTATCACCGGTATAGAATTCGCAAAATTCATGAAAACGCATCCTTGAATTGCTTTTTAATATTTTCCCGGTATTAACTAGCGTTCCGGAATGATCATATGGCGGATCCCAGGAATGAATGACTTCATATTCCGGAAGACCGCGCTCAATTAGAAAGGTAATGGTGGCACAGACATAATCGTTAATTGGTACAATGCTTTTCTCAATCTCCTGTGTAATCTTTGCGATAATCCTCTCTTCTTCTTTTATGGCTTGATTACTGATAGACATAGGACCCCTCCTTCAGATTTCACTTTGAGATACCACCTGCCTTTTATTTCGGTATTGAATATATGCTTGTATATACCATACGTCCATTAATCCGTTCGGATTTCATCAGACTGATCTCTGCGACTTCCATATCTGCTGCCACAAGCGTACTTTCATATTCCTGCTCTAAGAAGCTTTTTTTCATTCTGCATCGTCTGCCCATTGTAATATGTGGAGTAAATGGACGGTCTTCCATTGCAAATCCCTGCTGCCCCAGTGCCTCCACGAGCTTCTGCTGCATATCAAGTACTTCTTTGCTGCATTCCATCCCTCTCCAGTACAGAATCTCTCCCCGCATTATAAATTTACCGAATCCTTTTATCGTAACAAAGGATGGCTGATAACCGATCCAGGCTGTTTTCATTGCTTCATGAATAAGCGGAATTTTCTTTTCCGGAGTCTCTCCTAAAAAGGCAAGTGTCAGATGTAAGTTTTCGTTTGGTGTGAAGTTACCGGAAATGGCGTTCTTCCTTAACTCGGAGATATCATGCTGTAACAATTTAAGGATAGATGGTGGAAAATTAATTGCTACAAATAGTCTCATTTATCGCTCCTTATTCCAGTAAAGTAATGATTCTTTCTGTGAGATAATGATAGTTTCTATAAGGCAATGATTTTTTCTGTAACTCAATAACAGTTCGTACAGACTAATAGCAGTTCCTATAAGATATCAACCATTTCTATAAAGCAATGGCAGACTTCCACTGATAGGCTTCTGTTTTAATAGAGAGAAGGTCGATTGCATTCTGAATCATCTGTTCCCGTACTGTCGTATCCTCAATGGCTCCAAGTTTCTTATTCAGTGCCTTTAAGGAAAGATACCGGTTATACTCCGCCGACTTTACTAAAGATACTGGCCCATGTAAGGGAGTAAGATCCCAAAGTTCCTGAATGCTTGTCATCTTCATAGTCTTTGCAGTAAGTTCTCCTTCTTCCATGCTCTTTCGAATGACAGACTGCTTGTCAGATTCTGATTTTATTTCCTTTTCTCTGCTTACCTCTTCTTTTATATCCTCTTGTCTATCCTGCAGTGCCTTATGGTATTGAATACGTTCTTTTAAAAGAGCATATGCCTCTCTTCGTTGGGCTGCCTTTTGTTCCTCTTCCCGTATCTTTTCCAGATATGCCTCTTCCAATACCTTCGCCTGGGCAAAGCGGCACTCATTAAAGTCACACAGAAAGGAACCATTTGGTTCAAGAATCAGTTCCTCAATTGGATATGTCTTTGTAAAACGAGCGGTCTTGTCTGTCCCTGGAACCGTAACAAGCTCCTTTAAGGTAATAGTAGCCTGATCGGAATTGAGATAATAAAGAATCGGATAATGCTTGGATAAGAGATATTCAAATGTCGTAATATTCGGCGTCCGATACTGCTTGTCATTTAAAAACCATACATCTGTTATTCCATGTGCCTCAAAGGCAGCATGCTTCTGCTCCCAGTCCTCTAACTGCATCTCATAGCCAAGATAACAAACCGCAAGATATATGGCATCTCCGGATACGTAAAGGTCCGCTGTCAGTTTTTCATCAATCCGTTTGTTTAATTCAATCGTACATTCGGGAAAGCTGTCTTTTACCAAATGATACAGTTCCCGTCTCGCTGCTGCATTCCGTCTCTGTGCGGTCGAAAAACGGGGAACACATTGCGAATTATCATAGTGTTTGAAGAACGGCTCCATAACAGGCCCTGCACAAAGAATGAGGGGTTCCTTACAGTCTATGCAGATAAACATGTTCTTCTGGCTTTCCTTACGCATAAAAAGCCGATATTCCTCATTATATCGTCCGTGTGCATCTTTTAGTTCATAGGCGCACCACAGCTGTCCTTTATATAAGGCACTTTCGTTAATTACCATCAAAACCCTCCTGTCTGCGTTCTCTCTCTTGTAATATGCCAGTCCTAACTCCTGCTATCTTTATTTTATTACTTTTTTTAAGAATGGTAAACACTAATCGGATAACATAAAGCGTGTTTTTAATGATTGAATAAAGAATAGGATTGGAATTTTCTCTATTATTTGTTATGCTAGTTAAAACATGCCAATAAGCGGGTGTGTAAGCATCCGTACACTAGTTTATACGAAATCGGAGTACATGGACATTATGAAACAAATTAACCTGAACAAAGTCATTAAGATTGCACTTGGTGCTACCCTGTCTATTCTACTAGCGGGAACGATTGGTCTGATGAATAGTGCCTCTGCCGGAATCATTACCCTGTTAACGATCCAGGATACGACCAAAGAGACCATTAAGATTTCCTTAAAGCGTATTGCGGCATTCGCATTTGCTGCTCTTTTGGGAATTATCTTATTTAACCTGATTGGTTTCTCTACCATTACCTACGGAATCTTTTTATTCCTGTTTGTAGGGGGCTGTTTTCTATTTCAGCTTCAGGATGGTATTGCAATGAATGCCGTACTGGCAACACATTATCTTCTGGCACAAAGCATCTCTGGAACAATGCTGATCAATGAAGCAGGACTTCTGGCGGTTGGTGCAGGAATCGGTACGTTAATCAACTTCTATATGCCGAGCAATCATAAGCTGATCTGTGAAGTGCAAGAATCCATTGAGACGGATTTAAGAAAGGTTCTTTTCCGTATGGCGTATTTCCTTCAGGAAGAGAATAAAGCACGTTATAATGAGCACTTATTCGACGAGCTGGATAGATCGATTGCATTCGGTCACAATGAAGCCTACAAGAATATGAATAACACGTTCTTTCAGGAGTCCGAGTATTTTATCGAATATATGGAGATGCGCAAACATCAGTGCCATATTTTAAAAGAGGTCTATCGAAAGATTCTTTCTCTTGAGTATGTTCCGGAACAGGCTTATCACGTATCCGGTTATATCGAAAAAATTGCAAACAGTTTAAAGCAATCCAATAATGCGGTACATTTGCTTGAAGTGGAAGTTGATGTAGAAAAAACGTTACGAGAGACCCCTCTTCCTGCTACCAGACAGGAATTTGAGAATCGTGCGATCCTATTTATGATATTAAAGGAAATGGAGCTGTTCTTGATCGTGAAGAAACGCTTTTCGGATAATCTGACCAAAGAACAGCTGGAAAAATACTGGTCTTAAAATCTTAAAAGCTCTACCAGATATAAAGAAAACCAGGAAAAATGAAGTCTTTTTATAGAAATCATTTTCCTGGTTTTCTTTTTGTATACATCGTATATCTTGAATTGATGATATGTCTTTCCATTTCCAATTGTTCTGATATGTGTAGGTAGCATCATAAGTCATTTCACTGCTCTGCCTGACATAAAGGATGAAACTAGGTTGTGCTTTCCCCATTCTCTGCTGATTTTTCCAAAAGGCTCTGGATTTTCAGATGAGGATTGATTAAAGAGGAAATGGACTTGCCTGAGTTAACGCAGTATATATAAAATGCAATATACTTTGATAAATCTACCTGATGATACCATGGTGCGCTCTTTACTTCATCCCGACAATAAGTGGCGTTGGTGATAAAGACTGCCTCCAGTGCGTTCTCATCATATGCCTTGTTATAATGTTCGATTCCTTCTGTAAACAGTCCAAACGTCACTGTCACAAACACTCTTCTTGCACCAAGCTCTTTGAGTTTTCGAATCACATCCAGTATCGTTTCTCCCGATGCAATAATATCATCTGCAATCAGAATATCCTTTCCCGGTACATCCGGTCCGATATATTTATGTACTTCTACCTGATATTTTCCATTTACAAAGGAATTCTTCGAACGGCGCTTATAAAAGATTCCCATATCAAGTCCAAGCTCAGAGGCATATAGAAGATTTCGATTCGTGCCTCCAAGATCAGGGCTTACTACCACCATATCCTCTTCTGTAAAGCGAAGATCCGGAAAACATCGTTTCATTTCCTTAATTACCTGATAAAGCGGCATCAGATTATCGAATCCCATAAATGGAACCGCATTCTGTACCCTGTCATCATGTACATCAAAGGCCATGATATTCTTAACTCCGATCTGCTCTAACTCTCGTAACGCAACAGCACAGTCCAAAGACTCTCTGGCAAGCTTCCGATCCTGTCTGGCTGCATATAGCATAGGAGAAACTACATTGATACGGTTCGCCTTCCCTCCGATTGCAGAAATCACTCGTTTCAGATTCTGAAAATGCTCATCCGGGGACATAATGACATCCTGTCCATACATCTTATAATGGCAGCTATAATTTCCAACATCCATAATAATATAGACATCCATTCCCCTTACCGTATTCTCAATAACGGCCTTCGCGTCCCCTGTCAAAAAACGCAGCACTTTGCTGTCGATCACCTTTATCTCCCCGACATTATAGATCCGTTCCAGGTAATAAGCAATCCGACTTGTTAACTCTTCCGTTCCATACAATGGTATAATGCCAATCGGCATTGTGCTTACATCTGTCATAGTCAATCTGGATTTCTCCAATTCCCCCAATCTATTAAAATACGACCTGTAAAGCCCATAAACACCCTTTATTTTATCACATTTCCAAATAATAACAAATACTTTATGGCCAATTATATATGTTATTTATCAAGCTTTTTACACCTATCAGAATTTCTTCCTTCCCTTAGTCTGCATCATGTAGCGTGATAACCTCCAATATGAAAGCAGCAGTCAACAGGGCCAGTTCCCTTTCCAAGCTTTCTATTAGCCTTTAGAGCTCCTGAAATATAAGATTTGGCATAGTCAATACATGTCTCAAGCGGATACCCTTTTGCCAGGTTGCAGGCAATGGAAGCAGACAAAGCGTTCCCTGCTCCATATGTATTGCGAGTGTCAATTCTCTCACCATAAAACCAGGTAAAATGATGGTTCGTATAAAGCAGATCATTCGCATCCTTCTCTCTGCATCCCCCCTTCACCAGAACCGATATTCCTCCGGCCTGCCCGATCTTTGCCGCTGCATTCTTCATATCCTCAGCTCCCAGAATCTGCATTCCGGTCAGCAGTTCGGCTTCCGGGATAGTAACGGTCAGAACACTTGCCAGCGGAAGAATTCTTGCGCACATCGCCTTAATAGCTTCATCTTCTAACATTCTGCTGCCCACAATCGACAGCAATACCGGGTCTAACACCACACGTTTCACACCATACTGAATCAGTTTATCGGCCACAACCTCTATCAATTCCGCACTCATCATAAGGCCAATCTTAACTGCATCCGGATAAACCTCACCAAACACACAGTCTATCTGTTCTGCCACAAATTGAGCCGTAGAGGGCATAATTCCAAACATCCCTCCACAGTTACAAGCAATCATAGCCGTCACTGCTGTCATCGCAAACATCCCATGTCCCGTAATCACTTTCACATCCCCCTGAATCCCGCTTCCCCCGCTGCAATCTGATCCCGAAATCGTCAATACTGTCCTCATAGCCCCATCAAACTCTCCTTCCTGATTCAGCCTCTCAGCCATATAGAACTCAACAATTAGAAGTTATCAATTGCCAATCAACAATCAACAATCAGTAATTCATAATTATAATCCATGATTAGCAATCACCAGTCACGAATCGATAACTATTAACTAGCAATTCTTTAATTATTCTCCGGATTCTCATTATCCTGTATTTGTCAAAAAAATCACACCTCAGTCACATGTCTTTATCTCTTCATTAATTGAATTATACCATTATATTACAATTTAAACACCATAAATCAGGATTCCTTAACATTACTTTTTCTTATACTCGTCCTTTGACTAGCTCTATTGCACATTTTATCTTCCATCCCAATATGCAATAATTTATGTAATAAAAAAGAGCATACTTGCTCTTCTAAGACTTAGATTTTCACAGCAAACTGAGTTAACCCACAATATATATCTTTTACAATATCACTAAAATAACCAACCAACTACCATTGCCTACATCCGCTCTTTTTTTCAATGATGCATCTATTTCTTTAAAACTTATCCCACCACCCATATTCTTCCACCTTCTCCTTTCACCAATCATCTGTCTGCGCATCGCGATGCGTTTCGCTTTTCAAACGCATCGCGATGTCGCACCCCGCCCCCTCCTCTAAAGGACAGTATATAAGGCGAGGCCGTAGAGGAGGCCGCCGCACATGGAGAGCAGTCCATTGATGGAACCCTGGGACTTGCAGAGTTTAAAGCAAATGCGGAAATTAAACAAATACGAAATCAGCACCGCCTTATAATTAAACACATCTAAGATCATATGAGACATCATCGCAGCGAACATCGGTAATGCCAACGCCGGATTCATAAAATACACGGAAACGGAAATACCTAAAGCATACTCAGTGCTATGTGTCAAATGCCTATGTTTCTGAAATGTGCCAATAAACAATAGCGCCATAAACGCACAAGCCGCAATAATCTGCGCGCTATTGAGATTTACAAGGATATAACGTTTAATAAAATCATAAATTTCGGCTCCTACGCTGCCGTTCTTATATAAGATAAAGCCGACTCCCGCAGTCAGTGCAAATAAACCAGTACGAACCACATGAGCAGCTTTTGAATTATCGGTATCAATGTCGGCCAGCAAACCGCCTGCAGCCCCCACAGCCGTTGCGATAATCAGCTCAGATGTGGAACTTGGTCTTGCAGCTAATACGGCAACAGATGCTCCGATTACAAGATGAGTGCTTCCTCCCATAATAACTCCTTCTTTTATTTACTAGAACATATATGCAAGAACATACGTTTTCTTAAATATAGCATAATAAGACAAAAATAGCAATCTTTTGTAATACATTTTATGCCTATGCCTTAAAAATCAGCACTTGAATTTGATTTGGGTATATTAGGGGACTGTTTTTTTTAAAATTGATGCTTGCATTGCACTATATCTTGTGCTAATATTTCGTAGCAACACTACATAAGGTGTTTCAAAAAGAAAGGACGAAAGAAATGAGCATGAATACTCAGATGAATCCCATTACGAATACTGTCATTTCCCTGACAGATTTATATAAAATAGAATATCCCGGATTAAAAGAGATCCTTGACAGCATTGAAAAAGACTATGCAATGGAGGAATATGCACTCTCTCATTTAGAAGAAAAGTATAATTCCTTTATGAAAAGCGGTATTTCCGCAAAAGAAGCACTTCAGCTGCTAATCAAGGCAGCGCTGGAACTTACAACAAAAGAAGCACCAAAGTGGGAGTATATTGCGGCACGTCTGTTAAACTTCCAGTATGAAGAGAATGTTCAAAAAGAGATGGCGGCTAAAAACGTAACATCCTTTTATGAAAAACTCGTTTATTTTACCGAAAGCGGCTTATACGGCGAATATATCTTAGAAAACTATACGAAAGAAGAAGTGGAACACTTTGCACAGTATATGGATTCCAAGCGAAACGAGTTATTAACGTATTCTGCACTTGATCTGTTAATCAAGCGTTACGTAATTCGCACCCATGATAACACACCACTTGAGACTCCACAAGAGATGTTTCTTGGAATTGCCATGCATTTAGCGATGAAAGAAAAGGCAAACCGTGATCAGTGGGTAAAGAACTTCTATGATATGTTAAGCATGTTAAAGGTAACAATGGCTACGCCTACTCTCGGAAATGCAAGAAAGCCTTTTTATCAGTTAAGTTCCTGCTTTATCGATACCGTTCCGGACAGCTTAGACGGCATTTACCGAAGCATTGACAACTTTGCTAAGATCAGCAAGCTTGGCGGCGGCATGGGCATGTATTTTGGTAAAGTACGTGCAATGGGCAGTGAGATCCGTGGCTATCAGGGCGCGGCAGGCGGGGTTATCCGCTGGATTAAACTTGCAAATGATACTGCTGTTGCAGTTGACCAGCTTGGTGTCCGTCAGGGGGCTGTTGCTGTTTACTTAGACGCATGGCACAAAGATCTTCCTGAATTCTTAGCCCTTAAGACAAATAACGGCGATCATCGTCTGAAAGCACACGATGTATTTCCTGGCGTATGCTACCCGGACTTATTCTACAAGATTGCAAGAGAGAATATCGAAGCTGACTGGCATTTAATGTGCCCTCATGAAATCTTAACCGTAAAAGGCTATGCATTGGAAGATAGCTATGGCGAAGAATGGGAACAGAAATATTTAGACTGTGTGGCAGATGACCGCATCAGCAAACGTGTTGTTCCAATCAAAGACCTGATCCGTCTGATCATTAAGAGTGCCGTAGAAACCGGAACACCTTTTACATTCAACCGTGATCATGTAAACCATATGAATCCAAACAGCCACAAGGGTGTGATCTACTGCAGCAATCTTTGTACCGAAATTGCACAGAATATGAGCCCGATTGAGTCCGTAGAACAGACCGTGCAGAATGTAAATGGAGAAAATGTAGTGGTTACCGTTACAAAACCGGGTGATTTCGTTGTATGTAACCTTGCAAGCCTCTCTCTTGGCAATATTAACGTAAACGACAAGGATGAGCTTACCTTCATTACAAAATGTGCGATCCGTGCCCTTGATAATGTATTAGACTTAAATTATCATGCACTTCCATATGCGAAGCTTACAAGCAACAACTACCGTCCAATCGGTCTTGGTATCAGCGGTTACCACCATATGCTTGCCAAGAACCAGATCCGTTACGAATCCGAAGAACATCTTCAGTTTGCAGATGAAATCTTTGAGACAATCAACTATGCTGCTATTTGTGCAAGCAATGAGATCGCAAAGGAAAAAGGAAGCTACCCTTACTTTGAAGGCAGCGACTGGCAGACAGGTGAATATTTCACAAAACGTGACTATACTTCTGACAAATGGAAGGAATTACAGGAATCCGTTGCAAAATATGGTATGAGAAACGGCTACCTCCTTGCAATTGCTCCAACCGGAAGCACAAGCATCATTGCCGGAACAACAGCCGGTGTGGACCCAATTCAGGAACGCTATTATTTAGAAGAAAAGAAATCCGGTATCATCCCTCGTGTTGCACCGGATCTTTCTCCTGAGACTTACTGGTACTATAAGAGTGCGTACTTTATGGACCAGACATATTCCATCCGTGCTTCTGCCATTCGTGGACGCCATATTGATCAGGCACAGAGCATGAACTTATATATTACAAATGATTTCACATTCCGCAAGGTACTTGACCTTTACCTGTTAGCGAATGAGCTTGGGGTAAAAACGATATACTATGTTCGTTCCAAGAGCCTTGAAGTGGAAGAATGTGAATCTTGCTCCAGCTAAGAATATAAAATCAAGCTTTGTACTTAATTTTCGCTTGCTTTTTTGCTCCTGGCAAAGAGGTTTGCTACTTCTTCTGCTTACTTGCAGACAGCAGCCTGAGATTACGTACAAAGTCTGAATAAGAATACGAAAAATAAAATAAACAGAGGACGATGATTATGATAGATCAGTTAAAAAAGAAACCGCTCTTTAATCCGAACGGTGATATCGAGACAAATGACCGCCGTATGATTGGCGGAAATACGACAAACTTAAACGATTTCAATAATATGAAATACACATGGGCAAGCGACTGGTACCGCCATGCGATGAATAACTTCTGGATTCCGGAAGAAGTAAGCCTTTTAACAGACGTGAAAGACTACACTTCCCTGCTGCCGGCAGAACGAAACGCATATGACAGAATCCTCTCCTTCCTTGTATTCTTAGACAGTCTTCAGACAGCCAATCTTCCATTTATCGCCGAGTATATTACGGCAAATGAAATAAATCTTTGTCTGACCATTCAGGCCTTCCAGGAAGCGATCCATTCCCAGAGCTACTCTTATATGTTAGATACCATCTGCGAGCCACAGCAGAGAAATGACATCTTATATCTCTGGAGGAATGATAAGGTTTTATTAGAGCGTAATACCTTTATCGGAGATCTGTACAATGAATTCCACGTAGATAAGTCTCCTTATTCCTTAATGAAGACCATTATGGCCAACTATATCCTAGAAGGTATTTACTTCTACAGCGGCTTTATGTTCTTCTATAACCTAGGACGAAACGGAAAGATGCCTGGCACAGCCCAGACAATCCGCTATATCAACCGTGATGAGAATACCCATTTATGGCTGTTCCGTAATATCATCAATGAAATCCGTAAAGAAGAGCCGGAATTATTTACAGAAGACAAGATCGCTGTTTACAAGGAAATGATCAAAGAAGGCTGTGAGCAGGAAATCCGCTGGGGATGCTACGCGATCGGTGATGAGATCGAAGGTCTTACAAAAGGCATGGTAACCGACTATATCAAATACCTTGGCAATCTTCGTTCCGAGGCACTTGGTTTCGGCCCAATCTACGAGGACTTTAAAGCAGAACCAAAGAGCATGTCCTGGGTAAGCCAGTACAGCAATGCCAACATGATCAAAACCGATTTCTTCGAGGCCCGCAGCACCGCCTACGCCAAGAGCAGCGCGCTGATTGACGACCTGTAGGAGACACTAGTAGGTCGAACAAGAAGAGGCAGGGGAAGGAAGAGACGGCGGCGTCTGGAGCGTTATGGTTTCGGATGTTCGGACGCATGAGCGGACAAAAAGGAGCGTATTCTTTGACTATCAGACAGGAAAACACTGTCTGCTATTCAAAGAATACACCCCTTTTTGTTCGTCATGAGCCGGACATCCCGAAACCATAACGCTCCAGCCACCACCATCTCTTCCTTGCCCTGCCTCTTCTTGTTCTCTTGCAGACAGTTGTATTACTGCTCCTACTATCTTGTTATATGAGCATACATGGAATCAGCGCTATACGATATAAAAGCAAATAGATATGTTCCAAAGATATCGAAAAACGTGGACATCAAACTAAAAATTGAGATGTATAATGAACAGGTGGCGATACCTATTTTTCAGTCTTTTTTATCGAAACATTCTCATTTCAGCTCAACAATGTATTATAACCATGCTCTATGAGGCATGAAGGTACAGATCATGGAGTTGAGAATGATTAGTGGGATTGATGGACAAGGAAGGATGAAGGACGAAGAGCGTGGGGACACGGGCGCGTTATCTTTCCCGAATGTCCGGCTCATGACGAACAAAAAATAATGGATTCTTTAGATAGCAGACAGTGTTTTCCTGTCTGATAGCTGAAGAATCCATTGTTTTTTGTCCGCTCATGCGTCCGAACATTGGGAAAGATAACGTGCCCGTGTCCCCACGCTCTTCGTCCTTCATCCGTATCTAGGATATCTACTACTTCAGTTTTTCGCTCCACTCATCTTCTTTAAATCCGATGAGCACATTATTTTCGGTGATACAGAGAGGTCTTTTTACTAGCATGCCGTCGGTTGCGAGAAGTTCTAGCTGTTCGTCTTCGGACATGTCTTTGAGACGGTCTTTTAAGCCTAATTCTTTGTATTTTAATCCGCTTGTGTTGAAGAATTTCTTTAAAGGCTGTCCGCTTAGTTCGTAATAGGCCTTTAATTCTTCCTTGGTTGGATTGGATTCTGCTATATGAATGGCCTCGTAGGAGATTCCCTGATCATCAAGCCATTTTAATGCTTTTTTACATGTACTGCATTTTGGATACTGATAAACTTTCATTTCTTAGTCCTTTCTGTTTCATTTCCATCCCTAGTATACGAAAATTGAGGCCAAGTATCAAGTCTCATCTAGCCGATAGAAACAATACTTATTCTTGCCGCCCTCTTTTGCCAGATATAATGGGGTATTCTGTAAAATGGCACTGCTATTATTCGCTTCGTCGCGAATTGTAGTTATCGTTCTTTCTTCTAATCGTTTCTGCAGATTATACTGATAACGGATAAAGAAAACTACTGACGAGCAAAGAAGCAATGTCAGAATTAAGGTTAGAATCTCGTATAGCTTTCTTTTGTTTCACTCTTTTATTTGGTCTTATGGTGCTATTTTATTACTTGCCTGGCTTATTCTTAGATTATGCATGGATCTGTTTGCTGCCATTGGCAGCAGATAACGATACAAAAGAATAAAGCAGACTTATAAGGCCTGCTTTATATATCGGAATATTATTAGAATGGAAGAATACTAAAATGAAAGAATTGAAAAGAAAATCAAGAAATTTACCTCAATTAAATATCTTCTTTTGCAAGCTGTGGCAATACATATTCCCAGTCCATATCAGAAGCAAGATAGAATTTTGTATAGCATGGCTGGTTGTAACAGTTATTCTGCCATGCGATACCACATCGATACTGGGTATCGTGTAATAAGGTAAACAGCTTATGAGATGTGATATCCGTATTGGTATAGATACGGATTGCCGAGTCATCTTCCGTACGTACTAACAGTTCCTCTCTCCAGTCGCCAAACAGATCCGCTACCAGACAAGGGTTTCCTTTTGTTCCATTGTTCATGGCGACCCCTTCAGGCTTTAGCATAATACCATGTATGTTATCGTTTATGATTCCGGTATGATGACCAAACAGGTCAACTCCATCTAATACCTGGGTTGATAGATCTGCTGCCCAATGAATGTTCTGATCCGTTCCAAGAAGCGGATCGTCGAGCACGTTACCGTTCACATCCTGTACCTGATATACCCACGTCTGAAGTCCGCGCACAAACGGATTGATGTCCCCGATCATACAGCGTCCCAGATCTTTTTCGGAATATTCCCCAAACAATACCTTACCAGTCATCGCATCGCGCAGAGCATATCCGTAAGGCCCCCATTTTCCTGCCTCAAATACATTAAAAATCTCAAGCCCAGGCTTATCTGGGTCGATATCCGCCACATGCATGGCATCCCCATGTCCTAGTTTGATATAAGTCTTTTTATCCGGCAGATAATCAAAGCTGCTGTATAATAGGCTGCCATCATGATCGATTACAGCAGCACCATAGATAATCTCCATACACCCGTCAAAATCCACATCTGCTGTGGAAAGGCTGTGATTTCCCTGACCGGCAAGCTTCCCATACACCGGATCCGTTCCCACTGTGATATGCGGATTTGCCTGGAATGGATTATCCATCAGAATATGACCGCTGTCGATCGCAAAGTGCTCCTTGAATTCATTTTCAAAGAACTGGTATGCTACGATTGTCGTTCTTGTATAATAGCCTCTGCATACGATCAGATACGGACGTTCCCCATCTAAGTAGGCCACTCCGGAAAGGAAACGGTCCACACGGTTTGCAGGCTCGATCCGAGGCATTGCATAGTCGCCCCACATAAGACCGTCATCCTGACGTCCGTATTTAAACGGTATCGTCTGCATCTCTTCCCCTTTTCCGGAAAACATCGTGAGATACTCCGGTCCATCAATGATAAATCCTTCAAAATGACGCAGATCGTTCTTCTTGCTTCTTGACGGCGCATATACGTCGATAAAGTAATCCGCTAACTTCTTAGCATCTGTTTCCGATAGCGGATACTCATATTCCTTTGGAATGCCAAAACATTCTTCTAACGTCTCAGGCCAAATCTTCGCCTGCACCATCTCATGTTCTGTCCAGTGACGGAATACTTCCGTGATATGCTTATAGTAGCCATCTGCACTTAACCGGTAATCATCCTGATTGGAATATCCCTTCTCCAAATCTTCTTGTGACATTGTGATATAATACTCTTTTTTCACCGTGCCGTCTTCCTCATAGATGGTCATCTTTGTGCCTGGTGCCGTCTTTACTGCCATTTCAGCCATTCCGTCCCCGTTAAAATCATACACCATAAACTGTGTATAATGAGCACCTGCCCGAATATTCACGCCCATATCCAGTCTCCATAACAGCGTTCCGTTCAGACGATAGCAGTCAATATAGCAGTTTCCGGTATATCCTTTGATGGAAACATCATGAGAATTGGTCGGATCCCATTTTACAAAGAACTCATATTCCCCATCTCCATCAATATCACCGATGCTCATATCATTGGCATGATAAGAATAGGCCTCACCCGCCGGTGTTATGCCGGATGGCGGTATTTGAAGCGGAATCTCAAGATATGGTTTATC
>SVEB01000034.1 GCA_015057635.1 Lachnospiraceae bacterium | reverse complement strand
ATGAGTAAAGAGGAATTAGAACAGTTAAAAGCCGAATTACAGGCAAAATATAAAGAATTTCAGAAGAAAGGCTTAAAACTCGATATGTCAAGAGGTAAACCAAGTAAGGAACAGCTTGATCTTTCTATGGGAATGATGGATGTGCTCAATAGCAGCACGGAACTTGTATGTGAGGAAGGAACAGACTGCCGGAATTATGGGATATTAGAAGGCATCAAAGAAGCAAGAGAACTGCTTGGCCAGATCAGCGAGGTACCTGCTAAGAATATTATCATATACGGGAACTCCAGTCTGAATATTATGTACGATACCATCTCCCGCTCTTTCACTCATGGGGTAATGGGAAACACTCCATGGCATAAGTTAGACCATGTAAAATTCCTTTGTCCGGTTCCGGGTTACGACCGTCATTTTGCCATTACTGAGACATTCGGAATTGAAATGATTCCGGTTCCAATGACTTTAGATGGTCCGGATATGGATATGATTGAACGCTACGTTTCTGAAGATGCAGCCATAAAGGGTATCTGGTGTGTACCAAAGTACTCCAACCCACAGGGGATCACCTATTCCGATGAGACCGTAAGAAGGTTTGCAAATTTAAAACCAGCTGCACCGGACTTCCGCCTGTACTGGGATAATGCATACAGCGTTCATCACCTTTATCCGGATAATCAGGCATTCTGTCTGGAAATTTTAGCGGAATGCGAAAAAGCCGGTAATCCTGATCTTGTTTATAAATTCACTTCTACTTCAAAGATCAGCTTCCCTGGTTCCGGTGTTGCCGCAATCGCCGCTTCCGAAAACAATTTAGCGGATATCAAAAAGCAGCTGAAACTACAGACAATCGGCCATGATAAATTAAACCAGCTGCGACATGTGCGCTTCTTTAAAGATCTGAACGGGGTACATGAACATATGATGAAACATGCCGACATTATGCGCCCTAAGTTCGAAGCCGTTGAAGAAGTGTTAGATCGGGAACTTGGCGGACTCGGAATTGGCTCTTATATTAAACCGCTTGGCGGATACTTTATCTCTTTCGATGCAATGGATGGCTGTGCAAAGGCTATCGTGAAAATGGCAAAGGAGGCTGGCGTTGTAATGACGGATGCAGGCGCTACCTATCCTTATGGGCTTGATCCACACGACAGCAATATCCGTATTGCTCCTTCTTTCCCATCCCCAGAAGACTTAGCCCTTGCAACGGATCTTTTCGTCCTCTGCGTAAAACTCGTAAGCATCTCCAAAATACTGGAGGAGAAAACTGCTGTATAGTACACACTGACGGAGGTTGAGAGGAGAAGAGGAAAAGAGACACAGAAGGCTGGCACCGGATGCCTTCTGTGTCTCTTTTCCTCTTCTCCTCTTTTTGTTGTAATTTTATGGAAATATGGTATAGTTATTCCATAATCACTCGACTTCTGCCTCATGGACGAATGCTACACGGGAATAGGGAGCACAAGAATGCAGCATGCTAGAGACGTTTTAACAGGCATTATGAACACTTAAATTGTAAATTGCTAACGAAAACATGCAGGATAGGGGGTATCTATAAGAAGGGCGGAATCTTGTATTAATGACTTAATTTAATTTGAATTTAATCGAGTTAATTAGGTTGGAAGTTTCGTGCTTATTATAAGGAGTCTGGGAAGGAATGGAGGAATTATAATGAAGAAAAATCGTGGAAAAAAGAAAGGACTGCTGATAGGACTTTTGGTGGCAGTCTTGGTTTTGGGCGCAGCTTTGGCGGTACGGACTACCGGAATTTTGGTGAAAGGGGTTTCGGATCCACTGTCGGCGCCGGTTTTTAATGACGAAGCGACTGAGACATTTGCAGGACAGGAGCTGGAGTTTGATCAAAAACTGTTGGAATCGGGGATGGCAGTCTCGGTTACTGAGACGAAACCGGACCTTTTTGGACTGATGCCGGGTTTGATGGTAGATGGGGAACTTGTTTCCGATTTCACAAGGACAGAACCTATCAGCTTTGATGGACCTTATACGGAAATGGAAGGTATTATTACGTTTCGTGGCAATAATTATCGCTCTTCGGCTTCATACGGAATTGCAACGCTTAACGATAAGGAGTTTAATACGGATGATTCCTGGTTTATCAGAACCGGATCTTTGAAAAAGACAGTTGGAGACGGAACCGGAGAATGGTCCGGAAGCTGTTGGACCGGACAGCCTCTGATTGTCAGATGGAAGCCAGAAACAAGACAGGCCATGAATCTATATGAGGATAAGAAAGCGAAAGATGGTCTGACTGAGGTTATTTATGCGACCTGTGATGGGAATATTTATTTTCTTGACCTGGAAGACGGCTCCCCAACAAGAGATAAGATCAGTCTGGGATTCCCTGTGAAAGGGACCGGCAGTCTGTATCCAAATGAGGTTCCTCTTTATTTTGTAGGCGCCGGAGACTCGATGGGGGATGACTGCGCCAGAACATTCATTGTGGATCTGATAAAAGGCGAGATTATCTATGAATACGGCTAT
>SVEB01000033.1 GCA_015057635.1 Lachnospiraceae bacterium | reverse complement strand
TTCTCCCATTCCTGAAGTTGTAGGCTCATATTCCTTCAAGTCATCAATAGCTTCATTTACTGTTACGTACTTTTGAGGATCTTTTATCAATGCTTCAGGCAGTTTAATATCTTGATTCTCTGCTAAGTTATCCCTTACTCCAATAAGGATAAACCGTTCACGATTCTGCGGCACACCAAAAGATGCAGCGTTTAATACTTCTCCTTTCACTTGATACCCTAAATCTTTAAATGCACGCAGGATATAGTCAATAACAATATAAGTGTGCATTCTTACTGTAATACTGGTATTTTCAGGGATAATCTCATAAATTGCATCCTTAGTATTTAACTCCATAATGCCCTGGAAAAATCTTTGTACATCCCAAAAAGCTTTTAATTTTTCCATTGATTCATCCGATACAGACTGCTTTCTTTCAATCATTTCCTGCAATACCGTTTTTGCTTCCTGTGTATATTCATTATACCATTGAGGAAGCTCTTCTTTGTTCTTCAGGCACTCTGCAATAGATTGAATTTTCTTTATATTAACAGACTTTTCAAAATACTTTTCCAGCTGATTTCTCTTTTTATAGACATTATATAAAACATATAACTGTTCTTCATCCAGCAGATTTAATTCCTCAATAGAATGATTATTGCAAAGTTCATTAATAAGATTTACATTACTGCCCTCATATAATATAACATCTTTTGAATGAGGGGTAAGCTCCAGTTGCTTTTCTATATATTCTCTATCTGTATTGGTCAGGCAGAATGAATGCTTATCTGATGCAATTGTTTTTACATTTTCCATTACAAATACTTTTGGTCGGATATCCCTGACTGCCTGTACATATTTCTTAACTAATTCATTACTACCATTTATCAGCTGCCTTCTCTGTCTATTTGCATTTGAAAATCCCTGGCATGGTGGTCCACCAATAATAACATCTATGTTCCCGGTTTCCTGTTGTAATTTCTTAAAGTCCACCTTCATAATATCTTCGTAATTCTTTAATCCCGGATGATTATTAATATAGGTTTTCGCAGCATTCTTGTTGTTTTCAACAATTGCTCCCACCTTAAATTTATCTGTCATTTCAAATCCGAGGCTTAATCCACCTGCCCCAGCAAATAGGTCTAAAATCTTATACATATAATACCTCTATATTAACTTATTTTCGTATCTTGTCTTTAGCAATTCCCAGCATTCTTCTTTCTTGCACCATTGTGTAATATTAATTCCCTTTACTTCTGGATTTAAGAAATGATTCCAAACTTTAAATATTAATTCTTCCATTAATATTGATAATTCAGGTGAAATGCACTGCGTCTTCCATATTTCCATATCACATACTTTATCCGCATAAAACTCTGATAATAAGGCAATTGTATAATAATTGATTTGAGCCTTATATCCTCCAAAATTCTGTTTCGCAACTAACTTATCACACTCCTGAAACAGAATCACCTTTGCAATCATACTAATGTATGTATCTTCTGATGGGGAAGATAATTGTCCGCTTTTTATCATTGCAGAAAATTCAATAAAATTAGTTTCAAGTCCCTTACTCACGGTATAAGGATATTTCATCCAGCACATCATACACTTTGCTGCGACTGTTTTAGAAATACAGAGTGCTTTAGGATTTAATTCCTTGAACTTTTTCTTTGCGGCAGTTGTTGGCTGTCTATTCATATCCACCATATACTGTCCACGCGCACGTTCATAATACCAGCGTAAAATAGATTTTCCATTTTCAGCAGGAACATAGATTCTTCGTGATAATCTTTCCATTTCTATATGATAAGAATCATTTGCGCTGAAATCAGACATATTAATTTTATTCTGGCTGTTTGCATACTTAGAAATATATCCTACGATTTCATCTGCCCTGGATTGATCTTTTATAACTGTTAATTTCATCTGAATATTTACTGACGTAATATCAACTCCAGACTGTAATGCACTGTAGATAGATGCAGTTGTCTGACCGCCATTCACAATTTGCCAATCCGTAATTTCAGTAATTGTTACAAATGAATCCTCACTATTTTCCTCATCAATGATAATCCCTTTAGCCGTTGTTGATATCCCATTATTATAAGTCATAAACATCTCTGGTTCTTCAACCAATGTAGTCTTTATTCCTTTATTAATTTTACCTGTTGCCTGAAGGAATGATCTTACATTCTTTTCAATTAATTTCTGTCCTTCATCTCTATACACCTCTGCTAAACATTGTCCTGGAATTACACCAATATAGCAGTCATAAATATCACTCTTCTGATTAACCTTAATCATTTTCAGCTTATTGTTATATTTATCATCAAACTGTATTATTAGGTCTTCATGCCCCTTTTTCTGATAAATAGCTTGACACACGCGCTCTAAATCCCATACATCAAATTTTACAGTCGTTTTTTCTATTGTAATAGCTTCTGGTATGGCTGGCACAGTCTCTTTATTGGTAAGTAAAATCACTCTTACATTCTGTATATCGTTCCAATATGCATTGATATACTCAGCAATTGTATACCCTGTATCTGTTTCTTCAACCTCTTCAAAATATCCAGTTCTACACATACGCAGGAATTTCGTCGCCTGCTTGCAGTATTTCGTAATGTCCACTTTACCCATTTTTAAGATTTCCGCCTTATTTTCAAAGACACTAACAACCAATGTTAATGTTTGAAAATACTCATCAATGACATATCCATTAATCTTGGCCTTTTCAAACTCCTTTTTATAGGTCATAACATTACAGTTTGCCATAAAGGATTCTCCTGCATCTACTACATATCCTGCAAACACTGAGGTAAATGCATCTTCGGTACTGCACTTTTCCTTCTCTTTGTATTCTCTTATTTCCTCAATCAGTTCTTCATTAAACTGTATCATTTCCTGTGTAATCATCTATATATTCACTCCTCTATAAAACTCCTCAATCGTAATCAAAAAACGATCACATGCATCTAAACTTACCGTATACTCAACTGTGCCAATTCCTTTACACATAGTTTTTGGTGTTATTCTTGGGAAGCCTTCTTCTACAGTATAACAGCTTTCTTCCTTAATTTTAAAGTGAATATTATACAATTCTGGCATTTGATATAAATACCCTGCCTTTAGAAGCTTATCTTGAAATATTTCCTTCATACTCTCCCCTATTAAATTGTATATTTCTTGCACTATATCCGAAAGTGTTTCACCATCTACTTCACTTTTTTTCACTTTTAAATATACCAGCTGTAGTTTTCCTGATATCCCCGTATCATCCAGCTGATTCTCACTGCTTATTCTAACTTTATCCGGTCCTTTAGCGCTTGAAGCCTTTATTTCCACTGCATCCTTTCCAAGATAAAAATCATGTGCCTCGGCATTACATCCTGTCCAGCAGTTCACAGCATGCTGTCCATATAAGTTTATCAGCTTCTTCAATACATACAATTCCCCATATAATCCCTGCTGTGCATTTTCAGAAAGAACGTATTCTTTTTCAAATTGAAAGAAAGTATTCCATTTTAATAATATTTCTTTTATCTTATGGAGTAGTGCCTCATCACTTAAGCCATCAACTGCCTCTAAAACATCCTGCATAACTAAAAAATATATTTTTCTATTACTGCCTCCCAGTTGCTTAAAAGATAAAAATTTTCTTTCCTCATTAGCATCAAGAATATCGTAAACTTTTTCCTCCATCCCCTTCCACTTAGGGAGACTTTTTAATATATCTAAATTTATGTCTGGCAGAGAGAAGCATACTTCTGCTAATCCCTGCGTTTTATACGCGCTAACAAGAACCACCATCTTCCCTGTTAATTCAAAGCGGCGAGAAAGAATATTTGACATCTTGTACTGAGCCTTACAAAAATCTTCCATAATATTATCAAATACATTAGTCAAACAAAACATAGTCTTCTCCTTTTACAGCAATTGGATTTAAATGATACGATTTAGATCTTCCATTTCCCTCAGGAAATACAAATACTAGTCCAAATGGCGGTTTATGATTTCCATCACTGATCTTAAAATGTCTTGTCTCCGATTCGGGGTCAGAAAAGTCTATTGGATATATAAGCATTAATCCCTTTTTCTTATCTATCTGCGCTCGGATCTTAGAAGAGATTGCTTTTTCATTATTTCTCTTTGATTCTTCTATTATCTTCTTTGCATTTCCATACTCTTCCTTATTCAATCCAAAGAACTCATGTTCAGCCGATTTAAGCATGTGTACTGAACAGACATTCTTATCTGGATAGTACATTACACTGTTCTTTCCATATCTAGTAATTCCGCTTCCAATAGAATATCCTGCAATCTCAAAGCTTTTTCCCTTTCCGGTGATATTAATAAGTCCAACCGTCCAGTCCGTCAAATAATCATCTTTCAACTGTTCTCTAATATATGTTGCGATATTTATGCCATTTACTTTGCTTGCATGTTTTGATGTCTGAAACTCTTGTAAAAAATGTGCAATCTTCTGTCCCGTCACATGTTCAAGAAATAAATGTTTTCCGATTGGTTCTCTCCCCATATTTTTGAAATGTTCTTCTGATGTATATACTTTTCCTGATTCTAAGAAAAGTTTATTAACAGCATTATAATTATTTTCGTACTGATTTAAATCAACATCAATGTCCCTAGTAATTGTTAATGTATTACTAAAATCAAGTTTTTGTACAATTCCTGTTTTAACTTTGTTAGGGCTTGATATCTTGAGCTGAGGGTGTGTCGCTACTCTTAATCCAAATTCTTTCGGTTTTGCATTAATTTCACTCATATAAGAAATTTGGTTTCTTAAATCATCTGTTGCAAATGCGACTCTGGCAAACCACTGATATACCTCATCTTTAATAAATACTCTGCATAGGTCTGCATACTTTGGTCTAAACCCAAACCATCTTCCCATCTGCATTAAAGTATCATAATATTTTGACTCTCTTGTAAAGTAACTGATAGATAATCCTTCTAATGTAAGACCTCGTGAAAATTTATCACCGCCAATTGCAATCACATTGTATTCTTTTCCCTCCTGTTCCTTATAGGCAAGAGAGTCTTTACTATCTCCATTAATTACATGAATTTTAATCTTGTCCTCATTCATTAATCGAATGATTTCCTCATAGACTTTGTCAGGATCATACTCATCTGCTCCTTCCATATATCGCCCAAAGTCTTCTTTCATGCTTTTTGTGGTTGGTAGATAATCTTCTTCAATCAGCTTATAAAATTCATTCTTTGTCTCTGCATCTCCATCAATAATCATGCATTGCAACTCATCAAAGAAATAGTCTTTCACTTTTCTCTCTACGGTCTCATGCATGTTTTTAAGCCTTGCCACATGAATAAGCATGGTATTAGGTTTATTTTTTTCGCCTCGGCAGTTGCGAACTGCAATTGATATTAAGAAGCTTTTAACTGCACGCTTAATACTTTCTGGGAGTTCTCCAACCACTTTTTTCTTAACATCAACAAAATTATCCGTGACAGTTCTCATTAAAGGCATTGGCTTCATGTCTTCATCTATATTTCCATATCCGAAGAACTCATTGGCGCCAATATACCGATATGGCTTTGGCAGGCTCACAATGCAGTCTGCCGGAAACAGATCATTCCCTAGGTCCCCTCCTGCCACTGTTATGTTATTTGGAATAAAGATATTTGCATATGGAGTAGCTGTATATCCAACATAGGATCTGGAGTCAAAATGTTTAAATAAAGATCGAATCAGCTTATTAATTGCCTTTACATTATATTCATCTAAAATATTTCCATCATCATCATACTCATATCCTGTATTAACAGATGCCTGATCTGCCTCATCATCAATTAGCAATAGAGGATACTTTGCTCTCATGTGAAGTTCCCCTGTTTCCTCATCTTTTGATATTTCACTATTACTCTCAATATAATTAATTAGATTCTCTAGTGTAGATTTTATTTTTTTTGCTACAATAATAGTTGGAATGTCTGGGGACATAGAAACTCCTGATCTATCTTTCGTAAAATCACCATTTTCATCTCGAAATGTAAGGGTCTGTACAAATCCTGCATTGTACAGCTTTCCAACACCAATTTTATTATTCTCTGCACGTTCTCTCTGCTTCTGCTTTGCAGCCGAATCCGTTTCATACCCTAACACTTCCTCATCAATTCGTGACTGTGTCTGACTCCTGAGGTTATTATGAATACCCGCTAATACAATAATATATTTGTATCCTGCATCAAGCGCCTTATTGATTAGGCCAATATAGTTTGCTGTCTTGCCAGACTGCACATATCCAACTACCATCGCTCTTTTTTCCTGTGGTTGCATGATCTGTGGATTTGCAATTGAATTCAGTAACGTATCCGTTGTATTATCAATACTTTTCTTTATGGCACTTCTCTCCCAATGCTTTTCCTCATATAAATATTTATAATACCGGTCCCAAAACTTTAATTTGGTATTGCTGTCTTTCCTGTAATCTAGCCACCAAGATTCATTTTCAGCCTCTTCTCCAAGCAACACAGCTGGTTCCTCTTCTTCACGTTCTCTGCTTATTCTTTCATCTAAATATCTCTTTAATGCTTTTGTATCGCTTACCATATCCCCAAATCGAGAAATTGTATCTTTAATTGCATTGTCTATTACTTCATTTCTATCAGCTTCTGGTGGGGCTGCTCCAATCTCTTTATCGCATAACATATAAGCAATTTCATAAATACTAGTTTTATCTGGATGTTCCATATTCTAACTCTCCTTAATTATCGCTTTTAGTTCATCTTTTAAATAAGAATACTCCGGTGCTTCTGCTAACGCTTCATATATCTCTTCATCTTCATATTGAAGCTGTCTAAAAATCATAATCTTTTCCTTAATGCTTAATATATCTTTTGCTTTTGTTTCGCTGGAAACATTGTCTTCCTTACCATCATCAATAACTCCACTTAACATTACCGGTGAATAATTTTCAACTAATGCTAAATATGTCTTTAATTCTTTTACTAAATCATCATCCATCTCCTGCATTAACTTCATCAACATTGGATGTTTCTTATTCAAGTAAAACATATAGTTTCCAACAGAATTTTTTCTCTGTTCCCATACATATTTTAGATTGGTATTATTCACATTGCTTTTTTTGCTATAGACACCTCTTGAATTATATACCGCTACTGATTTCTGAATTGCTCGATATGCTATTTCTGTTATGCTCTCTTCAATTGCTACCGGAAGTGTTGCCTTTGACTTCTTAATATCAATTCCCCATTCAAAGTCACTATCTGAATTCATGTCTAACTTAATTCGCGCTAAATTATAAGCTGGTTCCTTTTTTAACTTTCCAAACCATGTTCCGTACACAATCAGCCTTCTATTTCTGTAAACATAAAAACCCTGCTGCCCCATCCAGTCTTTGGGTCCCCCAGCTATCTTATATTCTTCTTCGGTTTTAAACTTATTTTTGTGTGGTAGTATAAAAGGCTCGATTACAACTTGACCTCTTCCATCGTAAAGTTCCTCTCGTGACATTTCCATAGTAGCTGGATTTCTTATTACAAATGGATTCCATGCTTCAAGCAAATTACCATTTATGTATATCTGTAATTCATCTTCCTCGATGAACCGATGAAAAATCATTGCCACATGATCCTTAATCTTTTTTATAACCTTATAAAACTTTTTCTTAGATTTTTCAATATTATTTAAATCAATCAAACGATCGAGATTGGATAAAACAATATACGTTCCATGCTCCCATTCTTCTATATTCAGCTTTTCACTATTTTTCTGAATAAAATCCTGTAATTCACTATCTGATCTAATCAGTACTTCCCACTTATCTGTTTTTTCAATATAGTCTAAATTCCATTCTGCATTGCTGCATATTCCATCTTGTTTCGTCACTACAAACAAGTGCTTTGCAATAGAAAAGGACGCTGTTTTCATTCCCATACCAAAACGGCCTAAATCATCCTCATTTCGAAATTCGCCTGGATCAGCAGAACCTATTTGCATAGATTCCAACAGCGTTTCTCCTGACATTCCTTCGCCATTATCTAAAATAATGATCTGCCTCTGTTCCCAATCGAAGTCAAGTTTTATTTCTGTTGCTCCAGCCGATATACTGTTATCAATAATGTCTGCAATTGCCGTCTCTTCTGTATATCCTACTGACCTTAAAGATGCTAATAGCATTTTTGCATTAGGTAACAGTTCATATTTATCAACACTCATATATTCACCACTTATTCATCATTTTCTTTTTACAATTGTAATCATGTAATTGCACATTTTCATATTTTTTTGTAATACGATTTCCAGCGCAATTTCTATCCACTATGTTTTATTTCTCTGCCCACTTAACACGGCTGTTTCTCCCCAAATTCCAATATATGCTTTATATAATAAGTACCTCCTGATAGATATAATTTCTTTGTTTTTTATAACCACTGGAGAGTCCCTCAGAATTTATAAGAATCTTTGTTTATATATAACACTTTATTAAATGCTATTGCTTTATCATTTTATAGGCCTAATGCACTTTGAGTCAACCAATTACTACTTCTGGATAATAATTCTAACTGATATAATTTTTTATATTGTACTATGTATTTTATTTTTCTACTCTAGATGCGCATTTCTTCTTATTATTGTAAATGTGTATAAAAATAAGACATTGCAAAGTTTTATAGGTAAAATCAAGTTGCACTATAATAATACAATCAAAAAGGAGAAATGCTTTAGAGAAACTATTTTTCTATTAAGCGGTTTTATACAATTTTTCATGCTTAGTACGATGGAATATATAAAAGCCTTTCTAGATTCCCCTGCCTTAAATATTTCAAAAACTTTCCTGCATCGAAGTAAATTCTACGCCTACCCTCGAATCACGAAACTCCTATGCATCTTTATGACAATAATCTATTGTATTACAATCCATTACAACCTCCATATTCCTCTTTTTCATCCAAATGCTCCCAATCCAATAGTACATTAGTCTCACTAGCTCGTCAATGCTAGTATCGGAAAAAATAACGTATTTCTCAAATTTCCAGACTTGTTTTCTGTCTATCATGCTTTTATTAATAATACCTGCTCTTCTGTAATTAACTACAAAAAAGAAAACGAAAGAATTGTTCAACCAATCCCCGCGTTTTCTTTTCTTTTTTTCTTCCCTTTTTACAATACCGCACTATTACTTCCCATCATCCTGCCCATCCTTAAACTCCAAGCAATACGCCTTCTTATGCACCTTAATCACCCGTCCTTTTATTTCCCCTTCTAACTCCACCATGCATCCTTTTTTATCATTATGATATGTCATTACTTTAGCAATCTTTCCGGTGACTTCCAATCCTTTATCATCTATAATTGTGGCTTTATTGCCCTCCACGCATTCATATCCCATCGTTCTGTCACAGGCAAGCTACTCATAAAATGAAACAAAGTTATGAATCAGATAATCAATTTCCTGTTTTTCTTCTAATTCCTGATAATGCCCCGCTAATTTTTTCTTATGGAGGGTAGGCCATTCAAATAGCCAGCTTGTGGTTGTGATCATCGCGTTTGGAATACATTGCTTTAATACATGAAGGGAGCTTTCCGCTTCTTTCGAGCCCTTTCTTGGGATATGAAATACATTCTTCCATTCTCCCGTAATGAAAATAAAATAGAAATCGATCATGGCATGTGCTTCTACATAGACTCCGATTATATAGTTTTTAGGAATTATCTCTCCTTTTAACCGGATAAAATGCTCGGAAACCTCCAGGCTATTCTCATAAAATTCCGGAACTTGTGAAAATGACTCTTTTTTCGCAAATTGTTTTATCTCCCTGTCCCTGCTTGTCCTTTTTAACAGAAGCATCATTACTTTTTCCCTCCTAGCACTTCTGCTGTGAACTTCTCTTCTTCTTCATCACAAAAGCCTTTAAACACTACTTCCTCAATGTTGTCATGATTGAACAGGAATGTATGCTGATTGCTGATATTGCCTTCCGGATAAAAACAGGCTACATAATCGAATGTAGCTCCGGTATCGGCGGAAATCTGTTTTCTTCCATATATCATAATGCGCTTGGTGCCTCCCTTTAAGCGTACGACTGATCCAATGGGTAAATATTTTTCCATATGTAAATTCTCCTTTCTATTATCCAAATAAAAAGTTTCCCATTCCGCCGACAAAGTCCCCTACTGCATCCTTTGCCGTGTCCAAAGCGTCTTCTGCTACTTTTGCAATGTCTGATCCCACATCAACTACTGCATCAATTGCAGTCTCCACTCTGGTACTTGCCCATTCGACCACAGTTTTCCCTCCGATCTCAACACCGTCTACCAATTGATTATAGATTGTATTTCCAGCATATCCAAGAGCAAATCTGACGGCGGCTCCGACTACGGTTCGACTACCGGGATTGGGATTGCGGTTCCAATGGCTACTCCCACATGTGCACATCCGGTGACGACTGCCATTCCTCCAAGTCCCTTTGTAGCATCGACTGTCGCATCTGCGGCAATCTTAGAGCCAGAAGTACCGTTCATGATATTTTCATAAATGCCTGTTCCGGCATCTGCTGCCACTGCCAGATATCCGACCGACTTGCCGATGTTGCCTAATGCATCTCCCTTTTGAAACTTATAGATATCTCCTACATTAAAATTCTTAAATTCATTCGTGCATAGCGAGCCTGTGATGTTATCGCAAAGCTTTGAGATATTCTGTGAAAATGTGCTCCCGCTTGGATTGAATCGAAACAGCCCGCTACTCTTAAATGCTTCTGATCCGATCTTATAACGGCTTCCCTTAATGTTTTTTTAATGGAATCCTTGCTCCGGGTATAATACATCCGTTTGATCAGGTAATACGCACCATTCTGCACAATCTTAAAGGCGTTTATTGTCCACTTTGCATTCTTAAGCACCTACAGCTCCTGCCTGGACATCCATTTCCCACTCAATTCCTTCTTCATTTGAAACAATGTTTCCTTCTGTTTTTCCATAGCCTTCTGAAAATTCTTTTAAGGATTCCCCTAATGTCTTAAGAGACGCTGTCTGCTCTTCGATATTGCTGGCTAACAACTGAAACGATGCCTCAATCTGTGCCCTTGCACGCACCTCAAATGATAGTGAGCTTTTAATTGACTCCAGCCTGTCCACATATTCCTGATATTCTTTTGCATATCGAACTATTTCATCTACTACATTCGACAGATATGGTATATCTACTACAAAATCATTCATGGTTTCCCTCCATTTTATGAACCGTTCTTAATTTTTGATGCATACCTCCGTCCGCTCAACAAAATCTGTACTTTCCTATACAAACTTATTCACTATACAGATTTTGCACAAAACTTTTCGTAGGTTTTGATTTAATTCCTCTCTGCATAAACCGGAATAAACAGTCTATACAGATTCTGTAAAATGGAGTTCACCATTCTGGTACCTCCACTTTACAGTGTACCTCGCCTAGTCTAAATCCCAGGCAAGATAGTCCAAGCCAGACAATAATTTTGCTTTTTTTACAATATTAACAGCGCTGTTAATATCACGTCCTAATGCACGTTTGCATTTTGGACATCCAGAATTCAGAATACAAAAACAGGGCATACAAATGATTGTGTCAATCCTTCGCTGCCCTGTCATCTGATTCTTGCTTTTTATTGCTTTTTATTACTTTTCTATATTTTATCCATTTATCATCTTCAACATCACCACCAGATGATTTCTTCGAATGATAAGTCCGTTTTCTTTTAATATGTTTTCTGCTTCTGTATAACTGATTTTTCTTTCCTGTCTTAGGAATAGATCATATGCACCTGAGAACTTGATCGTGGTTGGTGTCAGGCTGGTGTCACCGGTCAGGAACTCGGAAATCATTCGGATCCGTCTTTTAAATCCTGCATTGCTAAGCGGCATCATCCCATCACCATTCTTCGCTAACGGCTTTACTTTTATAATGTAAGGGGAATAGGGATTGAGTTCATATTCCTCATCACTTGTTGCTGTGTTCACTCCGCCTATCTTGCAATATGTGGTCTGCTCCATCGCCTCTGAGGTGACTTTCTTTAGCAGCTCATCCATGATGACGCATCTTCCGTCTTCCAGGGTGATGGTTCCCTGATCCAAATCGACCTGTTCCTTTTTGATTGTTAAAAATCCTTCTGTATGATCATTTCCACTGTTGAGACCATAGAAAATGCCCGCTACGATAAATTTGTCTATGGCATTCTCCAGTTCATCTATATATTGAATCAGCTCTTCCCGGCTTATTAAATTGTCCATGTCTTTCTCTCTTTTAACTTCATGTCATCCTATCGAATGTCCAGAGCTTTGTCAATGGAAATAATAAGCTTCCTTTTTGTGCATCTTATCTTCGAACTTATCCGCAACTTTTCTGTTTTTCTGCTTCGCTAGCATTCTATGCGTTTCTTCTGGCCGTAATCGACCTTTCTGCTATAATGATTACTGTAAGAATTGCCGCCGACAGGATGCTGATGAAGGCGCCGATTCCGATATAAGGCGTCCTGTATTTTAATAGGATCTCATGGCTCCCCTTTGTAATCGGAATGGCCATATACATCACATTTGCTTGTGCGATTTCCGTCTTTTTGCCGTCTACATAGGCGGTCCAGCCTTTGCTGTACGGAACATTGAATACAAGCATCCGGTCTTTCCAGGTGTCGATCTCACCCTCGATCCTGTTGTTGCTGATCTTCACATTCTTTAATGTGCTCTTTGTGCGCTGTTCATAATAATCCTTTAACTTAGTTAATGGCTGTGCATATAATGAGATTTCCTGTAAATGAAATCTGTTTCCCTGGGAAAATGCCACCTCGGTCTTATTTGACCTTCTTCTTACATATCCTAGATTCAGAACCGCATCCGTATAGCCAAAGTAATACGGGCTTGTCCTAGACCGCAGTATCGTATATGCAGTCTCCCAGATATTCGTCTTAGCCATGATTCCGATTTTCTCAGACAGATCCGGTCCGAGATCCACTCCATTAAGCACAAGATAAACCTCACTGTATTTGGGGGTATTATAGTTTAGCGTTAACCTTGATTCCGTTTCGGCAATCTTAACGATTCCATCCTGATACGTGATCCCATCCCAGGTGGCCTTATATGGAATATCCAATACGTAGGTCTTTGGCTTTTTCTCTTTGATAAAGTCCGTCCCCTCTTCCAATACGACCGTCTGCATCATGGCCTGCTGCTTTTTTAACGGCTCTAATGCATCATACTGCTCTCTTGTCATATAGGCATCATATGTATAAGCTAACGGAAGCGCATAGCTGTTTTTGTAAATGTAGTAGCTTCTTCCATCCGCTTCAACACTTCCTGCCGGTTCGAATCCAAACTGGGTGCTGTATTTTTTCTGATTGATAATATATTTTACGCTGTTTAATGAGTTTAGATAAGCCCTGTCATTGAATGAGAAATATTGAAATGCGAAACGCAGCGCCGCATTCTGAACCCCGCTCATATATTCATATACTCTTTTATCCAGCAAGCTAAAATAAAAGCTGACACCATTATATTGATCTACCATGGCTTCATTCGGATTTGTCACCGTCTGATCATCAATTCGATAAAAGCCCTCATCCATTTCTTTTATAAGCGCGATTGCCTGATCTGTCTTGGTATTTTTCATACTGCCATATGCTAAAAAGTCTGTGCCGAATCCATCAAATGCCGGCTGAAATAATAGATTACTGCTGACTGCAATGTGAAATCCAAGAATAGCAAGCACTGCAATATCCTGAATCTTTGCTTTCATCGGCCTGTAATTGTTCCATAGGATAAAGAGCCCCAATACAGTCATAATGGCAACATTGATCCGGGTATAAAGTCCGCCCCACAAAAGAGCATACAGATCGTAGGCAGCAATAAATCCGGCGAGAATCCATTTTAGGTAAGAGGGAAGTTGAAACACCTCCTTATAATGGTCAGCCACTAGAAATGCAAACAGAAATACTACTGCAAAACACCACCGATTGCTGACGGTTGAGAATCCGTTCATGACTTTTCCGAAAAAAGGAATCAGGATTGCGACCGCACAGATTAAAAGCAGCACTTTCTGATGCAGATTCTCCTTCTTTTTAAAAAATGTTATGACGATGCAGAAAACCGCCAGAGAAGATACGCCGATCAACGTCCAATTGGCCCTTCCCCCTCCAAAATTCATCAGATAAGTCGGCAGGTCATAATAATATCGTCTTGTGTAATGAATGAGATTCTGTGTGACCCCTTCCATGGAAACTCTGGCATTTTGAGAAAAGGCATACATCGTCGGCAATAACAGCACAAATGACAGGCCGATCCCCAACAGATAATAAAGCACTCCCTTTCCCAATATGCCTAGAAACTGCTTTCCCTGATCTTTCGTGTAGGTGGCAAAAAATCTTACCAGCGCATAGATAAATAAGATGACCGTAAGCATATATAAAAAATAAAAATTACTTAATGCGCTGATTGCGACCATAATACTGAGAAAATATCCTTTTTTCTTTTCCATTAGGTAATCTACCCCGATGCATAAAAGAGGAAGATAGATCATCGGGTTTAGGAAAAATGGATGCTTCATCCCGCCCTGCAGCGCATAGCTTCCAAATACATAGACAAGGCTTCCGAAAAGAGTGGGAATCGGCGCTTTCTTTCTATGATAGCAAAAAGCGCTAAATGCTGCTCCTGCCAAGAATAGGCGCAGCATGATTAAAAAGCTATAAAAGAACCCCATATGTTCTGCCTTTACAAAAACGCTTAACAGTGTCAGCGGATCTCCGATGACATAGTAGTTTAAGGTGGTTAAGACATCGGCTCCAAGCCCGATGGATAAATCCACCATTTTAAGACCGCCGCCGGAAAATAGTTCTTTTAAATAGTTTGAATAATATAGCAATGCCTGATAGTGCTGATACTGTCCATCATAATTCCATATGAAGGTTTTATGATTTCGATAGAAATATAAAAAGACCAGAAACTGCAATAAGAAAAAACAGACAGAAAAAGGAAGGAGATATTGTTTGGCATATTTCATTTTCGTTCCTTTTGTCTGTTCTGTTATATCCTGTTTTTGAAAGATCATTCCCCCATGCTCCCTATCATTAGATTTTTTATACATTTTTATCCAATCCATTATAGCACAATCACTTTCTCAATTATATAGAAAAATCCCCGGAATACTTTTTGTATTTTATAGGCCTGCCCATTCTAACAGCAGCTCATCCAGATGCTTTTCCTGCTCGTCGATCTGCTGCTGGATTTCTCCAAGCTTTTGATAGTCGGTTGCGATTTCAGGATCTGAGTAGATTCCATTTAGCTTCTTTATCTTGCTTTCGATAAGGGTAATTTCCGTTTCTACTGATGCTTTTCTTCTTTCCTTTTTTATGTTTTCTCTGCCCATTGATTCCTTTTGCTTGTTCTGTATTTCTTTTTCCTTTCTGGAATCTCCCGATTTCGTTGATCTCACCGGAATTCGGACAGAAGATGCTTTTTCTGAACGCGAATCCCATTTTGAGCTCTCTTCCTGCTTCTCACAATACTCCTGATATCCATATGGATAGTAATGAACCGCATCCCCTTCAAATACAAGCAGGCTGTCTGCAATGCTTTGTATGAAGTAACGGTCATGGGATACGAACAGCAGGGTTCCTTCGTAGGATTTTAGCATTCCTTCTAATGCTTCCTTGCCGATCATATCGAGATGATTGGTCGGCTCATCTAAGAATAAAAGATTGGCCTGACGCTTCATCAGCTTTGCTAAGGAAAGGCGCACCTTCTCTCCTCCCGATAACTGCGTAAGAGGTTGGAATACATCGTCACCGCTGAATAAAAAGTTTCCTAAGATCGTTCTGACCTCTGTTCTTAGAAGGGTCGGATAGGCATCCCAGAACTCCTCGATCACGGTCTTTTTCTCATCCAGGTTTAAAAGCTCCTGATCAAAATATCCCCACTCCACATCTCTTCCGAACTTCACATCACCTCCTAATGAAGCGATCTGTCCGACAAGTGTTTTTAAAAGAGTGGATTTTCCTTTTCCATTTTCCCCGATGACCGCTAGTTTCTGTCCTTTTCTTAAAGCAAAGGAAACGTTGGCTAACACATCGCTGTAACCAATCTTTAATTTGCTTACGGTAAGCACTTCTTTCGCACTTTCTTTTCTTGGCTGCAGTTTTGCATGCATGGCTTTTGTATCAAAACGCATTGGTTTTGGAATCTTCTCCATATGCTCGATCTGCATTTTCTTGGAGCGGGTCATGGCTACCTTGGTCGGCGTGTTCTTCCATTTCTCAATAAATGTAGTCAAACGTTCAATCTCCTTCTGCTGCGCTTCGTAATCCTTGCACTGTTTTTCATAATCAAGACGCTTTTGCTTCATAAAGGCGCTGTAATTACCGATATAGCGTTTCATTTTCTTGTGCTCGATTTCATAGGTCACATCCACGATTCGATCTAAGAACATGCGGTCATGGGATACGATGACGACCGCATGGTTGTAATTTTTCAGATAGCCTTCGAGCCATTCAATGGTCGGCATATCCAAATGGTTGGTCGGCTCATCTAAGAGCATGATATCGGGCTTGCTAAGCAATAGTTTTACAAAAGCGATCTTTGTTTTCTGTCCGCCGGAAAAGGTCCGGATGGAACGGTCGAGATCCGAACGGTCAAAACCAAACTTCGTAAAGACCTGCTCCATCTCATGTTCATAGGAGTAACCGCCCAGGCTTTCAAAACGCTCCAGCGCTTTTGCATACTGTGTAAGGATGGAATCGCCTGCGTCTGCATCCGTCTGTTCTGCCATCTGTTGCGTTAATTTCTCTATCTTTTTGGCCAGAGCAAGAATTGGCTCATATACCGTTAACAGTTCTTCATAAACCGTATGAGTTTCATTTTCAAAATTAATCTGTTCCAGATAACCGATCGCCGGCTTTCCGTCTGACTGAATCATAAATGCTTCATCACTGTCCAAGTTGTCGACTTCTAATTTTCCGGCTATCACTTTTAATAAGGTCGTTTTCCCGCACCCGTTTCTGCCGATCACGGCGATTTTCTCTTTATTTTTAATCTCCATGGAAACACCTTCTAATAAACGGTTTCCTGGGTATCCGATTACTGCATTTCTCATCTGATATATCATAGCTTTTCTCTCCTTTATAATCTGTGAACGCGTTATCTTATAACCGCTCGTCTTCTTGTTTCCTTACAATCAAATGCAGATTACACATGGATTTGTCCGGTATTTTTTATTAACAGGAAAGAATAAAAAACTTTTCTGACAACAAAAAAAGACCCATTCCTTATGTGGAAAAGGTCAGAACGATAGAAGGTAGTACTCGATCGAAAAAAGGCATATGAATATATCGGATTATACACATTTCTCGAAGAATTTTTCATTAGTAGGAAAGTCCAGATAACTTTCACGCTAATGAAAAAGAGGTTCCCATCATGAGCTCTGACTGTCTATAATTTTTCACAACAAATAACCATGTTATCTGCATGGCTAAATAAAACGCTTAAGTTGTGATCCATTATATACAAAGCATCATGATGGTTACCTCTCTTATTCCCGTATTTTTACATATATTATCATATTCTTTCCAGCTTGTCAATTTTACTTGTGAATGCTATTTTACTCATGAATTCTATTCTACTCATAAATATTATTTTACTCATAAATACTATCTTGCTTATGAATGCTATTTTCTTATAGCTACATCCGTCACTGTTAATTCTCAGAAAGGAATACTCCCCTTTTCTGCCGAAATTATCTTATTCCATGATCTGATAGCACTTCACTCCGTAAGCCTCCATCTTCTGTTCCCCAGCTTCTCTCTTCTGTGAAATGATCTCCAGGTAGTTTCCTTTTACCTCAATCGTCTGCTCCTTGTCCCCATAATTTAGCACAAACAGATACCTTTCCTTGTCGCCTTTCCGCATTGTGATCTGGATATCGTTCCCGGCAACTAGATACGATTCTGCCCATGGACGGATGGATAGTTCCTCTAATATTCCTGCGACTGTCTCCTCCGCAAAGCCTGCTCCATAATAGTAAGCACAGCCTTTTCCGAAATAGTTGACCGTAAAACCCGGAAGCCCTTTATAATAGTCGGAATCAAAGGTTCCAAGCACGGCTGCTGTTTCAGGCCTTAAGATATCATGAAAGCAAAGTGCCGGAAGTTTTCTCCCGTTTACATCGATCTGCATCATTTCCCGATCAGGAGATGCAAAGGTATAATCGCTTACCACGACACCGCAAAGGTTTCGTAACAGCCCAGGCATCTGCAAAGTCGTGCACTGTCCATTCGTAAGCTTATATCCGCTTCTGCTGCCAAACACGATAATCCCGCCATCGGCTGTGTATTCCTCCAGTATCTTGACCCGCGCTTCGGTTAGGATCGTGGCGTGCGGATAAAATAAGATCGGATATTTTTTCAATTCACTATGTAATGTCTCATCGGTCAGATTTATAAAGTCATAGGTGATATGTCCAAGTTCCAGCGCCCGCACGATTCCTTCTACACTGTTTCTTCGCAACGGTCCGTGCCACAGATCGATATCTCCGTCCCAGCTATTATCATAATCCGTAATAATTCCGACCTGTGCTATGTATTTCGTTCCTGCCGTCAACTGCAGCATCTTTATATCCTCATGAATCGTTGCTAATTCCTCTAACCGTCTGTTTGGCGTATTGGAATAGTCGTTCAGACCATGCCAGTAAATCTCCGTCCCGAAGGTGCATGTCCTCCATCGAAAGAAGCTGACAAAATCCGCTCCCAAAGCAATGGCTCCTAACGCCCACAGCCGCATCTGTCCCGGCTTTGGCATCGGCTGCTGCATTCGGAAGTTCCATCCGCCCGCACCGGACTGCTGTTCCATAATGCCAAAGTAAGATGAGATGGAACGAGCTCTTGTGATATTAAACGTCATATTTCGATCCTTTAATACTTTGTCCCGATATGGATTTTCAACTTCATAAGCAAAATCCGGATAATTATCGTAGGTAATGAAATCTAAGATTCCTTCTTGAATCAAACGATGATAATCGATATTGTTGAATAAGCCGTTGGTCGTTAAAAAGACAGAATCTTTGATATACGTTCGTAAAATATCTGCCTGCAGCCGGAAATAGGAGATCACAGTTTCCGATATAAACCGCTTTTCTTCCAGTGCCATATGCGGATTGGTCCCGCCGGTATTGGTCTTCTGCGCTAAAGCTACCTGATCCCAGTCCGTATACGTCTGATTCCAGAATACAGTCCCCATCGCCTGATTCAGCTTATCTAAGGTCTGATATTTTTCTTTTAAATAGGCACGGAACGCAAGATGATCGCTTTCCGAATAATACACCTCCATCTCACAGTTGATCTCATTATCTAACTGCCATCCAATAATGGATGGATTGTCTGCATAATGCTCTGCTAACTTCTCCACAATGATTTTCGTGAAATGCTGATACATTTTGGAATTCATGTTGGCATGGCGGCGCATTCCGTGACGGTATAAATGGCCTTCCTTATCTGCATTCAATACCTCCGGATATTTGGTCGTCATCCAGGCAGGCGGAGTTGCGGTTGGGGTGCACATGATCACGTTCATATTCCATTTTGCCGCAACAGCTAAAAAACGATCGAAGAAATCAAAAGTGTAGCTTCCTTCTTCCGACTCAAATTTATTCCAGGCAAACTCTGCAATACGGATTACCGAGATGCCATACTCCTTCATTCGTCTTAAATCGTCTTCCCACATGCTCTCATCCCAGTGTTCCGGATAGTAGCAGACACCCATTGTAATCTTGCTTCCTGCTTTTCTCTTTGCTTCTGACTGCTCTCTCATACCATTCCCCTTTCCATTTTCCGATACTCTCTTGGCGACATCTTTATCATGCGTTTAAAAAGCTGATTGAAAAACTTAGGATCGTGATAACCCACCGACTGGGCGATCTCGGTTATTGCAATGTCACTGCCCGCAAGAAGCTTGCAGCATTTATCCATTCGTACTTTCTGAACATAGCCGGTTACCGTGTTTCCCATCTCTTCCCGGAACCTGCGGCTGATATACGGTTCGCTAAAATGATATTCTTCACAGAATTCCTTTAAGATGCACGGATTCTGATAATGGTGGTGGATATAGTGTGTCAGATCCGATACTGCCTGGCTTCCTTCCCGTAAGGACATCTGATCCACGATATTTCGCATCGTTAGGATCAGTACCTCCATAAGCCTTGTCCGGCACAGCTCCATATATCCGATCTTCTTTTCCTGAAACTCCTTTACCATAACCATGAGTGTCTCTAACACTCTCCCGTCTGCATCGTAATAAATCTGATTCCCGCTTGTCTTTCCGTCAAATGGCTTATAATACCGCATCAGACAGGAATGCATCAACTGCTCAAAGGAATTGCATCCCTTTAAGGTACCCTCCACAAGTTCCGGCATAAAAAGACAGTTGATCAAGGATAATCCTCTGCTGTCCTTATAACTATGACTGCTTCCGTAGTCGATGACAAAATAATCTCCTTTTGATAACAGCTGGCTTTCTCCATTTAGCGTATGCATCGTGGTTCCCGCTGTAATATAGACAAATTCAAAAAAATGATGATTATGCCGGCTGCAGTCGTCCTGTTCATACTGCGTGATGTAAAATGGCGTATTCGCCTTTTCTTCTTTTGCGATCTGTTCTAACTCCAGGGTATATGGATCATTCATCAAGTTAAAATCCCCCCTACTTTTAGCTATTATTTAGACCTATTTATTTTACCATATTTTGTTATTATGGTATCAAACATTTTTCACTATTTTTTGCAAGTAAGGAGGTTTTATTATGATATGGCATGCAGCATGGATCTGCCCTGCAGATACGATGGGGGATATCTGCCCTGAGTTCTTTCGTTCCTTTTCTGAGAAAAAAGCAATAAAAAAAGCGGTTCTTCGAATTACCGCACTTGGTGTCTATGAAGCCGTACTAAACCAAAAGCGAGTCGGCGATTTTATCCTGGCTCCGGGCTGGACTTCTTACAAAAAGCGTCTGCAATATCAGGAATATGACATCACGTCTTTTCTTAGCGAGCAGAATGAGCTTGTTGTGACGGTCGGCAAGGGGTGGTACCGAAGTCCAATGCCTGGTTGGGGTGCCTCTCCGGAATGGAAAACCATTCAGCAGGCACCGGCCGGACTGTTAGCAGAAATCGAGTTTCTCTATGAGGATGGCACTTCTTCTTTTTTAGGAACCGATTTAACATGGGGATGCAGAGAGAGCGCAGTACGGTTTTCTGAAATTTATGATGGGGAAACTTATGATGCGTCTCTGCCAATTGCATCTTCTGCTACCGAATCCTCCACTCCTGCATTTTCTGCCACTCCTTTCTCTGCTGCTTCCTCTTCCACTCATACTTTCGCATCTGCTTTTTCTTCTAGCAATATGGATAAAAATAGATCTGACACTCTTCCGGTTATGGAATTTGACGGCCCATCCGATAGTCTGATCCCACAGGAAGGGGAGAAAGTAACCGAACAGGAAACGCTCTTCCCGTGTCGAATCTTTGAAACACCAGCCGGAGAGACTGTGATTGACTTCGGTCAGGAGATCAGCGGTTATGTAGAACTCCATCTGACAGCCCATAATGGAGAAGAAGTGCTTCTATCCCATGGAGAGGTTTTAGATGCAGACGGAAACTTCTATAACGGCAATTACCGTGGAGCGAAAGCAAAACTTCATTATATCTGTAAAGAAGGTTTTCAGACCTATAAGCCAAAGTTCACCTTCTTCGGTTTTCGCTATGTCCGCATTGATTCCTTTCCCGGAGGGCCATCTGCCGTCACCCGAGATAATTTCACCGCTATTGTCATTCATTCCGCTCTATCCCGCACCGGAAATATCCGCTGCTCCAATCCGCTTCTAAACAAACTTTTTGATAACATAGTCTGGGGTCAGAAAGGCAACTTTATCGATGTACCGACCGATTGCCCGCAGAGGGATGAGAGGCTTGGCTGGACCGGAGATGCTGAAGTTTTCGTTCGTTCCGCTGCACTTAATTTTGATGTAGAACGCTTTTTTAGTAAATGGCTTAGCGACTTAAGGGCAGATCAGGGTACCGACGGGCGCGTCGGTCATGTGATTCCGGACCTTTTAGGAGATGGGGCCAGCGCCGCATGGGGAGATGCCGCCTGCATCTGTCCGTGGGAAATTTATCTTGCCTATGGAAATAAAGAAATTCTCTCTGCCTCTCTTCCTAGCATGGAGAAATGGATCACCTATATTTCCACTCATACAAACGATAAGAATCTGTGGACCGGAGGGACTCACTTTGGCGACTGGCTTGGGTTAGACGCCCCGTCCGGGAGCTATAAAGGTTCTACAAGAGATGATCTGATTGCCACCGCATTCTACGCATATTCAACCTCTCTTGTGGTTAAAGCAAGAAAGGTCCTTAACATGGATGCCTCCTATTATGAAACACTGTATTCCGATATCATTCACGCCTTCCGCAGCCATTTTACGGAATACCGCACACAGACCGAATGCGTGCTGGCTGCTTACTTCAATCTGGCTTCTGACTGTAAAGCGGTAGCGGATCAGCTTGCTACGATGATTGTTTCCTGCGGAAATTCCTTACAAACCGGATTTGTAGGAACCCCATATCTGCTCTATGTATTAAGCCGCTATGGCCACCTAAAACTTGCATACTCCCTTCTTCTTCGGGAACAGTATCCTTCTTGGCTTTACTCCGTCACCAAAGGGGCCACTACCGTCTGGGAACACTGGGATGGCATAAAAGAAGACGGCTCCTTCTGGAGCATGGATATGAATTCATTCAATCACTATGCCTACGGCTCCGTCATCGCCTGGGTCTACAATGAAGCCGCCGGAATCCAGACATCGGAAGACGGGCCTGGCTATGAAACCGTTCGTATCCAGCCTAAGCCCGACACCAGACTTGACTGGCTAAGTGCTTCCCTTATGACCAGACATGGGCGAATGGAATCTGGTTGGACACGCCAGGGAGATCAGTGGCGATATGAGATCACGACTCCGGTGGACGCGGTCATTGTAATCGCAGATGAGACTATTCAAGTAAAAAAAGGATCTTATGTGTTCTTTAGCCCTTTGGAAGAATGCTAATATCATCACTTAAACAGTATTGCCATATGCCTACTCTATTTTAAATAAACATTTCTCTCGTAGACTTCGCATTTAATTTTTTAAGTTCCTCCGGTATCGTCTGCTTGATGATCAGCCAGACAATCTACTTAATCACCTGCTTGATCTTCTTGACAATCTACTTGATGATCTGCTTGACGGCTGCCGGACAGTCTGCCTGGCTTATCTAACGGCTGAATCATGCATTGACGGCAGAAAATGAAACCTTGCCTTGGTTGGTATGTTATGAATTAGAACATACTCATAGGGGCAAAGTTTCATTTTCTGCCGTCTTATTTTGCTTTTATTCGTAAGATTTGTGACTTAATATTAGACCTCTCTGCCAGTATTTTTTATATTCATGAAATAAAAACCAGATTTTGGCATATCTTTTTGTGTCACTCTCTTTTATTTATGATACACTGGTCCTAGCAGGTCTTTGCTGCTTCAGGTGCTGCACGACAGACAAAAGACTGGCATTCTGTACATTCTGCCTGTGTTGGGTTTGCTTCGTGAGTACCAACTTTGATCTTATTCAATGTGCAGAAGTTTACGTCATCTGCATAGTTTTTACAGTTATTGATCGTACATTCGATGGATTCATTTTTAAGCATAATGAAATCCCTTTTCTTATTTTAAAACTACATAGTGTGTTGTTCCAAAATAAAAAAGTTTTCATCCGTTTCTCATCTGCATGAGTGAAAGGGCTTTTTATGAAATATTATAGAGCTAACTTTGATCTTATTTTTTCCGAGATGCTTTCTTCCTTAAACAGGACATCCCGTTTTCCGCAAACGAAAGGATATATCCAGCATGGACGTGTCAGCGTCTATGAACACAGCATCCATGTTGCCCGGGTAAGCTGCAAACTTGCTCTGTTTTTGCATCTTCGCGTGGATTATGCATCCTTAATACGCGGAGGGCTTTTACATGATTATTTTCTGTATGACTGGCATGACTCGGATAAAAGCCACCGCCTTCACGGTTTCCGCCATCCAAAAACAGCGCTTCGAAATGCAAAGGAAGACTTTGACTTAACCAAAACAGAACAGAATATCATTGTAAGCCATATGTTCCCGCTTACCCTGCGTTCCTTCCCTTGCTGCCTCGAAGCATGGATTGTATGCATTGCGGATAAAATCTGTGCCACAAAAGAAACCTTTCATCTAGGATAAGCTCGTTCTTGGCTTGCTGTGATACGTACTGTCCGCATTCCGTTGATTCTTTTTAAGAAATGGAATCACCATTGCGTTTTCTGCCTGTCTGGTATCGGCCCCTAGCATCCCCATTTCCTTTAATCGTCTGCAGTCCTTTACAAATGGGATATCCCGGTCTGTCATCATCTCTCGCATCTCGGCCGGTGTATAGCCCCGGTTGGATGGAACTCTTGTATGATTAAACATTTCCAGCAGATATTTTAGAAATCCTTTTACCTCGGCTTCCGTATCAAAATCCAGCCCCATCCGCTCACATTCCATAATAATTGTATTGATATCCGCATCATCGCGGATCTCAAGCTGGATTTCTGCTGCGAACTCATAAGCATCGACTGCTTCTAACTTCATTTTATTCTTTAGATAAAATACCATCCCCTCAAAGGCAGGATTCTGATCCACATACGTATCATCTGCATAACAAAGCAGTTCCTTCTTTGCCGGAATATAATATGGCTTTCCCTTCTGAGACGAAAGCATCAGATGGTAATCGTCTTTTTCCACAAGGATATTATCGCCATAGACCTCACACATCACATACCCATCCTGATAGAAATACATCTCACAGCCACGGCACTGACGACGGTCTTCACACCATCTGATAATCTCTTCGTTTGTTACCTCTTCTTTTGTCTGCTTATTGATAATATCTGCTAATACCGACACTTCCACAACCATATAAAGGTTCACACATGCCAGTGCATACTGATCGATCATCTGAGCCCGCTTTCTCTCTTCTATAAAAGCTGCTGACTCTGTAATCGGAGCAAATGCATGCTGCACTTCTATCGGAACCACAATCGTTCCATAAGAAGTCTCATATACGAGATTATTCATGATCCAGTAATAATAAGCCCGCGGATCCCGTATCTCAATATTCGGCTTTTTGACTGCTGCCCGTAACTTCTTGATATCATCATTGGAGGCAGCAAGAAACCGTCGTTTCATCTCATCCGGATTTAAAATCTTTTGCTCTAAAAGCTTTACCAACTCATCTTTTATCTTTCCTGAACAGCCCTTTATGCCAAGATCTTTGGCAATTTCCTTTAATGCATCCACGGTATGCATCTGTAAGATCCTCTTTAATTCATATTGCTCTTTCACGCTTAACTCTCCTTTGCAATCCCTGCCTGCTAGAAAATAAATTCTTCTTTGAAGTGTTGCCTGTGTGAAGCAGTTCATACCATTTTCCGGAGAGTTCTTTTTATTTTTCTCTGCATTTCTTTTGCTATGCGCAAGGAGCAAATATTATCCGTATTAAATTTTTTATAAGCTTTTTCATAAGCTTTTTTCAGTTTATTTTACCAGACCATAAGTCCAGGTGTTTACACCGCCAAATTCGATTACATTGGTATAGCCAAGACCTGCAAGGATCTGTGCCGCCACTTTGCTTCGGTTTCCGCTGCGGCAGTAAACTAAAATCTTCTGATCCTTATCTTCGAATTCGCTTTCTGCATAATCCTCTATTTCATCATATGGCATTAACACCGCATCTTTGATATGCCCTTCGGCATACTCGGATTTGGTTCTGACATCTAAAATTAAGATGGAATCATCTGTATCCATAATATTCTTTGCTTCTTCCTGACTGATCTGCTGATACTGCACTGTTTCTTCCTCCGTTTTTTTCTTCTGGCATCCTGCTGTCATTGCGATCATGATGGCACAAATCCCTATCCGTAATATTGGTCGAAAATCCATTCCGCTATTCATCCTTTCTGATTATGTCGTAATATGGCTTTTCTTAAGGATATCATACCATAAAATATGCTTCTGTGACCAGGTCACCAACGTACTTTGTATTAGGAGACTGACTTCTGTCTTTTATTCTAACTTTTGGATTTTAAAAGGGACTGATGCACACCTTCTTCGTGCATCAGTCCCTTCGGGTTTTATAGTTTTTCTTTTATTCTTACACCTTACTGACCATCTGTAATCGTTACAAGCAGCCATTCACACTGATAAGCGGTACGGACTTGATATCCCCATCCCGCAACACCGGATGAGACGATGACTTCAAAATCACCTTCTTTTTCTGCACCATAATTCACAATACCGGCTAAATCATTTACAATACCGCCCGGCCAGATCTGACCGCCGTGAGTATGCCCGGATAGCTGTAAATCAGCCCCTGCCCCTTTACTTTCCGCTGCTTTTGCAGGCTGATGATCCAGTACTAAAATATACGAATCCGGATCCACACCTTCCAGCAATTCTTCCAGACTAAGGCGAGGCTCCTCTAAATCAAATCCGATATCCTTTCTTCCTACCAGTACCAGATTGTCTCCAAGCTGACATATCTCATCTTCAAGCACCCGGATTCCAGCCTGTTCGATCGTGCTCTGGAGCTGTTCCTTCGTAAAACTTTTATTGTTTGTATAGGGCTGTGTATCATGGTTTCCATATACAAAGTAAGTTCCGTACCTGCTCTTTATCGTGCCAATCACTTCAAATGCTTCCTGCATCTGTTCATAGGTTGTGCTTTCATCCACCAGATCTCCACATAATACAACCAGGTCCGGATTTTTTGCTTCAATCTCTTCTGCGATCTTGGCAAGCTTTTCTGCATCCATTGTCGTTTTGTAATGAAGATCTGAGATCATGGCAACTTTTAAGCCCTCTTCTCCTATTTTCTTTTGAGTCGTTACCGTATAATCCTTCTCAACCACATGATGAATGTTATAGAAGCCATAACCCATCATTACTGCTGCAAGCAGGACCGGGATCAGACCGCAGCCATAAAGATTCTCCCAGATTCGATATGCTGTTTGCTTAGGCTTCTTTTCAGGTGATTCTTTTTCTTGCAATTTCTTTGGCTGTAAATCCTCTGCTTGGTATTTTACTGCTTTTGCTTCCGCTTTTTTTGTTTCTTTTGCCTCTGTTGCTCTTATTCCTGCTGCCTTCTGTGTTTTGACTCCGGCAAAAGCCTTAATGATCGCATGAATAATATCTAAAACCATAGCAATCACAATACAATGCAGAACTCCTAACGTAAAAATAGAGGTAAAATTAAGAAAGCATAACACTAAAAATATCGCGCTGCATAGAGCAATTACTCTATTTACCCTTTTAGAATTTCCCTTGCCTGAATTTTCTGTCTTCGAATTTTCTGTCTCTGGATTTCCTCTCTCTGGATTTTCTTTTTTCGAAATTACTTCCGTCCGATAAAACTGAAAGCGTCCTTTTAAAAAGTGATAGAAGTAAGCCCATATTCCAACTACGCAGGCCGCCATTATAATCATTAAGATATACCGCACCTTATTTTCCTCTCTTCCTTGTACTTATTCGCATACCCTATTCTACTTCCTATAGTGCCCTTTATGTCAATACATGGAATGCATTCTTTAGATAAGTTTTATTTTTAGGAAAAGAAGGTGGTAATGATGCGACAGCTTTCACTATAAGTCCTGTACCTCAAACAATTTTTTCGACCGGTTATAAGCGATAGCAGTAAGCACAATATAAAGAATAATGCCGGTAATCAGAACAATCATTTTCTCACTCATATATTCCGGATCATTTGTATCAAGATGATCTCGGATAAATGGCACTGCATGGGTCAGAACTGCTTCTGCGATTACGCCTATAAAGAACAGAATGGATGCGATTACAAAGGAAAAACCGACTTTGCTTACATTCTTATAGTAATTCAGGAAAAATACAAGATTAAAGATTCCGTATAAGAGAAGGCCAAATCCAACCAATACAATATTTGCTTCAAGACCCGCTTCATTTGCCGTCATATGAAGATTCTGTTTCAGCAGGCATAACGCCATGACAAGTGCCATCTGAATCATTTCCAATAAAATAGAAAATGCAAATCTTCCTTTTACAAGATCACTTTTCGCTATCGGCAGGTTCAGTGAATAAATCACATCATTATTCTCACGTCCTAACAGGCACGTAAAGAAAATTGATAACGTAGTATAAAAGAATACAACCGTATAGGGATAATTCGGAATAAATACCATGACAGACATCAGCAGCACAAACGGCACAATCGGATGCATCGTCAGCGCAATTTCTTTTTTAAGCAATTTACCTAACATAAATTTCCCTCCTTCTCCAGATGAACCATAACCGACTCCAGATCCGCATCCGTATACGCTCCGTTAAACATGCCCGCCTCGCTGGAGCGAACCAAAGCCGACAATCCTTTCTTGCTTCGTTTTGCACCAATCAGAGTCTCCTTCTGTTTTGGATTCAGCTCATTTTCTGTAAATTCCACGACCTTATAACTATCCACAAACGTCTGAATTTCGGACTCCGCTAAAATCTGTCCATTCTTGATATAAATAATATTGTCCGCACATTTATCCAAGTCCGATGTAATATGAGTCGAGAATAAAATTGATTTCCCTTCATCACAAAGATTCATAAACACATCCAGCAGATCATCCCTTGATACCGGGTCCAGCCCACTTGTTGGTTCATCCAAAATCAAAAGTTTGGCATTATGAGAAAGTGCCAGCGCCAGCGCATATTTTACTTTCATGCCGGCCGATAACTGTTCCGGGGTCTTATTCTGATCCAGCGCAAACATCTTACAGTACCTCTCATACGCCGCATCATCCCAGTTATGATAGAAAGATTTCGTAATTGCCGTAATCTTCTTAAGCTTTTTCTTCGGATAATAATTCACCCCGCTGGAAACAAAGCCAATATTCTGTTTTATGGAAAGTTCATTTTCTCTCACTTCCTTTCCAAAGAACCGGATCTCACCGGAATCCGGATGTACAAAATGCAGCAGCGAATTCAGTGTCGTTGACTTTCCTGCTCCATTTCTTCCGATAAATCCTGTAATCTTCCCCTGCTTAAGCGTAAAGGATACATTCTTCAGCTCAAAAGCCGGATATCTCTTGCAAAGATTCTTAACTTCCAATACATCCATTTTTCGTCCTCCTCGCACTATTCCTACTTCTATTTCTGTTTCTATCTCTGTTTCTATTCCTCTATCTGTTCATCATCCTCTTCCTCATCCTCTTCTTCTAATTCATCTCCAAACGCCATTCCTGCGATCTTCGCAAACATTGATTTTGGCGGAATCGCAATTCCTTTCTTCACATCTCCCAGCACAATAATCGTATCCCCTGGGTGAATTCCGAAAATATCCCTCGCTTCCTTCGGAATTACAAACTGCCCCTTCTCGCCAATCTTAACCGTCCACGCATACTTGCCGTTCTTCTTCACTTTCTTCATAATCACGTCCTCCTATTCCACCATACTTAGACCAGACATTATATAATCGTATGATAAGTATGATTTGTATGAATTTGGTGATTTCTATGAATCCTATTATAGAACTCACTTTCCAAAACTTCAACCATTATTTGGAATAATCATTCGACTCTTTATTGCCGTATATCCCTAAATATTCCTTTATACATTGCATAAACTATAACTTTTGCACTACTTGCTTCTTTTTCAACTTAATTTTTATATGTATATATTTTTCTGTAACACATTTGCGATCACCACCCCATCAAAAGTTCCATTTGCCAGTTCCGGCACATTCACCTGCCCTTCTTCCTTCTACCTTATAAAAACATCCTACTACTTTTCAGACATCAAAAAAAACTGCAGTTACTGACATTTTTTATCAACAACTGCAGTTTACAACCAATTTTATTTTCAGTCCGCTTGCCTTTGAATCTTAATCTACCTCATAGCTAAGGATATCGCCTGTTTTTGCATCGATCTCGAAATCATATTCCAGTCCATTATATCGGAACTCAATTTCATAAGCCATCTTTCCATTATCTGAATCCCTGTCGTCTCTGTCATCCGTATCGTATCTGTCATCCAAGTCATATCTGTCGTCCATATCCTGATTCAGATCAAGCTGTGTTTCAAGGAATCTTACATCTGCCTCTGTCACGCCAGCTGCCTCAAATGCGATCTGCTTTGCTTCGTCCATTGTGATTACAGTCGTTCCTTCTGCCTGCGCCTGACTTAATGTGATTGTATACGCTGCCTCTGCGGCCTTTGCTTCATGACCTGCCTCCACGTATTCCACTGCAAATGCTCCTCCGCCCACTAGTACTACCGCTAAAACAGCGCCTAAAATCACACGGCGTAATGTCTTCTTGCCTGGCTTCTTAAATTTCATTTCTGTTTCTTTTTCCTGCATATCTACGATTACCTCTTCTGGTTTATTTTCTGTATTTCTATGATTCATTATTTTCAATTCCTTTCTGTGTTCCTTTTCTATATCATAGCATCCGATTATGAATGTAAGATGAAAATATCATTTTTTTATTGGGAAGTATAAGCTGAATTCACTGCCTTCTCCCTCTTTGCTTTTCACCTGTACCCTTCCCTCATGTTTTTCTAAAATCCATTTTGTCATAGAGAGGCCAAGTCCCATGCTTCCCAAGCGTTTGGCACTTCTCGCCGGATCTGCCTGATAGAACCGATCCCAAATCTTTTTAAGTGCCTCTTCTGCAATCCCGATTCCGTTATCTGCAATTGTCACTACGGCAAATTCATTTTCTTTTCGTACGGACACCTTCGTCTCTCCGTTCTCATTTCCATATGCAACGGAATTCTCAAGAACATTGTGAATCGCTCTCGCACATAGCATCCGATCCGCAATGATCACCACATCCGGTTCTATCTCACAAAAAATTGTAATATTCTTTTCCTCTGCTAAAATCTGTGCATCCTCAACTAATTCCTCGACCAATGTACTGATATTCATCTTATCGTATTGAATCGCCACATTTCCCTGGTCAGCCCTTGCAATCATTAGAAGCTGATTGATCAATGATGACATCTTCTTCGCCTGTCTGTGAATAACTTCAAAGGACTCCGTTGCCTCCTCCATCGTATCCACATGCATGAGCGCATACTCGCTTTCATTTAAAATAACGGAAATCGGAGTCCGAAGCTCATGAGAAGCATCTGAAGTGAACTGTTTTTCCCGGTTAAATGTCTGTTCCAGCCTTTCTAACATTTCATCAAATGTCTGCGCCAGCTCGGTTATCTCATCCTTTCCCGGCGGCAACCCAATCCTTGCTGACAGATCATTGCTGTCTGCTATCTCTTTGGCCGTCTGCTGCATTTTCCGTACCGGAATAAACGCACGCTTTGTAACCCCTGCCCCTGCTATAATAGACAAAATGGCTAGCAGCGGTAAAATAAAGAAGGAGATGCCAAGCAAAATCCCGCTTAACTGTGCTACTGCCTGAGCAGATACAACGCCTCGCACCCACACCGTATTCCCTCTTTTATCCGTGATTTGTCTGTCATACACATAAAAGCCATCCTGTTTATCCCCGATCGTCTGAATCATCCCATTTTTAAGACTTGTATTGGAATCAAATGCATCCGGCATGCTACCCTCTTCTAAGGCTCCATCATTTCCATATAATAAAAAATAGATGCCATCATCGAATGCCTCAAACTCATCCTGATCCTCTTTCCATTCCTCCGCCATATCTTCAACATGACGGACCAGCTCCTCCTTCTTATTCCCTGTCAGAACCGATTCTGAAAAATAGGATAGAATTCCGAGAACTGCTGCCATAATCAGAAACAGAAACCCGCTATACCATAACGTCACTTTCGTCGTTATCTTTAGACTCCTCATTCTATTTTCCTTTCTTCCCTTAATACATAGCCGACGCCGCGCACTGTCTGAATCAGCTTTGTTTCATACCCGTCATCTAACTTTCTTCTGAGATTTCGAATATAAACATCTATCATATTAGAAGCTCCCTGATAATCATAATCCCATACATGTGATTCAATCTTATCTCGGGACAGCACCATACCGGCATTCTGAACAAGATACTCTAAGATAGAGTATTCTTTCGCCGTAAGCGTAATCTTCTTCTCCCCCCTCTTTACCAGATGGCTGTCACTCTCTATCGTAAGATCTGCGATCCGAACCTCATTTGTCACAGTGCCATGCTTTCTTCTGACCATCACTCGCAGCCTTGCCATCAGTTCATCGAATGCAAATGGTTTCACTAAATAATCATCCGCGCCCAGATCAAGCCCTTTCACTCGGTCCTCAATCGCATCCTTTGCCGTCAGAAATAAAACCGGGGTTGTCACCTTATTCTGACGCATCTGTTTTAATGCATCATATCCATTCATTTTCGGCATCATGATATCCATAATAATAATGTCATATTCCGCCGCTCTGATATATTCCAATGCTTCCTCCCCATTAAAACAGGAATCCACACTATACCCTTCTGCTTTCAACTTCTTTGTAATCACTCGATTTAAATCGTTCTCATCTTCCACAATCAGTACTCGCATTGTGATATCTCTCCTAATCTTACTTCGGATTTCGTTCCAAATCTCATTTTGATCTTATTTCAAATCTTCATTCTTAATCTTATCCTTAATTTGTTCTAAATCCCATTCGAATCATTTGTAATTTGTATTTCTGTATTATAATGTAACGAATCTAGATGAAAAATAGATGAAAATGAATAATAAAAAATCAGCTGCAATATGTCCTCTCACATATCTTGCAGCTGATCTTTATATTTTTATTAAATACAATTAACTGACTTTTTCATCTTTATCTAAATAGTGAAATCTGTCCTTCCATTTGCTCCTGCCCTGCTCTGGATTTTTTTTCACTGCCATCCTTTGTCCGCTGTTCCTCTTTTATCTTTTCAATCTGTGCAGAGTCATATTCTCTCTGTGTCCATCCCTTTAATGCTGCCTTTGGCATATCTTCCATCGCCATCTCAATCAGCTGTTGCCTAAGATTTGTGACTGCAAAATCATTTTCCCGCAGTATCCTTCCAATCTCCTCTTTTGCCTGTTCATACTCTTTTCCAAGTGCTCCATGCTTTTCTATTGTTCTATAAATTTTTTCCCGATCCGGCTCCCCTATCTTATGAATCACATTAGTCACCAGCTTTTTAAATGGTTCATTATCATAGTACAGGTTCGTCCGTATCATCCTCTGAGATTCTTTCATGGAATAAACCGGATAGTCTATTTTTATTTTGTACTCCTTTTCTTTTTTTTCTCTCTCTTTTAGGATTTGATCGGTTTCTTCTTTTGTATAACAAGTCACGATAACAGTTCCATCTTTTTTCTCATAAAACGAATATTCTCCAAACAACACAAGTTTTCCTTTTATCAGAGTTAAAAATGTCTCATATTCCATTTTCTGTCCAAACGATACTTGAAAGCGATCATACAGGATTGGGACTTCAACTGCACCATATCTCCTTACAAGAATTCTTAAAGTATTTTCTGCCTTTCTATATTTTTGTATTTTTTCCTGTATCACGTTATCATCGATCCAGGACGAATATTGATCTGCAATACTTTTTGGTATCATAACTCTCGTATCAATCTCATCCATATACTCTTTTTCTTCTCCGATCAGACATAGCCCTAAAGAGCTTAATGTCTGGATATCCGGCATATTCTCCATTGTTATTTCCATATTTAATCCGGTTGTCATCATAAACACATATAAAAGATGGTCGCTAAAGCATTGCAGTATTCTTTCAGGCTGATTCTCTATAGTTTCTTCCAGCATGGAAATAAGCTGTTCTCGCCCGGCTGATGCCGCCTCCTTGTCATAGTCCCAAAGCAAGACCTTAGCATATTTCCTCAAATATTCCTCGGACTGCTTTTCCAGTATTTCATCTACTCTTAAGGTTTTACTGACCGTCTTCACCACTGCCAGGTACATATTATTTTGTATATTAGGATATTGCTGCAAAGAGCCATTTACAGAAAGAATCCGATTAGAAAGTTTTGCATCAGACTGATATACTTTTTGCACTGCAACTTCAAACTCCCATTCTGATCCAAAATCATATAGAAATAAAAACTTTTTCTTTAAGTGAAGATAAAGCCTCTGAATCTTAATCTTGGTGCCACGCTCTCTGCCTTCCGGAATCCGATAATAGGAGTCTGCACCATACTTCTTGCCATCCATATTAAATAAATAAAGGTGATCCTGATCAAAATCAAAACCACTCAAAATCATCTCTGCCAGCTGATTGAGCGTGCTTGTGTCTGAAATATCAAGAGTTAGATTCACTTTTCTTTGGCGCTTATATGATACTTTTAGAACATAACGATACATTATGACCTCGGCCTCCTTCTATTTATTTTCCAAACGAAAAAGGGTGCCGGCTACGCCTGCACCCTTTTTCGCTCTCATAACATTTTGCTCACAGACTGTCTTTATCATTATTCTATCATATCATCCAGAATATTCCAATTATTGCCTGTGATTTTTTAATAGATACCACCGCTTCGATAATCATCTTTCACTGACTCATCCAAACGAAACATCAAGAAATCCCCCGCTCTTAAAGAAAATGTATTTCCGGCACTGTCCGTCTTTGATGAAGGGGCTCCTTCTAAAAGCCACATACATGCCTGTCCATTTCTTAGGTAATTTTCCTGATTGATATAGCTCATATATGCATTGCCAGTGCTGTCATAAGCGATGATTTCAACATTCACCATTAAGTATCCATTCTTCTTAATAAAGCTTTCATTTCCCTTCAGTCCCTTTTTAGCCGCATACCCACTTAAGTCCGTTCCTTTTGTCACTGCAATAGCATCTGCCGGAATACTGTAATTAAAATAGTAAGACTGCTTTTTCGATAGTAACACGGTCCTACTGATGCCCTCCTTAAGAAGCTCTACACGACTCAGTCCATTTATAAGCTGATCTGCGTAGGATGCTCCTGAAAACGTCTTAAATGCGGGACTGCTTTCAATCAGGCTGTATCGGTACATTACAGCGGTCTGCTTCTTTAGGATTGCTGGCTTCATCCCCAAAGCAGATGCCGTATCGGCAAGTTCTGCTTCCGGAATCCCCAATAAATAATCCCCTGTTTTAGCAGTCACTGCATCCGCAAGCTCTGTCTCACTTCCTACTTTAACAACTATTGATTTCTTTCCCTGCTGCTTGCGATAATATACATCCACTTCCTCTCTGCTCCTGCCATCTGCACTAACAAAATAGAAGTAAGGTTTTATCACAATCTTTGATGCCTGCTGTTCCATCACATTTCCGACCGTGTCTAAGGTAAATCGTACTGTATAGCCCTCCTTAATCGCTCCCTGATTCTTATATAGAGGATGGCTTCCATTTATAATTGGAAATGTATACTTTAACAGCCTTCCGGTTGTATTTCCTAATTCATTCTTTGCCCCAACTGCATAGGTATACGCATTCGCTGCATGGAAACCGCTTGCCTTTGTACCATCTTCTGCTGCCGTGTCATTTACTTTTAATGTGGTTCCATTCGTCTTTCGAAATACATTCTGCCATAACGGATAATCTGATATATCATAAACGGACAGACCATATAATTTTCCTGAAATCTGCACCTGTGCTGAATTTTCAGCCACGTAATGTGTCAGCTCCCTATTTGCATAGATCTCGCTTTCCTCCAGCTTGTCAATTCCATTTACCGCAATGCTGCGAAAATCCGTCCGGTAAATGCCTTCCTCCACATATAACGGTACATAAAACCGCTGTTCCTCCGTGCCAACCGTATACCAGCTGTCCTTTTTCAACAGAATATCATTTTCAGTCTTCCCATCATTCTCCACATCAATTACTACATCGAACATAAACTTAACCTGATTTAATTTCACACCGTCTTCTTCCGCCACATACTTGGCATAATTCTGTTCCCGGTATCCTTTCTTATCCGTATGATATCCCGTATTCGATATTGAAACGATAAAATCATTGGAAGCCCCTGTTTCGTCTAATACAATCGGAACTGCCGATAAATCCGGTGTCACTAGCTGTACATACTGTTTGTTATCATTCATCATCTCTCCAAAACAGTACACCGGAGTATGAACCTGTACCACATTCAAATTCTCCACCTCTGCCGAAATTCTATCCGGCAGCGTACTATTTAGTGACTTTACTCTCTCATAAACAATTGTTCCTTCCGTATTATAAACTCCATTCGAAAGTTCTGATGGAATTTGAAGATTGCTTGTAAATAACACATCCTGATCTGTGATTCCTGCTTTTCTGATCTTTCGAACCATTGCGTTCTCTGTTTTCTTGGACCCCAGGGAAGCATCCAGAATCACCGTCTCATTAAACTCCAGATAATCGTTCTTAACGGTAATCTCTGATATTCTTTGATCTACTGCGGAATATACATCCTCTGTTGGAACACTCGGTCTAAAATAATTATAAGATGTGATAGATTTGCTTGGCAGCTTAATGGTAGTACCGATCTCTGCCGGATCTGTAATATGAGAACTTTCCTTGTTGTCATGACTATAATTTAAGGATGGCACCTCATATCCGGATGGTTTTAAAATTACGGTCTTGTCCGGCAATGCTTCATTTTTAATCTCTCCATGTTCAATCTTATAATAATCAATCTTTGCTACCTCAGTATAAGCATACTCTCTCTCAATCAATACAGTTCCTGTCACCGTTTCCGTATCATACTGGCTGACAGGTTCCGGCGTCGGAAGGGGTAGTCCATCCTCCCCCATCTCCGGTTCTCCCGAATACGGTTCTGTCCAACTTAAATAGTAAGTCTTTTCATAAGGAACGGAATAAATCTTTTTCCCCGTTTTCCGGACAAATTCAATATTCAATAAATATTCTTTCGTCTGAATGGTCGTATACAGTGTCTCAGAAGAGGGAATTCCTTTTGTGACATCATATTTCTCATTTCCAATCTCATCTGCCTTAATAACACCGACTGCTTCTGTATCCATATAAGAGAAGGAAGTGACTCTTTCCTCAGCCTTACCAATATCCTTATAAACAGCTGTTATCTTAACCGGCTCTTTTTCTCCGGCATCCCTTAATGTAAATCCCGGCGTTCCGGACAGCATCCCGCTTTCCTTTAAGTTACCCTTATTATCCGTATAGCTATAACTCCATTTTCCTGTATACTCATAATAATTGCTTCCGTTCTGCAATATTTCCTCGGGTGAATACTTATAAGGATAGTTCTGTGTAGCCGCACCTGCAGATATATTACGCCGAAGTGTCGTTCCCTCTTCGTCTACATAATCTACACTAACCGGATTATCACCTTTGCTTTTCACTATAATATACATGGTGGAATCCCTCTGATAGTCATGTGTGGTACGCACGGTATTGCCGCCTTCCACTACCGTATCATAAAAAGAATTCTTTCCCCAATAAGCATAGTAACTGGCTCCGGCAAATTCATAAAGCTGATTGTTGATTTCAATATTAGATGGATCTTCCATCTCATACTCCACTTCACTTCCGCAAATAGCGGTAAGTCCTGTGGCTGCGGTTCCTAATATGTACTCTGAACTGGTACGACCGGCGGCGTAGTCTTCCGCGGTGATGTAGACTACGTTGCAATAGAAGGGCTGGAGTTTGAACGTAACGGGGATATCAAAATAGAAAGGTAAAAAATGAAGTCTTGTATTTTCACTCCAGTCGCCAAAACCTAAACGCTTTACTTCATCTAAAATTTCATCCTTGGAGTAACATATGTTTCCGTAATATTTTATTTTTTCCTTTTCAGTTCCTGATCCCCCTGGTCTCTCTATTACTTGAAAGGCATTTGAAAGATATATAGTGATGCCATCAGAAAGCGCTTTATTAATATCTTTAATTGTAGGATATATTCGTTTTCCATTTTCATCTCTATCATTTTCCATAAGTGTAATCAAGCCTTTTATCAGCGTTTGGCCCTCAATCAAATATGTATCTTTCACTATATTAGGATCCTTTATACCATCATCGATTTCAATACTGGTATCATCCCGATCAAATATACAATACTTTCCTACTCCTAATGAAAGGGGGTTTTTCTTTGATGGATGTAAGGTAATAGTATGTTTCATTGTTCTATAAGATATTTCACTTCCACTTCGAACATGAGAACCTACCATAATGATATCACCAGTATTCTCAAGTACTCTAAAACTAATAACAGGATCCCCCAGATCATTATAAACAGTTTTAAAATATTTAAATATATTATCTGCATTTATGATAATATTCTTTTGCAATATAAAAGAAAAAAACATTATTATAAAAAGTATAACTATTTTTATTTTTAATCTCCTCACGGCACTTTCACCACCCTATCGTCATGGTAAAAATCATTAATAATGGTTTGCCATATACCACAGTTTTCATACATCCCCCCTACTTCAACATCCAAATAACATTTTCTCCATTCCCCAAGTTTTACATTTAAAAAGTTCGGGTAGCTATATTGCGTAAATATTATAGGAGATGTAATTAAACGTTCAAGAGATTTACTTGATACTATCCTATATTCCACATAAGCCCTTATATAAATTTGTCCTCCAGCCTCAATGTAAACGGATGATTTATCAACTCCAACCTTTCTACATTCAACAATAGTCTCATTTTCAATAGCCTTTTTTATATAATTATCTAGTCTAAAAATAGTATCAGATTCTTCCTCCCCATAGTATATGTCTGTATCAAGTAATTGTTTATACCATACCTTATCTTTCTTAATATTACGATAATCAACATTAAAAATTAGTTCTAGATGTTTTTCTACATTCTTTTCCCATTTTTCTGCTGCTAAATCATAATATTGCTGGCTTGTTAATAACCGTCTTGGTCCTAAATATATACTCCATATCTTTTTTTCTCCTCCGAAATTAACGAAATCCTTTGGAGCAGCATAGTTAACTAAGTTAACCCAATTATCCGTCCCATATCTAGGTACCCCATTTGATGTATGTTTCATAAATAGGAACTCCCAATCATAATAATCATTCGGAAAACTCGCCAATATATAAGGATAAAATTCAGCAAACTCCGGCAGATTAGTAGTCCTGATCAACTGTCCATCCGGTGCAATTTTACTTCTCTTATTTTCATCTTTCAGCATTGTAACTAGAGTTTTTGCTGTTGCTACCGTTATTTTTCCACTCGGTCCGAACTTACGATTTTTACTATATGTTCCGTTCGAAGCCCCTTTTAAATATCCGTAAGCATAAGCCTTTACAACATATATCTGCCTTGCCTTTGAAACTTTTGCTATGTCAGAAATTCTTTTTTCTTTTATTTCTGCCAAAAGTGAATCTTCTACTGTCTGTCCATATAAAAATTCATGGGCATTCGTCAATACTACTGCTGCATCTGATTTTGTAAGACTGCTTGCTGTTTTACTACCAAATGTGCTTTTTGATACTATTCCTGCACGAATAGCAGCATCCATATAACTATCATCTGCCTTTACTGTAAAGCCAAGTTCTTTCATCACCAAAGTAACAAATGCCTCTCTCGTTATATACGCTGCCGCCTCCGCAGATTTCTCCGGCATAATACCACTCATGGAAAATAAAACTGTGAGTACTAGTAAGACTGAAATAATTCTTTTCCCCTTAAAAAAATTTCGCATCGCTTCTTTCTCCCCTCTATTCTTGTTTGTTTTTCTTTCCATACTTTTTTGTTGGCTTACTTCTTTATTCATCAATGCCATATATACCGTTTTTCTGGCATTGTATAAATTCCTTCTAACAGTAATCAGCCTCTTTGCTATCATTCCTAGCTGATTTGCATTATCTGCATATCAGGACATATCAGCAGCTCCGCAGTCACTCCTCTCCCCTCTTAAGCATCTGCCAATTGCTATTTTTCTCACTATTCTATTTTTTACTCTAACTAATTTGGATAATAAAAGGATTCCTTTATCACAAAAGCTTTTTCTTTACTCCCACTTTTGCTATAAAGGCGCTAGATGTGCATGCAGCCATGATCTGATTGATAAATTGCCGCCGCACACTCGTGACTTTAGTCGTGAGTTAGGCGGCTTTTCTTGAAATATTCATTTACAAATGGTATAATATAAATATGGAAAAAACAGTATATTCTTCAATCTCTAAAGATGTTACACATGGTCGCGGATATATATACTCGTTGCAATATCATATCGTAT
>SVEB01000032.1 GCA_015057635.1 Lachnospiraceae bacterium | reverse complement strand
CTTATCAATCTCAACAAGTGCCTCTTCTTTATCTTCAAACCCAAGAGAAATGGCATAATTCACATTCTGTTCGGTTATCACATTGCCTCTTTTTGATAGCTCTAACAGCTGCACTAAAACACGTTTTGCTTTTTCAACGTGATCTGCATCACCGATTACTTTAATCTCACTGTCACGCGAGATAACGGTAACATTCAGTGCTCTCTCAATAATCTTAACATATGCATCACACTGGCCAAATATATTTCTTGCGTGCTCTACCGGGATATTAATGATTGTCTCCACTATGCTCATATGTGCTTAACTTCCTCCACTCATGTCATTCTATTTTCCGATACTCCCAGGCAGCTTCTTCCACAATGATCTTTCCAGCTGCCGTGCACTGCTGCCCGTCAACTTTAATCTCCACGTGGTTTTCAATTATGGTAGCACCGCTCTTTCTAAGATCTTCCATGTATCTTAATAAATTTCGATTCGCAATCTCATAGGCCTCTGCTTCCGTATATGTTCTTTCTTCTTCATAATACTCGCATTGCCTTGTAACCTTCACCTTAATCGGAAGATAGAAATTCCGAATCAGCTTCAGAGTCTTTACGTCAGCTATTATATCACAGTTACCGTATGAATTTCTAGGACTATATGAAATAATTTTGTTGTCAAACATCAAAAGCTCATATCCCTTTTTCTCCTTTCCCGTGTAAATCTTCTGTATGTATTTTCTTGAAAATGAAGCCTCGTAATTATAGTATGTCTTACACATGATGTCTCCATCTGCAACCAGCAGTTTATCTTCCAAAACCGCCTGGTCATCTCCTATTACAGATACGGTACCTGAGATCAGCACATCTCCTTTTCTCACAATGCTTCCAAGCCCTACCATAGGAGTTCCTTCTCTTGTTACGATGCTCGCTATAATAGCATCCTTGCTTGCCACAATATCCGCCTGCTCCAAGTTGGTCTTTCTTAACTCCGTATTCAGAATTGGTACTGTTGTCTCGTTGATCCGGATAATCAGCTTTGTACCCATAATCTGCGCAGATACCCACCCAATATCTGTAAACTGCCGTCGGATATCCTCCTCAATCTGTGGACAATCCACATCCTTAATCAGCATTCCGGAATAAACTTTAGTTTTCTTTAAGTAATCCATCAGCTGTTCCGGCGTATGCCGATATGCCCCTTCAATCCCAATATCCCAGATAAACAGGGACAAGGTATAGACCAGCACGCAAAACAGACACAATGCAATACAATACGCCTTATGCTTCTTCATACGCTTCACTAAGAACGGGAATCCGATTTTTTGGATCACATAAGGTACCACCTTCGTTTTCCTGGCGATATCCCGGATATTCCAATAATCCGGCAACGTCATATAACACTGATATTGATTGTTTTTCACAGACACTCCCCAGACTAAGATATCATGGTTATTGCACAGGTTAAGAAAACGTTCCGGATATACACCGGACAACTGGACAAGCAGATATCCTCTGAGATAGCGATAAAGTTTTTTTAACATGATGACATCAGACCTTTCTCTCATTATTGCCAGTCTGTTCTTTTTAGATCAGCTTTGTTTGTCTTTTTTCTGTTCATAATAAACATTCTGAATATATCCTGTTATTTTCAGCTCATCCTTCGTATAGTAGGAAATCGACAGACTGCTCCCCTCTATGGAAAGAGGACCGATTTTTGTCTGTACCCTGATCTTCTTATCCGTATACTCCAAAATCCGCTTATGATTTTCAACACATACTGCATTCCTTCCCTGAATTGTTATAATCGGAGCACCGGCCATCACATCCGGAGGTAACATTAGATTTTCAGAGATAATTTCCAAGTATGAGATTCGCTCTTCTTTTCTTTTTTTCTCATTCTCCTTTACTGCATCGTACAGTTCTTTATTGGTCTTTTCTTTATTCTTTGAATGCCCCGATTTCACCGTCTTTCCCGTCTTAGACTTTGAAAACATGCAAAAACCTCCCCAAAAAAGCCGTGTACTATCTTATACTATATGAAAGAAATGAAAAGAGTATACTAAGAGACTTGCTTTTCCGTATATGCACAGTTTTGATTCCTAATTGAAATATATCAGCTTTCATGTTAAAATATTCTAAATAATAAGCCTACAGGATAAATGCATGCGTGATGTTTATACTACTGTTGAGCGAAAAAGAATTGGGTTGGTTAAATTAATGAGACGTGATATATATAAGATAAAAAAACAATATTTTGAATCCGTCACTTATTATGAGAAATTGGCGGAAAACATAGTAGAAGCACTGAAGATGTTCTTAGATGAAGCAGGAGTCAGTTACCTGACAATCAATTATCGCATCAAGACGTTTGACTCCTTTTTAAAGAAAATCGAACGAAAAAGCTACACAAATCCATTTGAGCAAATGGAAGATATTTGTGGAATCCGTATTATCTGCTACTATCGAAGCGATATCGAACAAATCTGTGATATCATATCCAGTCAGTTTAAAATCTTAGAAAGCCAGGATAAAGAGGAACTTCTAGATGAAGACCAGTTCGGCTACCGTTCTCACCATTTTATCATTATGATTAAAGATGAATGGCTTGCAGCACCAAACTACAAGTATCTTGGAAACATCAAGGCCGAGCTTCAGGTACGTACCAACCTGATGCATACCTGGGCTGAAATCGAGCATAAACTGGAATACAAAAAGGATGATGATATCCCAACCAAGTTTAAACGCAAGTTTTCCAGAATCAGTGCGATGTTAGAAGAAGCAGATGAGCAGTTTGAAGAACTGAGAGAGGATATCCACGCTTACCGCCAGGAGATGTTACACCATGTAATTGAGGAAGATGATATGACTTCCGAAGACAACCAGATTAATATGGATACGCTTCGCGTATTTATGGATTACTATTTTCCGAATCAGGATAAAAACAGCCGTCTGGCAAGCCGCCTGGTTTCTCAGTTAAACGAACTGAAAATTACGATTAGTGATTTAAAACAGTTTTACAAGGACTCTTCTCATATTCTGCTGCAGATTGAAAATGATGCTTTGGAAACGTTTGAAGGCAATTATAAGTGGTACCAGGCTAGCAGCATTATTACTATGCTGGAATTATGCTGTACGGCTTACCAAAAGAAGGTTGGCACCCGCAAAGGTCTCGAGGAAATCATAGAGAAATACAAACTTACCCCGGACGAATAGATTCGGGGAATGGTATAAGCCCGGGAATGGATGTCATCATAATAGTTTGAAAAATAAAAAGGTGGATATGGATATCGTCACAATAGTGTGAAAAATAAAAAGGCTTATGTATATGTACATTAAAATGATATAAAACAAAAATAACATGTATGACTGCGAAGCGTTTGTTCTGCGCTTCGCAGCTATACATGTTATCGTTCAAATCCCATGTAACGTGTTCCTTTAAAGGAGAGTCTGCCGTGATCACCTTCT
>SVEB01000031.1 GCA_015057635.1 Lachnospiraceae bacterium | reverse complement strand
GGACAGTATCAGGAAAAGCACCTGAATAAAAAAGGAGCAGTGTTAGAACTTGCGCATCGCAACAGTCAGGCAAGTGTCCCATTTTTAGTATCAAGCCGGGGATATGGTTTCTTGTGGAACAATCCGGCAATTGGAACAGCATCCTTTGCAACCAATAAGACGGAATGGTATGCAAAGAGCACGAAGAAGTTAGACTACTTTATTACGGCAGGGGATACGCCATTGGAGATTGAAGAGCAGTATTCAGCAGCGACCGGAAGGACTCCGATGATGCCGGAATACGGACTTGGTTACTGGCAGTGTAAGTTACGGTATCGAAATCAGGAAGAGGTTTTAGCAGTTGCAAGAGAGCATAAGAGAAGAGGCCTTCCGATGGATGCCATCGTAGTGGATTTCTTTCACTGGACCAAACAGGGCGAGTTTAAGTTCGAACCAAGGGACTGGCCGGATCCAAAAGCCATGGTAAAGGAATTAAAGGAATTAGGGATTGAAACCGTTGTATCGGTATGGCCGACAATTGATGAACGTTCTGAAAACTATGCTGAAATGAATGAGAAGGGCTATCTTGTGGCTGCAGACCGCGGCATGTCCTATCATATGTCATGGATGGGAAATACGGTATTTTATGATGCCACCCATCCGGGAGCCCAGAAGTATGTATGGGAGAAATGCAAGGAGAATTATTATAAGCTTGGCATCCGCTGTTTTTGGCTTGACGAGGCAGAGCCGGAATATGGTCCATATGATTTTGATAATTATCGCTATTATGCAGGACCAGCTCTTCAGTGCACGAATACGTATCCGGTCGGCTATGCAAAAGGATTTTATGAAGGGCTAAAGGCAGAAGGCGAAAAAGACGTTATGAGTTTAGTACGCTGTGCATGGGCAGGAAGCCAGAAGTACGGAGTCTTAACATGGTCGGGTGATATCCATTCTTCTTTCCGTGCGATGAGGGAACAGCTGCAGGCAGGCTTAAATATGAGTGTAGCAGGCATTCCATGGTGGACATCCGATATTGGAGGATTTGTAGGGGGCAATATTAAAGATCCTTATTTTAAGGAGCTTTTGGTACGCTGGTTCGCATGGGGCGCATTCTGTCCGGTATTCCGTATGCATGGTGAACGTTCTCCATGGTATGAGAGAGAACAGGAATTTATCGATGGAGTAAGGCAGCTTACATCCGGTCAGGATAACGAAGTATGGAGCTTTGGAGAGGATAATTATGAGATCCTTAAGAAGTATCTGTTCTTAAGGGAACGCCTTCGTCCTTATATCCGCGCCTGCATGAAACAGGCCAGCGAAACAGGGGCACCGGTGATGCGGCCGCTCTTCTTTGAGTTTCCGGAAGATAAGAGAAGTTTAGAGGTAGAAGATTGTTATATGTTCGGACCGGATCTATTAGTAGCGCCGGTAATGGAAGAAGGCATAAGAGAACGAAGCGTGTACCTTCCGAAAGGATGCAGGTGGACGGATGCATTTACAAAACGCGAGTATGAAGGTGGACAGACAGTGGTCGTTCCGGCACCGCTTGCGGTTATTCCGGTATTTATAAGAGAAGGAAAGAGTTATCCGATTTATCATGAGATATAGGAAAAAAGACAGTCAAGGTGTGAACGTGATCATAGATAGTATGCAATTTAAGAAAGCAGGTAATTGAGGCTAATAGGCAATCACAGATAATAATTGGTTTAGACAAGGACAGATTGCAGATGAGGGATACTAAAATCCGTCCACAGAAAGGGAGGCATTATGCAAAAAACAGTACTACTACTTATTTTAGATTTATATGCAGACTGGGAAGGCGCGTATGTATCGAGTCTGTTAATGAATATGGGAAGAGGCAGATATGCGGTTAAGACGGTTTCGCTAACAAAGGAGCCCGTTCATTCCATTGGAGGTTTTACCGTGATCCCGGATTATGATCTTACCACGGTTCCTAAAGATTATGAGGCGTTATTATTGATCGGCGGAATGTCGTGGAGAACGAAAGAGGCCAAACAGGTAATACCATTAGTAGAGGATGCATTGGCAAAGAAGAAGGTAGTAGGCGGAATCTGCGATGGATCCACATTTTTGGGAAAAATCGGAGTGCTGAACCATGTGATGCATACAAGTAATGACATAAATGACTTAAAACAGTGGGCAAAAGAAGCCTATACAGGTGAGAAAGATTATAAGATGCAGCCGGCTGTAAGGGATGGAAATATCATTACAGCCAACGGCACTGCACCTTTGGAATTTGCAAAAGAGGTGCTTTTAGCGCTTGAAGTGGCAGATAAGAAACAGATTGATAAATGGTATGACTTTTATAAATTAGGCTGTTATGAGGCTGAGCTCCCTAGCATAGAGGATTTGCCTTAAAATACTTTTTTCTTAGTTTGTCTGTAATATCGGAAAAACAAAGGTAAAATCATCGCATGATCCGAGTTGATAATGTTATAAAGATCGTTTGAAAATTTGGCAGGAAAGGGTTGAAACAATAAAAGATGAAAGGAAAGAAAGAACTGGTACTATCAGAACTAACCAGACAGGAGAGGCAGGAGCTGGAGCAGATTGTGACAGGAAAGCCACAGGCAGCACATGTGGTGTTTGGGATGATGGCAATGGACTTATTGACGGATGAAGAACGAAGGGGAGCAATTCGGTATCAGACTTTGGCTGCAAAGATTGTGGAAAGTATGATTCCTGACGGTATGAGGAGAGAGTCGTTAGATGAGTTTATTACGTTATCCGCACTATTTAATACATGGATACAAAGAAGCATGACATATAAAAATACAGGGAATATTCCAGAGACATTTAAGAGCATACGCGGACTGGAAATGAATATGGCAGCCGTGAAGTATGCATTGTTAAATCAATTATGTGAAGTCGGGTATGGAAGCGTGTCAGAAAAGCAGAGAGAGATGGAACGGCTTTATGAAAAGATGAAAAAGGAAGGAAAGCTTACGAATGAGAACGTTATGCAGTATGTTATGGCAACCCTCAGATACGGTGGGTTTGAGAGAAAGGAAAAGCTAAGAGGAACAGAAAAAACAGATGTATCCACAATTACATACGAAGAGTATGCAAACTTTAATGCCTATAACAGAACGGAAAGAAAATCTGTCTGGGATGCAGAACAGAATTCCTAAAATCATACTCAAAAAAGAAGAATGGTAAAAATAGAGGAATGGCGAGAATGTAAGAATATAGAAATAGCAGTTACCATGTGCAGGTCAGCCACATATATTAATGTGAGCAAAAAATAGGAAGTTTATATGAAGTTTAAACCTTGTATTTCAGAAAATGACTTACCAAGAAGTTTTCCACCGCAGCATCAGGATGTGCAGCCTGGAATTGAATGTGAAATGGTTCCGAGACCGATTTACGATGATCCATGTTATATCGGCTGTGGAAAGTTAAAAAATAAAGTGGCGCTGATCACAGGTGGTGACAGCGGTATTGGAAGGGCTGTAGCAGTGGCATATGCAAAAGAAGGCGCTGATGTGGCGATTTCTTATCTGTGTGAGGAATGTGATGCGCTGGAGACAAAAGCATGCGTTGAGAAGTATGGTGCAACATGCAGGCTGTATCCGGGAGATATCCGCAGTGAGAAGTTTTGCAGACAGTTAGTGCAATGTGTGGTGTCTGACTTCGGTGCACTTGATATATTAGTGAATAATGCAGGTGTTCAGTTTCCGCAGCCATCCATTCAGGAGATATCGCCACAGCAGCTGTGCCTGACATATGAAGTGAACGTATTCCCATTATTCTATCTGTCACAGGAAGCATTGTGCTATATGAAGGAAGGCAGCACGATTATTAATACGACCTCCGTAACTGCTTATGTAGGAAATGATCAGCTGATTGATTATTCTTCTACCAAGGGGGCGGTGGTATCCTTTACGAGAACACTGTCACAGACGGCTATCAGACAGGGCGTTCGTGTGAATGGAGTAGCACCTGGACCAATCTGGACTCCACTGACGGTATCCTCATTCTCAGCCGATTATGTGGCTACATTCGGTCAGGAGACGCCAATGGGAAGAGCAGGACAGCCGTATGAACTGGCACCGACCTATGTATATCTGGCATGCCGGGATTCCTCTTACGTGACCGGGCAGGTACTTCATGTAAATGGCGGAACGATGACAGAAAGTTAGAAGATGAAAGAAAGGCAGTTGACAAACATCCGAAATCGGACTAATATTTAAGAGTCCGATTTCGGATGTTTTTTTGATTTACAGAAAATTTTTTTGTACTTCCCTGTGAATCAAAAAATGCTACCTGAGATGCGCGCGACGCATACGCTCGTAACGACAAAGTGGCATCGCCTTGAGAAAAAAGATATGGCTGGCTCAGGGTAGCAAAGCTATTTTATTAAAAAAACGGAGAAAAAATATGGAGAAGAAAATAGAGGAGAAGCTTGTCTTCTTAAATCAGCTGTATAAACAACAGGATGATATTTATCGTGGGATGGCAGCGCGCTGCGGTCTTTCGGACGCTTCATTTTGGGTTTTATATGCGGTAACCGAGTCAGAGGAATCCTATTCGCAGAATGATCTGTGCAATGCGTGGTTTTTCCCAAAACAGACGATCAATTCTGCAATCAATAACCTGGTAAAGATGGGATTTGTGGTATTATCCCAGATAGCAGGAACACGCAACCGAAAGGCGGTGGAACTGACGGAGGAAGGAAAAGCTTTCTGTGAAAAAAATATTGTGCCGTTACTTAAGGCAGAATCGAAGTCATTTGAGAGATTTAGCGAAGAGGAGCAGGAACTGTTTCTTACATTATTTGAAAAGCAGCTTGCGTTTTTAAGAGAAGAAGTGGATCAGCTGACCAAAGAAAAAGAAGAAAATCATAAAGGGGAGTAAGAATGCAAATTAGTTTATCAGACCATTTTTCGTATAAGAAATTGCTGCGCTTTGTGCTGCCAACCGTTGTGATGATGCTTGTGACATCCGTTTACAGTATTGTGGATGGACTATTTGTATCCATGATTGTGGGGAAAAATGCATTCGCAGCACTTAATCTGATCATGCCGGTGCTTATGGCACTTGGATCATTTGGTTTCATGATTGGGACAGGGGGAAGTGCCCTGATCGCCAAGACACTTGGGGAGGGAGACCGGGAAAAAGCAAATCAGTATTTTTCCATGCTCGTGTATGTGACAATTGCGGTGGGAGTCATCACTTCCATAATCGGATTTATCTTTATGCGCCCGTTATCGTATGCGCTTGGCGCGAGTGAGCTGATTATTGATGACTGTGTGCTGTATGGAAGGGTTATGATCGCGGCAAATACTATGTTTATGCTGCAGAATAGTTTTCAGAGCTTTTTTGTTACGGCAGAAAAACCGCATATGGGGCTCTATCTTTCCCTGCTTGCAGGCCTTACCAATATCGTACTGGACTTTTTATTCGTGTATGTATGGAAAATGGGGATTCTCGGCGCAGCTTTGGCAACAGCAATAAGCCAGACGATCGGCGGTCTTGTACCATTTATTTATTTTATGCGTAAGAATAAGAGCCTGTTACAGTTAGTAAAGACAAAAGTTTACGTTGGTGCGCTAGGGAAAGCCTGTCTCAATGGATCTTCGGAGATGTTAACCAATATTTCGATGTCCCTTGTCAGCATCCTTTATAATTTTCAGCTGATTCGAATCGCAGCAGAAGACGGGATTGCGGCATATGGGGTCATCATGTATGTGAATTTCATCTTTATGGCACTGTTTATAGGCTATTCAATCGGTGTGGGGCCAATTGTCGGATATCATTATGGAGCGGGGAATACAAGCGAATTAAAAAGCCTGTTTAAAAAGAGCATGGTGCTGACTTCCATTACCTCATTTATTATGACGGCGTTAGGGACAGGGCTTTCCTACCCGCTTGCAAAAATGTTCGTAGGATACGATGCAGCACTTACCGATCTGACGGCAAACGGACTTTTCCTGTATTCCCTTTCTTTCCTGTTATGTGGATTTAATATATTTGGATCGGCATTTTTTACAGCACTTAATAATGGAACGGTGTCGGCTCTGATTTCATTTTTAAGAACATTAGTTATTCAGGTGGTAGCGGTGATGATTCTGCCGATATTTTTAGGAATCAATGGAATCTGGCTTGCGATCGTTGCGGCGGAGGCAGTGACGTTTATCGTGACCATTATTCTATTTGAAATGAATAAACATAGATATCAATATAGATAGCAATCCTTATACATCTTAAAAAGAGGCTGTCGCACTAAGAGAGTGCGGGCCTCTTTTGTATACATGGGATACATAAAATAAATACTGAAAAAACAGTAATTTTATAGTTTTTACATAAATAGGAATTGTAATTTAAAGCAGTCACTTAAAAAGAAATGGGAATGAGAGGAGAATGTTTATGTAGAAACGATGGAAATCAGTTGTTTGTCTGGCTGTTTGTCTGGTATTTACCATGTTATTTGCTCCAATAACATGTGAAGCGAAAAGCGCTGTGCTGCATATCAGCAAAGGTAATATCACAATTTCAAAGTCCGGAAACTATGTGCTCACCGGCACAACGGATGCCGATATCGTTTGTAGGAAAGATGCGGGAGTTTAAAGATGAACAGATTCTAGGAGGAACGTTTACAATAACGGGTAAGGGAACAGAAGAACTTTAGAGATGGCGGATAAAACGATTGACCCAATGGTAGCCTGTGAAAGAGATGGATTGACAAAGCGATTGATAAAGTGATTGAGTGATGTACATAAATAGACTATAATAAAAGATACTCGAAAATAGCTGAGAGTTTAGGATAAACTATTTTATGCAGGTAAAAAAGGAATGAACGTTTGAATATTGGAGGAATATATAGTGGTTAGAAATATTATGAAAGATATCTTTTTCTTATCTCAAAAATCAGAGCCGGCAACCAAGGCAGATGAAGGTATCATTCAGGATTTATTAGATACCCTTCAGGCAAATATGGAGCACTGCGTAGGCATGGCGGCCAATATGATCGGGGAGAGAAAGCGTATTATTGTTGTGAATATGGGAATGATCAATATTCCAATGGTAAATCCGGTCATCTTAAAAAAAGAAGGGGAATATGAAACAGAAGAAGGCTGTCTTTCCCTTACAGGAGTAAGAACAACAAAGCGCTATGAAACGATCGAAGTGGAGTATCTGGATCGGGAGTTTAAGAAACACAAACAAAAGTATACCGGCTGGGTCGCACAGATCATTCAGCATGAAATCGATCATTGTGATGGGATTATCATATAAACATTGTATTTAATTTTGGGCTTGTTTGTCTGGCGAATTAGGCATTGGGGGCCGAGAATGAAACACAAGTAGGTAAGCCCAAAATCAAGGATGAAGCTTGTCTGCACAAGAGTAAGAATAAAAGGACTTTTGCGTTAACCGCGAAGGTCCTTTTTTAGTCTATAAGGAAGTCGGATAAGATTTAGAAGAAGCAATAAAATTAGAAAAATCATTGCAAGTAGGAATGAAAAGTCATAGAATGAAAAAATAATCATAAATGGCTGGGGAATATTACAAAATTAAAGCAGGAGGGTGCAAATATGATAAGAATCATAACAAGCGGATTTACAGAAGGATTTCCGGAGGATTTTGCAAAAGCATTACATACGTACATAAAGGAAGGCAGTAAATTAGCGTTTGTTGCCTCCGAATTTGAAAAGAGATACGAAACGACAGACCGGTACTGTAGATTATTTATGAAAATGTTTATAGATCAGGGAATCACTTTTCAAAGCGTTACTGTAGTGGATGGAAGAATGAGCCCGAAAGAAGCACAGGATACCGTGAAAAATGCAGACGTGATCTGGCTTTCGGGAGGGGATACTCCCACAGAGTTTTCCTATTTTCAGAAATATGGTCTGATCCCTGTTATACAGCAGCATAAAGGTGTTGTGATTGGAATGAGTGCAGGTTCTATCAATATGACAAAGACCGCAATCTGTACGTTGACTTGTGGACATGACAAACAGGAGATTTATGAGGGGCTTGGTCTTGTGGATTTTTCTGTGGAACCGCATCTGGATAAAGAAAATATATTAGAGGAGCTGCTTCATTTATCAGAAACGTATCCGATCTACGGAATTTGCGATAATGGCGCAATCATCTGTGATAACGAGGATAAAATTCAATATATCGGAGAGGTGTATTTATTAAAAGACAGGAAAGCGGTAAGGATATAAAAGTCGGAAGCGAGCATAAGGATTTCTTATAGTAATAGTATGTTTTTATGGGATTCTTGAATCAGTACATAGTCCAGTGGCATGAGAATATAAGAAATAAAATGAGATAGATAAAAGAAAAGAACAGGGCAAAAGAATAAGACAAAAGAGAAAGAGCAGGATTGAGAGGAAAAAGCATGAGATACGAAATACAATGGGAGTTAATAGGCAAAGAATTGGAGAAATTTCTTGATTTTGCATCTAAAATCAGTGATGAGTTTTCCGTGGCAAGATATTTTAATGGTGTGATTCCGGATGAAGTGTTAAAAAGTGTACATGATGAATATAAGGATATGCTGATTCAGGGAGATCGGAACAGAAGAAAAGCATTTTCAGAGAATATGGAATACAGGCAGAGAATCTGTGAGTTTACAGGCAGCGTCGAGGCGGCAGAAGAGTATTTTGACCAACTTTATCAACAGGATATGGAAGGGCTTGAGGAAGGCCTTGAGGAGTTTTTTATACCAGCAGAAGGAGATCGTTCGTTTGAAACACAGCGGCCGTTTGAAACAGAGCGGGAAGATTTTCTGAAAAGCAGATTTACACGGGCAACCCTGGTGACTAGTGGGGCTCTATTTGAAGTATGCTATTTTAGGATGGGCAAGACATGGAACGAGGTAAGAAATCAGCTTACCGATCTGTTTCAATATCCAATCAAGATTGATGAGACTTCCTTTGAAAATCCCGCCTTTTATAGGGATGGAGAAGCAAAAATCATGGTATGTTCTCACGATGAAGTTTGTACACTGGATCTGACAGCACAGGAAGCAGAAGAATTCAAAAAATTAGGGATTGAATTTGAATGTTAATTTTAAACTATAAGATAAATTTATTGATTAATAAAAAACGATAATTTCCTTTTATGCATGAATGAGAGTATAGTGAATGGCAGAGGATAAATAATAGATAGAAGCAATCGTAATCCAGACATGCAAATACGAAGGAAAGAGGCAAACAGTATGAAATATGATATGGTGATAATCGGAGCAGGACCAGCAGGAATCAGTGCAGCAGTATATGCGAAAAGCCGCGGGCTTAACGTGCTGTTGTTAGAAAAGAAGCAGGTAGGAGGACTGATCGGAAATGTCTCCACTGTGACTCATTATGCTGGAATCATAGAAAAAGAAACCGGAGCAACATTTGCAAATCGTCTTAAGGAACAGGCACTTGGCGCTGGAGTAGAAATCGTATACGAAGAAGTGATGGAAGTGGAGTTAACGGCTGATGTTAAAAAGATAAAAACAGACAAGTCGGTCTATGAAGCTGCAGCCGTTATCCTTGCAAATGGAACAACGCCAAGAAAGCTTGATATTCCAGGAGAAGCAGCTCTTAGTGGAAATGGAATCGGACTGAATGCCGCCAGAGATGGAAAACGATATGAAGGAAAGAATATATATGTGGTTGGCGGAGCAGACGGTGCCATCAAGGAAGCAATCTATCTGGCACAGTTTGCAAAGAAGCTTACGATTATTCATTTTGAAGAAAAGCTTGGAGCAATCGCAGAGTTTATGAGAAAGTTAGATCAGCTTCCTAACCTGGAAGTGAGACTTAATACCCGTCTTACCGGTGTATTCGGCGACGATCATGTGGAGAGATTAGAACTGACCAGTGAAAAGACCGCAGAAAAGGAAATCATCGAGGATGATGGATGCGGTATCTTTGTTTATGCAGGCTCCATTCCGAATACGGGATTATATACCGAATTAAAATCAGAGGATGGATTCCTTACGGTAAATGCCCGTATGGAAACAGAAATTCCAGGCGTATATGCCGCAGGTGATATCTGTGTGAAACAGGTACGTCAGGTAGCAACTGCAGCAGCGGACGGAGCGATTGCAGCGATTAATGCCTGCAATTATATAAAATCAAAATCTAAATAGAAATAGAAATAGAAATAGAAATAGACCAGTACTTTTCAGTGCAAAGGTCTCTTTTTTATAGAGAAGAAATTTGGTAAAATAAAAAAGTTGATAAAACCTATTGACCTTCACCTAAGGCGAAGGTTTATTCTTATCTTAAAGATAAGGAGGAAGAAAATATGTACACCATTAAACAGGCAGCAGAAATCTTAAATTGCAGGGCAAATGCCATCCGTTTTTATGAAAAGAAGGAATTAATCAAACCGGTTCGCGGTGAGAATCAATATCGGTTCTATGAGGAGTCAGATATTCAGAAATTACAGTTTATTATGCTATATCGTAAGCTTGGTTTTTCGATAGAAGCCATAAAGAAATTATGTGAGAATCAGAACGAGACGGCACTCGATATTTATACCACTCAGTTTAATCTGATCAATGAGCATATACATGCCATGACGGAAATTCGGAATGCACTCGGAGAGACGATTGACGAACTTTTAGAACATAACAGTGAGTCAGAGGAAACAAAGGTACAGCTTGACAAGACCACCAAGCTGATTGCTGAAATGAATGCATGGAGCGATGAGTGGAACTTTGATTCCTGGGCGCCTTATTACGATAAAAGCATTCGTACATATGAGGACGGTCTTAATTTTTATAAACATTATGATACCGTTATGGAAATGACTGCAAAAGCGGCGGTAAGCAATCCCGGAAAGATTGCAGAGATTGGAATCGGGACCGGCAACCTGACAATGGCAATCCTAAAAACGGATCGAGTACAAGCAGGTGATATAATAGGTATAGACCAATCAGTCAATATGCTAAAGGAAGCAAAAAAGAAACTTCCGGATGTAAGGATGCGGGTGGGAACTTTTCTGCAGCTTCCGTTAAATGAAAACAGTTATGATACCATTGTCACTTCTTATGCATTCCATCATTGCAAGGAAGGGGAACGGAAACTTGCACTTAAGGAGATGGACCGCGTGTTAAAACAGCATGGCCGCATTGTGATCGCAGATCTGATGTTTGCAGATGACAAGGCAAAGAAAACATTTCTTAAGAACTGTACGAAGCGGGAGAGAGAAGATGTGGAAGATGAGTATTTTGCAAATGTAGATGAGATGCAGAGGCTGTGTAAAGAAGCAGGGTATGAATTTAAGGCTACTCAGATCGATGAGCTAATCTGGGTGATCGAAGCAGAAAAATAATAAAGGCTATAAAAAGATAGAAACAAAATAAAGATAGAGATAAAACAAAGATTGAAAGAAAGAGGGGCTGCTTATCTGCACACAACGTATGCATATAAGCAGTCCCTCATGATGTAAAAACGTCCCGGCTTATAGAACGTTTTAAGTCCTATAAGCCTCATCTGTCAATTGGCTCATCTCCAGCTGCGTTGCCTTCGTAGGCCTCCGAAGATTGAATGTTATCGTAACTTAGATTGAACATCGTCGGTTCCTCCTACATTCACTTTGTTTTTACAGTACTATTATGTGTCATAACAAAAAAAACATGCACTCGATTTTTAGGTTTTAAATTCCAATTTATTTGTATCTGGTTTATAAAAGTAATATAATGGGAGAAAAATGAAAAGATATAAGGTTAGGGAAAGAGCATGAAGAAAAAAGTTAAAATCATAATAGCATGTACCATTTTAACCATCTTCACAGCCGCATGTATCGGATTCTTTTATTTTACACCGGAAGGATATCGGATATCCGTAAAGATACATGGATTCCGCGAAATAGAGCAAAACGTGTATGTGGACAATGAATGGTCGAAAGATGTAAAAGAGCTAAGGCAGTTAGTAGGAGATGCCAAAGAACGGGTAAAGGAATTTTATGGAGAACTTGTTTCGAGTTCGGTTCTTATTATCTGTGATGATGAAGAAAAGCTTCAGAAGCTTGGAGGCGACCATGATACGAAAACCATAGTTTTCGATGGGGCGCATTCTTATATATCCCTGTCTTCGGAGTGGCTGAATGTGGATATTATGGCGCATGAGATGACGCATGCGGAGACACATGCAAGGCTGTATCAGGGGAGATTTATCTATAAACAGCTGCTTCCAATCTGGTTTGATGAAGGACTTGCCATGCAAAATGACTACCGGGAACAGTATTCCTACGAAACATGGCTGACAATCACAAACCAGGGAAATGATGTGCCGGGAGTAGATACATATGATACGTCAGAAAAATTTTATGCGGGTGAAACGGAAGATAGAAGAAAACGCTATTGTCTGGCTGGGCAGGAAGTAAGAAACTGGATAGAGGAAAACGGAAAAGATTCGCTGATCACAATGCTGGATCAAATTAGGGGAGGAAGCAAGTTTTCAGAATTATACTTTCATTAATACAAAGTTTGAGTAATCAGGAGGAGGATTCTTTAGACTTCTCTCATACTTAAAAAACTCTGTGAGGAAGAGGGATGATGTAAAATGCAGTAAAGGCATGAGAAATATGCTTTTGCTGCTTTTTTTGTTGAAAAATCAAGAATAAATACGATAGGAAATATTTGACATATATATCGTGATGCGATATAGTATCAATAACGATATATCGAACCTCAATGCATCTGAGTTCAATACATCAAACTACAATACATTAACCTATATAAATATGCAGGATCAATTGAATTACAGCCTATGGAGCCAGTCAGAAAAAAGGAGAGAAGAAAATTGAATGAAAAAATAAAGAAACTATATAATCCAATGACGGAGACCGCTTTTTATATTCTGTTCTGCCTCAAAGAGGAGATGCACGGATATAACATCGGACAGAAGGTAAAGAAGATGACCGGAGGAGAGATTGCAATCAGTCCGGGGACGATGTATGGAAGTCTTTCTAAAATGGAGAAGGATGGACTGATCCGATTTGTAAGAGAGGAAGCAAAACGAAAGATTTATATCATAACGGAACTAGGAAATGAGATTTTGGATACAGAGCTAAAAAGGATTGAACGCCTGTATCGTAATAGTAAAGGAGAGGAATAAGCATGGAAAAAAGAGTAGAGAAGCGCAGATTCCAGCTCTCGGAGTTCAGGGAAGAAGCAGAATGGCTTGCAGCAATGCAAAAGCAGGGATGGAAGTTCGTATCGACAGACGGACGCAGCTATGAATTTGCATCATGCAAGAAGGAAGAATGGAGTTATCAGCTGGATTTTAAAGAAGATGGAGCAGTGGATGCAGACTATATTCAGCTGTTTTATGACTATGGATGGGAATATGTATTCCATTACGGAAAATGGTTTTATTTCCGCAAAAAGAAAGTGGAAGGGGAAGAAAATGATGTTTCCATATTCAGCGACAATGAGTCAAAGGCAGAGATGTGCAAACGAGTAATGAATGGACAGTTCCTTAGAATCATCCCGCTATACCTGATTATGCTTGCATATGACTATTTCACATTCTTTACGGATGTATTTCGTGGAGACACTTTTTGGAACGGATTGGCGCAAGGAATCGGTATAGGCCTTATGTTAGTTGTAGCATTTGGATTTGGAGTATTCATTCGTGAATATCTGAAACTGAATACAATGCTAAAAAGTTTTCAGCAGTTAGAGAAGTAGAGCAATCAAAAATTGCTTTTTAGTAGAAGTTCCGCCTATCATCCATTTAATTTATTGAAAATATATGAAAAAATGACACGAATCTCCTTATTAAAACTCTGCCATGCCTGGGTAACATAAGAAAAATGGAGGTAGATACAATGGAAAAAGCACAAAAAGCAACATTTGCAGGTGGATGCTTCTGGTGTATGGTAAAGCCATTTGAGGCATTCGACGGCGTGATTTCAGTTGTGGCAGGATATACAGGCGGCAAAATTCCGAATCCCACCTATCAGGAAGTTTGTCTTGGAAACACCGGACATTATGAGGCGGTAGAGATTACGTATTTAGAAGAGATGGTTTCTTATCGGGAGCTTTTAGAAGCATTTTTTATGAGCATTGATCCGACCGATGACGGAGGGCAGTTTCATGACAGAGGGGACAGCTACAAGACCGCAATTTTCTATCATACGGAGAAGCAAAGACGGATTGCCGATCAATATCGGGAAGAGCTTGCCGAAAGCGGACGTTTTGTTAAGAAGATCGTGACACCGATTCTGCCGGCCAAGGAATTCTATCCGGCGGAGGAATATCATCAGGACTATTATAAGAAGAATAGCTTTCGATATAAGTTATATTATCAGGGGTCCGGGAGAAAAGATTATTTAGAGAAGACATGGAAGAAATCAGAGGAAGAGAAGGAAGCATTAAGAGAACGTCTGACGCCGATTCAGTATAAGGTGACGCAGGAAAATGGAACAGAGGCTCCATTTTCCAATGAGTTCGATCATCATTTTGAAGAGGGGATCTATGTGGATGTGGTCAGCAAGAAGCCGCTGTTCTCCTCAAAAGATAAATACAACTCGGGATGTGGATGGCCTGCATTTACGAAACCCTTGAATCGCGGGTTTGTAAGTGAAAAGCGGGATTTAAGCCATGGCATGTTCCGTACGGAAGTAAGAAGCCGCTATGCAGATTCTCATTTAGGTCATGTATTCGAGGATGGGCCGAAGGAAACCGGAGGATTAAGATACTGTATCAACTCCGCCGCACTTGAGTTTATTCCCAAGGAGGAGATGGAGGAAAGGGGATATGGGGAGTATCTCAGATTCGTATAAAAGCAAATAAGGATGAATGAGAAAATCGAATATAAATAATTTGGCATGCAGATACTAGCTCTTATCGTAGTAAAAATTATGAAAAAGAGGTAAGAACTATGGTTTTAAATGCAAAAGAAACACAGGCAATCAAAGAACTGCAATCCCAAGAGCAGATCTGTATTGAGAAGTATAGGAAATACGGAAAGGATGCAAAGGATCCTGTTTTAAAGGATTTATTCCAGACACTCGAACAGAAGGAACAGCAGCACTATAACACGTTGGGACAGATTCTGTCCGGAAGTGTGCCACAGTGTGACTGCAATGATACCGAAGGCCGTGATTATAATCCATCGGGAACTTACAGTATTATGAGTCATAGTCCGGATAAGGATGCAGACGGCTTCTTAGCAACAGACTCCATTTCCACGGAGAAGATGGTATCCTCCGAATATAACAGTGATGTATTTACATTTGGAGACACTGACATACGCAAGGCACTGGCGGAGATTCAGATTGAAGAGCAGAACCATGCAGAGATGCTTTATAAATATAAAACAGTAAACGGCATGTCCTGATTATAAGTAAGAAGTAAAAAACAGAGAGGGAGTAAAAAGGTGGAAATTTCATCTGTTACTCCCTCTTCTTGAATAAATAGGAAATGATATTTATACGAAATAGGCAAATACTAAGCCTATGATGAAAAATGAATAGGGAGATGTTTATGAGTAAGGAATTAGAAAAAAATCTGGGATTCATGGCTGCATTTTCTACGGTTGTCGGACTCGTAATCGGATCGGGCGTATTCTTTAAGTCGCAGGCAATCTATACAGCAACGAATGGAGCTCCGGGATTAGGAATCATTGCATGGATCATAGGCGGTTTGATTACAATTGCAGGCGGTCTGACCGCAACCGAGATATCTGCCGCCATACCCAAAACCGGTGGTATGATGATTTACATTGAAGAGGTTTATGGAAGACGTTTTGGATTTTTGACCGGATGGATGCAGACCGTATTATTCTTTCCGGGAACACTGGCAGCCGGTGCGGTTATTTTTGCACAACAGGCAGCGGAATTGCTTGGGTATTCATCGGAGCGAAAAGGAATCGTGCTTCCAATTGCAATCGGGATGATTATTGTGCTTGCATTTTTTAATGTGCTGGGATCTTCCTTTGGTGGATTCATTCAGACCGTTGCAACAATCGGAAAATTGGTTCCGTTAGCCCTTATTATTATATTTGGTTTTGTGAGAGGAACACCAAGCCATGTGCTCACTCCCGTAGTCGGAGAAGGTGCGAATATTACAACTACATTAGGACAGGTTCTGATCGCAACTTTATTTGCATATGACGGATGGATTAATGTAGGTGCGATTGCCGGAGAAATGAAGCATCCGGGAAGAGACCTTCCAAAGGCCATCGTAGGCGGATTATCTCTTGTCATGGCTGTATACCTGGCAATCAATGTGGCCTATCTGTGGGTGGCACCGGCAAGTGAGCTTGCAAGTGTTACATCGCCGGCTTCCCTGGTAGCTACAAAGCTATTCGGAGATATTGGCGGAAAGCTGATTTCAGCGGGTATTTTGGTATCTGTGTTTGGTACTGGAAATGGCTATATACTGACCGGATCGAGAGTGCCATTTGCATTAGCGAAAGAGGGAATGTTCCCGGGAAGCAAGACGTTATCCAAAGTCAATAAGGGAAGTTCTCCTTATAATGCAATCTGGCTTGTTGCAATTCTTGGCTGTCTGTATGCATTGACAGGACAGTTTAATTTATTAACGGATCTGACTATTTTTGTAGTATGGGTATTTTATGTGCTTACGTTTATCGGAGTAATGATCCTTCGTAAAAAGAAACCAGATATGGAACGCCCTTACCGGGTGCCATTGTATCCGTTTATTCCGATACTTGCAATTGTGGGAGGACTTTTTGTGGTTATTAATCAGTTCTTCACTTCTTTCTGGATCTCCGTTGGCGGCCTTATCATCACCGCCATAGGATTGCCGCTTTATTCGGTTATGAAAGGGAAGCAAGAGTAAGGGAGGCGCCGGAAACAGGCGCAGGAGGCCGTCCGCCGTTCGCGACGCGACGCCGGACCTGACGCGATTGTGTTCCGAATGTTCGGACGCATGAGCGGACAAAAATCGGGATTGTTTTTGACTATCAGACAGAAAAGCACTGTCTGTTATTCAAAGACAATCCCGATTTTTGTTCGTCATGAGCGGGACATTCCGGAACACAATCGCATCAGGTCCGGGGGCGCGTTGCGTCACGAACGGCGGGCGGCCTTCTGCACCTGTTTCCGGCTTATTTTGACTGGAGCGTCGGAAGGTCATAAGACGGAAGACAGGGGAGAACGGGAGTGAAGTGAGTATTAAGTACATAACTTTGAATGAGGAGAGAGGCAGACGAATAAACGAGAAGCAGATGAGAAGATAGTGGAGAATGGGTCAAAATATTTTTTAGGTTATCTTTAGGTTGGGCTTAAGCGGAGTTTATGGTGGGCAGATATAATGAAAGCATAAAGGATGGAAGAATAAAAAAGGAGCGGATGATTGGATGTTAGTATGTGAAGGATTGAAAAAGACGTATCAGGGAAAGTGCGTGGTGGATGGATTGAGTTTTGAGGTGAAGAAAGGAGAGGTGTTTGCTTTGTTAGGGAGCAACGGTGCCGGGAAGACGACCACGATTAAGATGATTTTGGGGCTAGTGAGGATAGATGAAGGTAAGGTTGAGATTGAGGATGGAGTGAAGGTCGGATATTCGCCGGAGACACCGTATTTTCCGCCGTTTCTTAGCGGAAGGGAAGTGTTGTGGTATTACGGAAGGATTCAGGGGATGGGAAAGGAAGAACTTAAGAAAGAAATCAGTTATCTGCTGGAGCTTGTGGGACTTGATGAGGATAGAACGAAGATAAAACAGTATTCGAAGGGGATGTTACAGAGACTGGCACTTGCACAGGCTTTGTTAGGAGATCCGGAGCTTTTGATTTTGGATGAACCGACGGCAGGGCTGGATGCGTTAGGAAGAGCGGAGATGATGGGATTGATTAAGAGGCTTAAGGAGGAAGGCAGGACGATTGTTGTGAACTCCCATATTTTAAGTGATATGGAGAGGGTATGTGATCGGGGGATTATTATGAAAAATGGCAAGCTGCTTCGGACATGGACGAAGAGTGAATTAGGACACGAGGAGACGTTGGAACAGTTATTTTTACTTACGGTAGGAGGTGTAGCATAATGGAGATCATGATAACGGCGGTGAAGGAGAAGGTTCGAAGAAAGGAACTGTATATTATCGGAGGGATTGCAGTACTGCTTTTATTCTTTTTGTCTTCGGGTGAGTCTTCTCTTTCGATTAACGGGAAAATGATTACGGATTTTTCTATGATGCTTCCTGTTTTTATGACGATTATTCATTTTGTCAGCTGTATGTTAGCGATTGTGCTGTCCATCGGAACGATTGGGAAGGAGTATGAGAGAAAAACAAGTCATTTGATCTGGATCAGAGGGATGTCACAGCTTAAGTATCATGGACAGCTGGCGCTTTCCAACCTGGCGGTTTCTTTACTTGCGCAGGCAGTATTTTTTGCAGTGCTTGGCATTTTCTGCATCGGACAGGGGCAGACAGTATGTCTTATGCGAATAGTACCGGCTTACCTAATGGTCGGACTGAGCACAGGGATGATAAGCCTTCTTACCAGTGTGCTATCAATTGTGTTGCCGGAATTTGCCGTTGGTGTGATCAGTACGTCAGTTTTAACCGGAGGAGTGTTTCATGGTCTGCTTGAGATTGCAGCAGGGACCGTAGGAGGCGCATCCGGAAAGGTGCTAAACTATATGCTTTCTGTCGTGCCGGATTTAAATGGGAATGCAAAGGCGGCTTCGGATTTTTTAATGGGCGGTTTCCTATCCATTCATCTTATACTAAAAGGTCTGCTTGTGATTTATCTGATCAGCTGGTTTTTATTGATCTTTAAGAAGAAGGAAGCTTAAGTGCAGAACGTGATAGGAAAAGGAAAACAGGTATCAGAATGGTTTGCAGTCAGGAGGCAAGTGATATGAGAGGTCGGATTTTATATGGTATTTTGGGAGTGGTACTGGCAGCAGGCACAGTGCTTACGGGAAGTTATGGATTAAGTGAGCGGAATATGGATATCTATAAGGAGGCTCTAAGTCTTCAAAAACAGGTGGATGAGCTGGGCTTCGATGGATTTTCGCTGGCCGATTACAAGGTGCGGTGTTATGACGGTTCCTATGATTATGTGTTAAGCATTTCTAACGGGAAGGCTGTGAAAGAGAAGGAAAAGTCGGTATTACAGGCATTTGTGGGGACTGCTTATGAAATAGACGGGGAATATCAGGTCATTGTGCCTTCGGTGGAACGTTTTCAGGAAATGATTTCGGCATTGCGTTTCGGAGCAGGGGGAGATCTGACCGCTTTTTCTGACAGCGAGTATGGAAGTGAAGAACAGGTGGCAACGATCTGGCATGAGGCAACGCATGCCTGGCAGTTTAGCAGATATGAGAAAGAGATTTTAAATAGAGTGAAGGCGAAAGATTCCGATTCCAGAGGAAGTTTGGGAGAGGTGATTGCGAACGATGTGGATTCGAATCCCAAGGTGGTCTCTTTCTACGAACAGGAGTTGGAAATCCTTAAGAAGGCAGTCCTTGTCAGGTCCATTGACGATAAGAAAGCATATGTGCTACAGTATAAGAAGTTAGAGGAAGAGCGCAGACATCTGTTGTCCGAAAAAGTAGTTTCGGCAGAGGAATATTATGAAAATGTAGAAGGAATGGCTTATTATCTGGAATCAAAGGTCTACGAGATGGAAAAGGGAACGGATGCTTATAGCAGGCAGTATCTGGATGCAATCGGAACGTATACGGAGGGCACTCATAAGTATTACACCATCGGCATGGCAAAGTGTCTGCTTTTGGATGCACTTCAGGAGGACTGGAAAGCAGGATTCGATTTTAGTGAAAGTCTTTCTGAACTTTTATATGAAAGCATTGAGCAATAAGAAGGACGGAAACAAATTACTTTTAGGGGAATAGAAGAATAAGTAAGGATTTATTCAAAAAGTTATAAAATAGGGAGTGTAGAATAAAAGCACAAAAAGATATAGATCCTGCAGGATAAGAAAGGAAGCGAAGAGATGGAATATGTGGTGCTTGCGGCAGATGATGAGACGGAATTGTTGGATGTGCTGGAGTTATATATGGCAAAGGAACAGATTAAGTTATTAAAGGCAGCGGATGGGATCGAAGCGATGCAGATGTTTAAGAAGCACACCGTGCATCTGGTGCTGTTGGATGTCATGATGCCGAAGTTAGATGGATTTGGTGTGTTACGGAAAATCCGTGAGACAAGCAGGGTTCCGGCTATTATGTGTACGGCAAAAGGAGAGGATTATGATAAGATCCTTGGACTTGAGTTAGGGGCAGATGATTATATCACCAAACCTTATAATCCGATGGAGGTCGTGGCAAGGATTAAGGCACAGCTTCGCAGAAGCTATGATTATCTTGTGGAACCAAAGAAGGAAGAAGTCATTACGGTAGGAGAGTTTCGGCTTCATTTACAGGAGGGATGTCTGTATCGAGGAGAGAATGTGATTGCACTTACTAAGACAGAGTTTTTGATCTTAAAGCTGATGATGGCAAGTCCGGGAAGAATCTTTACCAAGCAGCAGATTTTTGGTGCTGCATGGGATGAGGAGTATATGGGCGATGACAGTACGGTTATGGTACATATCAGCAATCTGCGTGCCAAAATCGAAGAGAATCCCAAAAGTCCGGTATGGATTAAGACGGTAAAAGGACTTGGATACAAGTTTGAGAAGGGAGTCAGACAGGAGTGAAAATGAGGAAGAAGAAAAAAGGGATTTTCACAAAACTGATGATCAGCTTCTTTATTTTCACCATTCTTGCAATCGGTATCTTTGTGGGAAGCCTCGTTGCAGTATCGGTGGGAATCGGAGGGAACTCTACTCCCGGCATCAACGTATATGGAATCCCGGATCAGAATGGAAAGATAGGAAGCCTTCAGGGAGTCAGCCGTATCGGCGGCTGGATTGAGAAACTGGATGCCGATTATCAGGTCGTGGACAGCTGGGGAGATAAGCAGACCCAAAACCGTTCCTATACCAAAAAGGAGTTTAGTGAGCTGCTTGCGGCAAGTGGAGGAAGCACGATGGACTACATCGGCTATATGACGTATCGGCTGGAACAGGGGCAGGACTTTTATTATGTGACGATTCTTCCAAGGACGGCGGTGAAGACGGACATTACCATTATCTTAAATGGGATCAGTACCTGGAACGTAGTATTTGGAGTCCTGTTTTTTGGACTTTTTCTGCTGTTATGTATTGTAATGAGCTACTATTTAAGCTCCACGATCCGCAAGCCTTTAAGCAGCCTTAGTGAAGGAATGGAGAGGGTGCGCCTTGGAGAGGAAGGGGTAAGGCTTCTCTTTCCGGCAAAAGCAGAGTTTGCGGATATTAAGGATACGTTTAATATGATGATGGAACGGTTAGAAGGAGAGAAGGCGGCAAAGATTCAAAATGAACAGAAGAAGAACCGTCTTTTGCTAGATCTATCCCATGATATCAAGACACCGATGGCGACGATCAAATCCTATGCGAATGCTCTGGAAGCGGACCTGGTACCGGAGTCCGATAAACGAAATGTGTATAAGACGATTGATGCCAAGGCGAACCGGGTCAGTCGACTGATGGAAGATATGTTTATGATGCTAAAGCTTAATAGTACCGAGTACGCTTTGCATATAGTGAGAACGGATATTTCCGAATTCCTAAGACAGATCTGTGTGGAATATTATGAGGAAATAGAGGAGAAGGGATTCGAGTTTGCAATCGATATCCCGGATAAGCAGGTAGAAGCTGAGATTGATCCGAAACTCTTGGAACGTGTGATAACAAACTTGCTTCATAATGCAGTGAAATATAATAAGACAGGGGGGGGAATCGGAGTATCATTAAAGAGCAGTACGGCATTAGAGAGAGAAGAGATAAAAACAGAAAATAATTCACAAGCGAAAGCTATAGTATTTCATGAACGAAACGTTGGTGGATATATTGTAATTGAGGTGACGGATGACGGAGAAGAAATCAGTTCAGACATTCAGACCCGCCTATTTGATGCATTTTCAAGAGGGGATCAGGCAAGAAAAACCGACGGCGGAACCGGCCTCGGCCTTTCCATTGCAAAGACAATCGTGGAAAAGCATGGAGGTCAGCTTTCTTATTGCCGTAGGAAAGAAACCAACTGTTTTGTGATCTGTCTGAAAGGCGCGTCTGAGAGATAACGGGCTAAACAGCAGTTCCTTTCTTTTTAATAGGATGTCTGATGACGGTCTTTAATTTCTCAGGTGCAGTCTTGCGGGTATCGGAAAGATAGATTTCATGGTGCAGCCGGTCTGGCGTGATATCCGTTTCGTACCCCTCATCTTCCAGATATTTGTCCATTAAGGCAACGGAAGCGGGTTCATCATCAAAAGGACCGATATGCATGATCTGTACACACAGGCCTTCTGTCAAGGTAAGAAATTCGGCGCATGAGCAGTCCAGTTTCTTTTTATGGGAGGCTTCTTTTACTGCCCAGTCAAAGTCCTCTTTGGATACAAAGTCCGGAAGCCGGATCACGGAAATCCAACGGAATGTGTTTTTATTCGAATAATCGATTCCCTCAACACCGTCCTGCCACCAGAAGCCTTCTAACGGCGGGACGACATATTCAAAGAAGCCATCGATCTTATGGCTGCCTTTATGGCTCATCTTAATCGTATAGGCGATGGAGTACAAAATGCTCATTGCGTTTTGGTAGGCACCGCCTTCTTCATTCGGATTGCCTGTGCCGCGAACCGCGATATACTTCATTTCCGGAATATTCACGATGACAGGTGTTTTTGGCGGCAGATAGAATTCTTTATATTCTTTTTTATAGTCAAATGCCATTTCAAATCCCTCCTTTATGGTCTGGCAAGAATCTCATATGCTTGCTTTGCACGTTGTCCGATCTGTAAAAATAAATCTGGTATCTCAGACAAACGGTCTTTCTGATTACAATAGTATTGAATGATATGTCCGGTGATTGTCTCAAGCAGGATACCACACTGATGAAACAGCGCACCGGCTTTTGACCAGTCCTCTCTGGCATATTCATTTCCAAGTTCACATAGCATCGTTCCCAGGCGGTCATAGTTTCCTTTAAAAGAAATATCCGGCTCACAAATGCCTAAAATCTCATTCGGAAGCTTTGGAACCATCCCGAAAGATTCCGTCAGTGATGCAAGCACATGTCGGTATTCTTCCTTATAGAAGGCATCTTTCCAGGATAGAAAGTCCTTTGCGACTTTTGAAAAGGCATTGATGCCAATAAAATCGGGTTTCTCGCATAACTGTCTGGCGGCTTTTTCTTTCAGGCAGATATCGGTCAATTCGTATTTGTCAAAAAGCGGGTCAGAAAGCGTAAATCGTATGAATCCATTTTTATCTCCAACTGCATTTTTCTCAATCTGCCATGCATCAATTAAATCCTGTTCGGGAAGCTCAATTAGGTCCGGACGGTCGCAGTCATAAATCAGCACGCATTTCTTTTCTTCATCATAACCGATCATCAGGATGTAGTGCATCGGAATGTGATCATGGTGATACATCTTAAGATATGGCAGGTAGAACATATCAAGCGGTCCGAGCACGACAGGGTGGCCTTTATCGATTTCAGCCTTAACCGACTTTAATGCGTAGGACAGCGTATGTCCTTCTGAAATCTGATAAGTAAGGCCAAGAATATCCTTAATCTTTCCATATGTCTTTCTTGTGCGGCCATCTGCAACACTAAGCATAAAAGGCCGGCTCTTGTCTTTTGTCTTAAAGTATACGGACTCCCCAAAACTGCTTATCCCAAACAGAAAAGCTTCCGGCAGTGTCTGGTTTGTCTTCGTGGCATATACATCCTCGATGCCACTCCACATACAGCATCCGCTGCAAAGATGATGTTTGACTGGCAATACTTTTCGGCTCATAAAAAAATCCTCCTATAAAATCATTTCTATTTCTATAGGAACAGCATAAACCCTCGTACAATACGAGAGTCAATCCCTTTTTTCCTGAACCGGAAAACAAAGTTCCGTGATAAATGCGCCATCATCCTTACAGTTTCCAGGAGAGTTATGGTAAATGGTGAAGCACTGACCGTTTATTGCAAGATGGTTCTTTTCCAGCCATTTGGCTACAACCAGATTAATGGAATAAATCTGAGAGTAGCTGCCTTTAAAAATTGCAGATACCACATCCTGTGCGGGTATCTTTCTTATCGAAAAAGAATCGTTTCCCTTATATTCTTTATTCAAAGGAAACAACACATCAACAGACATCATCCCGGTATCTGCTATCGTTCCATGATAAATTGCCATTGCAGGAGAATCTTCTAAAAGCGGAATATTACAGTCCCTGCATGCGCGGGTCAGTCTTCCCCAAAGAATCCCTTCATCCGGATAAGATGCAATCTCACCGTGCAGGCATGCCACCCACATCGACTCCATCGTCTTACGGGCAATCTGCAGAGCATACTGTTCAGAATCCCCGTTGGTATTTAAAATGCCTTGAATCTGTGTGATCTGTTCCTTGATCCGATTCATTTCTTTATACTTATCCTGTAGTTTTTTATGTAAAAAATCATTCACGTCTTCTGTCTTTTCAGACATTACATCTTTAATCTCGTCCAGTCCGAACCCCATTGTCTTCAGTGCAATAATTTGATTCGCCTGCACAAGCTGTTCCTTATCATAATATCGATACCCGTTCATCCCATCCACATGCCTTGGACATAACAGCCCAATCTTATCATAATGCCGCAGCATATGAATGCTGATCGAAGACAGCTGCGCAAACTCACCAATTCGCAGCATAGTGCCATCACCGTGCCTTTCTTTTCAACGTCTTAAACCTGATAGGAACTTGTCCTTTTCTTGCTTACATTATACCGCTTTCTCCATATAAGAGAAAACTATATTTGACTAAAACAAAGTAATAACAAACAATAAACAAGAAGATGGAGAGGCGAGAAGAAGAAAAAGCGACAATACAGTCGAAGAATGACTCAAAGGAATCTTTTCAAAAAATTGCACCAGTCTAGTGGCACCGGGAGTAAGATGGGAGAGGGAATGCCGTTCCGCATCCCCTCTCCCATCTTACTCCCGGTGCATCCCGCCCATTCCTCTAAAGGATTCCTTCCATCATTGTCTGAATCTGTGCATACTCGGACTGGCGGATAAAGAGTTTGTTGCCGGATTTTAAGAGGCAGTTTTTTTCAAGAAGAGTTGTGATCCCACGGTTTACGGTCCGGATGCTAAGTCCGGTAGAATCACAGATCTGCTGTCTGGTAAGATTAACATGACAAATGCCGTCTGTTTCAAACTGTTTGTAATACAGGATCAGAAAGTAGGCAAGACGTTCTGTGCCCTGCATAAAGATATAGATACGTTCCCGTCGAATCTCGTATAAGAGCTGATTCGTTGTTGTGGAAGCATCCACATACATCGCATTAATATCGGTCTCCATCCAACGAGTATAAACGGAAAGAGGGAGTAACAGCATAGTGCTTTCACAAGCGGTCATAAGCGATGCGTTGAAACAGGGCTGTTTTGTCAGATATTCTAAAGCGCCGAATGGTTTTACCGGATCAAACCACATAAAGTCATACATGGCGCCAAGAATCGGATAATCCGTACCTTTTACAATCCCTTTTACAAGGATGCTGATTGTCTGAACAGGGGAGCCCTGTTCAATAAAAAGGTGGCCTGCGGGATATCGTACAATCTGCAAGGAGTCGTAGACAAAGCCCGGAGCATTTTTAAAATACTGTATTAAATATTCCTTTGTTTCTTTATCCAGTGTTTCAATCAAGGCATGAACCTCATTATAATTGCTCATAAATAACTCCTTCGCATATGCAGCGCCAAACCTTTATCGATTACAGTTCAGAAACAGTAACAAGCTCTACCGGTAATTCCATTACGGAATCCACAGCGGTATTGCCTAAGATTTCAATGTTACCGGCTGCTAATTCTTCATAAATGGCATTATACTGTTCTTTTGTGAAAGATTCAAATACAGATGTTTCCATTGGAAGAAGCACGCTGTTTGTTGTTACGTCAAGATTTTCGCATACACCAGTTTCTAGTGTTCCTGTATAGTGAGCTGCTAATGCATCATAAACAGTCTTTGTTAAGTTCTTCATAGCGGAAGTGATAACAGTAGAAGATTCTACGGACTGATCGGTATCAACACCGATTACTTTCTTGCCAGCAGTTTCTGCTGCGCTCATAACAGAGTTTCCGACATTTCCGCCGCATCCGAAGATGATATCAGTTCCTTTATTGAACCAGGAAGCTGCAATCGCCTGATTTTCAGGAGATGCATCAAAGTTGCCAACATAAGTGTAGTCGATGGAAACTTCGCCGGCTGTAAGGCCTAATTCTTTCGCTGCGTATTCTGCCCCCTGTACATAGCCGTAACCGAAACGAACAACAGCAGGAGCAGCAACACCACCCATAAAGCCAAGAGCACGGTTGCCATCCATAACAGCCGCATAACCTGCTAAGAAGCCAGCCTGTTCTTCAGCGTAAGTATAGCAGATCACGTTATCGCCAATTTTTACATTTCCGTTACCATCGTTTGGAGTACCATCTAAAAGGACAAAAGTAACATCCGGATACTGATCCTGAACGTTGTAAAGAGGAACTTCAAATAAATAACCAGGGCATACTACAACTTTTGCACCGCCGGTAATCGCAAGAGCGATAGTTGCCTGAACGGAAGTTTCAGATGAGTCTGGTGATTCATAATATTTATAAGAGATTTCTTTTTCTTCTGCGTATTGTTTTAAACCTTCCCAGGAACCCTGGTTAAAGGATTTATCATCAATCGAGTTTAAAGCAGTTACTAAAGCAAGTTCTGGTTTTCCTGCACCGTTAGAATCTGTTTTTGAACCACACCCTACAAGCGAGAAGGTGAGAACGGCAAGAACCGTAAATATCATACATAATTTTTTTGACATAATTACTCCTTTTGCTTTTAAAGTAAGAAGAGCTCATTTAAAAATGAGTTCAAATTTTGTTTGCTTATGCATTATACGAATCCCTGCTTTGAAAAAAAAGGCCAAATGGCATGAAATGCTTTTTTATAACATAAATTTTATTCCAGATAGAAAGAACACGCAGTGAAGCTTTCCAATATCGGCTATGGTGCGCCGCAGTTTGAAGTACTCTGCCGCCGTGGGATAGAGGCATTTTTAAACGCAGAGTCATAAGCTGTCATATTTTTCAAGGAATAAGTTTACAAACGACATAAATCATGGTAAAATATTTCCATCAATCGAAAGGAGACAGTACAATGACACCATCTATTTGCTAATATTCATGAAGTTAATATGGATTTTGTAACGAGTTGGCCAGCCTAAGCGTTTAGGCTTTTTTGTGATACTCTTTATGAAATAGCAAATAGAAGGAAGCTTATTTTACTAAATTCGATTATAACAGGATCGTGATGCAAGACTGTAAAAAGAAAGTATCTTTTTACAGTCTTTTTTTATAAGCAAGGATTCGTTTGAAGGCTTATGAGAACGGATAACAAACAGCTGGCTTCTATTCATAAAGGGTTGGAAAGAAGAGGATAGATATGTTTGAAGTGACGTTATACGGAGTAAAAAAATATATGGATGCAACGCTTGTTTTAGAAGATGTGACATTTGAAGCGTATGCAGGAGAAAAGGTCGGAATTGTTGGAGATAACGGGAGCGGGAAGAGCACGATTTTAAAACTGATCGCAGGCGTGCTTCCGATGCACTATTATCCGGGGTATCCGGAAGCTACCAGTTACGGGTATGATGAAGGATTTGTATCGGTTCCAAAGGATGCAGTCTGTGCTTACTTAGAGCAGATGCCGGAATATGAGGATTCCTATCTGGTAATCGATGTGTTAAGGACTGCATTTAAGGAAGTGTACGAGCTTGAAGTGAAGATGCGGGAATTTGAAGAGCAGATGACAAAGCTTTGCGGGGAAGAACTGGAAAAGGCGTTAAAGCAGTATAGTGCATTAACTGCAAAATATGAGACATTGGATGGATATCGTACAGAAGAGAAGTTAAGCCGAATCTGTACCGGTCTTAAATTGACAGAAAGCTTTTTAAAACGCAAATTTTCTTTATTAAGCGGTGGTGAAAAGACCAGGGTTTTACTTGGCAGGCTGCTGATGGATCAGCCGGACGTGTTGTTGTTAGATGAGCCGACAAACCATCTGGATATGGACTCGATTAGGTGGCTGGAGGACTACTTAAAAAATTATTCGGGAATTGTAATGGTTGTATCTCATGACCGGTACTTTTTGGACCATGTGGTAGGAAAGATTGTAGAGATTGAGGATAAGAAGGCAATCAGCTACCGGGGAAATTATTCCTCTTATGTCAGACAGAAGGAAGAGAATCTGCGAATTGAGTATGAACACTATTTGGAGCAGCAAAAGAAGATCAATTCTATGGAAAAGACGATAAAAGAGCTGCGGGACTGGGCAATCAGAGCGGATAATAAAAAGTTTTTCAGGCGTGCGGCAAGCATGCAGAATAAGTTAGACCGGATGGAGCGTATGAAACGACCGGTTCTTGAACAGGCAAATATGAAGATGGATTTAAAATCATCCGATCGTTCCGGCAATGATACGATTATTGTGGAGAATCTTTGCAAACAGTTTGATGAAAAGATGATCTTCAAAGACGCCAGTCTGTTAATCAAATACAGGGAACGGGTTGCGTTAATCGGACCGAACGGCTGTGGAAAGACTACATTTATCAAGATGTTATTAGGAGAAGAAACACCGTTATCCGGAGAAGTAAGAATGGGAGCCAATGTGAAAATGGCTTATCTGCCGCAGAACTTTAAGTTTCAGAACGAAGAATTGACCGTTTTGGAATGCTTTCGCGAGGATATCATCATTCAGGACGGAAAGGCAAGGGAGTATCTGTCGAAGTATCTGTTCTTTGGAAACAGTGTCTTTACGAAAGTGAAGCAGCTGTCGGGCGGGGAACGAATCCGTCTGATGCTTGCAAAGATGCTATATGAAGAAATCAATTTACTGATCTTAGATGAGCCGACAAATCATCTGGATATTTCATCAATCGAAGCGTTAGAAGAGACGTTAGAGGACTTTACCGGGACGGTATTCTTTATCTCTCATGACCGATATCTGATCAATAAGATCGCAAAGAGGGTGGTGGAGATTGAGAATGGAAGCTTTAAAAGCTATGCGGGAAATTATGATGAATATCGTGCGGAGAAGGAGAAGTTTAAGTCTTATGACATGCAGCAAGACACCATATCAAATAAGAACATGAAAACGGATAAGAGCATGAAGTTGGATACGGACATGGCACTTGATAAGAAAGCAAGGAAAGTAAAGACGGTCAACGAGGAAAGAAAACGAGAAGCAAAGCAGGCCACTCTGGAAGAAAAAATCACTTTATTAGAAGCTGAGATTGAGAAGGTGGATGCGGCAATGCTGGCAGAGGATGTTGGCTACATGGAATTAAGTGACTTGTACGGAAGAAAAGAAGCGCTCAAGATGCAGTTAGAGCTCTTAATGGAGCAGTGGATGGAGATGGCAGAGTAAAATGCTAACCATAGTGCGAATCAGAAGAGAAGGTGAAATGTAAGGTTAACCTTTCAAAAACGTAAGCTGAATGTTAGGTACATCGATGGCTGCTGATTCCTTGTAATGTTATAGTTATCTCATCAAAAGAAACAACATTTCAAGGAGGTAACGATTATGAATTACATCAATTCAATATTACTAGGATTTGGCAGCTTTCCACTTTTTGCAATACTGTTTACATTGCCAATCTTCCTATTCACAATCATTCGATATAAAGCTATTAATTTTGTAAGGATCGGTTTAAACTACGCAATGCTTCTATATCTGTTATGTGTAACAGCTCTTGTATTCTTCCCACTGCCAACCGTAGAAGAAGCAGCAAATCTTCATGGGCACCACGCACAGCTGATTCCATTTCATTTCATCGTAGATATCGCAAAGGAATCACCACTTGTATTAACGGAGCCGGCAACTTATCTTCGGGCAGCATTTGATCACACTGTTCTTCAGGTTGTATTCAATGTGATTATGACAATCCCATTTGGCATGTACTTACGTTACTACTGTGGATGTCAAGCAAAGAAAGTTGTGGTTTTATCCTTCTTATTAAGCCTGTTTATCGAAGTGACACAGCTTACCGGTATTTATGGAGTGTATCAGGGGTCTTATCGTTTCTGTGATGTAGATGACCTGATGACCAATACGCTCGGCGGTTACTTAGGATACAGCCTGATTGTTCATATCGAAAGCAGAATTCCTTCCATCCACGTATTTGATCGTAAGATTGCAAAAGCAGGAAATCATAGAAAGATTTCCGGAGCACATGCTTCTATGTAAAAAGAAAAAGGACAAGAACGAAAGAATCTTCTATCTGAAATCAGTATTAGAAAAGTACATAAAAATCAGAAAGTCTGTAAATCGTGATAATAGGTTTACAGACTTTTTTATTTACCGAGAAATTCTTTATATGTCTCTGTAAATAAGAATACATGGGAATGGCGACAGATGTTTGATAAATAAAGAGTTAAAAATGGTTGACACATCAACTTTATTTCATTATAATCAGATGATTGACACATCAACTATTTGATAAAGCAGTTCAAGAGTTGTCAAGTCAGAAATAAGGAGGCATGTATGAAAGAATATCCGGGAAGGCTGATTTCGATTCTGTATCGGAAAGGACTGTCATATTGGGGACAGGCTTTGAAAGAGCATGAGATATCCTCAGCAGAATATCCGATCTTAATCACTCTGAATAAAAAAGACGGAATTACGCAGGAGGAGATCGCTTCACAGTTTGATATGGATAAATCGGCAATCACAAGAGTCGTGAGATCCTTATTAGATAAAGGCTTTATCGAAAGAGAAAAAGATGAAGATGATAGAAGATGCAACCGTATCTATCTGACTAAGAAAGGTCACGCCAGCAAAGAACCCATTTTAAAAGGGATGAAGGAATTAAGTCAGATTGCCACAAAGGATGTGGATCCGGATGAAATGGAAGTGGTTTCCCGCGTGCTTTCAAAGATGGTAGAAAATATATGTGAATATTCGGTTCGACAGGAAGAAAATAATAACGAGAGAGGAGATCAGGATGCAAAATAAAAGTGGGAAAAATCCATTAGGGGAAGAAAAAATCAATAAGCTGTTAAGACAGTTTGCCGTGCCAAGCATTATTGCGATGTTGGTAAGTTCTCTTTACAACATTGTCGATCAGTTCTTTATTGGAAGAAGAGTAGGGGAGTTAGGAAATGCAGCGACGAACATCTCATTTCCGCTGTCCATATCGTGTATAGCAATCGCCTTATTATTCGGGATCGGCGGTGCTGCTGCATTCAATATCTCTTCCGGGCGAGGACAGTTTGATCCGGATGAAAAAGAAAAGGCCGTATTTTATATAGGAAATGCAATCACTATGCTGTTTGGATGCGGCGTTGTGTTATTAATTATCACACAGTTATTTTTAGGACCATTATTACAGTTTTTTGGGTCACCGGATAATGTATTGGAATATGCAAAAGTATATACCAGAATCGTTTCCTTCGGTTTCCCTTTTGTCATTTTAGCGTCAGGCGGTGGAAATCTGCTCCGTGCAGCAGGAAAGCCAAAGCATACCATGATCTGTAACGTGACTGGTGCGATCATCAATACGATTTTAGATGCGATATTCGTATTTGGTTTTGACTTGGGAATGGCCGGAGCCGCGTATGCGACGGTAATCGGTCAGGTAGTCTCAGCCGTTCTTGTCATCGTATTCTTAAGACAGAGTAAGACCGTAAGATTAGAAAGACGTCACTATGTATTAAAACCGGCCTATGTGGCAAGAATCACATCTTTAGGTGCCGCACCATGCAGCAATCAGGTGGCCATGATGGTGGTACAGATCGTTATGAATAAATCCTTAAAGCACTATGGAGCATTATCTGCCTATGGCGAAGCAATTCCAATCGCATGTGCCGGCATTATCTCCAAAGTGAATATGCTCTATATGTCCTTTATCATCGGTATGGCCCAGGGCTTACAGCCAATCGTAAGCTTTAATTACGGCTCCGGTCAGTATAAGAGAGTAAAGAAAGCATATCTGCTTGCCTGCTCATATGGACTAGGACTATCTATTGTGGCATTTGTCCTATTTCAGTTTGCGCCAAGACAGATCATCTCGATCTTTGGAAATGGTTCGGAGATGTATTATGAGTTTGCGACGAAGTATTTTAAGATTTTCTTATTCTTTACATTCTTAAACTTCATTCAACCGCTTTCCTCTAATTTCTATACTGCAATCGGAAAGTCCGCAAAGGGTATCTTTTTATCCCTTACAAGACAGATCATCTTCTTATTACCATTATTAGTAATTATTCCAAGGTTCATCGGAATCGATGGAATTATGTATTCCGGTCCGATCGCGGATTTAATGGCGGGAGTAGTATCCATTCTTATGGTCGGGATCGAATTAAGAAGAAAAGAATATGTGGGACATAGCGAGGTTTCAGAGGCACAGTCAAGTAAAACAGCTTAAGGCAATATAAAACAAAAAGGCAGTATAAAGCAATCGTTTAGTAGAAAAGAATAAGCAGAAGTACATGCCTTAAAAAGAGCCAAAACACGTTGTGATCGGTGCAGTGAAAGGATAATTGATCAGATAATCTTTCCAGTATGCTTTTGCACGCGCTACAAATACTAGGAACGGTATATTTTTTGGGATAAAGTTCATGGACGATGAAAGGTGCGTTATGAATTTTATTCAGAAATATTTTGCACATGTTACTATTAGGCAACAGGAGGTATTAGAATGGCAAAAGCAGGTATGAGAAGACCAGATCCTTATGATCCAAAGAATCACGGGACCGAAAATCACCATCGGATGCATCATCCTGAGAATGAGCAGGCAAAAGTTCCGGAAATTCAGGGCGCTGCAAAGACAGGAAATGCGAAAGCCGGACCAATCAATGCTCCAAACTGGGCGAGGGATGATTATAAATCCAGTCATGTAGATAAATACTAAGTTTTTAACTCACGATATAGAAAATGTATCGTGGGTTTTATTGTATCAGATGGCTGACAGGCTTCCTTAATCTGCATGATAGAAGCAATACGAATTGGCGCATACTATAGAGTGCAGATAAGGAGGCGAATCATATGTCACGATTAGGAACAAAGAAGCCACCAATTGAAAATGCCTATTACGCTCCCCAGGAACATGTAGCAATACCCGGAAAAGGGAAAGCGGGAAATGCCAAGGCAGGATTTATGAATGCACCTTATTGGGCAAAAGATGACTACAAGAGCAGTCATGTAGATAAATACTAAGGAGACTTAAAGGGGGGGCTGTTACACGAAGAGAGTGCGACAGCCCCCTATCAGTTTATTTGACACAAAAAGAATCCGTTTATTACAGTGCTAAGAAATATATATAAGTTGAAATATATCGTTATATTATGTAAAATTATAACATTAGTATTAGGAGGGCATGATATGAAGTTTACTACCATCGATCTAAATGAATGGGAACGAAAGGATTGTTTCTTGCATTTTATATCGGTTGCGAAATGTACATATAGTTTAACTGTAAATGTTGATATTACTCGGTTGATCAGTTTCATAAAGGAAAATAATTATAGACTGTATCCTAGTTTTACATGGATTATTACAAAAGCGCTGAATAATCACCAGGAGTTTAAGATGTCTTTTGATCAAGACAATAATCTCGGGTACTATGATGAAATCTCACCCTATTATTCCGTACTCAATGGTAAGACAAAGAACATGGACAGCCTTTATACATCCTATGACTCAGAGTTTAAACAGTTTTATAAAAATATGACAGAAGATATGGAGAGATATGAGACATATAATTCGAAATCATTTCCTGCTAAAAATTTCTTTATTGTTTCCTGTTTACCATGGTTAAACTACACATCCTTTAATGTTACAAACCAAGGGGAACAGCAGTTTTTATCTCCTATGGTGACATGGGGCAAGTATGTAAAACAGGGGGACAAGATACTTATGCCGCTTACGTTGCAAGTGCACCATGCGGTAGCGGATGGTTATCACTGCTCTTTATTCTATCATGACGTGGAAGAAATCCTTCAAAATCCAGAGGCGTATTTAAAATAAAAGCGGTGTCGGATAGTTATAACAGTTACAGGTAAGATAATAGCATTGCTAGTAAGAAGAATGATATTTGGTAAGTTGGTAAATCAAAATTTGGATAATCAGAATAGGTGGAGGAGAAAAAATGAATAGCGAACAACTTTGGAATGCATATAAGGAAAAGAACGGTCTTTCAAAAGAATTGAAATACTTAGACAGTTTTCATTTTGAGTTGACAGAGTATTGGGCAAATAAGCTGTTAGAATTAGTATTGGAAGGTGTTAAAAAAGCGACATCAAGCAGCGTGTGGGGATATGAAATAGAAGGGGATAGAATACCACAAAAAGGCGATTACAGCATTGTAACGGATTGGGATGGGAATGCAAGATGTGTTATTCAGACAACCAATGTAAGGATTATTCCGTTTAAGGATATTACATACGATATTTGTAAGCTGGAAGGAGAAGATGATAATCTGGAGTCATGGCGAAAAGGGCATATCTCATTCTTTCAAGCGGAGGGAAAAGAGCTGGGATATGAATTTACGGAAGAAATGCCTGTGATCTTTGAAGAATTTGAAGTGGTATACAGCTGTTAAAAATAATTTAATGTATAGCCGGATAAATTGGGAGTTGCATAGAATTTATGAATATGGAGGGAAATTACATTGAAGTATGAGTTATGTAAAAATGTAATGACAGATGACAAGAAAAGAAAGGGATTTGATGCACTGATTAAACAGACATTTAAATTGTCTTTTGAAAAGTGGTATCAAAATGGAGAGTGGGGAGATTGGAATCAGCCGTATACGCTATATGATGGAGAGAAGGCAATCGCTAATATCACTGTGAATCATATGAAGGTTTTGTATAAGGACAAGATTCGTGATTATATTCAGTTAGGTGGTGTTGTGACGGATCCGGAATACCGCGGGCAGGGATTATCACGTCTGTTAATGAAAGAGGTGCAGAATGACTGGAAAAACAAATGCGATGCTATGTTTTTAATGGCAAATAAAAGAGTTACGGAGTTCTATCCGAAATTTGGATTTGTAGAAGAATCGCAATATCGCTGCATTTGGAAAAATGAAAAAGATCTGGAAGTACATAATCGTGATTTGACTGTTAGGAAATTAGACCTATCCCAAAAAGAAGATAAAGAGATCTTGCTTCGATGTTATGAAAAGCGGAATCCTTTTTCAAAATTCCAGTTTATTGATAACAGCAGTCTGCTTCAGTTCTATTGCTATTATGGCATGGATGCGTGTATGTATTATTTAAAAGAGGAAGATGCCGTAGTTGTTGCAGAGTATGATCAGGATAAAATCCTTTGCTATGATATTTATTATAAGGGAAATAAAAGTCTGCTTCAGATAATGGCTCATTTATGGAATGAGGGAATATCAGAAATCGATTTTCTATTTACACCAATTGATAAACAAGGATTACAGGAACAAAAATACTTTGATGAAGACACGCATTTATTTGTACTGAGTGGAAAAGAAAATGTTTTTTCCTGTGACAAATTATATGTGCCGGATATATCACACACATGATTTAATCAAGGGTTCAATTTACGTCTTGAAGATTGGGATTTCTTTTTAAGTATGCTGGAAACTACGACAGATGCATACATTGGAATTGTTGAAAAAACGTTAATTGATTATCGTACTGCGCCTGTCTCATCAAATGTAAAAAGCATGACGAGGTGGCTTGATCTCATGCGATTTATTATGGAAAAACATAGGGAGAGTTATTGTGAGCATATAGTAGATGCATTATTGGGCATTGAATCGATATCGATTGAAAGACTTTACGGATGGGAAGGAAGCAGTACGCTATTTATCACGGAAGATAATGAAAATCGAAGACATAAAATAGGATATAGGACAGTGGCATGCAGAGGATAAAAGCATGCCATTTCCCATTTACTCAAAAGTAAAAGATATAAGAGGAAGGGAGAGGAAACCGCCAGCTAATATAAAGTAGCAGCCAGAGAGAGAATACTAGGGATTGGGAAAAAATATATATTTTTTAAAATAGTATATTGCAATGTAGAATAGTATGTGGTAAAGTATACTCATGTTGGAAATATATAGATAATATTTCTTAAAAATGCAAGACGGCAAGAAGACGTCGCCTTATATGCAAGGATTGTATGGGAGGAAAACGATGAAAGAGTTATTGTGGAATCGAAAAGGGAAGTTCATTCAGTATCTCATTGCTTCATTTATGTTTATTGTGGATCACTTTATTCAGATCTTCACCTTTTCCATTATTTTAGGGGCTGCTGAACAGGGGAGCGATGCGGATATGACAAGGATTATCGTGATCGCTGTGTTCGCGGCGCTTTACGGGGCCATCAGTTTTATTATATCAAGGCTTTTGCGTATTGGATTTATGCGGGATATCATATTGGATGTGCGAAAGCAGGCATTTCAAAAGATCATGAATATGTCTTTCAAACAGTTTAATCAGAAGTCGAAGGAAGTGTATCTGTCAAATCTGGTTAATGATATTAATACATTTGAGGAAAGCTTTTTCGTAAGCTTGCTTAATTATCTGATCAATATCGGCATGTTTGTCTTAAGTTTCGTAGTTTTATTGGTATTAGAACCGGTCTTAGCCGGCTATATGGTAATTGCCTCTGTTATCCTATACGGAATCTCCTATCTGTTCTCGAAAAAGACGGTAACACTGCAGGAAGAGGTATCTTCGGAGAATGAACGTTTTACGACAAGCATGGATAATACATTCCAGGGGCTTGAGATCTTAAAGCTGAACCGGATTGATGACCGATTTTTGAATAAGAGTCTGGATGGGTTACGGAAAGTGGAGCTTAGAAAGTATGTATTTCATGTATATGCAGAGTGTCAGAAGAATTTAATCAATGTGATTGGATATGTGGTGTCCTGTTTTTTAATGGTGTATCTTTGCCTGAATTTTAAAGACGGGATGACTCTTACCAATGCAGCGGTTGCCTTTCAGCTGGGGGCGAATATGTCTTTTAATTTAATTGAAGCATTCCCGCTTTGGAATAAGATTAAGGCATCGGCTAAGATCTATGAGAAGATTACAAAGACAGAAGAGGAAGAAGTGAAGGCAGAGGAGAAGAAGGAGAAGGCATTCCGTTTTGAAAAGCAGATTGAAGTAAAGGATGTGTCATTTTACTTTGGGGAACGTGCGATTCTTAAACACGCCAATTTCTCGATTGAGAAAGGAAAGAAGTATCTGATCAAAGGGGTGAGCGGTGCCGGCAAGTCAACGCTTATGAATCTGCTCGCGATGACGTATGATGAATATGAAGGGCAGATTCTTGTCGATGGTGTGGATTATAAGGAGATACGCGAGCAGACCTTCCATGATAAGGCGGCATTTATTTACCAGAGCGTATTCTTATTCGAGGATACGATCCGCAATAATATCACGTTATATAAGGATATGTCCGATGAGCAGGTAGAGATGGCAGTGAAGGCATGTGACTTAGCAGATATGGTGCAGAAACAGCCAGATGGCATCAATCAGGTGTTAAAGGAGAATGGAAAGAATCTTTCCGGCGGCCAGCGTCAGAGAATTTCGATCGCAAGGGCAATCGCAAAGAATGCAGAGATCTTATTTGTAGATGAAGGAACTTCGAGTCTGAATGAGGAGTTGGGAAAAGAAATTGAGAAGGTATTCTTATCGCTTCCACAGACGGTCATTGCAATCAGCCATCGCTACTATGAAGGAGTTTCCGAACAGTATGATTATGTGTTAGAGATTAAGAATGGCGAGGTGCATCAGAGCACGGCAGCAGAATACTTTGGGGAGGTGGTCGCATGCTAAAGCGAGTATTTTATCCGTTCCCTCAGCTTGTGATCGCATTGGCGACGCTTGCAGCAGGTACGATATTGGACGGCATGGTATTTGTACAGATGATGGGATTTTTAGATTATGCGCTGGTGGGGGATATGGCATCCCTAAAGGCGGCCCTCCCGGCATTCTTTATAAAAGCATTTTTATTAATTCCGGTGCAGGTGTTAGGCAATATTACAAAGTCCTGGTTTCGAATGGACGCAAACTTAAGCATGAAGAAATTTTATATCAGGGGAATCTTTAAGAAGAACATATCCGAGTTTCAGCAGGAGAATACGGCAACGTATCTTTCGAGACTTACGAACGACGCCAATACATTGGATATGAATTTTATTGAAGGAATCTTCTCCATCTTTAGCGGCGTTACAAACTTTGGAGTGGCAGTCTGGATCCTTTCTACGGTAGGACCGGGAATGGTCAGTTTCTCCATTAAGATCACGCTTGCAACCGCTCTCGTTTCCATGCTGCTATCGAAGCCGGTTTCAAAAAAGGTGAAGGAACGAAGCGACAAGTTTGATGGTTATACTTCGTATATTAAGGAGGTACTGTCTGCCTTTCATATTGTAAAGAGCAACAATCTGCGGGATAAGGTGACGAAGGATTACGAGGAGAAGAGTTATGAGATTCAGCATAAAGGCTATATCATCGAGAAGATGAGCACCTTTATCAATGCCATGCAAAATGGAGCCTTTATGATTATGATTTACTTAGGCTTATGTTATCTGACCTATCTTGCTATAAACGGGGATATCACCGCAGCAGGGGCACTAACAGTTTCTCAGGGAGTCCAGAGGCTTGCATGGCCGCTTATGATGATGAGTGAGGCGCTTCCAAAGATTTTTGCATCGAAGGATTTAGGAAAGAAGATCGATGAGAGCTTAAAGAATCAGAATCAGCATGAGGAGACACTCACGCTTACGAATTTTACGGATTCCATTCGGTTAGAGGATGTTGGATTTGCATATGAGGATGCGGATAAGAAGGCAATGACGTTAGAACATGTGAATATGGAAATCAAAAAGAACGGAAAATACCTGATTGTCGGTCCTTCCGGCGGCGGAAAGTCCACGCTGTTGAAGCTGCTTCGCAAGTATTATCAGCCGACAAAAGGAACGATTTTATTAGATGGCATGCCGCTTTCGGATATTAAAAAAGAAGATTATTTCTCTTTGATCGCAAATGTAGAACAGCAGGTATTTATCTTTGAAGATACCCTGCGCAATAATCTGACGCTTTATAAAGACTACAGTAAGGAGGAAATCGATGCGGCGATCCATGCGGCAGGACTTGATTCCTTTGTTGAAGGGCTTAGGGATGGATTAGATACGATGATTTATGAAAATGGCAAGAATGTATCCGGAGGGGAGCGTAGCCGAATCGTGATCGCGCGTGCGATGCTTGCAAAAGCGGATATCCTGTTTATGGATGAGGCATTTGCCGCACTTGACTTAGAACGGGCAAGAGAGATTGAACAGACCATTCTAAATCTAAAGGATATCACGGTGATCAATGTAAGTCATGTGATCTTTAAGGATACGAAAGGACAGTATGACCGAATATTCCATGTAAAGGGGACGGTTGCATAAAGATGTCATCAGCATGTTAGTGATCGCCGGTGTTGTATTGGCAGCAGTTAGCACATTTTTCCTACAGGATATCTTAAAATTATTTGGGGCAACTGAGGCCGTTATGCCTTATGCCATTGATTATACCGGAATCATTGCAATTGGTCTTCCATTTGCCATGTTTTCTACTGGGTTTAACTCCATCATCCGTGCGGATGGAAATCCAAAGTTTGCGATGCTTGCGATGTTAAGCGGGGCGCTATTGAACACAATTCTTGATCCGTTATTCATCTTTGGGTTTGGAATGGGCGTAAAGGGTGCCGCTTCTGTATACGGAAGTGAGATCCCATTATCCGTTTTTGGTATCGTAACAAAAGTAAATCAGATCATGCTTTCCGTCTTATTAGGAATCGCAGTAGGTGCGCAGCCAATCCTAGGATTTAATTATGGTGCAGGTAAGATGAAACGCGTGAAGGAGACGGTTAAGACCGCACTGATCGCAGGTGCTTTAGTAGCATTTACAGGACTTATCTGTTTTGAATTTTTCCCAAGACAGATCACAAACCTGTTTGGATCAGGGGATGCCCTGTACCATGAGTTCGCGGTTATGTATTTCCGCATCTTTTTAGCAGGATGTGTGTTAAACGCGATTCAGATTGTATATACAATCTTCTTCCAGGCAATCGGAAAGCCAAGTCAGGCCGGAATTTTATCGTTATCCAGACAGATTATTTTCTATATCCCAAGTCTTTTTATCATTCCGATGGTCTTTGGAGTAAAAGGCGCCATTTATGCAGGGCCGATTGCAGATATTTTAGCATTTATTTTAACCGTTATTTTAATGAAATCTCAGTGGAAAAAGATGAGTGCTGAGTAAGCCAAAAAGCTTGAAAAATAGATAAAAAAACCAATTTTAATTCCAATACAAGGAAGTCCAGAGCTTGCCAAATTAGACCCAGAATGTCAATAATGGATAAAATCCGTTTATTGACATTTTTTTTCGACCTTGATATACTTGTAACAGTTTCGCAAATCCGAATGAATATGGATGATTTAAAGGAGAGAGAAGATGAGTAAACATACGCTATTAGAAAAGAGAGTACCAATCGAACTTGACAATCCGGCAATCGAGCTAATTGAAGAAAAATGTCTTAAGTGTGGTCTTTGTAAGAAAGCCTGCACCGACTATATTACAGTACAGGGACATTATGATTTAGAGTGTACAGGGGATAAGGCTATCTGCATCCACTGTGGTCAGTGTGTATCGGCCTGTCCATTTAATGCTATTATAGAGAAGAAGGAATACGACTTTGTAAAAGAAGCAATCAATGATCCAGATAAGATCGTTATTTTCAGCACTGCTCCAGCAGTACGTGTTGCTCTCGGCGATGAATTCGGCATTGAAGAAGGTTCTTATGTAGAAGGCAAGATGGTATCTTTATTAAGAAAGTTAGGCGGAGATTATGTTCTTGACGTTAACTTCGGTGCCGATCTTACTATTATGGAAGAAGCGAGCGAGTTAATTGAGCGTATTACAAAGAAAGACAAGCCACTTCCACAGTTTACAAGTTGCTGCCCATCATGGGTTGAATTTGCAGAAACTTTCTATCCGGAGATGATTCCACACATTTCATCCACAAAGAGTCCAATTGGTATGCAGGGTGCAACTATTAAGACGTTCTTTGCAAAGAAGATGGGCATTGATCCATCCCGTATTGTAAATGTAACAGTTGCTCCATGTACTGCTAAGAAGGCTGAAATCCGTAGAGATGAAATGAATTCTGCAGGAAAATACATTGGAAATGAAGCAATGCGCGATAATGATTTCGTAATCACGACAACAGAATTAGCAGAATGGGCAAAGAAAGAAGAAATCGACTTTGCAGCATTAGAAGATTCTAGCTTCGACCGTATCATGGGTGAAGCAACCGGCGCTGGCGTTATCTTTGGTAATACAGGCGGTGTTATGGAAGCTGCGTTAAGAACTGCTTATGAGTTCATCACAAAGGAAAAAGCTCCAGAAGTTTTATATGAATTAGAACCAGTTCGTGGTATGGAACAGGTGAAGGAAGCGACTCTTACAATCGGAGAGTATACTTTAAATGTTGCAGCAATCTACGGTACAGGTAATGCACGTAAATTCTTAGACGAATTAAAAGAATCCGGAAAAGAATATCATTTTGTTGAAGTTATGACTTGTCCTGGCGGATGTATCGGCGGTGCCGGACAGCCTAAACACAAACGTAATAAGATCGATGAAGTTAGAAATAAGAGAGTTGCCGGCTTATATAACCAGGATAAGGCTATGAAGAAGAGAGCAAGCCATGAAAATGAAGAGATCAAGGCTTTATATGAAGAATTTTTAGGTGCACCTTTAAGCCACCTTGCAGAAGAAATCCTTCATACATCTTTCACAGACCGCAGCGGTTCCTTAAATGTTACTGCTCCAGCAGCAGAGGCAGCAGCCGCAAACGAAGCTGAAAACATTGGTTAATTTCAGACGGATTTAGGGGAGGTCGCACGCCACCCCCACCCCATCCCGCATCGTGCAGCGTGAGCCGATATGGTTTGGCTGTTCGGACGCGAGAGCGGACAGAGGCCCCGCAGGTCTTCGATTATCAGACAGGAAAACACTGTCTGCTACTCAAAGACCTGCGGGGCCTCTGTTCGTCTCGAGCCGGACATCCAAACCATATCGGCTCACGCTGCACGATGCGGGATGGGGCGGGGGTGGCGTGCGACCTCACAATGCGTTTCGAAGAAACGCATTGTGAGGCGCCCGGCGCTGGAGCGCGGAGCAAGGGACGGTGGAGCGAGGCACTGGAGGGGCGGAGCGAGGCGTTCGGAGCGCGGAGTAAGGGACGGTGGAGCGAGGCGCTGGAAGGGTGCTAAGATTGTGGAGTTGGAAGAGTATTCTGCGTGAACGGAAGAGAATGGTGTTGAAGAGGGGAAGATGGTTGTATATAATAGGAGATAGGTGCGAATAAGATCGCGGACTTGAGAATTGTGATAGAGAAGGAAATGTGAAGTTATGTCAATGGAATTGGATACGTATTATCGGAAGTTTTGTGAGGAGAAGAGACTGACTAGAAGACACGGATATGTGGAGTTTGTGACTTCGATGAAGTATATTAAGGAATACCTTCAGGAAATGGAGAATCCTAAGATTTTAGATGTGGGCGCCGGGACCGGTAGATATTCGGTGGCACTGGCTGAACAGGGATATGATGTGACGGCGATTGAGTTGGTGAAGTATAACCTGGGGATTTTGAAGGCAAAAGGTAGTTCGGTGAAAGCGATGCAGGGGACGGCACTGGATTTATCCAGATTTGAGGACGAAACGTTTGATCTGACGCTAGTGTTTGGGCCGATGTATCATTTATACACGTTTGAGGATAAGCTTAAGGCTCTTAATGAGGCGAAGCGTGTGACAAGAAAGGGCGGCGTAATCTTAGTGGCTTACTGCATGAATGAGTACAGTATTATTACGTACGGCTTTAAGCAGAATCATATTCTGGAATGCATCGAAAATGGCAAGGTGAGCGAGGATTTCCACACGATTTCCGCTCCGGAGGATTTGTATGATTATATGAGGGTGGAGGATATTGACCGGGTTCGCGAGGCATCGGGACTGAAACGAATTAAGTTGATTGCTGCAGACGGGCCGGCTAATTATATGAGACAGACGTTAAATGCTATGGATGAGGCAACTTATGAGGCGTTTATTCAGTATCATCTCTCTACCTGCGAAAGACCGGAATTGTTAGGGGCAAGCGCTCATACAGTGGATATTCTGCGTAAGGAATAGAAAACCAGAAGAAGAGAAAACAAAATAAAAGAAAACAAAAGAAACGGAAGCGGCAGGTGAGATTAGATTGCGGGCTTCCGTTTTTTGAGTTGGAGTTGGTTTGGAGATGGGACTAAGGAGTGAGCGGATTATCAGTTATAGCAGGTGGTAACCGTAATCCCAGTGAATGGAGGAGGTATCAATGCCTGACAGGGAATATTCTTTTGTCTGGAAACGGAAGAAGATCCGTCTGCCTTCATAAGGGTTTAAGGTGCCACCAATATTGATGGATGGGACGGTTTTGGAGGCGAATGTGGTGCCGCGGGCATCGTGAAGCTTCAGATAGAAGTTGGTGATTCCACGAATGGGCGTGTTACGAAGGTTGATCAGATAACCGTCTGCATAGAGTACGTTATCATCTTCACTGATGGCGTTGATAATCAGGTCCAGGTTCTCGGGCTCGATTTTAAACTGCTGGCTATAGTAGACGTCAAGTCCGGATGTGCTAGAGATATTCTGAAGGTTTGAATCGAATTCCATGCTGGAGACAGAAGCGGTGCGCACCTGATCGGAAAGCATCAGCACTCCTTTGTAAATGGGTACGAACTCTTTTTTCTGATAGCTTAAGCGGGTTTCGATATAGCCGATGGTGTCTGCTTCGAATACGCCAATGATACGCTGATAGAGGATCAGGTCATAGTGGGTTTCGGAAACCGGTTTGACCGGAAATACTTCATTTAGCCAGGATACGCTGGCAGATATGTTTGGTTTTACTTTTTTGTCATCGGTATAGATCATGGAGAGATATTCTTTTGAATAGGAGGATAGATCAATCGGGAAAGAGGAGGCAGGGCATTTGATTAACATCTGATAGTTATTTTGGTAGGCTGCGGTACAGGTGTTTTTCTGGCTAAATCGGTCCTGATTGAACAGTTCCTTTAGAGTACCTTTCTCATAATGATAGATAAGGGCAATGGCATAGCCGCCGGTTCCGCCTAAATCGCCTCGTATCATAATATCCGAACGTCCGTCTCCTGTAAAGTCGCCAAGAAAGAGCTGAAGAAAGATCCCGGACTCAGGGATTTTGAGGCTGACGGGTTTGGCATTGTCAGAAGGATACAGTGTAAGTTCGAGGTCATCGATAAACATGCCGCCCGGCTCCGGATGAATTCCGGTAAGAATTACTTTATCAGAGGCATTTGGGGAAGTAATGTTTCCAATCTGCTCGCTGATAACAAATGTCTGCTCTGGCATAATGAAATGATTAGGCCTTTCTGTATTTTGCTTATTATAATCTATGATAGAATAAGAAAGAAATAACACATACTAATGAAAGCTGGCAGGAAAGAAAGGAGAGGGATTATATGAGAAAAGAAGCGGTAGACGAGATTTTAAATGTATTAGACCGGGATTACGGCACTTCTAAGGAAGGTTTTTACCACCACGAAGACTGGCAGTTGCTGTTAGCCATTATGTTAAGCGCGCAGAGCACGGATAAGCAGGTATACGAGGCACTTCCGGGACTTTGGGAGCGTTTTCCTACGATTTGGGATATGGCAGAAGCTAATTTGCCCGAAATCGAGAACGCAATCCGTTCGATCGGCCTATATAAGAGCAAGGCAAAGAATATGAAGAAATGTTGTCAGCAGATTTTAAGCGAGTATGGTGGTAAGGTGCCATTAAAAATAGAGGAGCTTGTGAAGTTAGCAGGAGTGGGGAGAAAGTCTGCAACGTTATTTTTAGCGGATGCTTATGATATTCCTGGGGTGACTGTGGATACCCACGTGCTTCGAATTGCAAGACGTCTTGGATGGGCGGAGGGAAAGACTCCGGTACAGGTGGAGAAAGAACTGATGAAGGTGCTCCCGAAAGAAAACTGGAACCGGATTAACTTCCAGTTAATTTATCATGGACGAGCAGTATGTACGGCAAGAAAATGTCATTGCGACAAGTGTCAGCTGGAGCAGTGGTGCGAGAAGAAAGCGGATTCCTAGCATAAGGTATCCGCTTTTTTGCATCTTTCTTTATACCGCTTTTTCTGCAGAAGAAAAAGGTAAAGAAACTCTTGACTCTGACGTTACGTCATAGTGTATAGTGAAAATATAAAAGGGGGAGGGGAAGAAGAGGAAAAAGAAAAGACAAGAAAAGATCAGAAGAGGAGAAAGGAGTGGGCATGAAGATAAGTGAAGTAGCAGCCCTAACGAATGTTTCGGTAAGGACGCTGCATTATTATGATCAAATTGGGCTATTAAGTCCGGAAGATGTTACCGAAGCGGGATATCGGGTTTATTCGGAAGCGTCTTTGGAACGGCTGCAACAGATTCTATTTTTCAGAGAACTTGATTTTCCGCTAAATGAGATTAAGGAGATTTTAAGCAGCCCTGGTTACGATAAAGAGGAAGCTCTTCTAAGACAGAGAGATCTGCTGGTTAAGAAAAGGGAGAGAATCGATAAGTTGGTGCAGTTATTAGATAATAGTATAAAAGGAGAGAAGAATATGAGTTTTAAAGAATTTGATAAGACAGAGATTGAACAGGCAAGAAAAGAATATGCAGAGGAAGCAAGAGAGCGTTGGGGCAGTACGGATGCCTATCAGCAATATGAAAAGAAGACAAAGGGATATAGCAAGGAGAAATGGGAGAGCGTTATGGAAGAAACCAATCAGATTTTAAAGAGATTTGCCGCAATCCGCAATCAGGATCCGGGAAGTGAAGAGGCGCAGAAGTTAGTAGGCGAGTGGAAGGACTATATCACAGCTACTCATTATGACTGCACAAAAGAGATTTTAGCTTCCTTAGGCCTTATGTATACAGCAGATGAGAGGTTTAAAAAGAATATCGATCAGAATGGCGAAGGAACCGCTGCATTTATGGGGAATGCCATTGAAATCTACTGCAGCAAATAAAAAGTACCACGGTACATCATCGCTTGCGGGAAAAAAGTTTATGACATATAATGGATAAAAATGACAGATGGGAGAACTGATAATGGATCGTAATTATAACAAGACATTATATGCCTGCTTTACCGGATATATCGTGCAGGCGGTGGTCAATAATTTTGTGCCGTTACTATTTCTTGTTTTTCAGGCATCCTATGGGATACCGCTTTCTAAGATTACCATGCTGATTACCATTAATTTCGGACTCCAGCTTGTAATCGATTTGGCAAGTGTCACATTTATCGATAAGATCGGATATCGCGCTTCAGCTCTGATTGCCCATGTTTTTTCGGCGGCAGGGCTTTTGCTGCTTACGGTGCTGCCGGATGTGTGCCGTGATCCATTTACGGGTCTTTTAATAGCGGTTATGGTTTACGCCTGTGGCGGCGGACTTTTAGAAGTGTTAATCAGTCCGATCGTGGAGGCATGCCCGACTAAGAATAAGGAAAAGGCCATGAGCCTGCTCCATTCCTTCTACTGCTGGGGGCATGTAGGCGTCGTGCTTATCTCTACCTTATTCTTCCGTGTGTTTGGAACCGCAAACTGGAAGGTACTTGCCGTGATCTGGTCACTTATTCCCCTTGGAAATGTATTCGCCTTCTGGAAGGTGCCGCTTGCCCCGCTTGTGGCCAAAGAGGAAAGAAGCATGACCATGAAGGAACTGATGACAAAGAAGGTGTTCTGGATTTTAATGTTACTGATGTTTTGTGCAGGAGCGAGTGAACAGTCGGTAAGCCAATGGGCATCTACATTTGCAGAAAAGGGGTTAGGGGTCACAAAGACGGTCGGAGATCTTTTAGGGCCGATGCTGTTCGCTATTTTGATGGGAACTTCAAGAGCATTTTACGGAAAGTACGGGGAAAAAATCAATCTGAATCGATTTATGCTTTACAGCGGGATTTTATGTATCCTATCGTATCTTCTTATTTCCCTGACAGGCACTCCGGCATTAGGCTTAATCGGATGTGGTTTGTGCGGATTATCGGTTGGTATTCTATGGCCCGGAACGCTTAGCATGGCGCCGATGTTTTTAAAGAACGGGGGAACTGCGATGTATGCGCTTTTTGCGCTGGCCGGAGATTCGGGCTGTTCGGGAGGACCGACCTTTGTTGGGCTAGTATCCAGTGCGGCAGGCGATAACTTGAAAAAGGGAATACTGTTTGCGGTGCTGTTCCCGTTATGCCTGATTATCGGTATCTTGGCGAGCGGAAGAATGAAAAAGGTTTCGGTCGCGCGGATACAGGGACAGTCCGAATAAAACGAATAAATTGCGATCCGCTTGATAGACTAAGGGATACAGGATAATTCAGCTGATATAGTAGTAAAGAAAATACATGAGTCAGAAGACTACAGAGAGTAGAAAATGTGGACCTGATGAAAAGCGCGCATATAACAAAGACGCATGTATAGCAGGGAATTAGAAACCAGGGAGGCAGTGTGTGAAAGAAGAGAGGATTTATTATAATGGCGATATTCTGACACTCGAAGAGGAACTGTATACAGACGCAGTGCTTGTAAGGGATGGAAAGATTGTAAAGACAGGAACGCTATCTGAAGTAGAAGAGAAGGCAGGACCGCAGGCAGAAAAGATCAATCTGGAAGGAAAGACAATGCTTCCGGCATTTATCGATCCGCATAGCCATTTTTCGGGATATGCCAGTTCTTTTATGCAGGCAGATTTAAAGGAGACGGTCAGCTTTGATGAGATTTTAGAAGCAATTAAACACTTTATTAAGAAGAATCAGGTTCCACCTGGAAAATGGATTCAGGCGAATGGATATGACCAGAATTCTTTAGAGGAAAAGACACATCCTACCCTTGAACTGCTTAATCAGGCAGCACCGAATAATCCGCTGCTAATAAAGCATGCATCCAATCATATGGGGGTGTTTAATTCTATGGCGTTAAACGAGCTCGGGATCACAGTCGATACGAAAAGTCCGGAAGGCGGCAGGATTGAGATAAAAGACGGGAAACTGACCGGATATATGGAAGAGGCGGCCTATATGCATTATGTACAGCAGATACCGATGGCCACGCAGGAAGAATTTATGGAAAGTCTGATGAAGGCGCAGCAGTCTTATATAAGCCATGGCATTACGACAGTACAGGAAGGATTTGTGGTAAAAGGACTTTCTCCGATTTATCACGGGATGATGCAGCAGAATATGCTTAAGATTGATTTGATAGGGTATCTCGATATTTCGGAGGCAGAGGAATTAAAGGAAGAATTTAAAGACTGCTTAAAGACTTATCATAGCCGGATTAAGATGGGGGGATATAAGATGTTCTTAGATGGATCCCCACAGGGACGTACAGCCTGGATGCGCACACCGTATCTGGGAGAGGAAAAAGATTACCGTGGGTATCCGGTTCATACCGATGAGGAGCTAAAGGAAAAGCTTTCAGTTGCTGTTAAGGAGAATATGCAGATCCTTGTGCACTGCAACGGGGATGCTGCCTGTGAGCAGTATATCACCGAATACCGGAATGCATTGCAGGAGACAGGGGCTACACATGACATCCGTCCGGTCATCATCCATGCACAGCTGTTAGGAACGGATCAGTTAGAACGGGTGAAGGAACTGCATATGATCCCATCCTTTTTTGTAGCCCATGTGTATTACTGGGGGGATGTGCATATCAGAAATTTTGGGATGGAGAGAGCGTCTGCCATCAGTCCTGCAAAGTCCGCGCAGAAAGAAGGCATCTGTTATACCTTCCATCAGGATTCTCCGGTTATCGAGCCTGATATGTTGGAGACGATCTGGTGTGCGGTCAACCGTATCACAAGGAATGGCGTGCTGTTAGGTGAGCAGGAAAAAATCACGCCGCTAGAGGCTATAAAGGCTGTGACAAAGAATGCTGCCTATCAGTATTTTGAGGAAGATTTAAAGGGAACGATTCGGGAAGGAAAGCTAGCGGATCTTATTATTTTAGATCGAAATCCGTTAAAAATCGATCCAATGGAGATTAAGAATATTCAGGTAGTAGAGACCATAAAGGAAGGCAAGGTCATTTTTACAAAATAAATAAGAAGGGCTATCGCATGCGAGAATGCGGGATATGATGGCGCAGTTGTAACAGATCAGGTACTTCATATGGAGGACGGCAAGGGATTTAACGCTTATACCGGTGAATATGGTGATATGAAAGAGTTCGGTGTCATTGATCCGGTTAAGGTGACAAGAAGCGCCTTAGAGAATGCATCCAGCGTATCTGCGACACTGTTAACGACAGAAGCGGCAGTATCCATTAAGGATGTAAAGAAACAGATGGAAAAGGCGGGCATTCATTAATTTTATAGAGGCAGAACCAGAAAGAAGTCATATTCATATCGGTATTCCGAATAAATCAGGGTTCCCTATAGTTAAGCTGTCATATAATAATGTGACAGCTTAAATTTTGGAGAATTATATGGAGGACTTAAATACTAATACATTCGAAGAAGATAAGGAACCACAGCAGGATATGAATTATGAGGATCATGTAGAGTGTCAGGAAAATAATGAATTTACAGAAGATAATAGGAATACAGAAGAAGCATCCGAGGAAAATCAGAGTGAAGATGGCACACAATCACAGACAGATGGGGAAGAGACAGAACGTGCAGAATGTCAAGCCGAGAGTCTGCAAGATGACAACTACGAAGAAGACCATGAGGATGAAAAAACGGAAGAAAATAGTGCAAAACAAGATACCCTATCGGATGAAGATTCCCAGGTACATGGGCAGAGTACAAATCCTCCTTATGGAAGGCTTCGCTATCAGGATTATCAGGGCGGAATGCAGAATAACGGAAGACCATGGAATGCACAGAACGGGATGCGGAGCAATGGAATGCAGAACAACGGAAGAATAAGAAATACAAATGATGGAATGCAAAACAATGGAAGAGCATGGAATACAGATGATGGAATGCAGAATAGTGGAAGACCATGGAGTCCACAGAATGGCATGCAGGATAATCCTCCATCTGGAATGAGAATGAGAAATCTGCCGGCGAGGCGTCCAATGATGGAAGAATCGATGGAAAGAACTATGCCAGGTCAGATGAGTGGAAGACCGATGCAAGATACAGGAATAATGAGGACTATGCCGGAGCAGATGACCGGAAGGTCAATGTGGGATACTGGAATGGGCAGGACTATGTCAGGCCAGATGGATGGAAGATCAATGCAGGATACAGGAATGACTAGGACTATGCCGGGTCAGATGAATGGAAGAACAATGCAGGATACAGGAATGACTAGGACTATGCCGGGTCAGATGAATGGAAGAACAATGCAGGATACAGGAATGACTAGGACTATGCCGGGTCAGATGAATGGAAGAACAATGCAGGAT
>SVEB01000030.1 GCA_015057635.1 Lachnospiraceae bacterium | reverse complement strand
AGGAACTACCAACGGTGCAGGAACTACTAACGGTACTACAACCAACGGTACTACAACCAATAATGGAATGAATAATTCTGTAACAAATGGAAATGGTACTGATACAGTTGGCGGCGCAGTTGACGATGTAGTTGATGGAATCGGAAATGCAGTTGACGACGTAGAAAAAGATGTTACTGGTAGAAATAGATAAAAGTATATAGTTGTGTTATCAGCAAAAAAAGGACTGCAAGTCGGGAAAAGAGAACTCCCAGCCGCAGTCTTTTTTTATAGTCGTATTTTTTACAGAAATAGTATCATCCGGATGTAGAATGAAGGGATGTCATGTCTAATGAATATGCATTGAAATATTTATGTTAAATTCATTTTTATAAATGCGATATAACTGACAGGCACGATCGCGTGATACAATGGAACGTTCTTCTTTCATTCCTAGTTTTTTTGCTAGGTTTTGAGAAGGGATATTCTCCTGGTCGATTAAGGCAATCACAGAAGGGACTTCCAGATAGTCAAAGGCAAACTCCAGTATAGATTCACATGCTTCCTGCGCATATCCATGATGCTGGTATGGCGTGGAGATTAGATACCCCAGTTCTAATTCCATCTGGCCATTGATTTCATTATTCTGAAGACCACAGTGACCGATGAGTTTATTGCTATCTTTTAAGAAGACCCCCCAGTAGCCGTAACCAAAGAAGCTGTAGATATTTTTAATATAGGCCTTGTGCTTCTCGAGAGCGGTTTTTAGGTCTGGATGCAGATCATTGGTAAATTTTCGCATGCCTTTTTCTTCATAAATGGCATGAAGAGCAGGAATGTCTTCGAGCGATAATTCACGTATGATAAGACGGCTTGTGTCAGCCATCGTCAAAGGTTCCCCATTATAGCGCTTTAGCACGTCCGATGCAAAGTCATAGCGAATCTCATCGAAGCCTTCGACCAGAATCTGTGCCTTATTAAGACTCTGTTTTCCGGAATTCTTATTTAAAAAACCAATGCATGGGATTTTTGCTGCATAGGCCGCATTTACGCCGTTATCGGAATCTTCGACTACAAGACATTCATTTGCGTTTACGCCGAGTTTTTGCAGGGCAAGAAGAAAGATATCGGGAGCAGGCTTTGAGTGTGGAATATCCATTCCTGAAATAAGGTGAGAAAAATATGGTTTCAGGCCAAGGGTATCTAGATTTCGTTTGATGGCATCCATAGGAGAGGAAGAGGCAACTGCCAGAGTAACACCGTGTTCATAGAGGTCCATGATAAACTCCTTCACATAAGGAATAGGCGGATAGCCTTCTGTTTGAATGAGGCTTTCCTTGGCAGCAGTGTTGGCAGCTAAGATCTGTTCGACGCTTAGGGAAAGATGGAAGTCTTTGATCATCTGTTCCGCCATATATTTCGTGGTATTTCCGATAAAGTCATAGCAGTATTGTTCGGGTATGGTAACGCCTAGGTTCTTCATTGCCAGATAACCGGCTTTTGCATGAAGCGGTTCACTGTCTACCAGAACTCCATCCATGTCGAAGATAACGGATTTAAGCATATAGCACCTACTTTTTTTATATTTTTTTGGATAATCTGTAATAATGATAGCATATATCAGAAAAATGTAAAGAAATTAATAGGACAGCTTCCGTTGCCGGAAAGTGGTATGTTCTGCTATAATATAACAAGTATTGAAGGTAAGAAAGGAGAGCAGCTTTTTAGCTGCAGAAAAAGCATATGCCATTTATTAATACAAAGACAACCGTAAAGATTTCAAAAGAGCAGGAAGAAACCATTAAGAGCAGATTAGGAGAAGCAATCGAGCTGATTCCGGGAAAAAGCGAAGCATGGCTGATGGTAGGATTTGAAGATGAATATTCTCTTTATTTTAAGGGGCAGGCATCCGAAAAAATTGCATTTGTGGAAGTGAAGATATTTGGTAAAGCAGATGACGCAGCCTATGATAAGCTGACTGCAGCCATCTGCAATATATATAAAGAAGTACTTATGATTCCAGGTGATAAGATTTACGTAAAATACGAAGAAGTAAGTCAATGGGGTTGGAATGGGATGAATTTCTAAAAGTCTGTTTTGCGGAAGATAATCTTTTCAAAGAGCAGCCCTGCAAGAAACCAGGCAGGTGCATAATCCAGGCGGATAACACCTTTTATATTAAGTTTTGCCTTGCTGTAATCCCAAGGACAGGCTTTGTGTTTTTTTAGGAGGGTACCTGTTATGAATTCGGCTAAGAAAATGCAAAGGGTATACACAAAGCCCCGGATGGCAACACATCGATTTTTCAAGGCTTGGTAGATAGGCCTGAGACATGCCGCCATGCCGTAAATTGGGAACATCCATACAGAGGTACGGCAAGGCAATTCTTTATCCGTGTGTTTGATGATCGAACCAAGTCCGGTCCAAAAACATTCCAGGCACCAGCCGGTTAAACCACAGAGACAAAAATCTGTGGCAAAATTTTTTTTCATAAGTACCTCCTTATTGGTTTTGTAAAATGAGGGGAAATAAGCATTCGATCATGAATGCCAGATTGTTCTTTTGCGAATAGTATCTGCCAAATAAGCAGTGGTATACAATAGAAATTTTCCCAGTATTAGAAGAAAGCAGGGAAAGACAGGAGAAAAGGAAATGGAAATTGAACGTAAGTTTAAAGTAAGTGTTCTGCCGGAGAATTTAGAGCAGTATAAGAAGAAAGAGATTGAGCAGGGGTATTTATGTACCGGTCCGGTCGTACGAATCCGAAAGAGTAACGATGATTATATCTTAACCTATAAATCCAAGAAGGGGATCGCCAACAGTGAGGTTGCCATCCAGAGTCATGAAGTTGAGGTACCTCTTACGAAGGAATCCTATGAGCATCTGAAGAAAAAGACAGATGATCATATTATCAGCAAGACACGCTACATCATTCCATTAGAGAATGGTTTAAAAGCAGAGCTTGATATGTTCCATGAACAGCTAGAGGGGCTCGTATTTGTAGAAGTAGAGTTCCCGGATGAAGAGGCTGCAAAGAATTTCAATATTCCATCCTGGTTTGGTGAGGACGTATCATTTGACAAGCGCTATCATAATTCAAGTCTAAGCAAGATGGATGCGCCATTTTAAACCCGACCCAAACGTAAGACATTCTCTATCAACGGCTAAGCTCCATCCCATATAAAGATAAGCCGAAGCTTACGCATCAGAAAACAGAAATAAGAAATTTAAGATTTGCAGTCTGAAAATTCACTAATTTAGCAATATGTGATTTATATACGTAAGCTTTCCCTTTATAAACAGGAGCAAGAAGCAGGATTGGAAAGCAAGAAACAAAAAGGGGGCCGCCACTTTTTAGTGGGTCAGCCCCCTTTTTGTTTTGTCCATTCTAGGAAACTGTCTGATAAAGCGGCAGTTTCACGACGGCTTTAAATAGATCTCCGTCTAAAATAATATCGAAACTTCCATTCTGAAGGGTGGCAAGGCTTTTGGCGATGGAAAGCCCAAGGCCGCTTCCTTCGGTATTACGGGATAAATCTCCTCGAACGAATCGTTCCATCAGTTCATCTCCTGTGATATTCAGTTTTCCGGCTGAGATATTCTTTACTAAGATGCAGGCAAAGCCCCCTTCTTTTGTGACATCCATATAGACCCTTGTACCATGAAGGGCATATTTATACACATTAGAGAAAATATTCTCAATAATGCGATAGGTACTTCTGCCATCGGCAAGGATAGAGAGATTCTCAAATTCAGAATAAAAGATCGGATCCAAGTCATTGGAGACAAAACGATCCTCAAACTCTCCAAGTGCTTGTTTGGTGAGCTCAATAATATTAAGTTTCTGAAGCTGCAGGCTGATGGTACCGCTGGATGCTTTGGATGCCTCCACAAGGTCTTCAATCAGTGTCTTAAGCCTCCATGACTTCTCAGTCAGTATTTTTAAATATCCTTTTGCGGTATCGCCGTTCAGATTCTCTTTCTGCAGTAAGTCCACATAATTGATAATAGAGGTAAGAGGAGTCTTAATATCATGAGATACATTGGTGATCAGTTCGGTTTTAAGCCGCTCGCTTTTTAGTTTTTCTTCTACTGCAGCAGAAAGACCTTTGCTGATATTGTTGATGTCGTCTGCCAGTGATTTGGTCGGTTCATGCATATCTACGGTGTCAATATCAGCGGAGTAGTTTCCACCTGCGATTTTTTTTGTCTCAATGGTAATCCGATTAAAATCCGCGAATACTTTGAAAAAATAGAATGCAAGGGAAAGGTAATTCGTGGCCACTACGATGACATAAAGAACCGGGTAATCATGAAGCAACAGATAAGCAGCTGCCTGAACAAGCGCAAAGATCGATAAGACAATCAGAACGCGGGCCGAGGCATGTGTATTGGAGAAAAATCCGTTTAGTGTCTTTTTAATAGCGAAACTGCTTTGTTTGGAGCGAGTCCGGATATGCAAAAACAGACGACAGGTCAGAGATTCCTTCCAAAAGATATGTGCTTTTATTCTTCTTACAAGGCTGATATAAAAGATAATGCCCATCAGAAAATAAATGGAGTAAAGAAGCATAAGCAAAATCGTTTCCGTAAAATAAAAGGTATTAAATAGAAATGATATGCCAACCAGTACAAGGAATGCGGCAGCCGCGAATACGAATAGGAAAATCTCCGTATAGATATGGTCAAATCCGTTTAGCGTGATACCCTCTTTTCCATTCGTATGCCCAATCGTGATCGTAAGAAAAAGCAGGCAGAGCATACAGATCAGTAGGCAGAATGGGGTATAGAGTTTACTGGAATCGTAGGCGTTCCTAAGGGCATTGAATTTATTGCGGATCGTGGTGAATTCCGCTCCTTTTGAGCTGTAATCCTGATTGTAGAAGGCATACAGAACATAGTCATTATCGTTATCTGATCCAATATCTACGGTAAGCCCGATATGGCTTGCTTCTGCCATGCTGACAGTTCCGGTCAGAAAGTTGATGATCCAGTCAATATTATCGATAGTCATAACGTCTGAAAAACCGCTTTTATTTACATTTGTAATATAGCGGGCATTTCGTGTATTTAAGTGAAAATAGGAACGGAACGAACTGATTCCGCTTAAGTATTCCTCGATTGCGTTATTCTTTTCTGAATCCGAAGCATTTTCCAGATGAAGAAGATTCACAAACTGCGGAGAATAGTAAGTCGCACCGGTCACGGTATTCTTTACATAGTAGAAAAAGTTCTCACATTCTTTATTTAAAAGACGGTTGTAGTATTCAAAGTCTTCCTGCGTTGTCTCATATACGCTGCCATTTGGCTTTAAATTTCCCTGAGCAGATCCGTTTAAAATAGAGGATAAGTCAGAAGTAGAATAGATACTTCCGGGATCAGACTGGTATCCGGCTTCCCGGTATTTCACATAGACAGACGTACGTTCCACGTATTTTAGAAATAGGGACTCATAGTCATAGGTCTCATCGTAGGAGACGGTACCCGGATAGTAGTTGTCTAAGTAGCGGAGAACCTTAAACCCTCCGTAAAACATAAAGCCGCCACATACAAAGCACAGGAGCACTAAGATTGTCCGGAACAGAAGAGAGTTCTTTAATTTCTTAATCATATTTTTCCACCTTATAACCGATGCCCCACGCAACCTTCAGATATTTTGGCTCTTTGGGATTGATTTCAATCTTTTCGCGGATATGACGGATATGGACCGCTACAATATTATCCGCCCCATAAGAAGGCTCATTCCAAATCTGCTCATAGATCTCGGAAATGGAGAAGACACGGCCTTTATTCTTCACTAATAGTTTTAATAAGTTATATTCGATTGGAGTAAGCTTGATCGGCTCTCCGTCTACAGTCACTTCCTTGGAATCATCGTTGATTACAAGCCCGCCGGAAGAGAAGATATTCTTCTTTTCGGCAGTGATGCTGCCAAGCATTGTATAGCGGCGCAGCGTGGATTTTACACGAGCTACCAGCTCAAGCGGGTTAAATGGTTTTGTTATATAGTCATCCGCACCGATATTAAGGCCAAGCACTTTGTCGCTATCCTCGGACTTGGCGGACAAGAATATGATGGGAAGGATATTGTTGCTTTCACGCAGTTTCATCGTGGCACGGATTCCGTCCATCTCGGGCATCATAATGTCCAAAAGGGCCAGATGGACCTCGTTTTCCTGGATTAATTCCAGCGCTTCCCGCCCGTTATACGCCTTCAGAATCTGATAGCCTTCCGCAGTCAGATAGATCTGAATGGCATCTACAATATCTTTATCATCATCACATACTAAAATTGTGTACATTTGCGCAGTTTCCCCCTGTTTATTGATTCTTTTCATTATAGCACAGTCCGCTTTGTTTTCCTATGCCAATTGAAAAGTCAGAGTATTTTCAAACTGGTATCTTTCGTCTGTGCATTCCAGCTATAGTATTGCCAGAATCCCGAAAACAGCATAGCAGATGCATCTTAATTTGCCGGAAATAAAAAGT
>SVEB01000029.1 GCA_015057635.1 Lachnospiraceae bacterium | reverse complement strand
TGAAGCCCCCCTCAAGATAAGATATCCCATAGCATAAGCTAGTAAGACCCCTTGAAGACGACGAGGTTGATAGGACAAAGGTGGAAGTGTGGTAACACATGCAGCTGATTGTTACTAATAGGTCGAGGGCTTAACCAAGAAGTTTGTACGGATTTTTATTTCAAGTGAAGTTTTGATAGATACAAAACTTAGAAGACTGCTAAAAGGTAGTCTTTTTTTTGTTGTCCTGATAATGAGAAAGGCAAGTCCAAACCGAATAAACGAGAGAAAGAGTGGAAAAGAGGAAGAGGGATCGGTGTGATTTAGGTTTTGGACTGCACATTACGTGATGGTAGCTATTGCAATGAAGGGAAGTTCGGAAACCACAGCATAAAAGGATAATAGAAAGTTTAATAAATACGAAGATTTTGCTAAATATTTTGAATGGCTTTTTGATTACGGAAGAGCTGAGAGAAGGAACGGATCTTAATAATGAACATTATCCCACGAATTCTAGCAAGCAGGCACATTTGTAGTGAAGCGTGTACAGTATTTTTTGTGGAAAGAGAGCCGGCCGCTTAAGTATTCCCCAGACTGTATACCAAGGACACAGGATATGGATGCAGTATACGAGAAGATAAGCGGTTTTACCTATACAAAAGGGAAAGCATCGTCAAAGAAAACAGAAGAATAGGAAAACATCCATTTTTAAAAGAAGTCAGTAGAATAGAGGTGCTTGATATTGATGAGAAAGAATATTTTGAGATAACGGATGCGATCTTTCAATATAGATATCGAAAGTAAAAGATCCTGCATGGGATAAGTAACAGGCAGGTCAGTAGGAAGAGGATTTAACAGTAGACAGCATGTATAAGGAAAAAGTGCTGTCTGCTGCTTTTTTATTCATAATACGAATAGACCAAATGGTATAAAAACGGAATATTTTTAGGTAATACGTTTTGCCGGAGAAAGGAAAGAACAAGACAGATGATTGCCCTGTTGCTGGCAGTGAGTCTTGTACATACGCCGATAAACACGGTGTCAGCCGCCGCTAACACCATACTCACAGATGATAAAATGCAGGACACAGCAATTGTTTCAAATGCAGAAGAAAATGTTACGTACTACTATGATTTTATTAATAGTAGTGATTTAGGCCTGAGCAAAATAGAACATACGGTCTATTGGTGGTCTATGGTGATGTGAAACAAAATAGCCATGGGCCTCAGTATTCTAATGGAACGTCCATTACCCTGAAATTATCCAGAGACAGCCGCATTAAAATCGGGTATTGGGCATATGACACAGCAGGATAAAATTTTACGGTTGATGCTGTGGACGGAACCGTAGAAGAACTTCCGGTATTTTCGGAAAAATTGATCTATGAATGTTATGAGAAGTCAGGCAAAATGTTTTCGTTTGATTTACTGCGTCAGAAGACATGAAAGAGTAGTATGTCACAATCTGGCTTACATCCACCTATTATATTCCGGCCATTATTGTAGAACCGTTAGATGATTCTATGGAAGAGTCCGGATGGAAGCAGAGGTCATTTACCCTTAATGTAAATAGTACGGAAGTAAAGATGATAGGAGAAGAAAGCGAAGAAGGCAAAGCAAATATTTTTCTCAAGAAGGGGAGCGTGTACTATGCGAAAAGCGATGAAGCACTTATCAGCCTTGACCTGGATACACGTACATTAAAGGATGCCATGTTAAGCAGTGAAAGCACTGATGTGGTGGGATCTGCAGAAGTGACAGCAGATGGAACGATACTTGTTACGTTTAAGGATTAGGTGACACAGCCATCGACTTATGAAATTAAACTGCAAGATACGGAGCTATATGTGGTACCGGGAGTGCAGGGGCGTTTCGATATCTGTTTTGAGACAGGAACCATCCTTGAATTTTTTACAGGCAGTTTCCCGATCAGCTCGACTCATACAATCGATAATGGGATTGCTACAATCGGAACCGGGACAGGTTCTAAAAGCCCATACTGGAATGGAAGTGCACATGGTGTTCATATGTACAATGAAAACTACCTTTGCAATTGTGGGTGTAAGAGGTGACTTAAGAGTACGTAATGTATATAATAAGGCGACAAGTCCGATAAAACCGGCAGCAAGAAGCATTGACCAGGCTTATGAAGTTGGGGATGTAATCCATGTGCAAATAACGAAGAAAGCGAGCGGGTGGTATTCAACCGTCACTGTAAAAGGTACAAATGCTGAAATTACCATTATGTATACAAAGATAGAACTGATCGGGGATATCAATACGGAAGTACGATTCGGTCTTGCATTCTTCAAGGTATCCGCTGTGATTACCAATCTTAAGTGTGAGGCAGAAGATGGAACCATTCTCTATGGCCAGACATCCTGCTATGAAGTGATCGGTACTCTTCCGGTAGCAGCAGAGATTGAGGAAGTGACGGGTTCAGACGATCGCTCTTCTATTTTTGTGAAATGGGCCGAAGGCAGATGGAAAGGGAATATGGCGAATATCGTGATTACCGAAAAATCCAGTAATACCGTATATATGCCATTAGCACCAGTGACGGGAATCGTGGATCAGGCAGGAACAATCAATTTTGAGGTAAATGGAGAAGTTCAGTAAACGGTACCGTACAGCAGGGAGGAGCCTTCTTACTTGTAGCAGATCATTTGGAAAGCAGAAATGATGTGAAGCTGTATTTTACAGGCTAGGATGGAACTGTTACAAGAAAGCCATTCAAATTTGTGTATCTGACCAACTATGATAAGATCGTAGATGCTTCTTATACAGGTAAATAGGGGGCAGAGTCTGAAGACATGGAAGGAGTCCTTTTATATTCTAATGTACAGGATGCAGTGGATTCAGTTCCAGCCAATAATGAAGAGTGAGTTGTCACCTTAGTGAAGGAAGGGACCTATACGGAACATTTAACCCTATCCTCTCCATATATTTCACTGATTGGTGAGGAGCGTGAACTCGTAACCATTTCCTTTTAGGATCCGGTAGAGTCTCCAGAAGGCGGCGATATGACTTCCGGCAACTTATGTGAAACAGAGTGCGATCGGATTTTCAGCAGAAAATCTTACATTTGAAAATACGTATCCGTATCTTGGGATGGAACAAAGAGCTATTACAGGATGCTTCGGAAATTAGAAATCTGATCGCACAGGATACCAATAATACGGATGAAATCGTTCTTACGATTACAAGCGACAGAACCAACGGCATTCCGGCAAAGGTTATCAGTACCTCAATTTGGGTAAAGCCGGGTGGCAGTATTTATGTATATGAATATAATGAGAAGACTGGGAAGCTCTATAGCATTTATAAAGGTTACAGTTATTGTGTGACAGAGGATGGAAAGGCAGAGATTACAGTTGCAAATAGCCGTACTTAAGTAATTGTTACGGACAAGCCTTCAGGCTTAGTTATGAAGAGCATGCCATGGCAGACATGGGGTGGACTTGATTATTCCGTGCTTTCCCTGGAAGGGGGAGTGGAAGAACAAGACAGCTTGCGATTCAGCTTCCGTAGAGTATTGTCCAGGTAGAGAATTTAAATGATCCAACATCCTCTGTGGCAGCAGGCGGAGTTACGATTGAGTATTCCTCTGAGGGTGAGAGTATTGCGGTTGTTTCTAAAGATGGTGTGATTACGCCAAAGGCGCTTGGAAAGGCAACGATCACCATTAAGTTCACTTACTCCTACGGCAAAGTAAAGGTAGTTACCAAGGATATCGTGGTGAAGCAGAAGCGATAGTAGGGAAGCGACAGCCAGACAAAGACGCTGCATGGGGGGGAGCATTTTGTTTTTCAAATGTTCGGACGCATGGGCGGACAAAGGATTGCTGCTTTCTTCGACTATCAGATAGGAAATCAGAGTCTGCTATTCAAAGAAAGGGCAATCTTTTGTTCGTCATGAGCCGGACATTTTGGAAAACAAAATGCGCCACGCTACGCAGCGTCTTTGTTTGGTTGTCTTATTCTGACTGGTGATTCACTGAGCGGGATGGGGAAATATCAGAGTGAAGGAGATACATTACACAACAGGTGAACTAACAAATGAGATAAGAAATAGAATGATAGACAAACAGGTAAATTAACGAATGCATGAGGATGAATCGTTGGGGGAATCAGCAGATGGTGTAAGTAAGTAAGTAAGTAAGTAAGTAAGTAAGTAAGTAAGTAAGTAAGTAGGAAGAATAAGAAAAATGGGGAATAGGGATAAAGAATATACAGAATGAGAAGTTTATATGGTGGATGGGAGATGAGGATGGGATGGCAGCAGGGACAGGATATTATAGGATAAGATGATAGAACAAGGGGAGTTTGGAAAGGAATTGTTGGATTGAAAGGAATAATACAATTTTAAAAAAAATGTGAAAAATGTGCTTGACTTATCTTTTCTATGATGGTAGAATGAATGAGCTGACTGATTGAGACAGCAAACACTTGAAACATCAAGTGCTCACATTGATAACTGAACAGTGAAACAACCTTGATATTCGTTGAGAATAAAATTTGGACTAGCGTCCAAATAGAACTGTGTGA